>JASCNZ010000002.1 GCA_029959905.1 Microbacteriaceae bacterium PS02344
AGGCCGCCCCAGGTGTGGGGCGGCCTTCGTCATATGCGAGGGTCGGCCCGAATGCCGCCGCCCGGTCCCGGACGCGGCATCCGATGCGGGTCAGACGGGCGCGCCCACGAGATCGGCGTGGTGGATCGCCGCGACGTCCGGGTGCGCCCGCAGACGCGACTTCAGCGCGTTCTCGCCGTAGAGGGCGTGGATCGGGTTGTTCGGATCCTGCGTCACGCCGGTCGCCTCGGCGGCGAGGTCGGCCGGGAGGTCGATGAGCGGCAGCCGCTTGTCGAGCGCCGGATTGAAGAAGAACGGGATCGAGATGCGCTCGTGCGGCGCCCGTGGTGAGACGACGCGGTGGTTCGTGGCCTTGAGGTAGCCGCCGGTCGCGTACTCCAGCAGCTCGCCGATGTTCACCACGAATGCGCCGGGCACCGGGGGAGCGTCGACCCACTCGCCGTCGCGCTCGACCTGCAGGCCGCCCTTGCCCGGCTCGACCCAGAGCAGGGTGAGGACACCGGAGTCCTTGTGTGCACCCACGCCCTGCTGCGGCTCCGGTTCGTGGGTTCCCGGGTAGCGGACGATCTTGATGAGGGTCGACGGCTCTCCGAAGTGCTCGTCGAAGTACGAGGCCTCCGCTCCCAGGGCTTCCGCCCAGGCCCGCAGCAGGCGTCGGGCGACGTCGCTGAGGGTCTCGTGCCACTCCGACACCACCTCGCGCAGATCGGGCTGTGCCGCGGGCCACAGGTTGGGGCCGATCAGTCGGTTGAACGCCGGGCCATCCGTGACGGGCTGCCGCTCCGGACCGATGTCGATCTGCTCTCGCCAGTCGATCTCGCCCTGGGTGCGCTCGCCGCCCACGCGCGTGTACCCGCGGAAATGCGGGCTGTTCACGTTCTCGATCGCCAGCTTGTCGGCCTCGGGCAAGGCGAAGAAGTAGAGTGCCGCCTTGTGCAACCGCGCCTCGAGAGCGGGGGAGATGCCAGTGCCGGTGAGGTAGAAGAAGCCGACGTCGTGCGTGGCGGCCCGCAGATCGTCACGGAACCGGGCGGCCGCCTCCGGGCCCTGGTCGAGCTGCGAGAGGTCGAGGATCGGGAGCGAGAGTTCAGCCATGGCACGAGCGTACGTGCGACCGCGCGGGGTGGTGCCGTGTGTTGCGGACCATTACTTCGATGCTAGAGTCTTCCGTCGGTAAGGGATGCCTTACCTCACTCCGAACGTCAGAAGGTCTCCACCCGTGCTCGCCACCTTCCTCATCGGTCTCCGCGAGGGCCTCGAAGCCGCGCTCGTCGTCGGCATCCTCGTCGCCTACCTGGGGCGCCTGGGCCGACGCGACGTCCTGCCGCGCCTCTGGGCCGGTGTCGGTCTCGCCGTCGCTCTCGCGCTCGCCATCGGAGCCGTACTGACGTTCGGCGCATACGAGCTCACCTTCGTGGCCCAGGAGTTGATCGGAGGCCTCCTCTCGCTCCTGGCGGTCGGCATGGTCACCTGGATGATCTTCTGGATGCAGCGCGCCGGACGCACCATGAAGGCCACGCTCGAGGGCGGCATCGACCGCGCCCTCACCCACGGCGGGCTCTGGGCGCTCGTCGCGATCGGGTTCGTCTCCGTGGCCAGGGAGGGTATCGAGACGACGCTCCTGTTGTGGTCGATGGTGCAGTCCTTCGGCGACGCGCCGGCGGCGCTGCTCGGCGCGCTCCTCGGACTAGCTGCCGCCGTCGTCGCCGGCACCCTCATCGCTCGCGGCGCCGTGCGGCTCGACCTGCGTCGATTCTTCGCGTGGACCGGGGGGTTCCTCGTCGTCGTGGCGGCCGGCGTCCTCGCCTACGCCGTCATGGACCTGCAGGAGGCCGGTGCCCTGCCCGGCCCGTTCACGGCGTCCGCGCCCGTCGATCCGACCTCCGGTGCGGTGGCGGTGGGCGCGGCGGCGTTCCCCTTCGGCTGGGCCTTCGACCTGACCGCGGTGATCCCGCCCGACAGCGCCGTCGCCGCGATCCTCCAGGCCACCGTCGGCTTCATGCCGCGCATGACCTGGCTGCAGGTGGTCGCGTGGAGCCTGTACCTCCTGGTCGTCGGCATCCTCTTCGCCCGCGGTCTGCGGGCAGCCCGCGCGTCGAATCCCCGCTCGTCCTCCCCGCCCCTCGCCTCTCCGCGCCCGCCAGCGGGACACGATGAGCACACCACCCTGTCCACCGAACAAGGAGCACTATGACCACCTCTCAGCGAGCCCTCGCCGTCATCGCCGGTACCGGCGCCGCGGCCCTCGTCCTCAGCGGATGCGTCGCGAAGAGCGATGCGGCGGCGGACGCGGCGTTCGAGGTGACCTCGACGGACTCCTCCTGCGAGGTGTCCGGCACGACCGCGCAGAGCGGGACGCTCACGTTCGAGGTGACCAACAGCAGCAGTCAGGTGTCGGAGTTCTACCTGCTCGCAGACGATGGTCTGCGGATCGTCGGCGAGGTCGAGAACATCGCGCCGGCGGCCTCGCGCACCCTCACCGTCGTCGCGCAGCCGGGCGACTACTTCACGCTCTGCAAGCCGGGCATGATCGGCGACGGGGTGGGCAAGGCGGGCTTCACGGTGAGCGGCGAGCGCGTGAGCGTCGACGGTCCGGATGCCGAACTGAAGCAGCAGGCCGTCGATCTGTACGCCGCGTTCGTCAAGGATCAGGTCGGCCAGCTCGTCCCCGCGGTCGAGGACTTCGTCGCCGCCTACCAGGCGGGCGACGACGAGACCGCTCGTACGCTGTTCCCGACCACGCGCGCCTTCTACGAGCGCATCGAACCCGTCGCCGAGGCGCTCGGCGACCTCGACCCCCGCATCGACTACCGCGAGGTGGACGCCGTGGCCGAGGGGCTCGATTGGACCGGGTTCCACCGCATCGAGAAGGACCTCTGGGTGCCGGCGCAGGATGCGCTGAACGCCGACGGCGAGACGCCGGCCTGGCAGGACTGGGCCCCGTCGACGCCCGAGCAGCGCGCGGACTTCGGCGACCTGCTGCTGGCCGACGCGCAGGAGCTGTACGACTACGTGCACTCGGATGCATTCACCGATTCGCTCGAGGACCAGGGCATCGGAGGTATCTCGAACGGGGCGATCGCTCTGCTCGACGAGGTCGCGACCGGCAAGATCTCGGGCGAGGAGGACTGGTGGTCGGGGACCGATCTCTCGGACTTCGCCGCCAATGTCGAGGGGTCGAAGATGGCCTTCTCGCTCGTGCAGGACTTCGCGACAGCGCAGGGCGACGAGGGCGACGCGCTCGTCTCGGAGATCGAAGAGGGCTACGCGGCTCTCGAGGCCTCGCTGGCCGAGCACGGGTCGCTCGCCGAGGGGTTCGTCCCGTACTCCGAGCTCACCGAGGCCGACAAGCGCGAGTTCACCGATCTCATCAACGCGCTCGCCGAGCCGCTGTCGCAGCTCACCGGCACCGTCCTCGAGTGACCGGCCGTTGAACGACGAGGGCACGAGCATGGAGAACGCGGGACCGGATGCCGACGGCGAGGGACGCCGCGCGGCATCCGCCCCGGCGGGGCTGAGCAGGCGCGGTCTGTTCGGCCTCGCCATCGGTGGCGGCGTCGCGGGGCTCGCGATCGGCGCGGGGGCCGGTGTGGCGGGCGGCGCGGCGCTGGGCCGGGCGCAGGCCGCGGAAGAGGCACAGCACGCGTACGAGTTCTTCGGAGCGCATCAGGCGGGGATCACGACGCCCGTTCAGGAGCACCTGCACTTCGCGGCCTTCGACATGATGCCCCGTACCGACCGCGACGACCTCGTCGCTCTGCTGCAGGACTGGAGCTATGCGGCCGCACGCATGACGCAGGGGCTCGACGTCAGTGCGACCGGCGCCGTGGGCGGGCCGGCGGACGCGCCACCGGACGACACCGGCGAGGCGCAGGGGCTGCCGGCGTCGGGGCTCACCGTCACCTTCGGGTTCGGTCCGGGGCTGTTCGAGAACGAGGACGGCGATCGCTACGGCATCGCGGATCGTCGCCCCGCGGTGCTGGAGCGTCTGCCGCCGTTTCTCGGCGAGGACCTCGATCCGCAGCGTTCCCACGGCGACCTCTGCATCCAGGTGTGCGCCGACGACCCCCAGGTCGCCGTTCACGCCGTGCGCAATCTCAGTCGCATCGCGTTCGGGCGGGCGCGACTGCGGTGGTCGCAGCTCGGCTATGGCAAGACATCGCGCACGACCTCGGCGCAGGCGACTCCACGCAACCTGTTCGGGTTCAAGGACGGGACGGCGAACATCCTCGCCGACGACGCCGCCGCACTCGACGCTCATGTCTGGGTGGCCTCCGACGACGAGCCGGCATGGATGGCGGGCGGTTCGTACCTCGTCGCCCGCAAGATCGCGATGCTCATCGAGACGTGGGATCGCGTGCGCCTCGCTGAGCAGGATGCGATCATCGGGCGCGACAAGGGGAAGGGTGCTCCGCTCTCGGGCGGCGACGAGTTCTCGGCCCCCGACCTCGACGGCGACGCCATCGCGGTGAACGCGCACATGCGTCTGGCGCATCCGGACTCGAACGGCGGAACCCGCATCCTGCGTCGCGGGTTCAACTACGTCGACGGCAATAACGACCTCGGTCGCCTCGACGCCGGCTTGTTCTTCCTGTCGTATCAGCGGTCTCCCGCGCAGTTCATCGCGCTGCAGAAGCGGCTGTCGACTGACGCGCTGAACGAGTACATCCGCCACGTGGGCTCCGGCATCTGGGCGATCCCCGGCGGCGCGACCCCGGGCTCGTACGTGGGGGCCGAGCTCTTCGCCTGATCCGTCCGAGATGGGGCGGCTCAGGCCGAGATCGTCTCGACGACGGCGGCGGCCACCGCATCCGCACCGAAGTGGTCGTGCGCCGTGATCGTCACCACGACGTCGTCCATGAACAGCAGGAGTTGACCGTGGGCCCCATGCAGCCGCCAGGCGGCTCCGGGGCCCGCCCATCCGCCGAGCGCGTAGCGGTCGTACGTGGGCGATGTGCCCGCCGGCACCCAGCCGTCGTGCATCGCGTCGATCCACTCGGAAGAGACGACGCGGCGGCCCTCCCACGCCCCGCGGTCTCGGATGAGGCGTCCGATCGCCGCCATCTCGGCGGTGCGCAGCATCAGGCCGCCTCCCGCGAGGATGCGCCCGTTCGGGCACCGCTCCCACTGCGCCTCGCGGATGCCGAGCGGGTCGAAGAGCCGCGGGCGCAGGTACGACATCACATCGCCGGTGCGCTCGGCCAGCGCCGTCATGGCGGTGTACGTGCTGGCGTTCGAGTACTGGAACCGGCGGCCGGTGGTGGGACGGCTCAGGAACTCGGCCGCGAGGTCGGGCCAGTCCGTCATCATCGTCTCGGACCAGGGCAGGTCGATGCCGCTCGACATGCTGAGCAGGTGTCGCAGGGAGACGTCGTCGGCCCCCGTGCCCGTCTGCCACGACGGGAGCAGTTCCGCAACCGGTGCGTCCACGTCGACGAGCCCCTCGTCGGCGGCGATCCCGGCAGCGATCACGCATACGCCCTTCGCAACCGATTGCACGTCGATACGGTCGTCGGGCGCCCAGCGGTGCTGCGCCTCGTCGGCATCCGCCAGGACGTGCAGTCCGAGGGCGCCGAATCCGACGGTCTCGATGTGGGCGACGATGCGGTCGCGGAGGGCCTCGGCTCGGGTCACCGCTCCACGCTATCGCGGTCGCCGCGACCCGGTCGGATCGTTCCGGCCCCGGCCGGAGGCCAGGTCGGGGTCGCGGAACAGCCAGCGCGGACGCGGTTCGACGAGGGGTCGGAACACCCGCCGCACGGGTGCCGTCGCGAGGGCGAGGGCGAGGACCACCGAAAGCCCCGTGACGAGGGGGAGCCAGAGCCAGGTGGGTTCGAGCCCGCGCAGCGCCCCGGACTCGCGGAACGGGTACAGCACGAACGAGTGCAGCAGGTACACGTACATCGTGTACTGCCCAAACACGGTCCATCGATACGAGCCCCGGGGCACGAGCGCGAAGAACGCGGCGCACAGCAGCACCGCCAGCAGCATCAGCACGATGCGGATGCCGCCGGCCCACCACTGCTCGCCGGCGAGGTCGGCGTAGGAGTCCTCGTAGAACAGCCAGTGGCGCAGGTCGACCTGCTCCCACAGCGGCAGCCAGTGCCACGCGGCCCATCCTGCCGCGGCCAGCACGGTGATGGCGGCGACGCGAGACCACCACGGGCGCGCGTCGATGAGGTGCAGTCGCGCGACGATGTCGCGATCGCGCAGCCACCACCCCAGCGCGAAGAACGGCAGCAGTCCGAGGGTACGCGAGAGCGAGAACGTGCTGTCGATGTTGGGGAGGTAGCCGGAACCGACCGAGATGACGACCGTCCAGAACAGAGGCCATCGCAGCAGGGCCAGGTAGGGGAGCACGAGGCGGAAGATGCCGAGCGCCAGGAGGAACCACAGGGTCCACGACGGCTGCGAGGGGTTCGGGTTGACCTGTCCTTCGACCAGCCACTTCGTCACGGTCCAGAGCGTCTCGAAGATCACGTACGGCAGGAGGATGTCGGTCAGCACGCGGGCCATCTGCGTCTTCGTGGGCGACCCCGACTTCGAGAAGTACCCCGAGATGATCGCGAAGGCCGGCATGTGGAACGCGTAGAGCGCGAGGTAGAACGCGAACGCGATGTCGGAGTCGTAGATGAGGCGCTGGATCGCATGACCGAGGACCACCAGCACGATGCACGCATAGCGCGCGTTGTCCCAGAACGGCACGCGCCGCCGCGGACGCGACGTGGATGCCGTCGCGGGGCCTGAGGGGTCTGCGGTCCCGGTGGTGCTCATCCGCTCAGGCTACCGGGGGGAATAAAGTGGAGGCGATCGCGTTGACTCATATACATTCAAGTGAATAGAACCGGATCTCCGGTCCGGATCGAGAGAGTTGGAGCAATCATGAGCGAGCAGTCAGGGGCACCCGCGATGCAGTTCGGCATCATGTCGGTGAGCGACATCACGCGCGACCCCACGACCGGCGAGACCCCGAGCGAGCAGGAGCGCATCCAGGCGACCCTCACGATCGCGAAGCACGCGGAGGAGGTCGGCCTCGACGTCTTCGCCGTCGGCGAGCACCACAACCCGCCGTTCTGGTCGTCCAGCCCCACCACGTTCCTGGCCGCGCTCGCCGCGCAGACCGAGCGACTCATCGTCTCGACCTCGACCACGCTCATCACCACCAACGACCCGGTGCGCATCGCCGAGGAGTACGCGATGCTGCAGCACGTGTCGAACGGGCGGATGGACCTCATGCTCGGCCGTGGCAACACCGGACCGGTCTACCCGTGGTTCGGCCAGGACATCCGTCAGGGGTTGCCTCTCGCGATCGAGAACTACGCGCTGCTGCACAAGCTGTGGCGTGAGGACGTCGTCGACTGGGAAGGCAAGTTCCGCACGCCGCTGCAGGGCTTCACGTCGACACCGCGTCCCCTCGACGGCGTCGCGCCGTTCGTCTGGCACGGCTCCATCCGTACGCCGGAGATCGCCGAGCAGGCCGCCTACTACGGCGACGGCTTCTTCGCGAACAACATCTTCTGGCCGAAGGAGCACTACCAGCGCCTCATCGAGCTCTACCGTCAGCGCTACGCGCACTACGGGCACGGCACGCCGGAGCAGGCGATCGTCGGACTCGGCGGACAGGTGTTCATGGCCGCCAAGTCGCAGGATGCGGTGAACCAGTTCCGCCCGTACTTCGACAACGCCCCCGTCTACGGTCACGGTCCGAGCATGGAGGACTTCACCGAGATGACGCCGCTCACCGTCGGCTCGCCTCAGCAGGTGATCGACCGCTACGCGGGGATGCGCGAGCACTTCGGCGATTACCAGCGCCAGCTGTTCCTCATCGACCACGCCGGTCTGCCTCTCAAGACGGTCCTCGAGCAGCTCGACATCCTCGGCTCGGAGGTCGTGCCGGTGCTGCGTGCCGAGCTCGCGAAGGACCGTCCGGCGTCCGTGCCGGATGCCCCCACGCACGCCGCGCGCGTGAAGGCGGTCTTCGGCGACGGGCCGACCCGCCAGGCGCGTCCCGGAGCCAACCGCGGAGACAACCTCACCGGCGACAGCCCCTACCAGGACACGCCCGCAGCGGCCGGTGCCGCTTTCGGTCTCAGCCGGAAGGGAGCCTGAGATGACCGCGCGTCGCGTCGCCGTCGTGTCGGCGGGGCTGTCGAATCCATCGTCGACCCGGATGCTGGCCGATCGCCTCGCCGCCGAGACGGTGAAGGCGCTCCGCGAGCGCGACATCGAGGCCACGGTCGACGTGATCGAGCTGCGCGACCACGCGCACGACATCACGAACAACCTGCTCACGGGGTTCGCCCCGCCGGCCCTCGAGGCGGCGGTCAACACCGTCGTCTCGGCGGACGCGCTGATCGCGGTCACGCCGATCTTCTCGACGAGCTACTCCGGCCTGTTCAAGTCGTTCATCGACGTGCTCGACCCGGACGCCCTGACCGGTACGCCGGTACTGATCGGCGCCAACGCCGGTACGGCCCGGCACTCGCTCGCGATCGACTACGCGATCCGCCCGCTCTTCGCGTACCTGCACGCCGACGCCGTCTCAACCGGCGTCTTCGCCGCGTCGAGCGACTGGGGAGGAGCGGGCGACCAGGTCGCTCCGTTGGCGAAGCGGATCGAGAAGGGCGCGAAAGAGCTCGCCGAGGCCGTCGCACGCCGGGACGCCGCCGTTTCCAGCGATCCGTTCGACCCCGCGACGTATCTGGGTGAAGGGCGCTCGTTCGGCCACCTGCTCGGGGGTCTCGCGGGGGAGTGACCGCGGAGCCCATCCGGGAGCCGCTGAGGACGAGGAACAGGATGCGGGGGCCGGAATCGACCGGCCCCCGCATCGACGGTCACCCGCTCTTGCGTCGGAACTCGCGCCGCGTCTGCGGAGCCGCACCGCCGTGGACGGCGGAGTCGCCGTCGAGGTGGGCCTGGCCCTCCCGGTGGTGCGCGTTCTTCTTCTCGAGCGCTTCCTTGAACTTGCGCTTCATCTCCTCCGAGGAGGAGGCGCCTTCTTCGGTGCTCATGTGCGCCAGCCTAGGACACCGGGGTCTCGTCGTGGGGATGCCGGCGTCGTACGCGACGCACGACCACGTCGATCAGCAGCCCGAGCCCCACCGCGACGACGATCGACACCGGTACGGCCACGAGCGGGCCCCCGGGGAGCAGAGCGGCGACGGCCGCGCCGACCGAGGCCTGATACGCCGCCCACCCGAGAGCCGCGAGCGACACCAGCGCGAGGTAGCGCGGGGGAGAGACTCGGGATGCCCCGGCGACCAGGTTCACCGCGAGGCGCGCGAACGGTACGAAGCGCGCCGTGAACAGCACGGTCGCCAGGCCTTTGTCGAGCCGGCGCCGCGCCGCGGCGAGCGCTCCCTGCACCCGTGCGGTGCGCATCCAGCGCCAGCGGTCGGTCCCCGCGAGGCGGCCGAGGAGGTAGCAGGCGACGTCGCCGGTGGCGGCGGACGCCCCCGCGCACACGATCACGGCCCACAGAGGGGGAGCGCCTGCGGATGCCGAGGCAGCTCCCAGCGCGGTGACCGCCACCTCGCCGGGGATCACCACGAGGAACGCGTCACCGAACACCAGCGCGCACATGAGGGGCAGCGCCCACGAGCCGGTCAGGGCGGAGGAGAGCAGATCGGCGGGCACCCCTCCACGGTTCCAGCGGGCGGTGAACGGCGACTGAAATCGGGATAGCCGGTGACCGGCGCTCGTGCATCCGGTGAACATCCGGTGAGACGGGGCCGATCCGCGTGCGCGGCCCCGCGCTCGCCGTCATCCTGGTCAGGTGAGAGTCGCGATCGTGACAGAGTCCTTCCTCCCGCACATGAACGGCGTGACCGGATCGGTGCTGCAGATCCTCCGTCATCTCGAACGCCGCGGCCACGATGCGCACGTCATCGCGCCCGCGGCGGACGGCATGCCGCACACGCTCCACGGTGCTCGCATCGAGGCCGTGCCGAGTCTGCCCCTGCCGGGGTACCGCAACGTGCGCGTCGGCACTTCGCCTGCGTCGCGCGTCGCGCTCGCGCTCCAGCGCTTCGAACCCGATGTCGTGCACCTCGCCTCCCCGTTCGCCCTCGGCTGGCGCGGCGTGCTCGCCGCCGAGCGCCGGGGCGTGGCGGCCGTCGCCGCGTATCAGACCGACGTCGCCGCATACGCCGAGCGCTACCGTGTTCCCGCCACGACCGGCCTCGCCCAGGCGCACATCGCGCGGCTGCACCGGCGCTCCACCCTCACGCTGGTGCCCTCGTCCGAATCCTCCCAGCAGCTCGAGCGGCTCGGCGTCGACCGGCTCCGGCGGTGGGGGCGGGGCGTCGACGCCGAGCGGTTCACCCCCCGGCGGAGGGACGACGCGCTCCGCGCCGCGTGGGGAGCGGGCGTCGTGGTCGGATACGTCGGGCGTCTCGCGCCCGAGAAACAGGTCGAAGACCTCGCCGTGCTGCACGACCTCCCCGGCGTCCGCCTGGTGATCATCGGCGACGGTCCCAGCCGTCCGCGCCTCGAGGCCCTGCTGCCGTCCGCCCTGTTCCTCGGCCATCTCAGTGGCGAGGCGCTCGCCGCAGCCGTCGCGTCGTTCGACGTTTTCGTTCACCCCGGCGAGAGCGAGACGTTCGGTCAGACCCTGCAAGAGGCGCACGCGAGCGGTGTGCCGGTCGTGGCCACCGGTCGCGGGGGTCCTGTCGACCTCGTCCGCAGCGGTGTCGACGGATGGTTGTACCGCCCCGGCGATGTGCGCGACCTCCGCGCCCGGGTCGAGAGCCTCGTCGACGACGCGCCCGCGCGTCGCGCCTTCGGGGCGGCGGGGCACACCGCCGTGCAGGCGCGGTCGTGGGAGAGCGTGTGCGATCAGCTGCTGACGCACTACGGCGACGCCCGTCGACTGCACGGGGCCGACCGGGCCCTGCGTGCCCGCCGTTCGGTGCGGCCCGAGAGTCCCGCGCCCGTCGCACCGCAGCGGTGGCGCCGCTACGTGGCTCTCGGCGATTCCCTGACCGAGGGCCTGTGCGACCCCGCGCCGGACGGCTCGCTGCGGGGGTGGGCCGACCGGCTCGCCCTGCTCCTCGCCGGTCGGGGCGGCCTGCAATATGCGAACCTCGCGGTCCGGTCCAAACGTGTCGCCGATCTCTGCGGCGGCCAGCTGCAGCGGGCACTCGCCCTCCAGCCCGATCTGGTGTCGATCCTCATCGGTGCCAACGACCTCGTGAAGCACCGGGTCGACATCCCGGCCCTGGCCGGGGCCGTCGAGGAGGCCGTCCGTCGCCTCCGCACGATCGGCGCGACGGTCGTGCTGGTCACCCCATTCCTGCCGGGCCGCCGCGCAGCCGGCATCTACACGGCCCGCTTCGCGGCGTTCGCGACGGCGCTCGCGGGGGTCGCGGCGCGCACGGGCGCGGTGCTGATCGACACCGATCTGCACCCGGTTCTGCGCGAGCGCGAGCACTGGGGCGAGGACCTCGTGCACCTGAGCAGCAGCGGGCACCGGTTCCTCGCCTACCGTGTCGGCGACGTGCTGGGCGTTCCGCACGCCGATGCGCTCGGCGCGCTCGACGCGGCCCTGCACGAGTCGTCGTCGATCAGCACCGGGCAGTGGTGGTCACGCCACGCCCTGCCATGGGTGTGGAGGCGCCTGCACGGCCGCACCGCCGGCGACGGCCGGTCGGCCAAGCACGACGACTACATCTTCGTCGGGCGGTCCGACGCTCAGCGGAGCGTCCTGGTCCGCTGAGGCGCGCCCCGGGGTGCAAGGCGCGGCAGGGTCAGCGGCGTCCCATGCCCCGGTAGGTCCACCCCGCTGCGCGCCATGCCGCCGCGTCGAGGCAGTTGCGTCCGTCGATGACGACGCGCTGACGGACGAGGGACCCCGCATGCGCGGGCGTCAGGTCGCGTCGGTACTCGTCCCACTCGGTCACCACGACCACGGCATCGGCGTCGCGGAGGGCGTCGTCCGTCGCCCGCGCGTAGGCGAGCTGCGGATGAGCGGCCTCGGCGTTGTCGATCGCGGCGGGATCGGCGACCACGACATCGGCGCCCAGACCGCGCAGGCGTACCGCGACGTCGAGAGCGGGGGAGTCGCGGATGTCGTCGCTGAACGGCTTGAAGGCGGCGCCGAGAACGGCGACCCGTCGGCCGAAGACGCGGCCCCCGAGCGCGTCGATCACGAGCTGCACCGCACGGTCGCGTCGACGCAGGTTGATGGCGTCCACCTCGCGGAGGAATCCGACGGACTCCCCGCGCCCGAGGGCTTCCGCGCGCGCGGCGAAGGCGCGGATGTCCTTCGGCAGGCATCCGCCTCCGAATCCGATGCCCGAACCGAGGTAGCGGTGACCGATGCGGCCGTCGTGCCCGAGCGCCTCGGCCAGCAGGGTCACGTCGGCTCCCGCCGCGTCAGCGATCTCGGCCATCGCGTTGATGAAGGAGATCTTCGTCGCCAGGAACGCATTGGCGGCGCCCTTCACGAGCTCCGCCGTCGCGAGGTCGGTCACCAGGAACGGCGTATCGGTCTCGGCTGCGGTCCGATACGCGGACCGCAGCATTCCGGCGGCCCGCAGCCCGGCATCGCCGTCTGGCACGCCCACGACGATGCGATCGGGGGTGAGAGTGTCGTGCACGGCCCAGCCCTCGCGCAGGAACTCCGGGTTCCAGACGAGGGTCGCTCCGGCGGAGGCGATGCGGTCGGCGATCTCCTCGGCCGTACCGACCGGGACGGTCGACTTCCCGGCGACCACGTCGCCTTGGCGCAGATGGGGGAGCAGCCCCTCGACGGCCGCCCACACGAATCGGAGATCGGCCGCGTCGCCGTCGGAGGATTGCGGCGTGCCGACCGCCAGGAAATGGACCTCGGCGCCCACGGCATCCGCCATGTCCGTCGAGAACGAGAGTCGGCCGTCGGCGATGCCGCTGCGGAGCAGGTCATCGAGGCCCGGCTCGAAGAACGGTGCCTCGCCGCGCGACAGCCGCGCCACCTTCGACTCGTCGACGTCGATCCCGACGACCTCGTGCCCGATCGAAGCCATCGCGGCGGCGTGCACGGCACCGAGGTACCCGCATCCGATCACTGACATGCGCATGGGCACACCTCAGCGGATGCACGGGCCGCCCAGGCATCCGGCGGATGAACGGCGGGTGTCCGCCGGCTGACGGTTCGATCCGACGACGATCTCCGATGCGGATGCTCCGACGCATCCGCAGGCCGCGCTGGTAGAGTCGTGGGGGCTGTGCTCCGGCGCGGTCCACAACTTCATATCGACTCATGGAGCGATCGGCGGAGGAGCTGGTCCCCTGTGGTGGGTTCCTCGGCGTGGCATGTCGGGTGGCTTTCTACTGGTGGCCAGCGCAGGCGACATTCGCGAGAGTGCTCGCGCGCCCTTATCCTGCCGTTCCGCTCCTTCATGAACACGCTCGCGCGTCACACGGATTCGCGAGTCTAAACAAAGAAGGAGAGACCTCTTGGAAGGTCCTGAAATCACCGCCACCGAGGCCGTTCTCGACAACGGCCGCTTCGGCACCCGTACCATCCGCTTCGAGACCGGCCGCCTCGCGCAGCAGGCTCAGGGCGCTGTCGCCGCCTACCTCGACGGCGAGACCATGCTCCTCTCGGCCACCAGCGCGGGCAAGCACCCGCGTGAGGGCTTCGACTTCTTCCCGCTGACGGTCGACGTCGAGGAGCGCTCGTACGCCGCGGGCAAGATCCCCGGCTCGTTCTTCCGTCGTGAGGGTCGCCCCTCCACCGAGGCCATCCTCGTCTGCCGTCTGATCGACCGCCCCCTGCGTCCGTCGTTCGTCGACGGTCTGCGCAACGAGGTCCAGATCGTCATCACCGTCCTCTCGATCGCTCCGGGCGAGTTCTACGACGCTCTGGCGATCAACGCCGCATCGGCGTCGACCCAGATCTCGGGCCTGCCCTTCTCTGGTCCGGTCGCGGGTGTGCGTCTCGCGTTCATCCCGGGTCACGGCGAGCACGCCGACCAGTGGGTCGCGTTCCCGACCGCCGAGCAGGTCTCGGAGGCCGTGTTCGACCTCATCGTCGCGGGCCGTGTGGTCACCAAGGCCGACGGCACCGAGGACGTCGCGATCATGATGGTCGAGGCCGAGGCGACCGAGGGCAGCTGGAACCTCATCAAGGCCGGCGCGACGAAGCCCGACGAGGCCGTCGTCGCCCAGGGTCTCGAGGCCGCGAAGCCCTTCATCGCGCAGCTGGTGAAGGCTCAGGCCGAGCTCGCCGCGACGTCGTCGAAGGAGCCGGGCGTGTACCCGGTCTTCCCGGCCTACAGCAGCGAGGTCTACGACTTCGTCGCCGGTCGCTCGTACGACGAGCTGGTGAACGTCTACCAGATCGCCGACAAGCAGGAGCGTCAGAGCGCCGACGACGCCGTGAAGGATCGCGTCAAGGCCGACCTCATCGCCGCCGTCGAGGCGGGCGAGCTCCCCGCCGGCGCGCCGCTGGAGTTCGCCGCGGCCTACAAGTCCGTCACGAAGACGATCGTGCGCGGCCGCATCCTCACCGAGAGCGTCCGCATGGACGGCCGCGGTCTGGCCGACATCCGTCCGCTCGACGCCGAGGTGCAGGTCATCCCGCGCGTGCACGGTTCGGCCATCTTCCAGCGCGGTGAGACGCAGATCATGGGCGTCACCACGTTGAACATGCTCAAGATGGAGCAGCAGATCGACTCGCTGTCGCCCACGACGAGCAAGCGCTACATGCACCACTACAACTTCCCGCCCTACTCGACCGGTGAGACCGGCCGCGTGGGTTCGCCGAAGCGTCGCGAGATCGGGCACGGCTTCCTGGCCGAGCGCGCCCTCGTCCCGGTGCTGCCCAGCCGCGAGGAGTTCCCCTACGCGATCCGCCAGGTCTCCGAGGCGCTGAGCTCGAACGGCTCGACGTCGATGGGCTCGGTCTGCGCATCGACCCTGTCGCTGCTGAACGCGGGCGTGCCGCTGCGCGCTCCGGTCGCCGGTATCGCCATGGGCCTCGTCTCGGACGAGGTCGACGGTGAGACGCGCTACGCCGCGCTGACCGACATCCTCGGCGCCGAGGACGCTCTCGGCGACATGGACTTCAAGGTCGCCGGTACCAGCGAGTTCGTCACGGCGATCCAGCTCGACACGAAGCTCGACGGCATCCCGTCGTCGGTCCTCGCGGGCGCGCTGACCCAGGCGCGCGACGCCCGTCTGACGATCCTCAACGTGCTGAACGCGGCGATCGACGCTCCCGACGAGATGGCGCCCACCGCGCCGCGTGTCATCAGCGTGCAGATCCCCGTCGACAAGATCGGCGAGCTGATCGGCCCGAAGGGCAAGACGATCAACGCGATCCAGGACGAGACCGGCGCGCAGATCTCCATCGAGGAGGACGGCACCGTCTACATCGGCGCGACCGACGGCCCGTCGGCCGAGGCCGCCCGTGCCCAGGTCAACGCGATCGCCAACCCGACCAACCCCGAGGTCGGCGAGCAGTTCCTCGGAACCGTCGTGAAGATCGCCACCTTCGGCGCCTTCATCTCGCTGCTCCCGGGCAAGGACGGCCTGCTGCACGTCACCGAGGTGCGCAAGCTCGCCGGTGGCAAGCGTGTCGAGAACGTCGAGGACGTGCTGTCGGTCGGTCAGAAGATCCTCGTGAAGATCACGAAGATCGATGACCGCGGCAAGCTCTCGCTCGAGCCCGTCATCGACGAGGCGCCCGCCGCCGACGCTCCGGCGTCCGAGGAGGCCGCTGCCGAGTAATCCGCTCCGCTGTCGAGAGCCCGGTGCCGCCCGCGAGGGGTGGCATCGGGCTCTCGTGCGTGGCGTGACCAAACCGTTATAGGAAGTTCTTCCGCTGTTCCGTGGTTTGGTCGGCCCGCTCCCCGTCTTCGCCTACTCTCGAAGTACGCACCGGGGGGTGCTGAGGTGCAGGTACGCCGGGTCGGAACACGCCGATCGACGTGGGGGTGAGGATATGCGGTTGTTCAGTACAGGTGCGACAGCGCCGGACGAACGCGCGCCGCAGACCGAGTCCTCCCACCCGTCCGCTCCCATCCCGATCGTCGGACCGGGGGTCGGTGAGGCCGTGCGGGTCGACCTGGGCGAGACCGGTCTGAAGATCTTCCCGCTGTTCGTCGGTGCGGCGGAGTTCGGCTGGAACGTCGATCTCGAGACGAGCCACGGCATCCTCGATCGCTACGTCGATTTCGGTGGCAACGCCGTGCACACGGCCGACGGCTTCTCGGGCGGTCGCAGCGAGCACATCATCGGTCAGTGGCTGCGGTCCCGCGGGGTGCGTGACGACGTCGTCCTCGCAGCGCGCATCGGAGCGCATGCCGACAACCCCGGTCTCGGCTCGGTGAACCTCGTGCGAGCCGTCGAGGGGTCGCTCTCACGTCTCGGGGTCGAGCGCCTCGACGTGCTGTACCTCGACGCCACGCTCGACGCCACCACGAACCTCGAAGACACCCTCGCCACGGTCGAATGGCTCGTCGAGGCGGGGAAGATCCGTGCCGTCGGCGCGTACGGGTTCTCGGCGGAGCGACTGGTCGAGGCGCGGATCCTCGCTTCGGCGGGGTACCCCAGGATCGAGATCGCCGACGCTCCGTACAACCTGCTCCGCCGCGAGGCCCTCGAAGGCGACTTCCGACTGGTCGCCACGGCGCAGAGCCTCGCCGTGACGCCGTCCCACGCGCTCGAGCACGGCTTCCTCTCGGGGCGCCATCGGTCGAAGGCGGTCGCGTCTCGCGGGGTTCGCGGCGAGCAGCTGCGGGGCAGCATGAACCGCCGCGGCACCAAGGTGCTGCGCGCGCTCGACGAGGTGGCCGCCGAGCTGAGCGTTCCCGTCGCGGCCGTCTCGATCGCCTGGCTGCTCGCTCAGCGCACGATCGCGGCGCCCATCGTGAACGTGTTCTCGGCCGACCACGTCGACGAGCTCATCCAGGGGGCCGGGGTCGCGCTGACCCGGGCGCACGTCTCGGAGCTGTCGCGGGCGGCAGGCTAGGCGAGGCTCCCCGCTCTCGTCACAGGTGTGACATAGGGTGGAGGAAAGTCCGGCAGACGCTGGCAGCGAAGCGAGCGGGGTTGTGACGCACTACATCTATCTGGTTCGACACGGTGAGCATCAGGATGCGGAGCATGGTCTCACCGACGGTCCTCTGTCGCCGAGGGGTCAGCGGCAGGCCGAGCTGATCGCCGACCGCCTCGGTGGGCTGCCCCTCGATGCTGTGTGGCATTCGCCGCTCCTGCGTGCAGCCGAGACGGCGCGCGCCATCGCGGCCCGGTTGCCATCCGTCGACCCCAAGCCGACTCCGCTGCTCTTCGACTGCGTCCCCACCGGGATGACCGAGGAGACGCCCGCGGTGTTCGAGCCGTTCTTCGGCTCGGTGACCGACGCCGAGGTCGAGGCGGGCGGAGCCCAGATGTCCGACGCCGTCAACGAGTTCCTCGTGCGCAAGACCGGCGAGGTGCACGAGGTGCTCATCACCCACAACTTCGTGATCTCCTGGTTCGTGCGCGAGGTGCTGGGTGCACCGGAATGGCGCTGGATGACACTCAACCAGGCGCATTGCGCGCTGACCGTCATCGCGCAGAAGCAGGGCCGCCCGTGGACGCTGCTCACGCACAACGACACCGGCCATCTCCCCGTCGAGCTGCGTACGGGAATGCCCGACCCCATTCCGGTCTGATCGAGCCCTCCTCTCCGACGCACCCGCGTGCCCCGGGGCCGGCGAATGGTCTCGCTCCCTAGACTGGGAGCATGACCACGCAGGTTGCACTCGTCGGCGGCACGGGCCGGCTCGGATCGATCATCCGTGCGGTGGTCGACGAGATGGACGGCTTCGAGGTCTTCCGGGTGCTCACCTCATCCAGCAGCCTGTCGGAGCTCGACGGTGCCGACTTGGTGATCGATGCCTCGACCCCGCAGGTGAGCATCGATGTCGTGCGTGCAGCGGTCGAACGCGGTATCAACGTGCTCGTCGCCACGTCTGGCTGGTCGGCCGAGCGCATCGCGCTCGTGCGTGCGCTCGTCGACGACGCCGAGACGGGCGCCGTCTTCATCCCGAACTTCTCGCTGGGTTCCGTCCTCGGCTCCGCCCTGGCCGCCGCGGCCGCGCCGTTCTTCGGATCGGTCGAGATCGTCGAGGCTCATCGCGACACGAAGGTGGATTCGCCGAGCGGGACTGCGGTGCGCACCGCCGAGCTCATCGCCGCCGCGCGTTCCGAACAGGGTCCGGTGAGCGCGCCGCACGCCGATCAGCGCGCCCGCGGTCAGCAGGTCGGCAGCGTCCCCATCCACTCCCTCCGGCGCCCGGGCGTCGTCGCGAAGCAAGAGGTCGTCCTCTCGGGTCCCGGTGAGTCGCTGACCCTCACACACGACACCGTCGAACCCGCGCTCGCCTATGCTCCGGGCATCCGTCTCGCCGTGCCCTTCGCCCGAGATGCCCGGGGGATCGTGGTGGGCCTCGAGAACATGATCGACATCGGTCTCCGCTCATGACCTCGCGCATCGGCGTCGCCGTCATGGCGCTCTGTCTGCTGCTGTACATCGTCGTGGTCGGCCAGCGCGCCGTGCTGATGCTGATGACGGGCCAGCCGATCGCGATCGCGATCGGAGTGGCCCTGATCGTCATGCCGCTGATCGGAGCGTGGGCGCTGATCCGCGAGATGCAGTTCGGATTCGCTGCGGATCGACTGGCCCGCACGCTCGAGTCCGAGGGGCGGATGCCCGAGCCCGAGACCCCGCTCACCCCGAGCGGTCGACTCGCTCGGGACGACGCCGGCCCGATGGTCGAGCGATATGCGGCGGAGGCGGCGCTGGCCCCGGACGACTGGCGTTCTCATTTCCGCCTCGGTGTCGTCCAGGACGCGGCCGGGCGCCGGAAGGACGCCCGCGCGAGCATCCGCGAGGCCATCCGCCGTTCCCGCGCCTAAGGCCGCGATCAGGCGAGCGTGGCCTCCAGGGTGATCTCGATCCCGGCGAGCGCCTGCGAGACCGGGCATCCGGTCTTCGCGTCGGCGGCGATCCGCTGGAAGTCCTCCGACGACAGTCCCGGCACAACGGCGTTGACGTTCAGGTGACTGCCCGTGATCCCCGTCCCCGGCTTGAACGTGACGGATGCTCCGGCGTCGATGCGCTCCGGAGGGGTGCCGTTCTCGCTCAGCGCGTGGGCGAGGGCCATGCTGAAGCACGAGGCGTGGGCGGCGGCGATCAGCTCCTCGGGCGTCGTGGTGGTCTCGCTGCCCTCGCTCCGGGCCTTCCAGTCGATCGGGAAGGTGCCGAGCTTCGACGATGAGAACGCCACGGTCCCGCTCCCGTCGGCGAGGGTTCCGGTCCAGGTGGTGTTGGCTTCGCTGGTGACGGGCATGATTCCTCCGGTTCTCGCGCCGCGCGGGTTCGCAGCGTCGCGTCGTGGTCAGCCTAGCGAGCGGGCCCGTCCCGCGGAACGGGCCGTCGTGCGCGTCCGTCCGTCGACCGACCGAGGCGGGTATCCTGGCAAGCATGAGCGATGTCGTGCCGACGCCCTACGAAGACCTCCTCCGCGACGTGCTCGAGAACGGCGCCCGCAAGTCCGATCGGACGGGCACGGGGACGACGAGCGTCTTCGGGCGCCAGATCCGTTTCGACCTGTCGCAGGGGTTCCCGCTGATCACGACGAAGCGCGTGCACTTCAAGTCGATCGCCTACGAGCTGCTGTGGTTCCTGCGCGGCGATTCGAACGTGCGCTGGCTCCAGGAGAATGGCGTGTCCATCTGGGATGAATGGGCGGATGACGCGGGCGAGCTCGGTCCGGTGTACGGCGTCCAGTGGCGTTCGTGGCCCACGCCGCAGGGCACGAGCATCGATCAGCTCAGCGAGGTGATCGATCAGATCCGCCGCACGCCCGACTCGCGTCGACTCATCGTGTCGGCGTGGAACCCCGCCGACATCCCCGACATGGCCCTGGCGCCGTGTCATGCGCTCTTCCAGTTCTATGTGGCCGACGGGCGGCTCTCCTGCCAGCTGTATCAGCGCAGCGCCGACATGTTCCTCGGCGTGCCGTTCAACATCGCCTCCTACGCGTTGCTGACCATGATGATCGCGCAGCAGGTCGGGCTCGAGCCCGGCGATTTCGTATGGACGGGCGGAGACACCCACATCTACGACAACCACCGCGAGCAGGTCGCCGAGCAACTGACGAGGGCGCCCTTCCCGTACCCGACGCTCCGGTTCGCGCGGAAGCCCGAGTCGATCTTCGACTACCGCTACGAGGACTTCGTCGTCGACGACTACCAGCACCACGCGCCGATCCGAGCGGCGGTGGCGGTATGACCTGGGTCGGACTGATCTGGGCCGAGGCCGCCGGTGGTGTCATCGGGGCCGAGGGTGGCATGCCGTGGCACGTGCCGGAGGACCTGGCGCACTTCAAGGAGATCACCCTCGGTGCTCCCGTGGTGATGGGGCGCAAGACCTGGGACTCGCTGCCCGAGCGGTTCCGCCCGCTCGCCGGACGGGAGAACATCGTCATCACGCGCCAGCAGGGTTGGGCGGCCGATGGGGCCCGGCGTGCCGCGACCGTGGCCGAGGCCGTTCGCGGCGCCGACCGGGTATGGATCATCGGCGGCGCCGAGATCTTCCGTCAGGTCATCGGTGACGCCGACCGGCTGGAGGTCACCGAGCTGGACCTCGAAGTCGAGGGCGGCGACGCCTTCGCGCCGTCGAGGGCGGGATGGCGGCTCGTCGACGAAGGCGACTGGCAGACCTCGCGCACCGGCGTCCGCTACCGTTTCCTGGGATTGGAGCGCTGATGCCCACCGCATTGATCACCGGCGCGAGCGCCGGCCTGGGCGCCGAGTTCGCTCGTCAGCTGGCGCGCCGGCGCGCCGACCTCGTGCTCGTGGCGCGCTCCGCCGATGCGCTCGACGAGCTGGCCGCCGAGCTGCGCGGCGAGCACGGCGTAGCCGTCGAGGTCGTTGCGGCCGACCTCGCCACCGACGACGGGGTGGAGCGCGTCGCGTCACGTCTGCGAGACGCGGGCGATCCGGTCGACCTCTTGATCAACAACGCGGGATTCGGTCTGCCTCTGCAGTTCGCCGACAACGACGTCGACGACGAGATCCGCCATCTGCGCGTGCACGTCGAGGCGTCGATGCGCCTGATGCACGCCGCGCTGCAGGTCATGCGCGGGCGCGGAGGACGCATCATCAACGTCGCCTCGGTCGCGGGCTTCATCTCGCGCTCGACGTACTCGGCCTGCAAGGCGTGGCTCATCGGGTTCAGCCGCTGGGCCAACGCCGAGTATGCGAGCGATGGGGTGAGCGTCACCGCGGTGTGCCCGGGGTTCACCCACACGTCGTTCCACGAGCGGATGGGACTCGCTCCCGGCGACGAGGGAGTGCCGCCGATCATGTGGCTCGACGCGCGCGACGTCGTGCGCGAAGGGCTGCGCGACGCCGCGCGCGGGCGTGCGGTGTCGGTCCCATCGCTGCGCTACAAGGCGCTCGTCGTTCTCACCCGGGTGCTGCCGCCGTCGGTGACCGCCCGGGTGGCTCGGCGCGGCCGGGTCTGACCGTCAGCGGAACCGTCCGAGACGGATGCCGGCGAGGGCGATCGCCGCGATGGTCTCACCGTCCGTGATGCGTCCGTCGGCGATCATCGCCAGCGCGTCCGCGAAGGGCACCCACGTCACGGCTCCGATGCCCTCGTCGCGCTGGCCTTCGGCGGCGGCCTCGGGGTCGGATGCTCGCAGTCCCCGGGCGAGGAAGACGTGCTCCGGAGCATCCGCGATGCCGTTGAGCGCGTTCATGCGGCCGATCGCCGTCCACTCCGTGGCTTCGAAGCCCGTCTCCTCGAGCAGCTCACGCCGTGCGGCGCTCTCGGGATCCTCGCCGTCGCTTCCGCCCGCGGGTACCTCGATCGACGTGCCGGTGGTGTACCGCGCGACGGTGACGAGGCACACGCGATCGGTATCGTCCAGGGCCACCACGAAGACCGCCGGATGCCGCATGGTCACGACGCCGTAGATGCCCGGCGCCCCGCCGGGCCCGGTCACGGAGTCCTCCCGCACCTCGATCCAGGGGTTCGTGTAGACCGTCTGAGAGCCGTGCGTCACCCAAGTCATGCGTCCGAGCCTACGTTGGCGTGTTGCCTAGGATCGAAGCATGGGATGGCTGTTCGGCAGGAAGAAGGAGCCCGAGAGCGCGGAGGAGATGCTGCGCCGCTACAACGACGAGCAGGCTGCTCGACTGTCCGCGGTCGGCGCCGGGGAGCTCACGGTCGACGATGTGTTCTCGATCACCGGACGCGGCACGATCGCGACGGGGAAGGTCACCTTCGGCGTCCTGCGGGTCGGCGATCGCATCAACATCGTCCGCGACGGCGCGACGGTGTCGTCGACGGAGATCGCCGGAATCGAGATGTTCCGCAAACGCGCGACGGAGGCGAGCCCGGGTGCGACGGTCGGCATCCTGCTCCGGCACCGCGTCGACGTCGCGTCGGGCGATGTCATCCGTGCATCGGCATCATCGTGACGCCGCGGCGAGACGATACGCTGGAGGCATGACGCACACGGGCAACCCCTTCGGACAGGTTCTCGTCGCGCTCGTCACCCCGATGACGGCCGACGGCGAGGTCGACTGGCCCGCAGTCGAGAAGCACATCGACGACGTCATCACGGCCGGAGCCGACGGCGTCGTCGTCACCGGCACCACGGGCGAGACCTCCACTCTCACCGACCCCGAGAAGCTCAAGCTCGTCGAGGTGGGCAAGTCGGTCTCCGCGGGCCGCGCGAAGATCATCACCGGCGGCGGATCGAACGAGACCGCTCACGCCATCGAGCTGTACAAGGCGAGCGAGAAGGCCGGCGCCGACGGCATCATGATCGTCACGCCTTACTACAACAAGCCGACGCAGGCGGGCATCCTGACCCATTTCCGTCTCGTGGCCGATGCGACCGATCTCCCGGTCATCCTCTACGACATCCCCGGGCGCACCGGAGTGCCCATCAAGTACGAGACGATCCTGCGCCTGGCCAAGCACCCGAACATCCTCGCCGTGAAAGACGCCAAGGGCGACTTCTCCGAGGTGAGCCGCGTGCTCAACCAGACCGACTTGATGTACTTCTCGGGTGATGACGCGAACGTGCTGCCGCACCTGTCGATCGGCGCGTCCGGCCTCATCGGCGTCACCGCGAACATCGCGGCGACCCCGTACCGCACGATCATCGATGCGGTGAACCGCGGTGACCTCGCGACCGCGACGGCCGAGCATCGGCGCCTCGAGCCCCTCGTCCGTGCGGTCATGACGCACGTTCCCGGCACGGTCGCGGCGAAGTACATCCTGCACGGCCTCGGCCGCATCTCCAGCCCGCGCGTGCGGCTGCCGCTGGTCGGCCCGGAGGAGTGGGAAGCCGCCCTCATCGAAGACGAGCTCGACCTCGTCACGGGCGTCCCCGGCGCCGATTTCTCGAACTTCCGCCCCGACCGCAACGCGGCCGCGGGTGGTGCCCTGCCCAAGGTGCACGGCACGACGCGCTGAGTCGCGTCGCCACGAACGAACGGACGCGCGGAGTGTCCGACTGAGGAGACAGCATGTCCATTCCCCTGGCAGAACCGACGGCGCTCGAGGAGGGCACGCTCCGGGTCATCCCGATCGGCGGGCTCGGCGAGATCGGCCGCAACATGACCGTGTTCGAGTACGCGGGCAAGATCCTGATCATCGACTGCGGCGTGCTCTTCCCCGAGGAGCATCAGCCGGGTGTCGACCTCATCCTCCCCGACTTCGAGCCCATCCGTGACCGGCTCGACGACATCGTCGGCGTCGTCCTCACCCACGGACACGAGGACCACATCGGAGCGGTCCCGTATCTGTTGCGTCTCAAGGGCGACATTCCGGTGATCGGCTCCGGGCTCACCCTCGCGCTCGTCGAGGCGAAGCTCAAGGAGCACCGCATCAAGCCGTACACCCTCACCGTGAAAGAGGGGCAGCAGGAGAAGGTCGGACCCTTCGACCTCGAGTTCGTCGCGGTGAACCACTCGATCCCGGACGCGCTGGCCGTCGCCGTGCGCACGCCCGCGGGCCTCGTGCTCGCCACGGGCGACTTCAAGATGGACCAGTTGCCCCTCGACGGCCGCATCACCGACCTCCGCGCCTTCTCGCGGCTCGGAGAAGAGGGTGTCGATCTCTTCCTGGTTGACTCCACCAATGCCGATGTGCCGGGTTTCACCCCGACCGAGCGCTCGATCGGTCCCGTGCTCGACCAGGTGATCGGGCGTGCGCCGCGGCGGGTGATCGTGGCCAGCTTCTCGAGCCACGTGCACCGCGTGCAGCAGGTCATCGACGCGGCGCACGCGCACGGCCGCCGCGTCGCCTTCCTCGGTCGCAGCATGGTGCGCAACATGACGATCGCCGAGCAGCTCGGATACCTCAAGGTGCCCGACGGCGTCCTCATCGACTTCAAGAAGGCCCGCGACCTGCCCGACGAGCAGATCGTCTACATGTCGACCGGTTCGCAGGGTGAGCCCATGGCTGTGCTCAGCCGCATGGCGAATATGGACCACGCGATCGAGATCAGCGAGGGCGACACCGTCATCCTCGCGTCGAGCCTCATCCCCGGCAACGAGAACGCCGTCTACCGCGTGATCGACGGGCTCACGAAGCTCGGTGCGAACGTCGTGCACAAGGCCAACGCGCGGGTCCACGTCTCGGGTCACGCGGCGGCCGGCGAGCTCCTCTACTGCTACAACATCCTGCAGCCGCGTAATGTGCTGCCGGTGCACGGCGAGTACCGTCACCTCATCGCCAACGCCAAGCTGGCGCAGGACACGGGCATCCCCGAAGAGCGCACCATCATCGCCTCGAACGGCACGGTCATCGACCTGAAGGACGGCGACGCGCGCGTCGCGGGTCAGCTCGACCTGGGCTTCGTCTACGTCGATGGCTCGACCGTCGGCGAGATCACCGACGCCGACCTCAAAGATCGACGCATCCTCGGCGAGGAGGGCTTCATCTCGGTGATCGTCGTGGTGGATGCCGCCACGGGGCGGATCATCTCGGGACCGGAGATCCACGCCAGGGGTGTGGCAGAGGACGACTCCGTGTTCGACGACGTCGCCCCGAAGATCGTCGCGGCGCTCAAGGAGGCCTCGGGCAACGGCGTGCGCGACACGCACGCGCTGTCCCAGGTCGTGCGACGCACGATCGGCCGCTGGGTGAACCAGAAGCTGCGTCGTCGGCCCATGATCGTTCCGCTGGTGATCGAGGCCTGACCGCCGGATCCCCGGAAAGCCGCGTCGATACGCGGAGATGCCCGACGCCCGGCGTAACGTGAGGGCATGGCCAGGAGCACGACCAAGTCCGAGCGCGCGTCGGAGAGCGCATCGTCACGCCCGAAACGGCAGACGGCTCCGAAGGCCAAGGCATCGCCCGCGCCGAAGAAGTACATCGACGAGCTCGACAAGCCCCCTGTCGCCGTCCGAGCGTGGAACGGCCTCGCGCACGCCGTTGGAGGCCTGTTCCGCGCATTCGGTCCCGAGACGCTCGAGAAAGACGACCGTAGGGACGGTTTCCCCCTGTTCCTGGTGCTGCTCGCCATCGCCGGAGCGGTAAACGAGTGGTTCTTCATCGGCAACGAGGTCGCCGCGAACATCAGCGCGTACTCGGTCGGTCTTCTCGTCGGCCGCGTGGCCTTCTTCATGCCGGTGCTGCTCCTGCTGCTGGCGGGATGGCTCTTCCGTCATCCCTCCTCGGTCCACGACAACGGGCGGATCGGGATCGGCTTCGGCCTGTTCGTCGTCGCCGTCGCCGGCATCTCCCACGCCGCAGCGAGCGCGCCCGGCAGCGGGGGAGCGGTCGTTCGGCCGCACCCGAGTCAGGGTCCGCCAGCGGTCAGCGAGGCCGGCGGGCTCGCAGGCTGGCTCGTCGGCGAGCCGCTCGCCCTCGTCACGCCGATCCTGGCCTATGTCGTGCTCGGCCTGCTGGCGGGACTCAGCATCCTCATCCTCACCAAGACGCCGCCGAACCGCATCGGGCAGCGGCTCGGCGATCTCTACGCCTGGATGTTCGACGCTCAGCGAGCGGAGCCCACGCCGAAGGAAGCGGCGATCGACGAGGCTGACAAGACCGACGACGAGAACGTGCTCCCGTGGTGGCGCCGCAACAAGACCGGGCGTGAGGAAGACCCCGACGAGGGCACCCTCGGCTCCGACGACATCACCGCGCTGCTCTCCACCACCGACGCCACGCCCGCCTATGACCAGGCCGTGGTCGTCGACGACCACCCCTATGACGCCGCCACCGAGGTTCTCTCCGACGTGCGCTCGGTCGCCGACGCGCTCTCCGAGCAGCAGACGACGGCGCTCCTCGACGACGATTCCGACACCGGCGAGATGCCCGAGCTGCCCGGACTCGACGGCTTCGGTACCGATGGCCCGGGCGACCGGGGCCTGCAGGCGCCGATGACGCCGTACGTCCTTCCCTCGCCCGGCATCCTCGCTGACGGCCCGCCCTCGGTCGCACGATCCGAAGCGAACGACCGGATCGTCGAGCAGATCACCAGCGTGCTCTCGCAGTTCAACGTCGACGCGAAGGTCACCGGGTTCTCGCGCGGCCCCACCGTCACGCAGTACGAGGTGGAGGTCGGGCACGGGGTCAAGGTCGAGAAGATCCTCCAGCTGAGCAACAACTTCGCCTACGCCGTCGCCTCGAACGACGTCCGTATCCTCTCGCCCATCCCCGGCAAGAGCGCGATCGGCATCGAAATCCCCAACACCGACCGCGAGACGGTCGCACTCGGCGACGTACTGCGCTCGCAGGCCGCTCTGAAGAGCACGCATCCGCTCACCATCGGCGTCGGCAAGGATGTCGGTGGCAACTTCGTCACCGCCAACCTCGCCAAGATGCCTCACCTACTGGTCGCCGGTTCGACGGGCTCGGGTAAGTCCAGTTTCGTGAACTCGATGATCACCAGCCTGCTCATGCGCGCCCGACCGGCGGACGTGCGGATGGTGCTGATCGACCCGAAGCGGGTCGAGCTCACCAGCTACGCCGGCGTTCCCCACCTCATCACTCCGATCATCACGAACCCGAAGAAGGCGGCCGAAGCGCTGCAGTGGGTCGTGAAGGAGATGGACATGCGGTACGACGACCTCGCGTCGTTCGGATTCCGACACATCGACGACTTCAACCGTGCCGTCCGCGCCGGCGAGGTCGACGTGCCCGTGGGCAGCGAGCGGGTACTCAAGCCGTACCCTTACCTCCTCGTCGTGGTCGATGAGCTCGCCGACCTCATGATGGTCGCCCCCCGCGACGTCGAGGATTCGATCGTGCGCATCACCCAGCTCGCGCGCGCGTCGGGCATCCACCTGGTCCTCGCGACTCAGCGCCCGAGCGTCGACGTGGTCACCGGGCTCATCAAGGCCAATGTGCCGTCGCGCCTCGCGTTCGCGGTCACCAGCGTCACCGACAGCCGCGTGATCCTCGACGCCCCGGGTGCCGACAAGCTCATCGGCCAGGGTGATGCGCTCTTCTCGCCGATGGGTTCGTCGAAGCCGTTCCGGTTGCAGGGTGCCTGGGTCGACGAGAAGGAGATCGACGCGGTCGTCAAGCACGTCACGCGACAGGCGCAGCCCGAGTACCGACCGGACGTGCAGGAGGCGTTGGAACCGCGCAAGAAAGAGGTCGACGAAGACATCGGCGACGACCTGGAGCTGCTGCTGGCGGCAGCGGAGTTGGTCGTCTCGAGCCAGTTCGGGTCGACGTCGATGCTGCAGCGCAAGCTCCGCGTCGGCTTCGCGAAGGCGGGTCGTCTGATGGATCTGCTCGAGTCCCGCGAGATCGTCGGCCCTTCCGAGGGCTCGAAGGCGCGGGACGTGCTCGTCACCGTCGAGCAGCTGCCGACCGTCATGGCGAAACTCCGCGGAGAGGAAGTGCCCGCATCCGCGGCCGCACCGTCGTCGCCCCCTGCGACCGCCGGTCCTGCGGCCGGGATGGCGTCCGATCCGGTCGAGGCGCAGTTCCAGGGGCTTCCCGAGGTGGAGGCCGACGGCGATGAGGATGCCTGGGGATTGACGGGGCGCGACTGATGGCCATCCCACGGCAACTGCCGAACGCGATCACCGTCGCCCGGATCCCCCTCGCAGCGGTGTTCTTCGTGCTGCTTCTGCTGGGCGGCACCCACGGAGACGGCGACCTGGTTCTGCGGTGGATCTCCGCGGCGTTGTTCATCGTGGCGATCTCGACCGACTGGGTGGACGGATACCTCGCCCGTCGCTACGACATCGTCAGCGACTTCGGCAAGCTCTGGGACCCGATCGCGGACAAGCTGCTGACCGGCGCGGGCTTCATCGGACTCGCCGTCCTCGGCGAGGTGCCGTGGTGGATCGTGATCGTCATCCTGGTGCGTGAGTGGGGCATCACGGTGCACCGGCTCATGATCGTCAACGAGCACGTCGTCGCCGCCGCGTGGATGGGGAAGCTCAAGACCGCCGTGCAGGCGGTGGCATTGTCGTGGGCGTTGCTGCCTCTTCACGTCTGGCTGGGCGAATCGCTGTGGACCGCTGTGACGAGCATCCTCATGATCGTGGTCCTCGTCCTCACCGTACTGAGCGGGATCGACTACATCGTGGCTCAGATGCGCGGCGCGCGGCGGCGATGAGCCCGGCGGCGGAGGTGGTTCGCGGGCTGCGCGAACGCGGGTGGACGATCGCCGTCGCCGAGTCGCTCACGGGCGGCGCGTTGTGTGCTGCTCTCGTCTCTGTTCCCGGTGCGTCTCAGGTTCTGCGTGGTGCGGTCGTCGCGTACGCCACCCCGGTCAAGCAGTCCGTGCTCGGGGTGGACCCCGCGCTGCTCGCGCTCGAAGGGGCCGTGCACCCCGAGGTTGCGCGACAGATGGCCGACGGCGTCCGGACCGCGTTGCAGGTCGACGGCGATGAGGCGACCGTCGGGGTCTCGACCACGGGGATCGCGGGTCCGGATTCCCCCGATGGCCAACCGGTCGGCACCGTGCACATCGGCGTCTCGACACCCGAGGGAATGGTCGCCCGTGCCTTCCTGTTCGAGGGGGATCGAGAGGCGGTGCGTGCACAGACCGTCGCCGCGGCGCTGGGTCTGCTCGCCGAATGCGTCGGGGAATAGCACGGCGTCCGGGGCGGTTACCACCTACGTGCTCACATTCAAACCACAGAGTGCAAGGGTAGATTCTGTGCAGGACGGCGAGACTATACTGGCCATCTCGACGGGGAAGGCCCCGCGAGATCGATGGGGGAGGAGGTTCCGATGATTCTTGTACGACAGGAGATCGGCGATGTTCTGAGGGACTTCCGTCTTCAGAAGGGCCGCACGCTCCGCCAGGTGGCGAGCAAGGCCTCGGTCGCCCTCGGCTACCTCAGCGAAGTCGAGCGCGGACAGAAGGAGGCGTCGAGCGAGATCCTCGCTTCCGTCGCCGAAGCTCTCGATGTTCCCATCTCCCAGATCATGCGTGAGGTCGGCGACCGCATCTCCGTGCTCGAGGGTATCCAGGTCTTCCCGGACGTCGTTCCCGACGACCTGGTCGCCGAGGTCGAGCCCGAGCTTTCGCTGCACTGATCGGACGCGCTCCTCTTTCATGCGCCGTAGTGAGTTCCTTCGTGCCGTCGAGCATGAGTTTCCCGGACGCACGTCGTCGCTGCTGAACGACCTCGTTCTATCGCCCCTCTCCGGGCGGACCGCTTCCGAAGCACTCGCGGCCGGCGTGCCTCCCCGCGACATCTGGCTGGCACTGTGCGTCGAAATGGACGTGCCAGACAGTCGTCGGCACGGTGCCGGGCGTCTGGAGCCACGCCGGCGCTGAGTCTTCGAGACGTGCGAGCGATGGCTGCGCATTGTCGGCGTGTCGTCGAATATCCGTTCGAAGCGGGCGTAGTCTTCTGCACAGTGGTTCCGAGTTCATCGCTCTCCACGGTTCGTGTAGCCGCAGACTCCAATGTCGGTGGCCCCTCGTACGGTGAAGACATGGCCCCGAGCCATACGCCTTGTCGGAGAGTCTGCTTCCAGCCGGGAGCGCCGCGACAGCCTACAGGCGGCACCACGCGAGCATTAGGAGCACGACATGCCATCTCCCGCAGACCGCGAGAAGTCCCTCGAGACCGCCCTCGCCCAGATCGATCGTCAGTTCGGAAAGGGCTCGGTCATGCGGCTGGGCAGCGACGAGCGTGCACCGGTCGCCGTCATCCCGACCGGCTCCATCGCCCTCGACGTCGCGCTCGGCGTCGGCGGCCTCCCGCGTGGTCGGATCGTCGAGATCTACGGACCGGAGTCGTCGGGTAAGACGACGCTCACCCTGCACGCGATCGCGAACGCCCAGCGTGCTGGCGGAATCGCCGCATTCATCGACGCGGAGCACGCGCTCGACCCGGACTACGCTGCGAAGCTCGGCGTCGACATCGACGCCCTGCTCGTCTCGCAGCCCGACACGGGAGAGCAGGCGCTCGAGATCGCCGACATGCTCGTGCGTTCGGGCGCCATCGACCTGATCGTGATCGACTCCGTCGCCGCGCTCGTTCCGCGTGCCGAGATCGAGGGCGAGATGGGTGACTCCCACGTCGGCCTCCAGGCGCGTCTGATGTCGCAGGCTCTTCGCAAGCTGACCGGTGGTCTCAACCAGACCAACACGACGATGATCTTCATCAACCAGCTGCGCGAGAAGATCGGTGTGTTCTTCGGGTCTCCCGAGACCACGGCCGGTGGAAAGGCGCTGAAGTTCTACGCGTCGGTGCGTATCGACATCCGCCGTATCGAGACGCTGAAGGACGGCACGGATGCGGTCGGAAACCGCACCCGCGTCAAGATCGTGAAGAACAAGATGGCGCCGCCGTTCAAGCAGGCCGAGTTCGACATCCTCTACGGGGTGGGCATCTCGCGCGAGGGCAGCCTGATCGACTTCGGCGTCGAGCACGGCATCGTCAAGAAGTCGGGCTCGTGGTACACCTACGACGGCGATCAGCTCGGTCAGGGCAAGGAGAACGCGCGCACCTTCCTGCTGAACAACAAGGACGTCGCGCTCGCGATCGAGACGCAGATCCTTCAGAAGCTCGGCATCGGGGCGAAGGCGCCCGGCGCCGCTCCGGCGGATGAGCTCGCCGAGCGTCGGCCTGCGTGACGATGGATGACATCAACGGGGGCGATGCGCGCGGGGAGTCCGAGCGCATCGCCCCCGTCATCCCGCTGTTCGGCCGCTCCGGGAGCGACGGGTCGCGCGGGTCGCGTTCGGCATCGGTCGACGGCGGATCTTCGCACACGGGTGGGCGATCGAGAGCCGGTGGATCGTGGTCGGACGAAGAGTCGCCGTCGGCTGCGGATGCGCCGTGGGCATCGACGTGGCACCCGTCGTCCGGGCCGCGTCCGGAATCCGGCTCGCGGCCGGTATCCGATTCGGCGTCGCTCGACCGCTCGGGCGCCATGAAATCTCCCAGCGATCGGCACCCCGCTCGCTCCGCTGCCCGCACGCAGAGGCCCGCCGACGTCCTTCGCGCGCTGCCGTCCTCGGCAGAGGAAGGCGGCGGCGAGACCTTCGCAGACCCTGAACAGGTCCGCGCGACCGCGGAGGAAGCGCTCCTGCGCAAGCTCCGCGCGCGATCGCTCTCCGTCTCGGAGGCCCGACAGGTCCTGCGCTCTCATGCTCTCCCTTCCACAGATGTCGACGATCTCCTCGACGACTTCCTCCGCCGTCGGTACCTCGACGACGAGGAACTCGCCCGCTCGCTCGTCGCCTCGGGCGTCGAGCGGCGGAATCAGGGACGGGTGGTGCTGGCGCGCGAGCTCGCGAAACGCGGCATCTCGAGAGACATCGTCGACGCGGCGCTCAGCGAGGTGCCGGACGACGACGAGGAGCGCGCGCTCGAGTTCGCGCGATCCAAAGCGCGGTCGATGAGTCGGCTCGATCCCGACACCGCGCTCCGCCGTCTGATGGGGCAGCTGGCACGCCGTGGCTACGGTGGGTCCGCCGCGATGTCGGCGGCGAAGACCGCACTCCGCGAGGTGTCGTCACCGACGCGCCCGTCGGGGGTGCGCTTCGTCGACTCCGACTGATCGCACCCGCGCCGATCCCGCGCCATCGGTGCCCGGCCGCGAGACGAACCCGGTCGCTCGTAGAATGGATTCATCATGACTACTCCGCGCAGCGAACCGACGATCATCAGTGCCTCGTCGGCCGCCATCGGTCACGATGGGCGACAGCGATCCTATGAAGTGCGCACCTTCGGGTGCCAAATGAACGTTCACGATTCCGAGCGCCTCTCCGGCTCGCTCGAGAGCGCCGGCTACGTGCGCGCTGAGGCCGGCTCCGAGGCCGATGTGGTGATCATCAACACGTGCGCGGTGCGCGACAACGCGGCGGGCAAGCTCTACGGCACCCTCGGTCAGCTCGCGGCCGTCAAGCGCCGCAAGGACGGCATGCAGATCGCGGTCGGCGGGTGCCTGGCACAGATGGACAAGCAGGCGGTCCTCGACAAGGCGCCCTGGGTCGACGTCGTCTTCGGCACCCACAACATGGGCTCCCTCCCCGGCCTGCTCGAGCGTGCGCGTCACAACGGTGATGCCGAGCTCGAGATCCTCGAATCACTCGAGGTCTTCCCGTCCACGCTGCCGACGAAGCGCGACTCCGCCCACTCGGGGTGGGTCTCGATCTCTGTCGGCTGCAACAACACCTGCACGTTCTGCATCGTCCCCAGTCTGCGGGGCAAGGAGAAGGATCGCCGTCCGGGCGACATCCTCAACGAGATCCGCCTGCTGGTCGACGACGGTGCGATCGAGGTGACCCTTCTCGGTCAGAACGTGAACTCCTACGGTGTCGAGTTCGGCGATCGCCAGGCGTTCAGCAAGCTTCTCCGCGCGGCCGGGGAGATCGAGGGATTGGAGCGCATCCGCTTCACCAGCCCGCACCCGGCGGCCTTCACCGATGATGTGATCGATGCGATGGCCGAGACCCCCAGTGTGATGCCCCAGCTGCACATGCCGCTCCAGTCGGGGAGCGACCGCATCCTCAAGGCGATGCGCCGCTCGTACCGCAGCGAGAAGTTCCTCGGCATCCTCGACCGGGTGCGCGAACGCATGCCGGACGCCGCCATCACGACCGACATCATCGTGGGGTTCCCCGGCGAGACCGACGAGGACTTCGAAGACACCATGCGCGTCGTCGAGTTGTCGCGGTTCTCCGGAGCATTCACCTTCCAGTACTCGATCCGCGAGGGCACGCCGGCGGCCACGATGGAGGATCAGGTTCCGAAGGCCGTGGTGCAGGAGCGCTACGACCGCCTCATCGCCCTTCAGGAGCGCATCTCGCTCGAGGAGAATCAGAAGCAGCTCGGGCGCGAGGTCGAGGTGCTCGTCTCCACCGGCGAAGGCAAGAAGGATGCCGAGACCCACCGGCTGACCGGTCGTGCGCAGGACAACCGACTGGTGCACTTCGAGGTGACCCCCGGGTCGGAGCTGCCTCGTCCGGGAGACGTGGTGACCGTGCGGATCACGCACGCCGCTCCATTCCACCTGCTCGCGGACGACCCCACGGGTCAGCCGTTGCGCATCCGGCGCACGCGCGGCGGTGATGCGTGGGATCGGTCGCAGGCCGAGTCCTGCGCCGTGCCGGCGCCCAGCGCTCCGGGAGCCCCGCGAGCGGTGTCGCTCGGTCTGCCCACGCTGCGCGTCGGGGTGTGAGCGACCTCGACGCCTCGCACGGCGAGGCGCCGCGGCTCTGGGCGGTCGTCGGAGCGACGGGCACGGGGAAGAGCGAACTCGCCCTGGACCTCGCCGAGCGTCTGCGCTCGGCGGGCAACCCTGCCGAGATCGTCAATGCCGACGCCATGCAGCTGTACCGCGGCATGGACATCGGGACGGCGAAGCTCCCGCAGGAGGAGCGACGAGACGTTCCGCATCACCTCCTCGATGTCCGCGAGGTCGAACAGGAGGCGGCCGTCGCGTGGTATCAGCCCGAGGCGCGCGCCGCGGTCCAGGGCATCCATGAGCGGGGCGGTGACGCGATTCTCGTCGGCGGGTCGGGCCTGTACGTGTCGAGTGTGATCTTCGACTTCCGCTTCCCTCCGCGCGCGCCGGGGGTCCGAGAGCGACTGGAGGCCGAACTCGCGAGCGACGGGGTGGGCGCCCTCCTCGCACGGCTTCGCGAGGCGGACCCCGCCACGGCGGCGCGTATCGATCCGCGCAACACACGGCGGGTGGTGCGCGCGCTGGAGGTCGTCGAGCAGGGGGGCGACAACCACGGCGCCGCGCTGCCGGATGCTCCGGCACTCTGGTCGCCGCGGACGCGCATCGTCGGGGTGCACGTCGAGCGCGCCGAGCTCGTCGGCCGGCTCGATGCGCGCGTCGAGAGGATGTGGGCCGCCGGATTGCCGGCGGAGGTCGAGCATCTTCGCTCGCGGGGGCTCACGCTTGGTTCGACGGCCGGTCGCGCGATCGGCTACGCACAAGCGCTGGCTCAGATCGAGGGGCGGGCGACCGAAGCCGAGGCGATCGCCGAGACGCAGGCTCTGACTCGGCGCTACGCGCGACGACAGGTGTCGTGGTTCAAGAGGTATCCGTCGACCGAGTGGGTCGAGCATCCGATCGACGTCGACGCTCTCACCGGGTAGCCCGCCGTCGAGCGAGCACCATCTCGGCTGCGCATGTCGGTGGCCGCTGCGAGCATGACGGGATGGCGACCCACTACTACACCGCATCGAGCCTCGACGGCTTCATCGCGACTCCTCAGCACTCGCTCGACTGGCTGCTCTCGCAGGACTTCGACGAGAACGGACCAATGGCGTACACCGGCTTCCTGCAACGGATCGGCGCTCTCGTGATGGGCTCGTCCACCTACGAGTGGCTCCTCCGGGAGCAAGGGGAGCAGCCGTGGCCGTACTCCCTGCCGACGTGGGTGCTCACGCACCGCGAACTGCCCGTGGCGGAGGGGGCCGACATCCGTTTCGCCCGAGGCGCGGTCTCCGATCTGCATCCCGCCCTGGTCGAGGCTGCAGGCCACAGAGACGTGTGGGTGATCGGGGGAGGCGAGCTGGCGGGGCAGTTCGCGGATGCCGGGCTGCTCGACGAGGTGTGGGTCCAGTACGCGCCGGTCACGCTCGGCGCGGGCGCTCCGCTGCTTCCGCGCCGCCTCGACCTCGAGCTCGTCGAGATCGCGCGGAATCGCTCATTCGTGTGCACGCGTTACCGTGTGGCTCGTGCTGACGACAGACACGGTTCTCCCCTCTCTTAGACTGGGCGGATGGTCGCATTCACCAAAGGTCACGGCACCGGCAACGACTTCGTCATCATCGCCGACCCGGAGGGAGCGATCGAGCTGACGCCCGAACAGGTCGCCGCGCTGTGCGACCGGCATTTCGGGATCGGGGCGGATGGCGTTCTCCGCGTCGTGCGCTCGGCGGCCATCGCCGACGGCGCGGCATCGCTCGCCGAGGAGCCGGCGGCCGAGTGGTTCATGGACTACCGCAATGCCGACGGGTCCGTCGCAGAGATGTGCGGGAACGGCATCCGGGTATTCGCCCACTACCTCGTATGGGCCGGGCTGGCGACCATCGAGCACGGAACGACCCTTCCGATCGGAACCCGCGCGGGCGTGCGAGACGTTACCCGCAGCGAGAACGGATACCAGGTCGACCTCGGCCGCTGGCGGCTCGATGGGGGCGACCCTGACGTCACCGCGAGCGGGCTCTCGGTCACCCGTCCGGGACTGGGCATCGATGTCGGCAACCCGCACGTCGTGGTCGCCGTGGCGTCGGAGTTGGAGCTTGCCGCGCTCGATCTGCAGCGTCAGCCGTTGCTCGAACCCGCACCACCGGCCGGTGCGAATGTCGAGTTCGTCGTGCCCGGGGAACCGCTGGTGCGCGATGGCATCGGACACGTGCGTATGCGCGTCTTCGAGCGGGGCGTAGGGGAGACCCTCAGCTGCGGCACCGGTGTGGCTGCGACCGCCCTGGCCGTGCGCCACTGGGCCGGTGTTCACGCCCCGGATCATTGGCGGGTCGACGTACCGGGCGGCACGCTCGGGGTGCGGATGTTCCCGGCCGAGGATGGCGAGCACGTCGCCCTCGCCGGTCCCGCTCAGCTGTCGTTCCACGGCGAGGTCGAGCTCGTCTGAGGCAGGGTTCGCGGGGCCGACTCGCAACATCGCGAAGTCGGGAGGAAACCCGCGGGATCAGGGGACGGCGATGGGCGCGGTCGGCGGAGTGCCGTGCTTGCGCACCTTGAGGACGCGGTAGCCCTTGCTCGTTGCGGCGCGGAAGACGCTGTAGCCGGGCTGGAACGTCGACCCGATCCATCGCTGCAGCGAATCGGCGCCGAGATTGCGCTGCACGACGAGCCAGGCGTCGCTGCGTTCGTCGAGACGGGGAAGCCAGGTCTCGAGCAGGTCGTGGAGCACGCTCTTCCCGACACGGATCGGCGGATTCGAGCGGATCGTGCGGAAGGAGAGCTCGGCGGGAACATCCTCGGGCAGCGACGCGTTGATATTGGTGAGGCCGAGGGATGCCGCGTTGCGGCGAACGAGGTCGAGAGCCCGCTCGTTCACGTCCACAGCCCACACGGTGGCATGCGGAGCGGCGAGTGCCATCGAGAGGCTGATGGGCCCCCATCCGCTGCCGATGTCGAGAAGGTGGCCGCCCGGCGGGACCGGCGGAGTGTTCGCGAGAAGCACCGATGTCCCGGCGTCCAGGCGGTCGGGGCTGAAGACGCCACCGGCGGTGGTCAGCTCCAGCTCACGGCCGGCGAGCGTCACGCGGATCGTTCGCAGGTTCTCAGGACTGGCCGGGGTCGCCGTGAAGTAGTGATCGGACCCCATACGGTGAGCGTACCGGAGAGCGCGGGCTAAGGTTAAGGCGCGTATGACAGCAAGAGATCAGGGACGGATGACGGAAACCACCACTCAGCACGAAGACGGCGACGCACTGGATCGGGTGCTCGCGAACGCCGACAGTCGGTCGGAGGTCAGAGTCTTCGGGGCAGCACAGGCGCTGCAGGACCAGTCGACGGCGGCGCACACCGCGTCGGACGGGCAGCAGTGGGACCTGGAGGATAGGCATGCACTGCGACGTGTCGGCGGCCTCTCCACCGAACTCGAAGACGTCACCGAGGTTGAGTACCGCCAGTTGCGCCTCGAGAACGTGGTGCTGGTGGGGGTGTACCCGCAGGGCGCGCAGGAGGAGGCGGAGAACTCTCTCCGCGAACTCGCGGCGCTCGCCGAGACCGCAGGCGCCGTCGTGCTCGACGGTGTGCTGCAGCGCCGCCCGCATCCTGACGCTGCGACCTACCTCGGACGAGGCAAGGCGCAGGAACTGAAAGACATCGTCGCGGCCGTCGGTGCCGACACCGTGATCGCCGACACCGAGCTGGCCCCCAGCCAGCGCCGTGCCCTCGAGGACGTCGTCAAGGTCAAGGTCATCGACCGGACGACGGTCATCCTCGACATCTTCAGCCAGCACGCGAAGAGTCGCGAGGGCAAGGCTCAGGTCGAACTCGCCCAGCTCGAGTACCTCCTGCCGCGCCTGCGCGGGTGGGGCGAATCCATGAGCCGACAGGCCGGTGGCCAGGTCGGCGCCGGCGGGGCCGGCATGGGTTCGCGTGGTCCGGGTGAGACCAAGATCGAACTCGACCGTCGACGCATCCGCACCAAGATGGCGCTGCTGCGTCGTCAGATCCGTGACTTCGGGCCGGCGCGAGAAGCCAAACGCGCGGAGCGCAAGCGCAACACGATCCCCTCGGTCGCGATCGCCGGATACACCAACGCCGGCAAGTCGAGCCTGCTCAACGCACTGACCAGCGCCGGAGTGCTGGTCGAGAACGCGCTCTTCGCCACCCTGGACGCCACGGTGCGGCGGTCGGAGACGTCGGATGGCCGTGTGTACACGCTGACAGACACGGTCGGCTTCGTGCGCAATCTGCCGCATCAGCTCGTCGAGGCCTTCCGTTCGACGCTCGAGGAGGTCGGTGAGGCCGACGTCGTGCTGCACGTCGTTGACGGCTCGCACCCCGATCCCGCCGGTCAGCTGCAGACGGTCCGCGATGTGATGGGCGATGTCGGCGTGCGCGACATGCCGGAGATCGTCGTCTTCAACAAGGCCGATCTGCTCGACGATGACGAGCGGATGGTGCTGCGTGGGCTGCAGCCGAAGGCTCACTTCGTTTCTTCACGGTCGGGCGAGGGGATCGACGATCTTCGCGCCGCGATCGAGGAGGCCCTGCCGAAGCCGGCGGTCGAGGTGCACGCGGTCGTGCCGTATGACCGCGGAGACCTCGTCGCCGCTATCCACGAGACCGGCATGCTGCTCTCGGTCGAGCATCGCGAAGACGGTACCGCCGTGCATGCACGCGTGTCGGAGCGGCTCGCCGCCGATCTCGCTCCCTTCTCCGGCTGAGCGGCCACGCGTTGGCCGACGGGATCGGCCGAACGCCCCGCGGGGGTGTTCAGCGCGCCAGGAACCGTCCCTCGACGGTGGCCGAGACGACGATCTCGTCGGGCTCGTACGCCATGCCCGGTGCGGTGTCGGTCGCGGCGAAGGCCGCCCCGCGCGCCTTCAAGACCGGTGCGGACGACGCGCCCTGAGGGCCCGAGATGAGGCCGACGTCGGCGATCTCGACGGGGACGACGCTCTCGAGGCCGAGGGCTCCGGCGTAGGCCCCCGCGCGGGTGACGGCGACGCCGACAGCAGCCGCGGCGACCTCGCGTTCGATGCGGGCTCGGGTCTCGGCGCTCAGGTGCCAGTTCACCGCGCCGATCTCCACACCGTCCCACGCGGAGACGTCGGAGACCCAAAGCGAGAGCTCCGAGGCCTCGGAGAACGTCGCGGTGAAGTCGATGCCCGCGTAATACACCGGGGCGAGCCTCTTGCCCTCGTTGTTCCACGGGCGCTCGGCGCGGACCGAGAGCCGGGTGCTCGACCAGTCGTGGACCGTTCCGCTGGCCGCCCGGTCGGTGATGCTCTCACGAACGGGCTGCGCCAGGCGCAGCACCTGGTCGACCACGGCCGCGCGGTCGGGGCCATCTGATCGGACGCTGAGTCGAATGGTCGCGCGCTCGGGCGCGATGCGCGCCTCGTGCTCGCCGCGGACAGTGACGGTGACATCGCTCATGCCGCGACTCTACGCCCGTCGCCTGGCTGCGCCCGGGGAACCCCGGCCGGACGGGAATGACACCGGCGTCGAGATCGTTGTATCCTGTGAAGCCGGGTGCGGAGCATCCGGTTGTGAAAACTCCACAGAGCGACAGCGGCTCCTTCGAGAGAAGGACCACGGGGCTGATCGGTTTCGACAGCGCCTGTGAATCCACGAGAAGCGGGCCGAGGATGCAGAGTTATCTCGTTAACGCTCTCTGCAAAACAATAGTTGCCGAAACCAAGCGCAACGACTTCGCCCTCGCTGCCTAAGCGAGCCCGATAGTCCGTCAGACCGTATGTGATTCCGATACGGATCCTGGCGTCATCTAGGAATCTTGCTGCGTGACGGCGTCTGGACGTCACGTGGGACTCTTCCCAGGCTGGGCTCGTCGACTTGGGTGTCTGTGACAAAGGTCGGAGCCGAGCAGAACGCTTCCACAGACTGCGCCCGGAGAAGGCGTGGAGACTCAGCGTTGGACGGGGGTTCGATTCCCCCCAGCTCCACCAAGTCGCTGTCGCAGACGAAGAGGCTCGCCGTCCCACCACCGTGGGGAGGCGAGCCTCTTCGCGTTCTCGCGTTCCGGTCCGCGACCTGGCGCGAGGAGACAACCGATCCGCTGGCTTCAGGCGGTCTCCGCGGCGGCCGACCGGATCACGTCGGCCAGGTCACGGGGTCGGCTCCACATGGGCCAGTGCCCCGTCGGCAAGTCGATGATGTCGAGGTCGGTGAGCGTGGCCACCTCGGCGAACATCGGGAGACCGTCCCGCACCAGCTCCCGCACCTGCACGGCCGAGATCGAGCAGCACACCAAGGTCGTCGGGACGCTCTGACGTGCGTCGTTCGAGAGAGCGACAGCCTGACGGAGTACCGGGCCGGGCTCTGGCACGGCACGCTCTCGGAACCGGGCGAGCACGTCGGCGGTCAGACCCTCGAGGCTCGCCTGGCGACCGAGGTCGTCGAACGGCGGCAGAGGGAGCTCCTCGACGTCGACCGACAGCTCCGGAGCGAACGCGCTGCCGTCGGCCACCGGGCCCGAATCGACCCAGATCACCCGGGCGACGAGTTCGGGGTACCGGTCGACGAAGAGGGTCGCGGGGGCATTGGCGCCGCTGTGGGCGACGAGGATCGCCGGCTCGTCGCCGTGCGAGGCGATGACGTCTCGAATCGCGCGCGCCTGGTCGTCGAGAGTTCTCGTGGTGCGGTCGGCGTCGTCGGCGTCGAGGCCCGGAAGGGTCATCGCCACCGCTCGGGCGCCGTCGGTCCGAAGGTGAGGGAGGACCTCGTCCCACGCCCACGCGCCGAGCCAGTGCCCGGCGATGAGGAGGATGGTCGGTCTGTTCGTGGTGCTGGTGGTCATGTCTCCACCTTCTCAGCGCTCCCGGACAGGGGTGTGTCACTATTTCTGTCATGAATATTCATGGGTGCGCGCAGTGAGGCGAGCGGAGCGTCTGCACGCTCTGACCGAGACGCTGCGGCGCGGCGGGACGCGGGGGGTGTCCGCCGAGCGCCTGGCGCGCGAGTTCGAGGTGTCCGTCAGAACGGTCAAACGCGACCTCGATGCACTCGAGAGCAGCGGCGCGCCGATCTGGTCCCGACCGGGACCCGGGGGAGGGTACGGCCTCGCGGAGGGTGGTGCTTTGCCGCCCATCACTCTCTCGCCGTCGCAGGCCGTGGCGCTCATGGCCGCCGTGTCCGCCGCGCACGACGCGCCCTACGCAGACCTGGCGGCGGCCGGGGTGCGGAAGATCCTGGCGGTCATCGACCCGCGAACCCGCGAGAAGGCGGATGCGTTGGCTGATCGTGTCTGGGTCGATGCGCCGCCCGTCCCCTCGCGAGCCGTCAGGTCGGCGATCGAGGAGGGGATGGCCGAGCAACGGGTTCTGCGCATCCGGTACTCCGCGCGCGACGGGGTCATGACGACGCGCGACGTGGAGCCGGTGCTGTTCGCATCGACGGGTGGTCGGTGGTACCTGGTCGCGTGGTGCCGGCTGCGCGACGGGATGCGGTGGTTCGCTGTTTCGTCTATCGAACGGGCCAGTGTGACCCGCGCGTCGTGCACCGGGCATACCGTCGACGAGGTGGGCGAGCCCCCGGCGAACGCGAGGGCCGTGGGTGGCGGCATGGACTGACGGTCGCCGAGGCTGTGCGGTCGGTTTCCGCGATGGGGCGCGATTCGCGGCGTTTCGACGCGGAGACATAGTCTTCTCCCATGGGAAAGCTCGAGTACAACAGCTCTCGTCCGCCGATCGAGGTCGACGACGAGACGCTCGTGCACGTCAAGATCGTGATGGGGACGAAGCTGCGACGTCAGGAGAGCTTCATGATGACCTGGACGGCGGACTCTCCGAACCGTCGTCGGATGACCGCATGGATGCATCCGAGCATCCCCCTGATCATCGAGTTCGACTCCGACCCCGTGCCCGCCGTCGATCCGCGGCGCGTTGAACGCATGATGGGATCGCTGAACGCCCGCGGCGAGCTGATCCTCGACGACTTGCGCTGAGACGCAGCGCGGAATCTGCGCGGCATCACCCCGCCCCCGTCGGGGAGAGGGTGACGGCATTGCCCCATACCCAGCAACGGAATACCTCCTCACCCGCCCGGAACTCGATACCCGCGGCGAGGGGCGTCGACCGCAGCAGTCGCGCGTCGACGCGCACGGCCTCGGGGCCGAAGCGCACCCACGCCGAGACGGCCTTCGGTCGCGGGTACACCGTGAGGGGCTGCTCGCGGAGATCGATCTCCCGCTCTGTGAGCGACTGCAGAGGTCCGCGCCGAGCCGCCGTGAGGATGGCATCGTGCTGCGATCTCATGTCGCGGTAGGCGGAGAGCGTCGCCCCAGGGTTACCCATCGCCGGCTCTTCCTTTCTCCGGCCGAGGAGAACGACTGTAGGCGGGACCTCCGACACCCCTGAACGCGACGAGACCCCGGGGTCTCGAGGAGTCCCGGGGTCTCGCCGTGGCAGAACGAGCGGCTCAGGCGTCGGCAGAGGCGCCGTCGTCATCCCCGCGGTTCGTCGGCGGTACGGCGGGCGGCTCGCCCTTGCCGTCCTCCGCGCCGAGGTTGTCGTTCTCCTCGGGGCCGGGGGACGGCTCCGTGCTGATGTCGATACGGTCCTTGTCGCTGGTCATGGGAGGCTCCTCTCGTCGACGTAGAAGCCCACCCTGCCGCACACGACGGGGCGGACGCACGGCCTTGACAACGAGCTCACTCGAAGGCGCCACCATCGAGGGGCACGGTCGGCTCTTCCGGGTTGGGGGCGAGGGGTTCGTTCGGTGTCGGCGCCAGGGGCTCCTCCGGGTGGGGGAACGACGGCTCTTGCGGCTCCGGCGCGAGCGGCTCCGGACGGATGGGCTGTTCTCCGGGGGAGAGTGGGGTGGAGGACTCGGGGATCATGGGATGCTCCTTCCGCGGCGGTCGTGCCGCCTCTGCAGTCGATCACGTCGGCTGACGTCTGTCACGCCCTTGCGTGGCGGCGGAGCGTGTGCTGCCCGTTCGTCGAGGGGCGCGATCACGAGGGCGAGGATGGTCGTCGATGCGGCGCCGAGAAGGGCGACGGGGAGCCCGGCGACGTCGCCGAGCGCTCCCCAGAGTGGGGAGGACGCCGCTTGGCCGACCGCGAGCAGGAGGAACGCCGAGCCGACACCGCGGGCGGGGTCGTCGGGGTGGATCCGCGTGCCGGCGATCAGGAGTACACCGGTGGCGGCGATGTACACGGCCCCGAACACCCCGGCTGCCGCGATGGCCGGAACGGCGAGGTGCGGGAGCGACGCGATGACAGCCGTGCCGATCGCCATGAGTGCCAGGAACACTCGCCAGGCGGTGTTCACGCCGAGCCGTCGGATGACGTCGCCCGAGGCAGCGCCCAGTAACCCGCAGGCTCCGAGCGCGATCCATGCGGTGGTCGCGAGCGGGCGCCCGAGCGATACGGCCAGAGCATCCTGACCGAATGTCCAGACGGCTCCGCTGCCGGCGCCGAGCAGGAGCGCGGCGAGCGGGAGTCGCACGGCGCCCGTCCGCGCTCCACGCGTGATGCCGCGGGACTCGCCGGACGTGGTGGGCTCGGTACCGGTCTTCGTCGACGCGGCACGCGTCGCAGAGGGCGCAGTGCGCGCTGCGGAGGACATCGTGCGCGTTCTGATGGGTGTGGGACGCCCCGCCGGCACGGCGACCGCCGCCCATAGTGTCGTCGCCGCGGCCAGGCCGGCGAAGACGAACCATGCGACGCGCCACTGATCCAGGAGCAGGAGCGCGACCGGTCCGGCGACGAGGACGCCGAGTCCGGTACCGGCGTTGATGACGCTCTGCACGCGATCCCGCCGCTCCGGAGTGACGCCGTTCGCCACGGCGTCCGCGAGGGCGGGGGACGCGACGCCCGTGCTGGCGCCTCCGATCGCCGCGCCGAAGCCGAGCGCCACCGCATCCGCCGACAGGCCCACGGTGATGGTTCCCGCCGTGGCGAGGAGGCCCGCCGCGACCGCCACGCTCCGGGCGCCCCAGCGCGGAGTGCCGTACGTGGCGGTGGCGACGCCGGCGCAGTACGCGGCGTATGCCAGAGAGGCGATGAGGCCGATCGCCGCGGCGTCGAGGCCGAACGACGTGCGGAACGCAGGAGTGAAGAGCCCGAAGGCGAAGCGCGCGAGTCCGTAGCAGACGGCGATCAACGACAGGCCCGCAGCAGCGAGTCGCCACGGTGCCGCCGCGCGGGCGGAAGTGTCTGTCATGGCCGCCTTTCTTACTTCACCGATCAGTGAAGTATAGGCGGCAGGTACACTGATCGGTGAAGTTGGGAGAGAAATCCATGACCGAGCGAGCCACGGCCCTGACGCCGGGAGCGCGGCGCATTCTCGACGCCGCCTCGCATCTGTTCTACGAGCGCGGCATCCAGGCCGTCGGCGTCGACGCCATCGCCGCCGCGTCCGGCGTGACCAAACGCACGCTGTACGACCGCTTCGGCTCGAAGGAGGCAGTCGTCACCGCCTACCTCGAGCGACGGGACGCCTCGTGGTGGGCGCGATGGGAGCAACGCCTCGCGACGGCGCCGTCACCGCGGGCCCTGACCGTGTTCGATGCCTACCGGGAGGACGCCGACAGCTCGGGACGCGGATGCGCCTTCCTCAACGCCGCGGCCGAGCTGCCGGATGGCCACCCCGCCCTGCCGGTGATCCGCACGCACAAGCGCCGCGTGCGGCAGCGGATCGAGGAACTGGTGAGCGAGGACTCGCCCGAAGGCGCGGCGTCGCTTGCCGACCACCTGTTCCTGCTCGCTGAGGGAGCAGTCGCTCAGCAGGCGGTCGACGGAGACACCGACCGGCTGCTTCGCGCCCGCGCGCTCGCCGCAGGCTTGATCGAGGTCAGGGCATCCACTCGATGAGAACCAGACCCTGCTTCGTGTCGGCGAACTTCACCCATCCGTCGCCGAAGAGATAGGTCATGCCGTAGCCCTCCTCGTCGGTGGTCATGGCGTACGCCGGATCCTCGGTGATGGCGACCTCCCCGCCGACGTCCTCGCGCCGCCATCCGCTCGCGATCAGGGAATTCTGCGCGCTCGCCGCGTCCGTCGGGCTGATCGCGGCCCAACCGTAGAACTGGCCGTGATCCGAGGCGATCGAGTAGTCCGCCCAGAAGCACAGCAGACCCTCATCCTCGCCGATGGCCACGTCGCCGATCACGAACTCCTTCGTCTCGGCGGTCCACCCCTGCGCCGTGAGGGCGTCGACGGTGCCGGGCGAGATCATCGACTCGCAGCTCAGCGCACCCGGTGTGCGCTCGGGCTCGGGGGTCGTGGCGGGGCCGGCGGTCGGCGCGGGGGATGAGGCCGCATCGCTCGGCTGAGAGGTCTTCTCGGGCGCCGGGGAGGACGAGCATCCGACGAGTGCGGCGGCCACCAGCAAGAAGCCGATCGTGGCGGAGGGGAGGCGGGGGATCATCGTGGTTTCCGGTTCGTCAGGCGTGCAGCAGGGTGAGGAACGCGTCGTGCAGGACGCCATTGGTGGCGAGCGTCGAGCGGGCCGAGATCGTCTCATCGCCGTCGAACGAGGTCATGCGACCCCCGGCCTCGCGCACGATGGCGACGGCGGCCGCGATGTCGTACTCCTTCACGTCGAACTCGGCGACCATGTCGAGGCGTCCCTCGGCGAGCAGCATGTACGAGAACACGTCTCCGTACGCGCGGTCCCGCCATACGCGGTCCGTGAGCTGCAGCAGCTGGTCGAGACGGCCGGCGTCCCGCCACTGCCCGATGCTCTGGAAGCTGACGCTCGCGTCGTCGAGCGTGTCGACGGCGGATACCTGCAGGCGTTTCGGGTCATCGGCGGTGCCGGTCCACGCCCCGTCACCCGGAGACGCCCACCAGCGGCGCCCGAGAGCGGGCATGCTCACGACGCCGACCTGCGGCACCCCGTCGACGGCGAGGGAGATCATCGTGCCCCACAGCGGCACGCCGCGCAGGAAGTTCGCGGTGCCGTCGATGGGGTCGACGATCCACTGGCGGCGGCTGTCGCCTTCGGCGCCGTACTCCTCGCCGAAGACGCCGTCGTCTGGACGCTCTCGCTGCAGCACGGCACGGATGGCACGCTCGGTGGCCAGATCGGCGTCGGTGACGTGGGAGCGGTCGGCCTTCGTCGAGACCTCGAGGTCGGCGGCGTCGAATCGCGGGAGCGACTGCGTGTCGGCCGCATCCGCGAGGCGCAGCGCGAGCGCGAGGTCGTCGGCGAACGGAGGCGTGTGGGGGAGCGCGGTCACCCGAACAGCGTAGTCGGCGCTCCCGTGAGACCCCTCGATGTGAACGCGTGAGACGCATGGGCTCGGGATGCGAAAAAGCCCCGAAGTCCGGCGAGAGACTTCGAGGCTGATCCGTGCACCCCCAGGGACTTGAACCCTGAACCCACTGATTAAGAGTCAGTTGCTCTGCCGATTGAGCTAGAGGTGCGTGGCCCGGGAGAACCCCGACCGAGGAATTACATTACCAGGGGATGGGCGCCGGGCGAAATCGAGCGCGGATCGCGGGAGTGTCGCGCCTGCCGGAGGCGGCGACGCTCCCGCGATCGGGTCAGGCGGCGTCTCCGACCAGGATCGCCTGTGCGTCCTCGGTGGGCGACGCGTCGGCGTGGTCGTCAATGTGCGCGAGTGCACGACGGCCGAGGAAGATCGTCAGTGCGGCGAGGAGGACGGATGCCGCCGCGAAGAGATACGGCACCGTCGCGTTGAACGCGTGCCACAGCAGCGCGGCCAGAGGCGGAGCCATCGCGCCTCCCAGGAATCGCACGGCCGAATACGACGACGACGCCACGGAGCGCGGGAGGTCGGTCGCCTCCATCACCGCCTCGGTCAGCACGGTGTTCATGACGCCGAGCAGCAGGCCGCCGACGACGATGCACACGACGAGGCCGGCAGGGGAGCCGGCGAGCAGTCCGGCGGCGACGAGGTCGACGGCGAGCAGCGGCAGCACGGTGAGCAGGATGCGCGTGCGCGGCATCCGTCGCATCAGGAACGGCGCGACCCAGACGCTCGTGACCGCCAGAGCCAGACCCCACCCGAAGAACGTGAACCCGATGCCCATCGCGCCGAAGCCGAGCGGGAACGGTGAGAAGGCGAGAAGCACGAAGAATCCGATGTTGTAGAACAGTGCTGCGATCGCGAGGACGGCGAGGGCGGGCCGGCGGAGAGCCGTGAACGGCGCTGAGAAGCGGACGGGCGTGCGCTTCTCGTCCCCGCCGCGCAGCAGGATGCTCACCGCGATGAAGGCGATCGCCATGAGGCCCACGACGCCGAAGAACGGGCCGCGCCAACTGACCTCGCCCAGGAGCCCGCCGAGCAGAGGGCCGATGGCGATGCCCAGTCCCAGGGCGGCCTCGTAGAGCACGATCGCCGCACCGCTGCCGCCGGAGGCCGCGCCGACGATGGTGGCGAGGGCCGTCGAGATGAACAGCGCGTTGCCGAGGCCCCATCCGGCCCGGAAGCCGATGACCGCGTCGACGCTGCCGCTCAGGGCGCAGAGCAGGGAGAACGCCACGATCAGGCCCAGGCCGACGAGCAGTGTGGCCTTCGCGCCGATGCGGCTCGAGATCCAGCTCGTCACGAGCATGGCGAGTCCGGTGACCAGGAGGTAGCTGGTGAACAGCAGCTCGGTCTCGACCGGTGACGCTTCGAGCGACTCGGCGATCGCGGGGAGGATCGGGTCGACCAGGCCGATGCCCATGAAGGCGACGACGCTGGCGAAGGCGACCGCCCAGACCTGCGCCGGTTGCTTCCAAGGGGAGGGGGTGGCGGTCGTGTTCACTGCGATGCATCCTTTCGGTCGTTCTGGTCGGTGTGAGCGGCGAGGATCTCGGCGGCGCGGGTCAGCGTGCGCCAGTCGTCGTCGCTGAGGGAGGCGAACCGTGGGGCGAGCGTGTCGCGGAACTCGTCTCGCCAGGTGCGGAGTGCATCCGTGCCCGCCGTCGTGACCCCGACGACGACCGCCCGCGAATCGGAGGGGTCGGGGGAGCGCCGCACGAGTCCGTCGCGCTCCAACGCTCCGAGCAGTCGGGTCATGCCGGGCTGCGTGGTGCGCGCCGCCTGGGCGAGCTCGCCCACGCGCGCGGCGCCCTGACGGTCGAGCAGCGAGAGCACGCGCCACTGCGCGGCGGGCGCCTCGTTTCCCGCGTCCTGGGCAGCGATCCGCCCGAGCGCGTAGCCCGAGAGCACGATCGAGGGGATGACGTCAGCTCGTTGCATACCATCGAGTATATACCTGTTGGTATGCAATGGGCGGACGGCGGTCGATCAGTGACGCGACCCCGCGATGCGCGCCGTCAGTTCGTGGGCATGAGCGAGGAGAGTACGCCCGAGCTGCGGAAGACGGTCGGGTCCGAAACGGAACCCGACGCCCGTGAGACTCAACGCCCACTCGGGGCGCCCGTGGCGATCGAACACCGCGGCGCCCAGCCCCCAACTGCCCTCGACGATGAGGCCCGGGTTGACGGCGAACCCCTTTTCCTTGGTCTCGTCGAGTCGCCGGCGCAACGGCGAGGCGGCGTGCGTGCGACCCCAGGTCGCGGCGAGGTCCGGATGCCGGGAGAGATAGGCATCCACATCGTGGTCGGGGAGGAACGCGAGGATGGCGAGTCCCGCGCTCGCGACGCCGAGCGGAAAGCGCACACCCTCGCTGAGCACGAACGAGCGAATGGGGAACGACCCCTCCTCGCGGAGCAGGCACACCGTCTCGTCGGCTCGCCGCACCGAGAAGAACGCGCTCTCCTCGGTCTTGACGGCCAGGGAGCGCACGACGTCGCGCGCGATCGCCGTCACGTCGTACCGCGCGGCGGCGGCGTTGCCCAGCACGAACAGCTCGGGGCCGGGCATCCACCGGGCCGTCGCCTCGTCGCGGTCGACCAGGCCTTCCGCCCGCAGGGCGCTGAGGAGGCGGTGGGTCGTCGACCGGGTGAGATCGGCTCGTCGCGAGAGATCCTGCAGCGACGCCCCGTCCGATCCGCTGCTCGACACCAGGCGCAGGAGGCGGGCGGCACGCGCGATCGCCTGCGCTCCGGGCACCGTGGTCGTCGTGTGTTCCACATCGTGGACGCTACTCGTCGCGATGTCCACATCGCAAGACTCACCGCGCGGTGAGGGTCTGCGGCACCCCAAGCTGGAAGGACGCCCGTTCGAAGGAGTACGCGTGATCGACAAGCAGTGGCCATCGGCCGCCGAGGCCGTGGCCGACATCCCCGACGGGGCATCCCTCGCCGTCGGCGGGTTCGGACTCTCCGGCAACCCCATCGCCCTCATCGAGGCGCTCCTCGCGCAGGGGACGACCGACCTCCGCGTCGTGAGCAACAACTGCGGCGTCGACGACTGGGGTCTGGGCGTCCTGCTCGCAGCCCGCCGCATCCGCAAGATGACCTCGTCGTACGTCGGCGAGAACAAGGAGTTCGAGAGGCAGTTCCTCACGGGCGAACTCGAACTCGAGCTGACCCCGCAGGGAACCCTGGCCGAGAAACTGCGCGCCGGCGGATCCGGCATCGCCGCCTTCTACACCCAGACCGGCGTCGGCACCCAGGTCGCCGAGGGAGGGCTGCCGCAGCGGTACGCGCCCGACGGATCGGTCGCCGTCGCCTCGCCCGCGAAGGACGTGCGCACCTTCGACGGGGCGGACTACGTGCTGGAAGAGGCCGTCACCACCGATTTCTCCCTCGTGCACGCCGCAGTGGGCGACCGCCACGGCAACCTCGTCTTCACGAAAGCCGCCCGCAACTTCAACCCCCTCGCCGCGATGGCCGGCCGCATCTGCATCGCGCAGGTCGAGCGCCTCGTGGAGCCGGGCGCACTCGACCCCGACAGCATTCACCTGCCCGGCGTCTTCGTGCACCGCATCGTCGAGGTCGGCACCGACATCCCCAAGCGCATCGAGCGGCGCACGGTCGCCGCGGAAGGAGCCTGACATGGCGCTCACCCGCGATCAGATGGCGGCCAGGGCCGCCGCCGAGCTCACCGACGGTTCGTACGTCAACCTCGGTATCGGCCTGCCCACGCTCGTTCCCAACTTCGTGCCGCGAGACGTCACCGTGGTGCTGCAGTCGGAGAACGGCATCCTCGGCGTCGGACCCTACCCGACCGAGGACGCCGTCGATGCGGACCTCATCAACGCGGGCAAAGAGACGGTCACCGTCCTCCCCGGGGCCGCGTTCTTCGATTCGGCGACGAGCTTCGGCATGATCCGCGGGGGGAAGATCGACGCCGCGATCCTCGGGGCCATGCAGGTCTCGGCGCGCGGCGACCTCGCGAACTGGATGATCCCTGGCAAGATGGTCAAGGGCCCCGGCGGTGCGATGGACCTCGTGCACGGGGCCGCACGCGTGATCGTTCTCATGGAGCACGTCGCGAAGGACGGATCGGCGAAGATCGTCGACGACTGCTCGCTTCCGCTCACCGGACGCGGAGTCGTCGACCGCATCATCACCGACCTGGCAGTGATCGACGTGACGCACGACGGGCTCGTGCTGGTCGAGACGGCGCCGGGCGTCACCGTGGCGCAGGTCATCGCCGCCACCGAACCGCCGCTCACCGTCGCGGCGCACCTGGAACGAGAGGATGCATGACATGAACGACGACGACATCGTCATCGTCGCGGCCGCGCGGACGCCGCAGGGGCGACTCAAGGGGCAGCTCGCCGCCTTCACCGCACCACAGCTCGGCGGGTTCGCGATCCGCGGAGCACTGGAGCGCGGAGGCGTGGACGCGGGCGAGGTCGACGCGGTCATCCTGGGGCAGGTGCTCGCTGCCGGTTCCGGGCAGAACGCCGCCCGTCAGGCGGCCATCGCGGCCGGTATCGGCTGGGACGTACCCGCGCACTCCGTGAACAAAGTGTGCCTCTCGGGCCTCACCGCGGTGATCGATGCCGCGCGGATGATCCGCACGGGCGATGCAGCGGTGGTCGTCGCCGGCGGCATGGAGTCGATGACCCGCGCGCCGCACCTGCTCATGGGCTCGCGTGACGGCTGGACGTACGGCTCGGTCGAGGTGCTCGACCACATGGCCTACGACGGGCTCACCGATGCCTACGACCGGGAGAGCATGGGGGCTTCGACCGAGCGTCACAACGCCCGGTACGAACTCACCCGCGAGGCGCAGGATGCCGTCGCCGCCCGATCTCACCAGCGCGCCGCCGCCGCTCAGGCCGCCGGGACGTTCGACGACGAGATCGTCGCGGTGTCCGTGCCGCAGCGACGGGGGGAGCCGGTGCAGGTCACGGCCGACGAGGGCGTGCGGCCGGAGACGACGATCGAGACGCTCGCCGGATTGCGGGCGGCCTTCGCGGACGGCGGATCGATCACCGCCGGTAACTCGTCGCAGATCTCCGACGGCGCCGCCGCCGTCGTCGTGACGACCCGGGGTGTCGCCGCCGCGAAGGGGTGGACGCCGCTCGTGACGGTCGGGGCGAGCGGGCAGACCGCCGGACCCGACAACTCCCTGCAGGCGCAGCCCGCCCGGGCGATCGAGCGTGCGTGCGAGAAGCAGGGGATCGCTCCGGCCGATCTCGACCTCGTCGAGATCAACGAGGCGTTCGGTGCGGTCGTCGCACGCTCCCAGCAGGAGCTGGGACTCGACGACGGGATCGTCAACATCCACGGCGGTGGCATCGCGATCGGGCATCCGATCGGTGCGTCGGGCGCACGGCTCGTCGTCCACGCGGCTCACGAACTCGCGCGCCGTGGCGGCGGCACCGCAGCGGTCGGGCTGTGCGGCGGTGGCGGTCAGGGCGAGGCGCTCATCCTCAGCCTGTGACGCGGTCGCTCCGGGCCTCCGAGATCGAGGAGGCCCGGACGCGATTCAGTCGCGACGGCGCTTCTGCTTCTGCGCGGCTGCCTTCGTCGCCTGCTTCTCGTCGCGGTGCGCGCGCTTGGCCTGGGCCGGAGCGAGAGGCGAGTCGAGGGCGACCTCCATGCCGCGGTCGAAGCGGCGGGTGTCTCTGACGGCCCCGAGAGCGAGGGCGAACGTGATCGCCCAGCTCACCCAGGCGAGGCCGGCTCGCCAGGTGAACGGCGTCTCGCGGCTGCCGCGGAGGAGCGAGACACCTGTGGTGATCGCTCCGAACAGGCCCGTGCTGAACAGATAGCGCATGGCCCCACCGTACCGGGCCTCGGGCGACGGACGCGGGGGATTGACACCACCGGGCGCCGGCGTGCATGCAGCCGCCGTGCAGCGGCGTTCGCTATTCTGGACGGGTCGCGGTACGCCGCGGCAGAACCGTGTATCTACCGGCCGTCGGCAATCCGGCGGACAGCGGCGGCACCCGACCACCGCGTCCGCGGGGCGCGCGAGAGCCATGACCCAGACACACACCTCTGCCGAGCCGAGCCTTCTCCGGCTCGCCGGCCTTCCCTACTTCCTCATCGCGTTCATCGCGCGACTGCCCTTCGCCATGATGGTCGTCGGCGTCCTGACGGTCGTCGTGTCGGCCCGCGGCTCGCTCTCCCTCGGCGGTCTCACCTCCGCCGCCGTCGGACTGGGCACCGCCTGCTTCGGCCCGCTCCTCGGTGCGGCGGCCGATCGTTTCGGCCAGCGGCGCGTGCTCGTCGTGCTCGCGGTGGCCAACGGCGCGATGATGGCGCTGTTCACCCTCGTCGTCTACGGCGAGGCGGCCGACGCCCTCGTTCTCGTCGCGGCGGTGGGCATCGGCGCCACCGCTCCACAGGTCGCGCCACTGTCGCGCGCCCGCCTCGTGACGATCATCTCCGAGCGGATGCCGGCGCCGCGCCAGGCGCGGACGGTCTCGGGCACCATGGCCTACGAGTCCGCCGCCGACGAGACGGTGTTCGTCTTCGGGCCGTTCCTCGTCGGCATCCTCGCGTCCGTCATCGCCCCGTGGGCGCCGCTGATCGGCGCCGCCGCCCTCACCGTCGTGTTCGTCGGTGCGTTCGCGCTGCATCCCAGCGGCCGTCATGTCGCCGCCGTTCGCGGAGCCGACGGCTCTGCACCGTCGTCGGTCGCCGAGCTCTTCCGCCCGCGTCTGCTCATCGTCGTCGTCGGCATCCTCGGCGTCGGGATGTTCTTCGGCACGATGCTCACCTCCTTGACCTCCTTCATGGCCGACCGCGGCGCGTCCGAGCAGGCGGGGCTGCTGTACGGTGTCATGGGTGTCGGCTCGGCGATCCTCGCGCTCGGCGTGGCGTGGCTGCCGCCCCGGTTCTCGCTGCGGGCGCGGTGGATCGTCTTCGCAAGCATCCTGCTCGCCGGCACGCTTCTGCTGGGGGTCGTCGACTCCCCGGCGATGATGATGGTCGCGCTCGCGGTGATGGGAGTGGGCATCGGCCCGACCCTCGTGACGCAGTACAGCTTCGGGGCGGAGCGCAGCCCGCTCGGTCGTTCCGCGACGGTCATGACGATGCTGGGCTCCGGCATCGTGGTCGGCCAGTCGATCGGCGCCGCCGTCGCGGGGGAGATCGCCGAGAACGTCGGAACGGATGCCGCGCTCGCGCTGCCCGTCATCGCGGCGTCGGTCGCCTTCGCCGCGGCCGTCGCCAACTGGTTCGTCTCGCGCACCGTTGCGCGCGACGTCATCGCCGTCGCCTGAGCGGGAGTCGGCGGGACGCCGCTCGGGCGCGCACCGGGCTCGAACCTCGATAGCCTGGGAACACCCCAGGTGTGAGGAGCCGTCGTGGCTGTTGCAGAGTTCGTCGTCGTCGCCAACCGTCTCCCGGTCGACCGGGTGGTCGGGCCGGACGGGGAGGAGACCTGGCGCACGTCGCCGGGCGGTCTGGTGGCCGCGCTGGAGCCGATGATGCGGTCGGCGAACGGCGCCTGGGTGGGCTGGGCGGGGCAGGCCGACCTCGAGCTGGAGCCGTTCGAGGCCGACGGCATCGACCTCATCCCCATCACCCTGAGCCTCTCCGAGGTCGAGGACTACTACGAGGGGTTCGCCAACGACACGATCTGGCCGCTGTACCACGACGTGATCGCCCCTCCCCAGTTCCACCGCGAGTGGTGGGAGGCGTACGTCCGCGTCAACCGGAGATTCGCCCAGGCAGCTGCCGACGCCGTCGCGCCCGACGGCACCGTATGGGTGCACGACTACCAGCTCCAGCTCGTCCCGCAGATGGTGCGCGAGCTGCGCCCAGACGTCACCATCGGATACTTCCACCACATCCCGTTCCCCGCCCACGGCCTCTACGCCCAGCTGCCGTGGCGCGATCAGGTGCTGCAGGGCCTGCTCGGCGCCGACGTCATCGGCTTCCAGCGTGCGCAGGATGCGACCTACTTCCTCACCGCCGTGCGCCGCCGCCTGCGCTACGAAGTCAAGGGTCCCGGCATCGCCGTGCCCGGGCCGGACGGGCAGATGCGCACCGCTGTCGCCCGTGCCTTCCCCATCTCGATCGACACCGAGCCGTATCTCGCCCTCGCCGCCCGCGAGGACGTGCAGGCCCGCGCCGCCGAGATCCGCGCGAGCCTCGGCAATCCGCGATGCATCCTGCTCGGCGTCGACCGGCTCGACTACACCAAGGGCATCCGCCACCGCATCAAGGCGTACGGCGAGCTCATCGAGGACGGACGCCTCGACGTCGAGGACGTGACCCTCATCCAGGTCGCGAGCCCCAGTCGTGAGCGCGTCGACGCCTACGTGCACCTGCGCGACGAGATCGAGTTGCTGGTCGCCCGCATCAACGGCGACCATGACACGGTCGGGCACAGCGCGATCCGCTATCTGCACCAGGGATTCCCGCGCGAGGAGATGGTGGCCCTCTACCTCGCGGCGGACGTGATGCTCGTCACGGCGCTGCGCGACGGCATGAACCTCGTAGCCAAGGAGTACGTCGCCACCCGGGCCGACGACCGCGGGGTGCTCGTGCTCAGCGAGTTCACCGGTGCCGCCGACGAGCTGCGCCAGGCGGTGCGCGTGAACCCGCACGACATCGACGGCCTCAAGGATGCGATCATGCAGGCGATCGAGATGACCCCCGCCGAGCAGAGCAAGCGGATGCGCGCACTGCGACGCCGTGTGCTCGAGAACGACGTCAACGCCTGGTCGTCGTCGTTCCTCGCAGCGCTCGCCGACGCGCGCCGCCGCTGACCTCCCCGACCCTCCTCCGAGTCCGCCGAACCCCTCCTGGAGACTGACATGACGCGCCCCTGGATTCCCGGAACGCCCGCCGACGAGATCACCGCGATCGCCCGCACCGAGCGCCTCGTCATCGCGCTCGACTTCGACGGCGTGGCCTCGCCGCTCGTGCCGGACCCGATGGCGGCCCGGGCCCTGCCCGAGACGGTCGCACAGATCGCTCGGTTGTCCGCGCTGCCCGACACGTTCGTCGCCTTCGTGTCGGGGCGCAGCATGCACGACCTCCGCATCATCACCGAGCACTCCGACGATTCGCCCGTCTCGCTCTCGGGGTCGCACGGGGCGCAGTACTGGTTCCCCGGAGAGGGCGAGATCGCTCCCGCCGACGGCACGGACGACACAGCGGCGCGCGAGGAGCTCTGGGCCGCCGCGCGGCCGATCATCGATCGGTACGAAGGTGCGGAGTTCGAGCCCAAGGCGTTCGGCATGGGCGTGCACACGCGGCGCGCCGACCGTGCGACCGAGGAGGCCGTGTTCGCCGAGGTCGACGCCCTGGTGGCGGAGCGTTTCCCGCACTGGCGCCGTCGTTCCGGCCACCGCGTGCTCGAGTTCTCCTCGCGCAACGAGGGGAAGGACGCGGCGATCGGCGTGCTGCGCGAGCGCTTCCGCGCCACCGGCATCGTGTTCGCGGGCGACGACGTGACCGACGAGGACGCCCTGCGCGTGCTGCAGCCGGGCGACCTGGGCGTGCGTGTGGGCCCGGGGGAGAGCGCCGCCGCTCTGCGGGTCGACGGCCCGGCCGACGTGGCGTCGCTGCTCGCCGCGATCGCGGACGAACGGGCCGCGCGTCCGGAATAGACTTCCTGCATGTCCTCGCACGATCCTGCCGCCGGTGCGGCCATCGACATCAAGCCCCGCAGTCGTGTCGTCACCGACGGCATCGAGGCGACCACCTCCCGCGGCATGCTGCGCGCCGTCGGGATGGGCGACGCGGATTGGGAGAAGCCGCAGGTCGGCATCGCCTCGAGCTGGAACGAGATCACGCCCTGCAACCTGAGCCTCGACCGGCTCGCACAGGGGGCGAAGGAGGGCGTGCACTCGGGTGGCGGGTACCCGCTGCAGTTCGGCACCATCTCGGTCTCCGACGGCATCTCGATGGGACACGAGGGCATGCACTTCTCGCTCGTCTCGCGCGAGGTCATCGCGGACTCCGTCGAGACCGTCATCATGGCCGAGCGACTCGACGGCACGGTGCTGCTGGCCGGGTGCGACAAGTCCATCCCCGGCATGCTGATGGCCAGCGCCCGCCTCGGGCTGTCGAGCGTCTTCCTCTATGCCGGCTCGATCGCGCCCGGATGGGTCAAGCTCTCCGACGGCACCGAGAAGGACATCACGATCATCGACTCGTTCGAGGGCGTCGGCGCCTGCCGCGCCGGTCGGATGAGCGAGGAGGACCTCAAGCGCATCGAGTGCGCATTCGCCCCCGGGGAGGGTGCCTGCGGCGGCATGTACACCGCGAACACCATGGCCTCGGTCGCCGAGGCGCTCGGCCTCAGCCTTCCGGGGTCTGCGGCACCGCCCTCGGCCGACCGCCGCCGCGACTACTTCGCCCACCGATCGGGGGAGGCCGTCGTCGAGCTGCTCCGTCAGGGCATCACCACGAAGGACATCCTCACCAAGGAATCGTTCGAGAACGCGATCGCCCTGGCCATGGCGCTCGGCGGGTCGACCAACGTCGTGCTGCACCTGCTCGCGATCGCCCGAGAGGCGCAGATCGACCTCGACCTGCACGACTTCAATCGCATCGGCAGCAAGACACCGCACGTGGCCGACATGAAGCCGTTCGGCAAGTACGTCATGAACGACGTCGACCGCCATGGCGGCATCCCCGTGATCATGAAGGCCATGCTCGACGAGGGGCTCCTCCACGGCGATGCTCTCACCGTCACAGGCAAGACGGTCGCCGAGAACCTCCGCGACCTCGACCCCGACCCGGTCGACGGCGACGTGATCCACACCTTCTCGAACCCGATCCACGCCTCTGGCGGCATCACGATCCTGCACGGCTCACTCGCGCCCGAGGGTGCGGTCGTGAAGTCGGCCGGCTTCGATGCCGACGTCTTCGAGGGCCCGGCGAGGGTGTTCGAGCGCGAGCGCGGGGCGATGGATGCCCTCGCGAACGGCGAGATCCAGGCGGGCGATGTCATCGTCATCCGGTACGAGGGCCCCAAGGGCGGCCCCGGCATGCGCGAGATGCTCGCCATCACCGCGGCCATCAAGGGCGCGGGGCTCGGAAAAGATGTACTACTCTTGACGGACGGACGATTCTCAGGCGGCACAACCGGCCTGTGCATCGGCCACATAGCACCCGAAGCGGTGGACGCTGGTCCCATCGCCTTCGTGCGCGATGGTGATCTGATACGGGTCGATATCGCAGCTCGCTCTCTCGACCTACTCGTCGACGAGGCGGAGCTCGCCTCCCGCCGTTCCGGCTGGGAGCCGCTTCCCCCGCGCTATACCCGTGGCGTTCTTGCCAAGTACTCCCGTCTCGTGCGGTCCGCCGCCGAAGGCGCGACGACCGGCTGACACCGACTCGATCGGCTCGGCCCGTGTCGCCGCCGGCATCCGACACCCACAGATCACCAGAAGGAGAGTCATGACTGCTGACTCCGCCCCGGCCGTGCCGCGGCCGCCCGCCCGTTCCTCCAGCGCTCCGGAGATCACCGGTGCCGAGGCCGTCGTCCGCTCGCTCGAGCTTCTCGGCATCACCGACGTCTTCGGGCTCCCCGGCGGCGCGATCCTGCCCGTCTACGACCCGCTCATGGACGCGTCGCAGCTGCGCCACATCCTCGTCCGCCACGAGCAGGGCGCAGGACACGCGGCCGAGGGCTACGCCTCCGCGTCGGGCAAGGTCGGGGTCTGCATCGCGACCTCCGGGCCGGGTGCCACGAACCTCGTCACCGCGATCGCCGACGCCTACATGGACTCGGTCCCGCTGCTCGCGATCACCGGACAGGTGTTCTCGACCCTCATGGGAACCGACGCCTTCCAGGAGGCCGACATCGTCGGTATCACGATGCCCATCACGAAGCACTCGTTCCTGGTGAAGGACGCGGCGGACATCCCGGGCGCGATCGCCGCCGCCTACGAGGTCGCCTCGACCGGACGCCCCGGCCCCGTACTCGTCGACATCACCAAGGATGCGCAGCAGGCCGTCGCCCCGTTCGTGTGGCCGCCGAAGGTCGATCTGCCCGGCTACCGTCCGGTGACGAAGGCCCACGGCAAGCAGATCCAGGCCGCGGCGGCACTGCTCGCCGAGGCGAAGAAGCCCGTGCTGTACGTCGGCGGCGGTGTCGTGCGCGGGCGAGCGGCGGCCGAGCTGCTCGAACTCGCCGAGGCCACCGGCGCCCCGGTCGTGACCACACTCATGGCACGCGGCGCGTTCCCCGACTCGCACGCGCAGCACCTGGGCATGCCGGGCATGCACGGTACGGTCCCGGCGGTGCTGGCGCTGCAGGAGGCCGACCTCCTCGTCTCGCTCGGTGCCCGGTTCGATGACCGCGTCACCGGCAAGGCCGCGCTGTTCGCACCGAACGCGAAGGTCGTCCACGTCGACATCGATCCGGCCGAGATCTCGAAGATCCGCATGGCCGACGTGCCGATCGTGGGCGACGTGCGCGATGTGCTCACCGACCTGCACGCGGCCTTCCGCGGAGTGACCGGAGGGGCGAAGCCCGACATCTCCGAGTGGTGGTCGTACCTCGACGGTCTTCGTACCGAGTTCCCGCTCGGCTACGCGCCGACCACCGACGGTTTGCTCGCTCCGCAGTACGTCATCCAGCGCATCGGCGAGCTCACCGGCCCGGAGGGCATCTTCGCCTCGGGCGTCGGCCAGCACCAGATGTGGGCGGCGCAGTTCATCAAGTACGAGCGGCCGAACGCCTGGCTCAACTCCGGGGGAGCGGGCACGATGGGCTACTCGGTGCCCGCCGCCATGGGGGCCAAGGTCGCCGAGCCGGACCGCGCGGTCTGGGCCATCGACGGCGACGGATGCTTCCAGATGACCAACCAGGAGCTCGCGACCTGCGCGATCAACAACATCCCGATCAAGGTCGCGATCATCAACAACTCCTCCCTCGGGATGGTGCGTCAGTGGCAGACCCTGTTCTACGACGGGCGCCACTCCAACACCGACCTGAACACGGGACACGGCACGATCCGCATCCCCGACTTCGTGAAGCTCGCGGAGGCCTACGGATGCCTCGCCATCCGGGTCGAGAAGGAGGAGGAGGTCGATGCGGCCATCCAGTTGGCCCTCGACACCAACGACCGCCCGGTCGTGATCGATTTCGTCGTCAGCGCCGACTCCATGGTGTGGCCGATGGTGCCGCAGGGCGTCAGCAACAGCTACGTCCAGTACGCCCGCGACCACGCACCCGCATTCGACGAGGAGGACTGACCATGTCGACCCACGTGCTGAGCCTCCTGGTGGAGGACACCCCCGGTCTGCTGACCCGCGTGGCGGGCCTCTTCGCCCGCCGCGGATTCAACATCCACTCCCTCGCCGTCGGTGTCACCGAGGTGCCCGGCATCTCGCGCATCACCGTGGTCGTCGACGTCGACGAGCTGCCGCTCGAGCAGGTCACCAAGCAGCTGAACAAGCTCATCAACGTGATCAAGATCGTCGAGCTCGACTTCGCCACGTCGGTGCAGCGTGAACACATGCTCGTCAAGGTGCGCACCGACAACACCACCCGCTCGAACGTGATCGAGGTCGTCAACCTCTTCCGCGCCGCCGTGGTCGACTATGCGGCCGACGCGCTCGTGATCGAGGTCACGGGCGACAAGGGCAAGGTCGACGCCATGCTCCGTGCGCTCGAGCCCTTCGGCATCAAGGAGATCGCGCAGTCGGGTCTCCTCGCCATCGGCCGCGGAGGCAAGAGCATCACCGAACGCGTGCTGCGCGGCTGACCCAGACCACCCCATCCACCGCTCCGCCGCTGTCCGGCGCGGAGCGAGACGAACCGCCACGAACAAGGAGAAACACACAGTGAGCACTGAGATCTTCCACGACGCCGACGCCGACCTGTCGCTCATCCAGGGCAAGAAGGTCGCCATCGTGGGCTACGGCTCGCAGGGCCACGCCCACGCGCAGAACCTGCGCGACTCGGGTGTCGAGGTCGCGATCGCCCTCAAGGAGGGCTCCAAGTCCGCAGCCAAGGCGGAGGAGGCCGGCTTCCCGGTGAAGACCGTCGCCGAGGCCACCGAGTGGGCCGACCTCATCATGATCCTCGCGCCGGACCAGCACCAGCGCACGATCTACAGCGAGTCGATCGCGCCGAACCTGGCTCCGGGCAAGACCCTCGCCTTCGCGCACGGCTTCAACATCCGCTTCGGCTACATCGACGCCCCCGAGGGTGTCGACGTGATCCTGGTCGCCCCGAAGGCCCCCGGCCACACGGTGCGTCGCGAGTTCGTCGCCGGGCGCGGCATCCCCGACATCATCGCCGTCGAGCGCGACGCGTCCGGCCACGCGTGGGACGTCGCACTGTCGTACGCGAAGGCGATCGGCGGCACCCGCGCCGGCGTCATCAAGACGACCTTCACCGAAGAGACCGAGACCGACCTGTTCGGCGAGCAGGCCGTGCTCTGCGGTGGCATGAGCCACCTCGTGCAGGCCGGCTTCGAGACCCTCGTCGAAGCGGGCTACCAGCCGCAGATCGCGTACTTCGAGGTGCTGCACGAGCTGAAGCTCATCGTCGACCTCATGTGGGAGGGTGGCATCGCCAAGCAGCGCTGGTCGATCTCCGACACCGCCGAGTTCGGCGACTACGTGTCGGGACCCCGCGTCGTCGACGAGCGCGTCAAGGAGAGCATGAAGGGTGTGCTCGCCGACATCCAGTCGGGTGCGTTCGCGAAGCGGTTCATCGACGACCAGGACAACGGCGGCGAGGAGTTCCTCGCGCTGCGCGCCAAGGAGGAGCAGCACCCCATCGAGGCGACCGGCAAGGAGCTGCGTGCGCTCTTCGCGTGGAAGCAGCAGGACGAGGATTACGTCGACGGCAGCGCCGCGCGCTGATCGGCTGATCGCCTGATCGCCTGATCGCTGAACGAGAGAGCGGGCCCTTCCTTCGGGGAGGGCCCGCTCTGTCGTGTCAGGCGCGGGTGAGCTCCTCGAGCACCTCGACCACATGGCGGTAGGGCTGGCCGGTGGCGCGGGTCATGCCGATCTCGCACGTGCGGTTCGCCGAGACGAAGGCGCCGAACCCGCCGCGCGCGTCGTCGGCCGCCCGTACCTCGGCGGCCTCGACGGCGGTGGCGCTGGCCGTGAGCTCGGGATGCAGCATCCCGCGGTCGCCGGCGAAGGCGCAGCAGCCCCAGCCGTCCGGCACATAGACCTCGGCCGCCACCGCGCGGGCGATCTCGGTCAATGCACCGGTCGCTCCGAGCGCGGTCGTCGAGCAGGTGGGATGCACCGCCACGCTGTCCAGCTTCTGCGTCACCGTGAGCCGGGGGAGCACCTCGCGGGCGATGAACGTCGTCGCGTCCTCGATCACGAGTCCGGCGTACTCCGGATACTCGCGCAGCGACTTCGCGAGCATCGTGTGCAGCCCCTCGGTGCACGACGCCGCGTCGCACACCACGGGGAGCTCGCCGTGGCGACTCGCCGTCCAGAGCGCGGCGAGGGTGCGTTCGGTCATCCGGTCGTAGCCGGAGAGGTGGCCCTTCGACTTCCAGGGCGTGCCGCAGCAGAGCCCGCCCGACTCCTCGGGCACGACGAACGGGATGTCGGCGCGGTCGAGCAGCGCGGCGACCGCGTCGCGTGAACCCTCGCCGTGGCCCTCGGCGCCGAACATCGTTCCGATGCACGCGCCGAAGAACACCGCGCGCGCGTCGGCGGGCGCCTGCGGGCGCGGCGGGGCGGATCCTCCACGCGGAAGGCCGCCGTCGTACAGCGGCACCGTGTCTGCCCCGAGGATCGCCCGTCCGACCTTCGTCGCACCGGTGACGATCGGTGACGGAAGAGCCGACGCGATCGTCAGTGCGGCGCCGCCGACGCGGGTGACGGCGCCCCAGCCACGTGCAGCGACGTCCCACGCGGCATCCTCGATCTTCGACGCCGCCTCGGCACGAAGGCGGCGGACGAGGTCGCCGGTGTTGATGTCGACGGGGCACGCCACGCCGCACATGCCGTCGACCGCGCAGGTCTGCACACCGTCGTAGTCGTAGTCGGCGCGCAGCTCGGCGAGCAGTGCGGTGTCTCCCTGCTCCTCGGCCCACGCCATGTCGCGTCGCAGCACGATGCGCTGCCGCGGCGTCAGGGTGAGGTCCTTGCTCGGGCAGGTCGGCTCGCAGTAGCCGCACTCCACGCAGCGATCGACCTCGGCCTCGACGGTGGGCACGCGCTTGAGGTCGTGCAGGTAGGAGTCGGGATCGTCGGAGAGGACGACGCCGGGGTTGAGGATGCCGGCCGGGTCGAACAGGCGCTTGATCTCCCACATCATGTCGGTCAACTCGTCGCCGTACTGACGCCGCACGAAGGGAGCCATGATGCGTCCCGTGCCGTGTTCGGCCTTGAGCGAGCCCCCCTGCCCCAGCACGAGGTCGACGAGGTCGTCGGTGAACCGTCGGTACCGGGCCACGCTCTCGGGGTCGTCGAAACGCTCGTTCAGCAGGAAGTGGACGTTCCCGTCCTTGGCGTGCCCGAAGATGACCGACCCCTCGTAGTCGTGTGCGTCGAAGAGCTCGATCAACCGTTCGCAGGTCGCGAGGAGCCTGTCCACCGGCACGACGATGTCCTCCAGCAACGCGGTCGTGCCCGAGGGGCGGGCGCCGGCGACGGCCGTGTAGAGCCCTTTGCGCACGTGCCACAGCGCGGCGCGCTCTGCGGCATCCGTCGTCAGGGCGGCAGGTACGGCGAGGGGCAGTGTCGACAGGTGGCCCAGGGCAGCGTGCGTGTCGGCTGCGAGCGTCGCGTCATCCGCCGCATGCACCTCGACGAGCAGGGCCGCGTGCCCGTGCACGTCGATGCTCGCGATGGTCTGCGGCACATCGGTGAGCCCCTGCGCTACGCGGAGCGACGCCGCATCGAGCAGTTCGATCGTCGCGAGGCCCAGCTCCGCGAGCCCGGGGAGCGCGGCCATCGCGTCCGACAGCGTCTCGAAGACCAGCAGGCCGGTGGCGATGGCGGGGCGCACCTCGACGGTGCGGAAGCGCGCCTCGGCGACGAACGCCAGTGTGCCCTCCGACCCGATCACCAGGTGCTCGAGGATGGTCACGGCGGTGTCGAAGTCGAGGAGGGAGTTGAGCCCGTACCCCATCGTGTTCTTCATCGAGAACTGCCGACGGACGAACTCGGCGTTCTCGGGGCGCGCGAGCAGCCTCTCGCGGAGGGCCAGCAGACCGGCGGCGAGTTCGGGGTCGGAGCGATGCAGGCGTAAGTCGGCGTCGGGCAGACCCGTGTCGAGGATCGTGCCGCTCGGCAGCACGAGCACCATCGACTCGATCGTGCGGTACGAGTTCTCCACCACGCCGCAGGCCATGCCGCTGGAGTTGTTGGCCACCACGCCGCCGATCGTGCAGGCGATCTCACTGGCGGGATCGGGTCCGAGCTTGCGACGGTAGCGCGCGAGCCGGGTGTTGACCTGACGCACCGTGGCACCGGGGCCGACGCTGACAGCCGCGCCGTCATCGGAGATACGGATGCTCCGGAAGGCGGAACGGGTGTCGACGAGGATGTCGCCGCTGACGCCCTGGCCCGAGAGACTGGTGCCGCCGGAGCGGAAGGTCAGGGTGCGGCCCGCCGCACGCACGGCGTCGAACACGCGTGCCATGCCCGCCGCGTCGACGGGGGAGACCACGGCGTCCGGGACGAGCAGGTAGTGCGAGGCGTCGTGAGCGCGGGCGAAGCGATCGATCGACCGGGACTGCACAGAGACCCCGCCGAGGAGGGCGGGATCGAGCGGTTCCGCGAGAGTGGTCGGCATGGTGCTCCTCGGCGTCGAGACGGATTGTCAGACAAGTGTACCGACCGCCGCACCTCGGGCTAGGCTGTCTGCCGTGTCCTCGTCTTCCGATGCTCCGCTCGGCGTCATCGGTGTCGTCGAGGCCGTCGCGGCGCGCCTGCGCGCCCGCATCCTCACGGGCGAGCTGGCACCCGCCTCCGCCGTCACCGAGGCCTTCGTCGCCGAGGAGTACGGCGTGGCCCGTCCCAGTGCGAAAGCCGCCATCGAGCAGCTCGTCGCCGCGGGGTTGCTCGTCCGCTCGGCGCATCGGAGTGCGCGCGTGGTCGCCATCGACCCCGCCACCGTGCGCGACGTCTATCGCACGCGCATCCGCCTGGAGAGTGCGGCGCTGCGGGAGCTCGCCGGTCGTCGAGAAGCGCCCGCGTCGGCTCATGACGCGAATGCGGAGATCGCGGCCCTCCCGCCGGGACCCGACCCGCGCACGGTCGACCCTGATCTCCGCTTCCATCTCGCACTGATCGAGGCCCTTCATAGCGAACGCACCAGCCGGATGTACCGGAGCGTGCTCGACGAGGTGCGGCTGTGCATGGCGCAGGTGCAGGGGCGACGGCTGCTCGATGCCGAGGTCATCGCCGCCCAGCACGCCGAGATCCTCGACGCGATCACGGCGGGCGACGCCGATCGGGCTTCGGCGGTTCTGCACCACCACCTCGGCGCGGCCGAGGAAAGACTCGTCGAAGCCCTGCGCGGCGACGCGGTCGCGACCTGACGATCAGTCGAACGGGGCGTCGTCGATCCGGATCGGGGCGTCGGCCAGATCCGCCCACACGGGCGCCGGCAGGGGAGTGTCGACGTCGCCGGCCTGGATCGCGCGCAGCGCTGCGGTGATCTCCTCGTCGTTCTGGGGGACGGCGAGGCCGCAGGTTCGCAGCTCCGACGCGAACTGGAGCGTGAGTCGGATCTTCCCCGCTTCGACGGCCTGAGCGGTGGTCCCGGTGCGGATCGCGCTGCCGGTCTGGATGGCGGGGACCTCGTCGCAGACGTGATAGACCTCGCCGCCGTCGACCCAGACGACCTCGTCGGCGCCGAGCAGCTGGATCACCGTCGACTGGTCAGCCGTGTACTGCTCGACGGAGGGCGGATCGAAATCGATGCCGACGACCGTGGCGAGCACGGCGAGGGCGACTCCGATGATGCCGGCCGTCGCCTTCTGCCCCTTCGACATGTCCTTATTGAGCAGGATCACCACGATGAGAGGCAGGAACGCGATGACCGCGACGATCGCGCCCAGCTGGTTCTGCACGAAGAAGCGTGTGGTCTCCGAGCGCCGGGCGGGATCGAGGCGGTTCGCGCGCTTCCACAGCAGCGAGCCGGTGATCGCGAGGGCGGCGATCGCCACGAGAAGCACCAGCAGGGTGATGAACGCCCAGGTGGGGAAGCGGGTGGTCGCATCGCTCTGCTGGAGCAACCCGGAGTCGGGATCGCGCACGAGCCGCCCATCCGCGCCCACGACCTCGCGCTGCCGCAGGAGCCAGAGGATCGCGACCGCCTCGGTGGTGATGGCGAGGAACCACAGGATGCCGGCGATCCAGCGGAACCGCACGGCCGTCGCGCGGGCGGAGGCGGTCGGCTGCCAGTCGTGGGGTCGGCCGCCGTCGTCCGCGGCGGCGTCGGTGCTCTCGTTCATGTCGTCCCCTCGTTTTCAGGGCCGAGCATAGTGGAGAAGGTGTCCTACGCTGGAGGGATGACACGGGATGCCGACGACGCGCTGAGCTGGGAGGGCGACGACGACGCGAGCGAGCCGCGGAGCGCCCCGGGCGCCGAGCGACGGTCGGACGCGACATCGCACCGAGCGCCGCGAGCATCCACCGCCGCGGCTGCTCCGGCTGCGGCTCCGGGTCGCACGGATGCGGAGCCAGGTGCCGACGACGCTGATTCCGCTCCCGCGCCGCTGAGCACCACCATGCTGCTCGTCACGGGCGTCGTCGGGGGGATCTATCTGCTCTACTCCGTCGGGTGGGTCGTGGGCGGGTTGCGCCTGCAGCCGCTGGCTCGGTTCTTCGTGGCGGACTTCATGTTCCTTCCGTGGTTCGTGCTCGCGATCGCCGCGCCGGCGCTGTGGTTCCTGGCGGTGTGGGTGCTGACCCGCGCGAAGGCGTCATGGATCCGCGTCGCGCTGCTGCTGCTGGGAGTGGTGCTCCTCGTGCCCTGGCCCTTCGTGACCGTGGGGGTGATCGGATGATGTCCGTCGACAGCGAGCGGCAGCGACGTGCCGCGCCGCGCTGGCCTGCCGCTCTCGTGCTCGGATTCGCGGGGCTGTTCTACGCCTACGCGGTGTGGAACGCGGTCGCCCATCTCGTCTCGATGGCGCAGACGGGGCTGAGTACCGCGGGGTGGATCACCCTGGTGTTCGGGGTGGTGTTCCCGGCTCTGGTATTCGCATTCGCGGCCGGGATCGGACGCCGCCGGCGGGTGGGGGAGCTCGCGCTCGCGCTGCTCGCCGGCCTCGGGCTCGTCGCGGTGTTCTGGCTCTGCCTGCTGGCCTTCAGTCTCGGACTCGTCGCCCCCTGACACCGCCTCCGATGGCCCGCGCTCGTCGCAGCAGCGGGAATGCGACGTGGTGCGGCGTCACACGGCGAGGCGGCGGGATTCGCTCGGGTACAGTGGAACCGATCGCGCCCCCGACGGTGTGCGGCGCATCGGCCCCTGTTGCGTTGCCCCGAAGGATCCACTGTGCCGAAGCCCGTTGTGCTCATCGCCGAAGTTCTCTCTCCCGCCACGATCGAGGCCCTGGGCCCGGACTTCGACGTCCGCCACGTCGACGGTACCGATCGCCCCGCCCTGTTCGCGGCGCTGGCCGACACCGACGCGGTGCTCATCCGCTCGGCGACGCACATCGATGAGGAGGCCCTCACGCACGCACCTCGGCTGAAGGTCGTGGCGCGCGCGGGTGTCGGACTCGACAACGTCGACATCAAGGCGGCGACCGCCGCGGGTGTGATGGTCGTGAACGCGCCGACCTCGAACATCGTCTCGGCCGCAGAGCTGACCGTCGGGCACATCCTCAGCCTCGCCCGCCGCATCCCCGCGGCGCACGCGTCGCTCTCGTCCGGTGCGTGGAAGCGCAGCTCGTTCACGGGCGCCGAGCTCTTCGAGAAGACCGTCGGCATCATCGGCCTCGGACGAATCGGCGCGCTCGTCGCCGCCCGTCTCGCCGCTTTCGACATGCGCGTGGTCGCCTACGACCCGTATGTCACCTCCGCCCGCGCGCAGCAGCTCGGCGTGCAGCTGCTCTCGCTCGACGAGCTGGTCGCCGAGTCGGACTTCCTCACGATCCACATGCCGAAGACGCCCGAGACCACGGGCATGATCGGAGCCGAGCAGTTCCGCGCCATGAAGCCCACGGCGTTCGTCGTCAACGTCGCGCGCGGCGGGCTGATCGACGAGGAGGCGCTGCGCGAGGCGCTCGTCGCGGGCGAGATCGCGGGCGCCGGACTAGACGTCTTCACGACCGAGCCGCCCGCGGAGGGCGGCACCGCTCGTGCCCTGCTCGACCTGCCGAACGTGGTCGTCACCCCCCACCTGGGCGCCAGCACCGAGGAGGCTCAGGAGAAGGCGGGCGTCTCGGTCGCCCGTTCGGTGCGCCTGGCCCTCGGGGGAGACCTCGTGCCGGACGCCGTCAACGTCGCGGGGGGCGTCATCGACCCCTACGTGCGTCCCGGTATCTCGCTCGTCGAGAAGCTCGGACAGATCCTCGCGGCCCTTGCCACGTCGCCGCTCACCAGCCTCGACGTCGAGGTGCACGGCGAGCTGAACGACTATGACGTGAGCGTGCTGAAGCTCGCCGCGCTGAAGGGCGTGTTCACCAACATCGTCAGCGAGACGGTGTCGTACGTGAACGCCCCGCTCCTGGCCGAGCAGCGCGGCATCGCCGTGCGGCTGCTTCAGGACGACGTGAGCGCCGAGTACCGCAACGTCATCACGCTCAGCGGCGCGCTGTCCGACGGGTCGCAGCTCTCGGTCTCCGGCACGCTGACGGGTCCGAAGCAGGCCGAGAAGCTCATCGGTATCAACGACTACGCGCTCGAACTGCCCATCGAGAAGCATCACGTGGTGATGCTGTACACCGACCGCCCGGGCATCGTCGCGGTCTACGGCCAGAAGTTCGGTGAGGCGGGGATCAACATCGCGGGCATGCAGATCGCTCGCGAGGCGGCCGGAGCGCAGGCGCTGAGCGTGCTGACGCTCGACTCGCCGGTCGCCGACGAACTGCTCGACGACGTGCGCACCGCGATCGACGCCGACCTGTTCCGGCAGATCGAGATCACCGAGATCTGAGGTCGAACGACGGAGGGCGGGGCGCAGGCGCGTCCCGCCCTCCGTCGTTCTCCGGCCCGTTCGGGAGCGTGCTCAGGGAGCGGTAGTGCGGAGGACGACGTCGATCAGGCGGTCGAGTTCGGCGCCCTGCGGCACGAGGTGCTCCGATCCGTTCACGTCGAGAGAGTTGTTGAAGTACAGCCCGTCGCTCAGGAGCATGACGAGGGCCAGACTCGTCTCGTCGCGCACGTGCGGGCGTATCATCTCCTCCCACCGCCGCCGCACATGCCGCAGCGCGTCGGCCGCGGGAACGGAACCCCCCTGGGCGAGCCGCGAGGCGGCGATGAGTGCCCGGTCGAGGGCCTCGTCCTCCATGACGGAGGTTCGGATGTAGTAGACGACCGGGCCTTCCGCATCGGCGGCCATGCGCTCGAGGTCAGCGGTCGTGAGGGTGTCTAGTCGATCGAGCAGTCCGGCGACGAGTTCATCCTTCGATCCGAAGTGGTAGAGCAGTCCGCCCTTCGACACCCCGGCGGCCTTCGCCGTCGCATCGAGCGTCGCGGACCTCTCGCCCTCCTCGAGCACGAGTTGCTGGAAGGCGTCGAGAACTCGTTCCCTGGCGAGGGGTGGGCGGGGCATCGGATCCTCTTCTCGGTCGCGGCCGGCGGCATCTGTTACTATACCAGCCGGACGGTTTAGTAACGCCGTCCCGGAAACGAGAGGTGTGCCATGACCCGTACCGCGTCGATCCCGACGGCAGGAACGGATGCCCCCCGCGTCGGCGCTCGCGGTTGGGCCGCGCTCGTCGTGCTCATGCTGCCGGTGCTGCTGGTGTCGGTCGACAATACGGTGCTCAGCTTCGCGCTGCCCGAGATCTCCCTGGCGCTGGCGCCGTCCGGGGCCGAGCAGCTGTGGATCATCGACGTCTACCCGCTCGTGCTCGCCGGTCTGCTGGTCACGATGGGCACCCTCGGCGATCGCTTCGGCCGTCGCCGTCTGCTCCTGATCGGCGCGACCGGCTTCGCCGCGGTCTCGGTCCTCGCCGCCTTCGCGCCGACCGCCGGCCTGCTCATCGCCGCGCGCGCGCTGCTGGGCCTCTTCGGCGCGATGCTCATGCCGTCGACGCTCTCGTTGCTGAGGTCGATCTTCACGAACCGAGACCAGCGCCGCCTCGCGATCGCAGTCTGGGCATCCGCGTTCTCCGCAGGATCGGCCCTCGGACCGATCGTCGGCGGCTTCCTCCTCGAGCACTTCGCCTGGGGTTCCGTCTTCCTCATCGCCGTGCCCGTGCTGCTGCCGCTGCTCATCGCGGCGCCGCTTCTCGTGCCCGAGAGCCGCGATCCGAACCCCGGCCGCATCGATCTCGTGAGCATCGTCCTCTCCATGGCGGCGATGATCCCGGTGGTCTACGCGATCAAGTCCTTCGCCGTCGACGGGCCGACCCTGATCGCGGGGGCCTGGGCCCTCCTCGGCGTGGTGATGGGCGTGCTGTTCGTGCGGCGCCAGCTGCGGGTGGACATCCCCATGCTCGACATGGCCCTCTTCCGACGGGGCACGTTCTCGGGAGCGATCCTCGTCAACCTGCTGAGCGTCGTCGCCCTCGTGGGTTTCCTGTACTTCGTGTCGCAGCACCTGCAGCTCGTTCTCGGCCTGTCGCCGATGATGGCCGGGCTCGCGCTCGTGCCCGGCATGGCCGTCATGATCGTCGCGGGCCTCGGCGTGGTGCCGGTGTCGCGCCGCGTGCCCCCGCACGTGGTCATCCCCATTGGCCTCGCCTTCTCCGTCGTCGGGTACCTGATCGTGGCCTTCACCTCGCACGCGCACGGCGTCGCGCCGCTGATCCTCGCCTTCGTGGTACTCGGCATCGGCATCGGAGCGGCCGAGACGATCTCGAACGAGCTCATCCTGTCGAGCGCTCCGGCCGAGAAGGCGGGGGCCGCCAGTGCCGTCTCGGAGACGGCGTACGAACTCGGCGCGGTGCTCGGCACGGCCGTGCTCGGCGGCATCATCACGGCGTTCTACCGCTCGGCCATCGTGCTGCCCGACGGGCTGCCCGCCGGCGTCGCCGACGGGGCGAGGGAGACGCTCGCCGGCGCGTACACCGCCGCCGACGGTCTGCCCGGAACGCTCGGCGATCAACTGTGGGCGGCGGCGGCGGATGCCTTCGGCTCGGGTGTCTTCATCACCTCGCTGATCGGTGCGGGGCTCGTCGTCGTGGCGGCCGTGATCGCCGCCGTCACACTGCGCACGCGCACCCCGCACTGACCACTACGCTGGGGGAACCGGCGCGCCTCGTCGAGCGTCGTGCCGGTTCCCCGAAGCAAGGAGAGCCATGTCGCGTGTCGTGAAGCTGGCCGTCATCCCGGGTGACGGCATCGGTCCCGAGGTCATCGCCGAGGCGGAGAAGGTGCTCGACGCCGTCACCGCCGGTTCCGGTGTCAGCTTCGAGAAGACGCGCTTCTCGCTCGGCGCCGCGCGGTTCCTCGAGACGGGCGACACGCTCACCGACGACGACCTCGCCGCGATCTCGGCGCACGACGCGATCCTGCTCGGCGCGGTCGGAGGCGCACCGGGCGACCCGCGTTTGAGGGACGCCAACATCGAGCGGGGTCTGCTCCTGAAGCTCCGGTTCACGCTCGACCACTACGTCAACCTCCGCCCGTCGAAACTGTTCACCGGTGCCGCAGGTCCGCTCGCCGACCCGGGAGACATCGACTTCGTCGTCGTCCGCGAGGGCACGGAGGGTCCGTACGTCGGCAACGGCGGAGCGATCCGTCGGGGCACTCCGCACGAGGTGGCGAACGAGACCTCCGTGAACACGGCCTTCGGGGTCGAGCGCGTCGTGCGCTACGCGTTCGAACTCGCCGAGCGTCGTCGCAAGAAGCTCACCCTCGTGCACAAGACCAACGTGCTCGTGCACGCCGGCGCCATCTGGCAGCGCGTCGTGAACGAGGTCGCGGCGGATCATCCGCAGGTCTCCGTCGACTATCTGCACGTCGACGCGGCCACGATCTTCCTCGTGACCGACCCCTCTCGCTTCGATGTCATCGTCACCGACAACCTCTTCGGCGACATCCTCACCGATCTCGCCGGTGCCGTCACCGGCGGCATCGGTCTCGCCGCCTCCGGGAACATCAACCCGACCGGCGCCTTCCCGTCGATGTTCGAGCCGGTGCACGGTTCGGCGCCCGACATCGCGGGGCAGCAGAAGGCCGATCCCACCGCGGCGATCCTCTCGATCGCGCTGCTGCTCGACCACCTCGGCCTCTCGGCCGAATCCGCTCGCGTCACCGCGGCGGTCGAGGCCGACATCGCGAGCCGAGACGGCTCGCGCACGACCGCCGAGATCGGCTCCGCCATCGCCGCACGCCTCGAAGTGCAGGCGTAGGCTGAGACCGCGCGAAGACGCGACCCTCCTCAGAACGGAACATCACCATGACGACCATCGACGCTCAGGCGCCCGCAGCGCCGCTCGAGTTCGCTGTGACCAAGAACCTCGCCGCGGCCTCGCCCGCGCGCGTCGCCGAAGTGCTGGAGAACCCCGGCTTCGGCGTCGTCTTCACCGACCACATGGTCGACATCTGCTGGTCGGCCAAGGGCGGCTGGCATCGCCCGCGGGTGCAGCCCTACGGGCCGATCCCGCTCGACCCGGCCGCCTCGGTGCTGCACTACGGCCAGGAGATCTTCGAGGGCATCAAGGCGTACCGCCACGCGGACGGTTCGATCCACACCTTCCGCCCCGATCGCAATGCGGCACGCCTGCAGGCGAGCGCACGCCGCCTCGCGCTGCCGGAGCTGCCGAGCGAGTACTTCATCGAGTCGCTGCGGCAGCTCATCGCCGTCGACGGTCGGTGGGTGCCCTCCGGCGCCGACCAGAGCCTCTACCTGCGCCCGTTCATGTTCGCCAAGGAGGCGTTCCTGGGCGTGCGCGCGGCGCAGAAGGTCGCGTACTACGTGATCGCCAGCCCGGCGGGTGCGTACTTCTCCGGAGGCGTGAAGCCCGTACGCATCTGGCTGTCGGAAGAGCACTCGCGGGCGGGCCGCGGCGGCACCGGCAAGGCGAAGACCGGCGGCAACTACGCCTCGAGCCTCCTGCCGCAGGCTCTGGCGAGCGCCAAGGGATGCGACCAGGTCGTCTTCCTTAACGAGAAGAACGATGTCGAGGAGCTCGGCGGCATGAACGTCGTGTTCGTGTTCAAGGACGGCCGCGTCGTGACGCCCGAGTCCGACAGCATCCTCGACGGCATCACCCGCGACTCGCTGCTGCAGCTCGCAGAGGACCGCGGCTACGCCGTCGAGCGCCGGGCGGTTTCGATCGACGAGTGGCGTCAGGGCGTCGCCTCCGGTGACATCGTCGAGGTCTTCGCGTGCGGCACGGCAGCGGTCGTGACCCCGATCGGCGCTCTCGTCGGCGAGGGCTTCGAAGAGCCCCAGCCGCTGGGTGAGCTGGCGCTGTCGCTGCGCGAAGAGCTCACCGACATCCAGTACGGCCGTCGCGAGGACCGCCACGGCTGGCTGCTCCGCCTCGACGCCTGAGCGCACCTCCGTACGTCCGAAGACCCCGCCCCGCGTGCCACGCCGGGCGGGGTCTTCGCCGTCGAGGGTGCTGGCTAGGCTGGATGCATGAAGATCGCTCGATTCGCCCACGACGACGCCATCCTCTTCGGGATCGTCGACGACAAGGATCTCGTCGTCCTCTCGGGCGACCCGCTGTATGCCGGCTACGAGCCCACCGGCGACCGCGTGCCGATCGCAGACGCGGTGCTGCTCGCGCCCGTCATCCCGCGGTCCAAAGTCGTGTGCGTCGGCAAGAACTACCTCGAGCACGCGGCGGAGATGGGCGGGGAGGCGCCGGAGGAGCCTCTGCTGTTCCTCAAGCCCAACACGGCGGTCATCGGTCCGGGCGACGTGATCGTTCGTCCGGCGATCTCCGAGCAGACCGAGTTCGAGGGTGAACTGGCGGTCGTCATCGGCAGGCTCGCCAAGAACGTCGCGGTCGAGGATGCTCTCGATCACGTGCTCGGCTACACGATCGGCAACGACGTCACGGCGCGCGACCTCCAGCGAAAGGACGGCCAGTGGGCGAGGGCGAAGGGCTTCGACACGTTCTGCCCGCTCGGGCCCACGATCAGCACCGACTTCGACCCTGCGTCCGCCACGCTCGAGACCCGCGTCAACGGCGAGGTGAAGCAGAAGGCCCCGCTGACCGACATGATCCACTCGGTCGCCGAGATCATCGCCCATGCGTCGCAGGCGTTCACCCTGCTCCCGGGAGACGTCATCCTCACCGGCACTCCCGCCGGCGTGGGCACCCTGCAGGCCGGCGACACCGTCGAGGTCGAGATCACCGGCCTCGGCATCCTCCGCAGCGCCGTGCGCGACGCCGCTCCCGCGGCATGAGCACTCCGGTCCTCACCGCGGCACAGCAGACGGCGGTGCAGCGCCGCACCGTCCTGACCCTCTCGCTGGGGCAGGTGCTGGGGGGCATCGCCTTCGGCGCCACGGTGTCGCTGGGTGCGCTGCTCGCGGCCGACATCTCCGGCGACGACGCGCTGTCCGGGCTCGCGACGGCCTCGGTCACCCTCGGCGCGGCGCTCTGCGCGATCCCGCTCGCCCGACTCGCGGCGCGGGTCGGCCGCCGCCGCGCACTGACCCTGGGCAACCTCTTCGCCCTCGTGGGGATCGCCGTCGTGATCCTCGCCGCCTCGGTGCGGATCTTCCCCCTGCTGCTCGTCGGCATCATCATGATCGGCGCGGGCAACGCCGGCAATCTGCAGTCGCGCTTCGCCGCGACCGATCTCGCCGCTCCCGCCCACCGCGGCCGCGACCTGTCGATCGTCGTCTGGGCGACGACCGTCGGGGGAGTGGCGGGCCCGCTGCTGCTCGGTCCGGGAGAAGTCGTCGGCGCCGCGATCGGAATGCCGCCGCAGACCGGGTCGTACGTCTTCTCGTTCATCGCGCAGTCCGCGGCGCTGGTGCTCTACCTCGTGGCGCTGCGACCCGACCCGCTGCTCGCCGCGCAGCGTTTGGCGATGTCGGCCGCGGCGAACGCTGCGCCGGCCGTTCCCGACCGCCCTGTCGCCGCCCGCTACGCGATGTTCGCGATCGCCGGCTCGCACGTCACCATGGCCTCTGTCATGGCGATGACGCCGGTGCACCTGTCGCACATCGCGCACAGCATGCACCCGGGGCACGATGCCGCCGCGGCGGCGGCGGACGTCTCGCAGCTCGTCGGGATGACGATCGCCCTGCACGTCGCGGGCATGTACGCGCTCTCGCCGGTGTTCGGCATCCTCGCCGACCGCCTCGGACGTCTGCAGGTGGTGCTCCTCGGCCAGCTGCTGCTCGCCGCCTCGCTGCTCTTCGCGATCTTCACCAATCACGAGGCATGGGGAGTGATGGCGGCGCTGATCCTGCTGGGTCTCGGCTGGAGCGCGGCGACGGTCGCGGGAGCGGCTCTGCTGACCGAATCGAGCGCTCCCGAGCTGCGCACCCGCCGGCAGGGACGCAGCGACTCGCTCATGAGCCTGTCCGCGGCGGCCGGAGCGGTGCTGGCCGGCGTGATCCTCTCGACCTTCCAGTACGCGGGTCTCGCGGTCGCGGCATCCGTCCTCGTCGTCGCGATCGTCGCCCTCTCGCCCCTCGCGCGCTCCCGCCGCTGAGACATCGCTGCACACGGCGGCGGTGGCGGTGGGGCGCGCGCCCTAGAATCGAAGGGCTATGGCTACTCCTCACCCCCTCACCACGACCGCCAGCGGTGCCGACGTCCGCGTCCGTTTCTGCCCTTCGCCGACGGGCCTGCCGCACGTCGGCATGGTGCGCACCGCGCTCTACAACTGGGCGTACGCGCGTCACAACGGCGGCAAGCTCGTGTTCCGCATCGAAGACACCGACGCGGCGCGCGACAGCGAGGAGAGCTTCCGCCAGCTCGTCGACGCGCTGACCTGGCTCAAGATCGACTGGGACGAGGGCGTCGAGGTCGGCGGGCCGCACGCACCGTACCGCCAGTCGCAGCGGCACGACATCTACCGCGAGGTGATCGACAAGCTGCTCGCCACGGGGGCGCTCTACGAGAGCTACTCCACGGCGGAGGAGATCGACGCCCGCAACGAGGCGAACGGCCGTGCGAAGCAGCTCGGCTACGACAACTTCGACCGCGACCTCACCGACGAGCAGAAGGCCGCGTTCCGCGCCGAGGGCCGCCAGCCGGCGCTGCGCCTGCGGGTGCCCGACGACGACGTCACGTACGTCGACCTCATCCGCGGCGAGGTCACGTTCCCCGCCGGGTCGTTCCCCGACTTCGTCGTCGTGCGTCCGAACGGCATCCCGCTGTACACGTTCGTGAACCCGGTCGACGACGCGCTCATGGGCATCACGCACGTGCTCCGCGGCGAAGACCTCATGCCCTCGACCGCGCGGCAACTCGCCCTCTACGCGGCGCTGATCGACGCGGGCGTCACGACCTTCGTCCCTCGGTTCGCGCACATGCCGCTCGTGCTCGGCGAGACGGGCAACAAGAAGCTCTCGAAGCGCGACCCGCAGGCCGACCTCTTCCTGCACCGCGAGCGCGGCTTCATCCACGAGGGGCTGCTCAACTACCTCGCGCTGCTCGGCTGGTCGATCGGACCCGACCGCGACGTGTTCTCGCTCGATGAGTTCATCGCCGCGTTCGACATCGAGAACGTCAATCCGAACCCGGCGCGCTTCGACCAGAAGAAGGCCGAGTCGATCAACGGCGACCACATCCGCCGCCTCGACGCGAAGGACTTCGCCGAGCGCACGATTCCGTACCTGGCTGCCGCGGGTCTCTTCGAGGAGCCGACCCACGAGCAGCTCGTGCTGGCATTCCGCGCGGCCCCGCTGGTGCACGAGCGCGTGCAGCTGCTCGGGGAGGTGCCCGGCATGCTCGGCTTCCTCTTCACCGACGACGTCGCCTACGAGGCGGATGCGCTCAAGGGTCTGCCCGCGAACGCTCGCGAGGTGCTCGACGCCTGCGTCGCCGCCCTGGAACCCGTCACCGAGTTCACGCCCGAGACCATCCAGGATGCCCTCGCCGGTGCGCTGGTCGAGAAGCTCGAGCTGAAGCCCCGCGTCGCCTATGGTCCGCCCCGCGTCGCGATCACCGGGCGACGGGTCTCGCCGCCGCTGTTCGAGTCGATGGAGCTCATCGGCAAGGACGAGACCCTGCGCCGTCTGCGCCTGCTCTCGGAGACCCTCGCGGTCTGAGAGCGCCACGCGCGGGCGACCGTGCGCATTTGGAACCGGAGCCGGGGTCGGGTAGAGTAGATTCTCGGTGCGAGGCTCCGGTTTCGCCCTTGGGGTATGGTGTAATTGGCAACACGGCTGATTCTGGTTCAGTTGTTCTTGGTTCGAGTCCAGGTACCCCAGCACTTCACAGAAGCCCGGAAATCCGCAGGAATGCGGAGGTCCGGGCTTTGTGCTTCTGCGATCGGTGCAGCGTCGAGGCGCGCGAGGGGACGCTCACTCACCGACCATCGCGCGCAGTGCGGCGAGGTGTCCGTCGAATGCTCGTCGCCCCTGCGGCGTGAGTTCGACGGCGGTCACCCGACGGGCGTCGTTCCGATCGGCCGACGGCCCTTTGCGGACGCGCACGTGCCCGAGCTCGGCGAGATTGCGGATCGTCTTCGAGAGGGTCGCTTCGCTGAGATCCAGAGCGGACGCGATGGCCGAGAACTCCGCCCCGTCGAGAGGGCGCAGCAGCGCGCAGAGGCGCAGGCGGGTGGGGGCGTGGATCGTCTCATCGAAGCGCGGCACGGCGCTACCGGACACGCGCGACCTCGATCGCGTAGACGCGGTCGTAGGCGACGACGCCGACGGCGAAGCATCCGCCGACGATCATCGCGAGGCCGAGGACGGCGACGTTCAGTCCGAGAAACGAGAGAATGACCGCGGCAGCCAGGGCGACGGCGACGAGACAGCCGAGTCCGATCAGGAGGGCCACCCCGCGCGGCCCCGCCGGTCCGGAGATCGAGAGGCCGCTGCGCCGTCGGAATACGCTCTCGACGACGAAGAAGGTTGCGACGCCGGTGACGAAGAGGAGCCATCCCCAGGCGAGTCCGGCAGCGGGCGCAGCGACCATCAGCGCCGCGCCCGCCCCCTGTGCGGGGGCGGCCCACCAGGTCTCGGCGGTCATGCGGAGGCCGAGACCTCGGCGATCGTCTTCGATTCCGTCGAGCATGCGCCTCGCGGAATCGAACGTTCTCGCCTCGACCGATTCACTTGCCATACCGTTGAGTGAATCAGGTGAGGATCGACTGCGCAAGCGTGGTGTCGTCGCTGTGCAGTGCGACTACCAGAGACGACCAGCGCAGGGCCAGCCCCTGCCATGGTCGTGACGGCCGCGGGAGGATGCTCTCATGGCAGCTCTCGTGCGTGTGATCCCGGGGGAGGACGTCGGGTTTCGGCGCCTCCGTTCCGGCACCGGTTTCCGTTACCTCGATGTCGACGGGCATCCGGTGCAGGAGGCGGACCGGGAGCGGATCAAGGATCTGGTGATTCCGCCGGCGTGGACCGACGTGTGGATCGCCGCCGACCCGCTCGCACACATCCAGGCGGTCGGCATCGACACGGCGGGGCGCAAGCAGTACCTCTACCATCCGCTATGGCGCACCAAGCGCGACCGGCGCAAGTACGGCCGGGCGCTCGACCTCGCCGAGGCGCTTCCGCATGCGCGCGGACGCGTCACCCGCGCGCTGCAGGACGAGCGGCTCTCGAAGGACAAGGTGCTCGCCACCGCATTCCGCCTGCTCGACGACGGTGCATTGCGCATCGGCTCGGAACGGTACCTCGCCCGCCACGGCAGCCGCGGACTCACGACGCTGCGCCGTCGCGATGTGAAGGTCGAGGGTGACAAGGTGTCGCTGTCGTTCCCGGCGAAGAGCGGGCAGACGGCGGCGATCGAGATCACCGACGACGTGCTCGCCGCCGTGCTCGACGACCTGTCGGCGGGACCCGACCGGGCGCCGCTGCTCGCCTACCGTCGCGGGCGGCGTCGGGTGAGGATCACCCCCGCCGAGGTCAACCGATTCTTGAAGGACGTGACGGGGGAGGGTTTCACGGCGAAGGACTTCCGCACGCTCCATGGCACGATCATGGCGGCCGACGCCCTGGCGCGCATCGGGCCGATGGACACCCGCAAGGACCGCGACCGCGCGGAGCGCCTGGCAGTGCAGGCGACCGCGTCGGCGCTGGGCAACACCATCGCGGTCGCGCGGGCGAGCTACATCGATCCGCGGGTGTTCAGTCTCTACGCGCGCGGCAAGCTGCTCGACCTGAAGGTGTCGCCCGAGACGGCCATCCGGCGGCTGCTCCGGGGGTGACGCGCGGCGGCACGGACAGCGTCCGCCGCGCGTCGAGATCTCAGTTGCCCCGCGGGTAGGCGTAGAAGCCCTCACCCGTAGCGACGCCGAGCTTGCCCTGGTCGATGTACCGCTCCTTGAGCAGGTCGGCGAACGCCTGCTGCTTCTCGTCGCCCATGCGCGAGATGTTGTACGCGGTGGTGAGGCCCACGATGTCGTAGATCTCGAAGGGGCCGGCGGGGGCACCGGTACCGATGCGCCACGTGGCGTCGATCGCCTGGGGGTCGGCGATCCCGTCGACGAGCAGTTCGCCCGCGGCCTGCAGGAAGGGCACCAGCAGGGAGTTCAATAGGTAGCCGGCCTTCTCCTTCTTGATCTCGATCGGGACCATGCCGATCCGCCCGGCGAAGTCGACGACCTGCTGGTACACGGCGGGGTCGGTCGCGGGCGTGCCCATGATCTCCGCGGTGTTGTGCGACCAGATCTCGTTCGCGAAGTGCAGGGCGAGGAACCGATCGGGCCGCCCCGTCGACTCGGCCAGCGCGCTGGGCAGAAGCGTGGACGAGTTCGTCGCGAAGATCGTTGTCTGCGGTGCGGTGCCGGCGAGACGACGGTAGATGTCCTGCTTCAGCTCGAGGTTCTCGGGCACCGCTTCGATTACGAGGTCGGCGGTGGCGACGGCGTCCGCCAGATCGCTGCTCAGGCGAACGCGCGCGATCGCCGCCTCCGCTCCGCCGTCGGCGGAGCCTTCGACGCCGTCTGCCGCGTAGCGCGCCGCGAGCGCACGGAAGCGCTCGGCCGCGCGATCGAGAGCGGGCTGATCGACGTCGTAGGCGACGACGTCGAAGCCGTGGAACGCGGTCTGGAACGCGATCTGCGATCCCAGCACTCCGGTACCGAGGACGGTGATGTTCTTCATTTTCCTTCTTCTTTCTGTGCGACTTCGTGGGTCGGGTCGTTCACCGTGGTGCCCGGTCTGGGCGCCACGGAGCTTCGGTCGAAACGGGCGAGATCGGCGGCGAAACGGGCCACCTCGGCGTCACTCCAGGCCGCGAGATGTTCGTCGACGATGCGCTGCAGGGTCGCGAGCGTGCGGCGGTAGGCGTCGGATCCTGCGGAGGTCAGGGTGAGGGGGCGTCCGCGTCCGCCGTCGCCGTCGCCCTCGACGACGATGCCGAGTCGCATGAGCGACGCGAGCTGCCGCGATACCGTCGACCGATTGAGGCGGAACATCCGGGCGATATCGATCGAACGGATCCCGGGCTGCTCGGCGATGGCCGTGACGATCGACTGCTCCGTCATCGTGAGCGGTGTCTCGTCGATGCGCGCGTCCGCGACGCCGCGGCGCGAGATGGCGACGAGCGATCGCAGCACGGTCGCGCTGTCGTCGGTTCTGCGGGGACGAGTGGCCATGACACCTCCTGTTGCTCTATGCAACGTTAGGCGGGTGTGTTGCATTCCGCAACACGCCCGGCGGTCTGGGTCGTCCGCCGGATGGGAGGATGGATGCATGGACACCGCCAACCTGACCCGCGAGGAGACCGCCGTGCGATCCGCGGCGATCACCGTGCACCGCATCCGCGTCGAGCTCGATCTGACCGGAGCTCCCGAGCGCGCGCGCACCGGTTTCCGCACCGTGACGACCCTCGAGTTCGATGCCACCGCTTCGCAGACCTGGCTGGACTTCATCGGCGAGAGCGTCGATCGAGTCGTCGTCAACGGCGAACAGCGGGACATCGCCTGGGACGGGGCGCGCATCATGCTCGACCGCCTGGGAGCATCGAACACCGTCGTGGTCGATGCCGTCGGTGCCTACAGCCGCAGCGGGGAGGGCCTGCACCGGTTCCACGATCCGGCAGACGATCTGACATACCTGTACACGCAATACGAGCCCGCGGATGCGCGACGAGTCATGGCGTGCTTCGAACAGCCGGATCTGAAGGCGTCGTACACCTTCGTCGTCGACGCCCCCACCGGGTGGGAGGTGCTGTCGAACCAGGCGCCCGAGCGCGTGGACGCCGGTCTCGGTGTGCAGCGGATCGAGTTCGCACCCACGCTGCCGATCTCGAGCTACATCACCGCGATCGCCGCCGGACCGTATGCGCGTGTCTCGGGGGAGTGGACGCGCGACGATCAGCGCATCGAGCTGGGGGTCCTCGCCCGGCGGTCCCTGGCGGAGCATGTCGAGGCGGAGGAGATCCTCGAGGTGACGAGACAGGGGCTCGACTTCTTCACCGACGCTTTCGCCTTCCCCTACCCGTGGGGCAAGTACGACCAGATCTTCGTACCCGAGTACAACCTCGGCGCCATGGAGAACCCCGGCCTCGTGACGTTCACCGAGGCGTACATCTCCCGTGGCGCGGCCACCGATGCGCAGCGTGCGGCACGGGCCAACACGATCCTGCACGAGATGGCGCACATGTGGTTCGGCGATCTGGTCACCATGCGCTGGTGGGACGACCTGTGGCTCAAGGAGTCGTTCGCCGACTACATGGGAGCGCACGCGTCGGCTGCGGCGACGCGCTTCACCGACGCCTGGGTGACGTTCGCCCTGCGGCGCAAGGCCTGGGCGTATCAGCAGGATCAGCTGCCCACCACGCACCCGATCGTCGCCGACATCCCCGACCTCGAGGCCGCCAAGCTGAACTTCGACGGCATCACCTATGCGAAGGGCGCGTCGGTGCTGAAGCAGCTCGTCGCCTTCGTGGGCGAGGACGCGTTCTTCGAGGGCGCGCGCCGGTACTTCGCCGCGCACGCCTACGGCAACACGACCCTCGCCGACCTGCTGGCGCAGCTGAGCGCCGTCTCCGGACGTGACATGGCCGAGTGGTCCGCCGCGTGGCTCGAGACCACCGGGATGTCGACGCTCTCCCTGCAGCAGGGCGATGAGGGGTGGATGCTGGTGCAGAGCGATCCGCGCCCGCACCGGGTGCGCATCGGACTCTATGGTCGCGACGGCGACCGGCTGGTGCGACGCGACCAGATCGCTGTCGACATCGTCGACGAGCGCACCCCGGTGGTGCTCCCCGACGCCGACCTCGTGCTCGTGAACGACGACGACCTCACCTACGCCAAGACCCGTCTCGACCCGCGGTCGCTGCAGACCGTCGAGGAGTCGCTGTCGACGCTCGACGCGCCCCTGGCTCGGGCGCTCGTCTGGTCGTCGCTCTGGGACGCGACGCGGGACGGCGACCTCGACGCCCGCCGATACCTCGCGATCGTGCGGCGTCACGCGCCGAACGAGGTGAACAGCGGACTGCTCGCCGGTGTTCTGGCGAACGCGGCGTTCGCCGTGCGCCACTACGTTGCCGACGTCCACCGTGCGGACGAGCAGCGGGCATGGCTCGCGGCCACGCTCGTCGCGCTGTGGGAGGCGGCGCCGGGAAGCGACGCCCAACTCTCCTGGGCGCGGGCGTTCGCCGCGGCGGCATCGTTCGATGACCACCACGCGCCGCAGGTGCGAGAACTGCTCGACGGACACGCCCCGCACGGGCTCGTGATCGACCCCGACCTCCGGTGGCAGCTGCTCACCGCGCTCGTCACCGTCGGCGCTGCCACGGCCGACGAAGTCGCGGCGCAGCTCGAACGCGACGACACCGGCACGGGTCGGACGGCGGCTCGTCGCGCACTCGCCTCCCGCCCGTTGGCGGACATCCGCGCGGCGGCATGGCGGACCGCCTGGGAGGAGGAGTCGCTCAGCAACGATCACCTCGACGCCGAGATCGCCGGCTTCCGGGCCGGAGGTCGCCGCGATCTGATCGAGGGCTTCGACGGCGACTACTTCGCGCGCCTCCTCGACACCTGGCGCACGCGGAGCATCGAGATCGCGCGGCGCCTCGTCATCGGATTCTTCCCGTCCACCTCGACCACCGATGCGGTCGACGCCTGGCTCGCCGCGAACGGCGATGCACCGTCATCGCTGCGGCGACTCGTCGTCGAACAGCGTGATCACCTCGCTCGCGAGATCAGGGTGCGAGCCGCTCAGGCCTGATCGCGGGACGCGCGCTCGAGCGGCATACCCATGACGGTGCGCACGATCCAGGGATGCGCGCGATCGTCGTCGATGTGCGTCATGCCGAGGCGCTCCGCGACGCGTCGGGACGCGATGTTGCCGGGGTGGATGATCGCCGTCAGCGTCGTGGGAGCGAGATGGGTGCGCGCGACCTCGACGCAGGCCAGCGCCGCCTCGGTCGCGTACCCGCGCCCTTGCAGGGCGCTTCGCACGTGGTACCCGACCTCGAGCACCCGTGCGCCGTTCGCGCTCTGCCACGTGAGTCCGCAGTCGCCGACGAAGTCGCCGTCACGAGTCTCGATCAGCCAGAGCCCATGCCCGTCGTTGTCGTAACGCCGCTGCATCCGGTCGATCCAGTCCGCGCTCTCGGCTCGGGACAGCGGTGCCGGGTAGAACGCCATCACCCGTGGATCGCCGAGCATGTCGGCCATGTCGTCGAGATCGCCGGGCGTCATCTCCCGAAAGCGCAGCCGCGCGGTGGGCTCGGGCAGCAGCCGCGGCCGACGACCGCTCACAGGTCGAACGAGTCGCCCGGGTCGAGCGCCAGGAATTCGCCGCCGTTCTGCTCGGTCGCCCACTGCAGGCGCTGTCGGTGCATATTGCGCCCGATGACCGACAGGGTCATGTCGTGAGTGCCGAAGGCGCGGCGGGGCTTGACGGCGAGCACGTAGTCCATGGCGTCGCCGATGCGCAGCCAGGGGGCTCCGAGCGGCGCGGCGAGGGTGTCGACGGAAACGCCCTCGGGTACGGCGTACGAATCCCCCGGGTAGTAGAGCAGCTCGTTGACGAGCACACCGAGGTTCTCGATCTCGGGGAGCGAGGAGTGGATGACCTCGTGGCTGCCGCCGAAGAACCGCAGGTCGAACTCCCCGATGGTGCGAGCGTCCCCGGGCTCGACGATGGTGACCTCGTAGCCGTCGGCGGCCTTCGCGACGCCCTCGGGGGCGAAGATCGGGGTGCCGGGCGCCGCGCGCAGGATGCGGTCGAGGTGCTCGGGCGTCCAGTGATCGGGATGCTCGTGCGTGATCACGATCGCGACGAGATCGCCGAGGTCGGTCAGGGGAGTGGTGAACGACCCGGGATCGATGAGCAGCGTCTGCCCGTTCTGGTCGAGGCGGAGGGTGGCATGTTCGTACTTCGTCACGCGCATGATCTGAGTCAACTCCGGGGACGTCCGCGGCGCAAACCCTTGACTTTCTGCGGCGGCACGCCCGGGATGCAGGTCTCCGCCCGCTCGATTTGGTGCGTCGAGAATCGCCATGGCATACTTGAACAGTTGTCGCGCGACGGAAACGGAACGCAGACGGCCCCATCGTATAGCGGCCTAGTACGCCGCCCTCTCACGGCGGTAACGCGGGTTCGAATCCCGCTGGGGTCACACAACAAGCGAAGGCCCCCGGTTCTCCGGGGGCCTTCGTCGTGTCTGCGCCTCCTCGTCTGCCGTGTCCCTCAGCTGCGCCGCGCGGCCCCGGTCAGCCACAGCGCCGCGACGGCTCCGAGCAGCGTCGCCGCCGCGAGGGCGAGGTCGAGGCCGTAGAGCGTGATGCCGATGACCGGGGCGGCGAACACCGCGATCGCGATGACGGTCGCGATCGGCGACGGGAAGCGGGCGGGCGACTGCTGAGGAGCTTTCTCGAATCGACCGACGGCGAGCGACAGCGCCCACACGGCGGCGAGGACGACGACGAGCAGCAGAGGTCTCGTCCACCACCACACGGCGCTCCCCGGTTGCGGAAGGGGAAGGGGGAGCAGCAGCTCGATGCCGATCAACACCATGATGACCGGCAGATGCCAGAGGTAGACCGTCATCAATCGAGACCCGACGAGCAGCACCGCGCCCTGAGCCGCCCGCGTACGCATCAGCGCGCTCAGCGGGCGATGCAGCAGGGTGAGAGCCGCCGCCTGGACCACGGCCAGCACCGCCATCGGCGCGGTCGGGGGCCACTGGTTGGCGAGCATGCTCGACGGGTATCCGACGCCGGCCACGAGCGTCCAGAGCAGCGCGTACCCTGCCACGATCAGGAGGGCCATCTGCCACCACCGCCGTCGCGCGAACCAGCCGTCGAAGAGGAAGAACCCGATCTGCTGCGCGAACAGCCACACGAACACGACGTTGGGGGTGCCGAAGACTTCCTGCCCGATGCCGTAGCCGGTGGGCGGCACGCGGTCGAGGCCGAACACGCCGTCCACGACGAGGAAGCGGAACGCGTCGACGGCGAAGGCGCCGAGCAGGAGGACCGTCGGCACGCGGAAGCCCCATCGGGCGTGCGCGCGGATCATGAACGGCGCGCATGCTTGGGCGATCAGGTACGCCGCCAGGAACCACAGCGGCGATCCCACGCCGATCGCGATCGTGTCGACGAGCTGGGGATCGATGCCGAGCAGGCGGACGGCGCTCAGCGCGACGGTGAAGAAGATCATCACGGGAACCGCCGGACGGGCCAATCGCGCCAGTCTCACTCGCACGAACCGATCGGCTGATTCGCCCCGGCGTACGGCGGAGCGCCAGCCCGCACGAGCGGCGTAGCCGCCGACGACGAAGAAGAGCGGCATGATGTTCGCCACCCACGTGCCGAGGTCGAAGATGGGGAGCTGCTCGACCGTCCGCTCGATCACGAGGCCGCCGTCTGCGTCGCGCCCGACCCCCGTGAACAGGATGTGCACGAACACCACGAGGAGCACGCAGCCCACGCGCGTCAGATCGAGAGTGAGGTCGCGGCCCGCGGGAACCGTGCGAGGCGTCGTCGAGGAAGCGGCGCGTGTCATGCCGACGACTCTAGGGGAGCGGGGCCGCATCCCCGCGTCGGCGGGCGCGAGCCCGTCGGATGAGCCACACCGCCAGCACGATCACACCGGCGATCGCCGCCCAGGGGAGCACGAACCCTACGGCGATGACGAGCGCGTTGAGCGACACGATGAGCCCGTTCCACCCGGCCATCACCCCGTCGCCGAAACCGGCGGGGTCTGCGCTCGTCGTGGTCGCCGTCGGCGTCAGCTGCACCTGCAGGCTCGACATCGCGACCTGGTCCTCGAGGGTGCGCAGCTGCTGCTGGTACGACTCCAGCTCGGCCTGGCGGTCGGTGAGGGCGACTTCGGCCTCGATCAGCTCCGATACAGACGCCGATTGCGACATGAGCTCGGTGAGCCGCTGTACCGACGCTTGCGAGGCCTCGACGCGGGCACGCAGGTCGACCGTCGTCGCCGTGACGTCCTGACGCGAGATTGAAGACGACAGCACCTCTCCGGTCCGGTCGAGGTCGTTGATGACGGCCGCGAGGTCGGCCGACGGCACCCGGATGCTCACCCAGCCGTAGTCGGGCTGCACCGGCGTCGGCTCGGAGGACTCGTCGACGACGCCGGAACGACCCACGTCGGTGCTCTCGACGTAACCGCCGTACTGCTCGGCGAGGGCGGCGATGTCGTCGGCGGCGTCCGCGATGTCTGCGACCTCGATCGACGCGTTCGCGGTCGCGACGGTGTCACGGCCGTCCTCGGCGACCTCCCCGGGGACCGCTGCGCTCGACTCGGCCGTCTCGGAGCCCGCGCCGCGATCGGCCGCCGCTCCCTGATCGGGGAGGGGGACCGCGGGAAGGGGAGCGCCACCGACGAAGCCCACGCCATCGGCGGTGCTCGTCGCAGAGTGCGAACCGGTGAGGGCGAGGATCGGCGGCGTCACCAGAACACCCACGGCGAAGGCCGCGGCCACGCCGAGGCCCGTCAGCCAGCGGCGTCGGCGCATACGGCCTCGCGCCGCGACCGGCGCGGGGCCGATGCGCGGCTCCGCGGCGATTTCGGCGAAGACGCCCTCTTCGATGCGCGCGATCGCCTCATCCGAGAGCGTCGGCAGCCCGTCGTGTCGCTTCTGGTCGTTCATGCGTCTCTCTCTTCCTCGACGGCGACCCGGAGTCGGGTGCGCACTCGTGAGAGACGGTTGCGGACCACCGCATGGCTCACGCCCAGTCTGGCGGCCGCCGCCTGATAGGCGTATCCCTCGGCGGCGCACAGACGGAGGATCTCGCGATCGAGCTCGCCGAGTGTGCCCACGGCGTCCGCGATGCGCGCGGCGAGGTCGGCCGTGATCACCTGCTGCTCCACATCGACCGTGTCGACGATGTCGTGATCGACGGCGTCCGCAGTGTGCGCGCGATCCCGCCGCTGCTGCCGCAGCCGATTCGCCGCCTGGAAGCGGCAGATCGTCGCGAGCCACGGGAGGATCGACTCTCCCCGCAGCTGCAGCGACGGCAGCTTGCGCCACGCCACCACGAACGTCTCCTGCGTGACGTCCTCGGCGTCAGGGGGCGACGCGAGAATGCCCTGGGCGATCCAGTACACGGGGCGGACGTGGGTGCGGTACAGCTCGCGGAAGGCGCTCTCGTCACCGTTCGCGGCCTGGGCCGCCCATCTCTGATCACTCGTCTGTGCGGGCATCCTGATTCCGTTCGGTGTCTCTCACCGGGGAAGTGTCGGCCGATGCCCCATCGTCTCAGATGCGTTCGGCTGGACTAACATGGCGACTGCGAGGGGGAGTATCCCGTTTCCGCGCGTAACGTCATCACGAGCATCACCGCTGCTGCTCCGGGCGCGCGCCGCATCTCATGCGGGGGAGAGACTCTCGATTCCCGTCGACCCCTTGTGAAAGCCGTGCTGCCCGTGGAAATCCCCGCCTGGTTCGAGATCACCTCGATGATCGTCCTCTCGATCATCCTCATCGCCGATCTCCTCCTCATCCGCCTCCGCCCCCACATCCCGTCGGCGAAGGAGTCGACCCTGTGGGTGGTGTTCTACGTCGCGCTCGCTCTGCTCTTCGCCGTGCTGCTCGGCAATGTCGGCGGCTGGCGCAACGCCGGCGACTTCATCACCGGCTGGGCGCTCGAATACAGCCTGTCGGTCGACAACCTCTTCGTATTCGTGCTGATCATGGCGCAGTTCGCCGTACCGCGACGACTGCAGCAGCAGGTGCTGATGATCGGCATCATCATCGCGCTCGTGCTCCGCGGCGCGTTCATCCTGGTGGGCGTGACGATCATCGAGAACTTCTCGCCGATCTTCTACCTCTTCGGCGCGTTCCTCGTCTACACCGCGATCAAGCAGGCCCTCCCGGAGGGCGATCACGACGACGATGTCCGTCGCGAGAACTTCATCGTGCGACTCCTCCGGCGGCGCATCGACATCAGCGAGGGCTACGACGGCTCGAAGATCCGCACGACCGTCGACGGGAAGCGCATGTGGACGCCGATGATCATCGTGTTCGTCACCATCGGCGTCACCGACCTCATCTTCGCGATCGACTCGATCCCCGCGATCTTCGAGATCACCACGAACGGCTTCCTCGTATTCTCGGCCAACATCTTCGCCCTGATGGGACTCCGGCAGCTGTACTTCCTGCTCGGCGATCTGCTCGACCGGCTCCGGTACCTGCACTACGGCATCGCGGTGATCCTGGGCTTCATCGGCATCAAGCTCATCCTGCACGCGCTGCACGTGAACGAACTGCCCTTCATCAACGGAGGCGAGCACGTCGAGTGGGTGCCCGACATCGACAACCTCGTGTCGCTCGGTGTGATCGTCGTGTCGATGACGGTCGCCACGGTGGCCAGCCTCATCGCGTCGTCGCGTGACAAGCGGGCGGCGAAGGCTGCGCCGATCGTGGAGTGAGAGGCGTCACTCGGCCGACCAGAGCAGCTCCGCTTCGAGCATGAGGTCGATGAGCTGACGGAGCAATCCACCGACCGTGGTCGCTTGCAGCAGTGTGTATCGGTCGTACTCGCCGAGCGGAGCGATCGCCGCGAGCTGCCACGCGGCAGCGATCGGGTTCTCCGACAGGGCGGTTCCCGCATCCCATCGTGCCTCGGGGGACCGGGAGAGCGCACGTCGCACGATCGCCTCGGCCTCGGTGCGCATCGGCGCGAGGGCTTCGTTCCACAGGAGATCGGGGAGAGGGGTGATCTCCGCCCGCGGGTAGGGATCGTCCTCCGCCCACCGCTCCACCCGGAACCTCTCGGTGCCGACCGCGACCACCTGCAGCACGTCGGGGCCCGCCGAGACGCTGACCAAGCGTGCCATGGTGCCGACGCCGGCGCGCTGGTCGCCGCCGCCGGCCTCGTGGCCGCGCTCGATGAGCACGACGCCGAAGCGGGGGTCGTCGTCATCGAGCAGGCGACCCATCATCGTGAGATAGCGCGGCTCGAACACGCGCAGCGGCAGGGGGCTGTACGGGAAGAGCACCGAGCCGAGCGGGAACATCGGGGTCGCATCCATCGCCCCAGTCAACACCGTCGGACGTACAGTGAGAAGATGCGCAGACCCGAACCTCTCGTTCCCGGGCCCGGACAGGAATCGGTGTGGGACTACCCCCGGCCCCCGCGCGTCGAGCGGGTGGATGAGCGCGTCACGATCCTCCTCGGCGGGGCTCTGATCGCGGACACCGACGACGCCGTGCGCGTGCTCGAGACGAGTCACCCTCCGGTCTACTACCTGCCGATCGCCGACTTCGCGCCGGCCGCGCTCGTCGCCGCCGCCGGCACGTCGTTCTGCGAGTTCAAGGGTGCTGCCCGCTACTTCGACGTGCACGGCGGCGGGGTGATGCGCCCCGCTGCGGCCTGGACCTACCCCGACCCGTCCCCGGGATTCGACGCACTGGTCGGTCGGGTCGCGGTGTATGCGGCGCCGATGGACGAGTGCACGGTCGGCGGCGAGATCGTGACGCCGCAGCCGGGCGGCTTCTACGGCGGATGGGTCACCTCTCGCGTGGTGGGCCCGTTCAAGGGCATCCCGGGGTCGATGGGCTGGTAGCCCTCGGCTGCGCGCCCTCAGAACGCGCGCAGGTTCGCGCGGATGCCGCCCTCGGCCCAGTCGCGCCGCAGAATCCCGCGCCGTCGGAGGATCGGCACGAGCTCATCGAGGGTGCGATGGAGTGTCACGGGATGGAAGTCCCCCCACAGCAGCACCCCGTCGTTCCCCCAGGTGCCGAGTTCCTCGACGAGGTCGGCGAATTCCTCGGCCGTTCCGACGAAGCCGCTGCGGTCGGAGATGCGACCGGCGCGTGCGAGCGCGGTGAGATGGGCGCGGAGCGGGGCGTCGTCCTCTCGATCCCCGAGCAGGCGCTGGATGCTCCCGCGCGACACATGGGGGCCGAACACGGCGGGGTCGAGAGGCCGATCCAGGTCGAGGGCCGTGAGGTCGGTCTCGAGATCGCTGGACTGCTTGCGGGCGATCTGGCGCAGCGCGTCGTCGTCGGGGTGAGCGGATGCCGCCATGATGCGGTCGGCCTCCTCTGCGGAGGAGACGATCACCGGAGGGATGGCGAAGAGCACCTTCACGTCATCGGGGTGTCGCCCCTGTGCGCGTGCCGCATCGTGGATCTTCCCGCGATACGCCCGCACCGAGGCCTCGTCCAACGGCGCGAGCGCGAGCTGCACGTCGGAGTTCGCCCCCGCGAAGCCGAGTCCTCGGCCGGAGCCGCCGGGGGAGGCGATCGCCGGCTCGCCGTGGGTGAAGGGGACGGCGTTCAGCGGGCCGTCGAACGCGAAGTGCGTGCCGCGGTGCTGCACGGCGCGCAGTCGCGTGCCGTCCGCGTAGACGTCGGTCGCCCGGTCGCGCACGAGCGCGCCATCGTCCCAGCTGCCCCAGAGGTCGCGGATGCCGGTCAGCCACTCCTCGGCGCGGTCGTAGGCCTCATCGTGTCCCAGCGGAGCGGCATCGGAGAAGTGACGGGCGCTGCCCGTGTCCGTCACGACGTTCAGCCCCAGTCGGTGCCCGCTGAGGTGGTGCAGCGAGGCGAACTGACGTGCGGCGGTGTACGGGAGGGAGGCCGCCGGGTTCACGGTCGGGAAGACGCCCAGGTGCCGCGTCGCCTGGAACAGGTAGGGCGCCAGGAGCAGCGGGTCGTGTTTAGGTCCGCCGAAGGCGTGCCGAACGCGGAGGTCGATCGTCTCGGGGGAGCCGAGCGACGGCGCATCCTCGATGATGACTAGATCGAAGCCCGCCTGCTCGAGAGTGCGCGCGGCCTCCTGATAGATCTCGGGCCGCGTCCAGTCGTAATCCCAGTCGAGCGACGGGTACCCCCACCCCTGCGGTCCGAATCCCCGCGCGAGGAACCAGCCGAAGTGCTGCAGCCGGGTCATGCCGCCACCTCCCGCGCCTCGGCGAGCACCCGCGCGAGGTCTGCGATCAGATCGTCCACGTCCTCGATGCCGATCGACAGCCGCAGCGTGCCCGGGTGCACGCCGAGCACGGCGCGCTCCTCGGGCGTGCGCCGCGCATGGCTGGTCGTGCCGGGGTGCAGCACGAGCGAACGGACGTCGCCGATGTGCGTCATGTGCACGAAGACCTCGACGTGCTCGACGAACGCGCGAGCGGCGGCGAGCCCGCCGCGCAACGTCACCGTGAACACCGAGCCGAATCCGCCGCGCAGGTACCGCGAGGCGAGGGGGTGATGCGGATGCGAGGGCAGGCCCACGTGATCCACGCTCTCGACGTCGGGATGGCACTCGAGCCATTCGGCCACTGCCAGGGCATTGCGCGACTGACGCTCCACGCGCAGCCCGAGCGTCTCGACGCCCTGCCCGATCAGGAAGGCGTTGAGGGGTGAGGGGGAGGCGCCGAAGCGCGGCGCGACCGACTCACGGGCGTAGGCGAGACGGGCGAGTCCCCCGTGGCGCGCCTCGACGCTCGGGCCTCCGTCGCGCGCCGGCAGGACCAGGTGAGGCGCGTTGTGACCTGCCGCTGCGGCATCGAAGCGCCCGTCGTCGACGATGACACCCCCGAGCACCGATCCGTGGCCGGCCAGGAACTTCGACGCCGAATGCACCACGATCGCCGCGCCGTGCTCGATCGGCCGCACGAGGTACGGCGTCGCGAGGGTGTTGTCGACGATCAGCGGGATGGCGGATTCGTCGGCCACGGCGGCGACGGCGGCGATGTCGAGAACATCGTTGCGGGCGTTCGAGAGCGACTCCGCGAACAGGGCGCGTGTGGTGGGGCGGACCGCGGCCCGCCACGCATCCGGGTCGGCGATGTCGTCGACGAACGTCGTCTCGATCCCGAGCCGCGCGAGGTTGTCGAGGAACAGCCCGCGGCTGCCCTCGTAGATGTGCGTTGACGACACGACGTGGTCGCCGGCGCCCGCGACCGTCAGCAGCGCGGTGACGACCGCGGCCTGGCCGCTGGCGACCAGCAGCGCATCCGCGCCGGCCTCGAGCGACGCGAGCTGCCGTTCGACCGCCCGCACCGTGGGGTTCCCCGTCCGGGTGTACCCGAAACCCGATCCCGCACCGAAGTGCTCGGCGGCGTGATCGAACCCGTCGAACTCGAAACCGGCCGTCAGGTAGATCGGCGTGGCCCGAGGCGTCGCGGCGTCGCGCGTGCGCGCGGCGTGCAGGGCGCGGGTCGCGAAACGCGGGGTGTCGGCGGTCATGCGGAGCCTCTCGATCTGCGGGTGCTCAGTAGAGTGTCACGGCGTGTCACGGCCCGGGAAAGCGGTGGTAACCTGGCGTCATGCGGATCGTGCTCCTTCTTAGCGGCCGCGACGAGACCTCGTTCTGAGCCCCTCCTCGTCGCGGAGTCCATCGTGGGCCGACCCGCCAGCTTCAGGAGAACAGCCATGAACACCCCCGCAGTCGATGCCCCGCGCCCGCGCACTCTGGCCGAGAAGGTCTGGGACGACCACCTCGTGGTCAAGGGCGAGGCGAACGAGCCCGATCTCATCTACATCGACCTCCACCTCGTGCACGAGGTCACGAGCCCGCAGGCGTTCGACGGCCTCCGGGCCGAGGGGCGTCCTCTGCGGCGTCTCGACCTGACGATCGCCACCGAGGACCACAACACTCCGACGTGGGAGATCGACAAACCGATCGCCGATCTCACGAGCCGCACACAGATCGAGACGCTGCGGCGCAATGCGGCGGAGTTCGGGGTGCGGCTGCACTCGCTCGGTGACGCCGAGCAGGGCATCGTGCACGTCGTGGGTCCGCAACTCGGGCTCACCATGCCCGGCATCACGGTCGTCTGCGGCGACTCGCACACCTCGACCCACGGCGCGTTCGGTGCGATGGCCTTCGGCATCGGCACGAGCGAGGTCGAGCACGTCATGGCGACGCAGACGCTGCCCCTGAAGCCGTTCAAGACGATGGCCATCAATGTCGAGGGAACGCTGCGTCCCGGCGTCACCGCGAAGGACATCATCCTCGCCGTCATCGCCAAGATCGGCACCGGCGGCGGTCAGGGGTATGTGCTCGAGTACCGCGGCAGCGCCATCCGCGCGCTGTCGATGGAGGGGCGCATGACGATCTGCAACATGTCGATCGAGGCCGGCGCCCGCGCCGGAATGGTGGCTCCCGACGAGACGACCTTCGACTACCTCGAAGGGCGTCCGCACGCCCCGCAGGGTCAGGACTGGGATGACGCAGTGGCCTACTGGCGCACCCTGCCCACCGACGAGGGGGCGACCTTCGACGCCGAGGTCTTCATCGATGCCGACGAGCTCGAGCCGTTCGTCACCTGGGGAACGAACCCCGGCCAGGGTAGCTCCCTCTCGTCATCGGTGCCCGACCCGGCGACGATCGATGATCCGAATGAGCGCGCCGCCGCCGAACGGGCGCTGCAGTACATGGACCTCGTGCCCGGCACTCCGTTGAAGGAGGTGCCGGTGGACGCCGTCTTCATGGGTTCGTGCACGAACAGCCGGATCGAGGACCTCCGCGCCTTCGCGTCGATCATCCAGGGCAAGCAGAAGGCCGACGGGGTGCGGGTCATGGTCGTGCCCGGCTCGGCCCGCGTGCGGCTCGAGGCGGAGGCGGAGGGACTCGACAAGATCATCACGGACTTCGGCGCCGAGTGGCGCTTCGCCGGATGCTCGATGTGCCTGGGCATGAACCCCGACCAACTCGCGCCGGGGGAGCGGTGCGCTTCGACGTCGAACCGCAACTTCGAGGGCCGTCAGGGCAAGGGGGGCCGTACGCACCTCGTGTCGCCGCTGGTCGCCGCGGCGACCGCGATCCGCGGCACCCTGTCCAGCCCGAGCGACCTGGAGGCCTGACCATGGAGAAGTTCACCACCCACACCGGTATCGCCGCCCCGCTGAAGCGGTCCAACGTCGACACCGACCAGATCATCCCGGCTGTCTTCCTCAAGCGAGTGACCAAGACGGGCTTCGAAGACGCTCTCTTCCACGGCTGGCGTCAGGACCCCGACTTCGTGCTCAACCAGCCTGCCTATCAGGGGGCGTCGGTGCTTCTCGCGGGGCCGGATTTCGGCACGGGATCCTCGCGCGAACACGCCGTCTGGGCGTTGCGCGACTTCGGTTTCGCGGTGGTGCTCAGCCCCCGCTTCGCTGACATCTTCCGCGGCAACGCGGGCAAGCAGGGTCTGCTCGCCGCGACCATCTCGGAAGAGGATCTCGAGCGTTTCTGGGCAGCGGTCGAGCAGAACCCAGGCGTGCGGATGACCGTCGACCTCGAGGCGCGCACCGCGTCGCTCGGCGACATCCAGGCCGACATCGGGATCGACGATTACACTAGATGGCGGCTCCTCGAAGGGCTCGATGACATCGGGCTCACGCTGCGCAACGAAGACAAGATCGCGCAGTTCGAGGCCCGTCGCGAGTCGTGGCGGCCCCGCACCCTTCCCGTTCGATGACGGATCGGGACGGGAGGCCAGGGGCATCCCGTCCCGAATCCCTGAACGAAGTGAGGCCCCGAATGACGACACCCGTGCGCGACGCTCTCCCGGACGGAGTCCCGGCACTCACCGGAGACGTCCTCGCGATTCGAGGCGGTCGTCCGCTGCGCGGCCGCGTCGACGTCAAGGGGGCGAAGAACCTCGCCACGAAGGCGATGGTCGCATCGCTCCTCGGAGAGACGACGAGCACCCTGCGCGACGTGCCGGCCATCAGCGACGTGGCCGTCGTCCGCTCGCTGCTCGAGGTGCACGGCGTGCGCGTGTCCGAGGGCGACGAGCCCGGCTCCCTCACGTTCGACCCGAGCGACGTCGAGTCGGCCCACTTCGAGGAGATCGACGCCCACGCGGGCGCCTCGCGCATCCCGATCCTCTTCTGCGGTCCGTTGCTCCACCGCCTCGGTCAGGCTTTCATCCCCGACCTCGGCGGGTGCCGCATCGGCGACCGCCCGATCGACTTCCACCTCGACGCGCTGCGCAAGTTCGGCGCCATCGTCGAGAAGCTGCCGAGCGGCATCCGCCTCTCGACACCGAACGGCCGCCTGCACGGGGCGAACATCCACCTCCCGTACCCGAGTGTCGGCGCGACGGAGCAGGTGCTGCTGACCGCGGTGCGCGCCGAGGGCGTCACCGAGCTGCGCAACGCCGCCATCGAGCCCGAGATCATGGATCTGATCGCCGTGCTGCAGAAGATGGGCGCGATCATCTCCTACGAGCCGAACCGCGTCATCGTGATCGAAGGAGTCGAGAAGCTCCGCGGCTACGACCACCGTTCGATCTTCGACCGGAACGAGGCCGCCTCGTGGGCGTCCGCCGCCCTGGCCACCGACGGTGAGATCTTCGTCGGCGGCGCCAAGCAGCAGGAGATGCTGACGTTCCTCAACGTGTTCCGCAAGGCCGGCGGATGGTTCGACATCCAGGAGGATGGCATCCTGTTCCGCCGCGAGGGCGAGCTGCACCCCGTGGTCGTCGAGACAGACGTGCACCCCGGGTTCATGACCGACTGGCAGCAGCCGCTCGTCGTGGCGCTGACCCAGGCCAACGGCCGTTCCGTGGTGCACGAGACCGTCTACGAGAACCGCATGGGCTTCACGGAGGCACTGGTGAAGATGGGCGCCGACATCGTCGTGCACCCGCGCGGGCTGCAGGCCGGACCGCGCCGCGTGCCGCGCCGAGACCTGGAGCAGGCCGCCGTCATCACCGGACCGACACCGCTGCACGGCGCCGACATCGTCGTCCCCGACCTGCGCGGCGGGTACAGCCATGTCATCGCCGCCCTCACGGCGTCGGGCGAGTCCAAGGTCTCGGGAGTCGACATCCTCAACCGCGGATACGAGAAGTTCCTCGCCAAGCTCGACGCCCTCGGCGCCGACTTCGACGTCCTCCGGTGAGCGCGATGGCAGCGCGGTCGCCGGAGAAGTCCCGGCCGAGCGTGTTCTGGCCGCTCGCGGCCCTCGTCGTGCCGGCCGTCTCGCTGATCGCGAAGATCCGGATCGTGGGGGCGGAGAAGCTCCCGCGCACCGGCTCGTACGTGCTGGCGCCGAACCACTACTCCGAGTTCGATCCGCTGATCGTCGCGGTCGCGGTGTGGCGTATGGGGCGGGCGCCGCGGTTCATGGCCAAGGAGAGCCTGTTCCGCGTCCCGGTCCTCGGGTGGTTCCTGCACCGTACGGGCATGGTGCCGGTCGCGCGTGCGTCGTCGGCATCGGCGGCGAAGCAGACGATGGCGCAGTCGAACGACCTCGTGGCGAACGGCCGCGGTGTCATCGTCTACCCGGAGGGCACGCTGACCCGCGACCCCGACCTGTGGCCGATGCGGGGCAAGTCCGGCGCGGTGCGGCTCGCCCTCGCCGGCGACATCCCGTTGATCCCCGTGGCCCACTGGGGCACCCAGCAGATCATGGGGCGGTACCAGAAGGGGCTGAGCCTCTGGCCGCTCCGCAAGCCCGTTCGTGTGCTCGTCGGCGATCCCGTCGACCTCTCGGACCTCCGGGGGCGCGCGGGCGAGCCGGCGGCGCTCTCCGAAGCGACCACGCGCCTGATGGACGCGATCACCGCGCTGCTCGCCGAGCTGCGCGACGAGAAGGCGCCGAAAGAGCGGTGGAATCCCTCCTCGCACGGCCAGAAGGAGACGGGACGCCTTGACTCCTAAGCGCACGACCGCACAGGGACCGCGTGTCGCCGTCATCGGCGCGGGCAGCTGGGGCACGACGTTCGGCAAGATCCTCGCCGACGGCGGCGCCCAGGTGACGATGTGGGCGCGCCGCGCCGAACTCGCGCACGAAATCGACGAGGCGAAGCGCAACTCGCGCTATCTGCCCGGAATCAACCTTCCCCGCACGATGGCGGCCACCCACGAGCTGGCGCGAGCCCTCGAGGGGGCCGAACAGGTCTACCTCTCGGTGCCGAGCCAGTCGCTGCGTGAGAACCTCAAGGCTCTGCGACCGCTCATCGCCGACTCGGATGCGCGCATCGTGAGCCTCATGAAGGGCGTCGAGCGCGGCACCGGACTGCGCATGAGCCAGGTCATCCAGCAGGAGATGCGGTGCGATCCCGATCGCATCGCCGTGGCCTCCGGTCCGAACCTCGCACTCGAGATCGCTCGGGAGCAGCCCACGGCCGCCGTGATCTCGTCGCGCAGCCACGAGACTGCCGAGGTGGTGGCTCGCGCCGCCCGCAACTCGTACTTCCGCACCTTCGTGAACACCGACGTCATCGGCACCGAGTTCGGCGGTGTGCTGAAGAACCTGATCGCGGTCGCCATCGGCATCGTCGACGGCGTGGGGTACGGCGAGAACACCAAGGCGTCGATCATCACGCGGGGTCTGGTCGAGATGACCGATTTCGCGGTGGCGAACGGCGCCCATCCGGAGACGCTGCAGGGACTCGCAGGGCTGGGCGACCTGATCGCCACCTGCCAGTCACCGCTCAGCCGCAACAACACGGCCGGGCGCCTGCTCGGCCAGGGGTACAGCTTCCAGGACGTCGTGAAACAGATGCAGCAGACCGCCGAGGGGCTGGCCTCGGTCGCCCCCGTGCTGCAGTTGGCGCGCGAGTCCGAGGTGGACATGCCCATCGTCGAACAGGTGAAGATGGTGCTCGACGGGAAGATGAACCCGCGCGACATCGCACCCCACCTGACGACGGACGACGACACCCCGCAGGGGGAGAGGACCAACCATGGACAAGCAGACGGTGGTGGTGCTCTTCGGAGGGCGCTCCAGCGAGCACTCGATCAGTTCCGCAACGGCGGGCGGGGTGCTGGGCGCGATCGATCGTGACCGCTACGCCGTGATCCCCGTGGGAATCACGCGCGACGGCGCCTTCGTGCTCGAGGACGACGACCCGGCGAAGTTCCCCCTCGATGCGGCGCATCTTCCCGAGGTGATTGACAACGGCACTCGCGTGCGCTGGCCGGAGCCCGGCGGGGATCGCACCCTTCGCATCGTGCGCCCCGACGGCTCCGTCGAGGGTCTCGGCGAGATCGATGTGGTGCTGCCCATCCTGCATGGACCGCACGGCGAGGACGGTACGATCCAGGGCTTCTTCGACACCCTGGAGGTGCCGTACGCCGGGGGTGGCGTGCTCGACTCGGCCCTGTGCATGGACAAGCACTTCATGAAGGTCGCCCTGCAGGCTGCCGGCATCGCCGTCGCACCGTGGGTGACCGTGCGGCGGCGCGAGTTCGACGCCGACGCCGACTCGGTCCGCGCCCGCGCCGAGGCGCTCGGACTTCCGCTGTTCGTGAAGCCGGCGCGCGCGGGGTCGAGCGTGGGCGTGTCGAAGGTCGAGGCGTGGAGTGAACTCGACGAGGCGCTCGCGGTCGCCTTCGCCGAAGACGACAAGGTGCTCGTCGAGACGGGCGTCACGGGTCGCGAGATCGAGGTCGCGGTGCTCGAGGGCGCGGGGGGCGTGCGCGCGTCACTGCCCGGCGAGATCGTGCTGACGTCGCGCGGGTTCTACGACTTCGAGGGCAAGTACCTCGGGGGAGACGGCGTCGACGTGGTCTGCCCCGCGGTGCTGACGGATGCCGAGGTCGCCGCCATTCAGGACGCGGGCGTGCGCGCGTTCGAGGCGGTGGACGGTCGAGGGCTCGCGCGCGTCGACATGTTCCTCACACCGTCCGGCGAGCTCGTGGTGAACGAGCTGAACACGATGCCCGGCTTCACGCCGATCTCGATGTTCCCGAAATGCTGGATCGCGTCGGGCATGAGCTACGGCGACCTCATCTCGGAGTTGGTCGAGGCGGGTCTGCGACGCTGAGCCGCCTCTCGGCGGTCAGCTGCCGGGGAACTCGACCCGGTCGGTGCACTCGGCCGTCGCCGGCTGCAGGCCGGGCTGAATCGCTTTGGAGAGGGTCTCGACCACGGTACGGAAATCGACCTCGGCCTCGCGTCGGATGATGATCTCGATCGCGGGGTCCCGGCCGTAGCTCACGAGTCTCTGCCGTTCGTCCTCCTGGTCGAGGACCAGCCAATCGACGTTGCCGATCGTGGTGCACACAAGGTCGGACGGCGCCGGCGGGGCGACGCCGCAGCGCAGCACCACGGTCGGCTCGCCCCAGGCGCCGGTGGCCTGGCCATCGGTCCAGACCCGGTCGAAGTCCGCGACGCTTTCGGGCAGGAGCACAGAGACATCGGCGCACGCCGGGTTGTTGGCATCGTCGGCCGGCTCGACGTGAACGGTGGTCGAACACGCGGCGAGCGACAACATCAGCGCGCCGGCGGCGACGGCGACGGCGACCAGTCGGCGGGGGAGGGGCATGGTTCCAGGCTACCTTTGACGACATGCCCTCCCGACCCGACGACCTCGATCCGCGCCTGGGCGACCTCGCCGAGGGCGACGTGCTGCGTGCCATCCTGTCGCGCACCCCTCCGTCATCGTCGACCCTGGTCGGCCCCGGCGATGACGCCGCCGTGATCGCGGCGCCGTCGGGTTCGGTCGTGGCGACCACCGACACCCTCGTGCACGGCCCGGACTTCCGTCTGGCGTGGACGAGCGGGTACGACCTGGGGTGGAAGTCCGCCGCCGTGAACCTCGCCGATGTCGCGGCGATGGGGGCCCGCCCCACGGCGTTGCTGGTCGCGCTGGCCGTTCCGCGCGACCTGACGCTGTCGTTCGTCGAGCGCCTTGCCGACGGATTCCGCGAGGCCTGCGCCGCGCTGGCGCCCGGGTGCGCGGTCGTCGGTGGCGACCTCACCGTCTCCGAGACCCTGACGGTGGCCGTGACGGCGCTCGGTGATCTCGACGGACGAGCGCCGGTCACGCGAGGCGGCGCCCGCGTCGGCGACGTGGTCGCCGTCGCGGGCGAGCTCGGGCTCGCGGCACGGGGTCTCGGCCTGCTGTTCGGACGCTTCCGAGTGGATGGAGCCCCGGTGCCGGTGGATCCGTCGCGGCTCGGTCCGGGCGAGTCGGCGATGATCGCCGCGCAGCTGCGCCCCGCCCCGCCCATCGGGTTGGGGCCGGTGGCGGCGGTGGCGGGAGCGACGGCCATGATGGACGTGTCCGACGGTCTCGCTTTGGACGCCCGTCGGATGGCGGACGCGTCGGGGGTGACGATCGCGCTGGATCGTGGCGCACTGGGTTCCGATCCGGATGCGGCGCTGGCCGGTGGCGAGGATCATGCGCTGCTCGCGACGTTCCCCGAGGGCCTGCTCGCTCCGGGCTTCCGGGTGATCGGGCGCGTCACCGAGCGCGGATCCGACGCTCTCACGTCGGATGGTGCGCCGGTGGAGGTCGGCGGGTGGGATCCCTACCGCGATTGGGATGCCGTCGGGGGTTGACCCTCCGTCGACAGCGGTCCCATCGTCGGCTCGAGGGGACTCAGAGACGGCGGTCGGCTCGTTCCGCCCACCACACGCGGGTGTCGCCGTAGGTCTTCTCGCGCACCAGCGCGAGCCCGGCGGATGGCAGGTCCGGCGCGCTCGACCGCTTCGCGCGCTCGATGACGACCAGAGCATCGGGCGACAGCAGCGGCGCGAGCGCAGCCAGGTCCGCGGCCATCGTCTCGTCGTCGAGGTCGTACGGCGGGTCGGTGAACACGAGGTCGAAGGGGCCCGTGGCGTGCTGCAGGAACGTCTGCACCGTGCTCTGATGCACGCGCGCGAGCGGCGCACCCGCGCGGGCGACGGTGGTGGCATTGCGACGCACGACGCCTGCGGCCGCGCGTCCGCGTTCGACGAGGTCGGCCGCGGACGCACCGCGGCTGAGCGCTTCCAGCCCGAGCGCACCGGACCCCGCGTACAGGTCGACCACGCGCGCGCCCTCGATGGCGTGCGCGGATTCCAGGGCGCCGAACAGCGATTCGCGCACCCGATCGCTCGTGGGCCGCGTGCCGGCGTCCGGCACGTCCAGTCGGCTGCCTCCGGCGGTGCCGGCGATGATCCTCGTCACCCGTTCACGATACGCCGGGTGCCGGGCCGACGATGTCGGCGGCGTTCCCTAGACTCGATGCATGCCGCTCACGCTCGATTCGTCTCTCGACGATGCGGTCGGCTCCGCGACCGCGAAGACCCTCGACCGGGCGTTCTCCATGCGCACGGTCGGCGATCTCCTGTCCCACTATCCGCGGCGGTACGCCGATCCGGGGGAGCTGACCCCGATCCGCGACCTGCCGATCGGCGAGACGGTGACGATCGTCGCCGAGGTCCTGTCGTCCAGCTTCCGCCGCATGCGCAATCGTCAGGGGGCGATGGTCGACGTCGTCATCGGCGACGGCATCGGCCGGATGTCGCTGACCTTCTTCGCGAAGAACATCGGCCAGGCCGAATGGCGTTCGAACGACCTCGCGGTCGGACGGCGCGGTGTGTTCTCCGGGAAGGTCGGCGAGTTCAACGGCGTCACTCAGTTCGCGCACCCCGAGTACGAATTGTTCGACGACGAAGACGCCGCCCGGCGGCGGGCGGATGCGCGCGCCGCCGTGCCGATCCCGATCTATCCGGCCACGTCGACGCTGCAGACGTGGCAGATCGCCCGGTTCGTGGGACGGGTGCTCGACGACCTCGCCGACGTGCCGGATCCGCTCCCCGACGTGGTGCGCGAGCGCGAACAGCTGCTCACCGCGGCGCAGGCCCTCGAGAGCATCCACCGCCCGCGCACGAAGAACGACATCGATCCCGCCGTACGCACGCTGCGGATGCACGAGGCGCTGACGCTGCAGACCGCTCTGCTGCAGCAGCGCGACGCGGTTCGCGCCCTGGCCGCCACACCGCGAGCGGCGTCCCCCGGGGGACTGCTCGACCGTTTCGACCGGGCACTGCCCTACACGCTCACTCCCGACCAGCAGACCGTCGGGGCTCAGGTCGCGCAGGACCTCGTCGGCGCGTGGCCGATGAACCGGCTGGTGCAGGGGGAGGTCGGCTCGGGCAAGACCCTCGTGGCACTGCGCGCGATGCTGCAGGTGGCCGAGAGCGGCGGTCAGGCGGCGCTGATCGCGCCGACCGAGGTGCTCGCCGGACAGCACCTGCGCTCGATCACGAAGATGCTGGGGCGGGAACTGGCACCCGAGGTCATGCCCACGTTGCTCACGGGGCAGATGCCCGCCGCCGAACGCCGGAAGGCCGCGCTGCGGGTCGCCTCCGGCCAGGCCCTGATCGTGGTCGGCACGCACGCGCTGCTCGGCGATAAGACGACGTTCGCCGATCTCGGCCTCGTCGTGGTCGACGAGCAGCACCGCTTCGGCGTCGAGCAGCGCGAGGCGCTGCGGGCCAAGGGGTCCAGCCCGCACGCGCTCGTGCTCACGGCCACGCCGATTCCGCGCACCGTCGCGATGACCGTGTTCGGAGATCTCGACACCTCCGTCATCCGCACCATGCCCGCCGGGCGCGCGGGCATCGAGACCTACGTCGCGCCTCTGGCGGAGCATCCGGGATGGTTCGCCAGGGTCTGGGAGCGTGCGGCCGAGGAGATCGCCCAGGGGCGCCAGGTGTTCGCGGTGTGCGCGGCCATCGACACGACCAAGAAGACGGCCGAGCCGGCCGACCAGCCCGCTGCCGCGCCCGAGGGCGCCGCCGGCCCGCGGTGGGGCGTGGTGCAACTCGACGAGGCCCTCGCCTCCCATCCGAAGCTCGGGAGCCTCCGGCGGGCGGTGCTGCACGGCAAGATGCCGTCCGACGAGAAAGACGCCGTCATGCAGGCGTTCGCGCGCGGCGAGATCGACCTGCTCCTCGCCACGACGGTCATCGAGGTCGGCGTCGACGTGCCCAACGCGTCGACGATGATCGTGCTCGACGCCGACCGCTTCGGCGTCTCGCAGCTGCATCAGCTGCGCGGACGCGTCGGGCGTGGGGGCGTTCCCGGACTGTGCCTGCTGGTCACCGAAGCGGAGACCGGATCGGTGGCTCGCGAGCGCGTCGACGCGGTGGCCGCGACTCTGGACGGCTTCGCGCTCGCCGAGGTCGACCTCGAGCTGCGCGGAGAGGGCGACGTGCTCGGTGCGGCGCAGGCCGGCGTGCGCTCGTCGCTCAAGCTTCTCCGGGTCGTCAAGGACTCGGGTCTCATCGTCCGCGCCCGCGAACTGGGGGAGGAGATCCTGCGCGACGATCCGACGCTCGACAGGCACCCCGGCCTGCGGGTGGCGATCGAGCGGCGCGTCAGCGATGAGGACCGCGCGGCGCTCGCGAAGAACTGACGCCGCGGCAGCGGCAGCTGGTTCGCGCCCGAGATCGTGTTCTAGGCTGGCGGGATGAGCAGCAGGATCGCCGTCGTCCCCGGGTCCTTCGACCCGCCGACGCTCGGCCACCTCGACGTCATCCGCCGTGCCGCCGCCCTGTTCGACGAGCTGCACGTGCTCGTGGTGCACAACCCCGGCAAGGAGGCGATGCTGCCGATCGCGCAGCGCCTCTCCCTGCTGGAGCGGTCGATCGCTGATGATGGCATGCCGGGCACCATCATCGTCGGCGCCTGGAGCATGGGTCTGCTCGTCGACTATGCGCGCGATGTCGACGCGGGAGTGCTTGTGAAGGGCATCCGCTCGCAGGTCGACGTGGCCTACGAGTCGCCGATGGCGATCGTGAACCGCCACCTGGCCGACATCGAGACCGTCTTCCTCCTGCCCGACCCCGCGCACGCGCTCGTGTCGAGTTCGTTGGTGCGCCAGGTCTCGTCGCTCGGCGGCGATGTCTCGCCGTTCGTGCCACCGGCGGTCGCGGAGTTCCTCGACACCGGCGCGCGCGGGATCTGACTCGAGCACTCTGCCTGGCCGATCCGGCCCGTACTCAGGTCGGATCGGTAGAATCGATCCGTGCGTTCCCGTTTCACCTCCCCGTTCTCCCTCCCCGTCCGCGACATCGTGCGCAAGCCGGGAGAGATGCGCGAGCATTCCTTCTCGGTGACCCTCGACGAGCAGTGGGGCGAGGGAATCGTCTCGTTCGAGAAGGGATCCACGCTCGATCTCGACATCCGTCTCGAGTCGGTTCACGAGGGCATTCTCGTGTCGGGCGCGGCGGACGCCGAGTACACCGGCGTGTGCGGTCGATGCCTCACCGACATCGCCCGGCCCGTCGAAGTCGAGTTCCAGGAGCTTTTCGCGTATCCTGGTGAGGAAGAAACTGACTTCGAGGTTCAAGACGACCACGTGGATCTTGAAACTCTGGTCAGGGATGCGACCGTTTTGGCGCTTCCCTTCCAGCCGGTGTGTCAGCCGGACTGCCCGGGTCTTGACCCGCTGACGGGCGAGAAGCTGACCGAGAACGCCGGGTCGGAGCAGGTCGCTCCCATCGATCCTCGGTGGAGCGCGCTCCAGAACATCACAGACCAAGACGGAACGGCAGAGAGCCGCGCCGCCGAGAAAGAAGAGAGCTAGTCATGGCTGGTAACCCCCCGAAGCGCAAGGTCTCCCGTTCCAACACCCGCTCGCGCCGTGCGCAGTGGAAGGCGGCGCCCGTCGCGCTCGTGAAGACGGTCGAGAACGGACAGGTCGTCTACAGCCGTCCGCACCAGGCGAAGGTCGTCACCGACTCGCAGGGCACCGAGCTGTTCCTCGAGTACAAGGGCCGCAAGGTCGCAGACGTCTGAGTCGCGAGTCATCGTGACGGAGGTCCCTGGAGGGAAGAGACCTCTCCCTGAGAAGCTCCGCGTCGACATCGACGCGGAGCTTCTGGAGTTGGCCCTGACGCATCGTTCCTACGCGTACGAGCACGGCGGTATCCCGCACAACGAGCGCCTCGAGTTCCTCGGCGATTCGGTGCTGGGGCAGGCTGTGACGGTCATGCTCTTCACCACGCACCCCGAACTCGACGAGGGGCAGCTCGCCAAGCGACGCGCCAGCGTGGTGTCGACCTTGGCGCTGGCCGAGGTCGCCCGTGGCCTCGGCCTGGGGGAGCATCTGCGGCTCGGGCGCGGCGAGGAGCAGACGGGTGGGCGGGACAAGGACTCGATCCTCGCCGACACCATGGAGGCCGTCATCGGCGCCACGTACCTGTCGGCGGGCCCGGAGGCCGCGACCGACCTCGTGCTGCGTCTGACCGAGCCGCTGCTCGCCGACCCCGAGCGCTACGGCGCCGCGATGGATCCCAAGACCAGCCTGCAGGAGCTGGCGGCACGCCTCGGTGCCACTCCGCCGCGGTACGCCGTCGAGGCCTCCGGGCCCGATCACGATCGCCGATTCACCGCGACCGTCGCCGTGGGCGAGGTCAGCATGCAGGGCCGTGGAAGCAGCAAGAAGACGGCCGAGATGGCCGCGGCGCTCGGCGCCTGGCGCCTCCTCAGCGATCGTGCCTGAACTCCCCGAGGTCGAGGTCGTCCGCGCCGGACTCGCCCCCGCGGTCACCGGCGCGACGATCACGGGCGTCAGCGTTCTCGACGAACGGGCTCTCACGCGTCACGCCGCGGGCGCGGCGGACTTCGTCGGACGGCTCGAAGGGCGCACCGTGCGCGCCGCTGCGCGTCGGGGCAAGTTCCTGTGGCTCCCCCTCGACGGAGACGAGGCGGCTCTCATCGCCCACCTCGGTATGAGCGGGCAGATGCTTCTCCGCGCACCCGACGCGCCCCTGGAGCGACACGAACGCGTGCGGATGCACGTCGAGCACCCGACCCACGGCGAGCTCGCGGTCGTGTTCGCCGACCAGCGCACGTTCGGGTCACTGGCCGTCGACGCCCTGATCGCGGACGGACCGTCGATCGTGCCGTCGCAGGTACGACACATCGCGCGGGACCCGCTCGATCCCTTCTTTGACGACCTCGACTTCGTCGCGGCGGTGCGGCGTCGCCTCAGTGCCATCAAACGCGTGATGCTCGATCAGACCGTCGTGAGCGGTATCGGCAACATCTACGCCGACGAGGCGCTGTGGGCCTCGCGCATCCACCCGGAGACGTCGGCCGACCGTCTCTCGACGCAGGCCGTGCGCCGGCTGCTCGGCGAGGTGCGCTCCGTGCTGGCGAAGGCCCTTGCCGAGGGCGGCACGAGCTTCGACGCGCAGTACGTCAATGTGAACGGACAGGCCGGTTATTTCGCGCACTCGCTCAACGCCTACGGTCGGGGCGGACAGCCGTGCCCGCGCTGCGGCGGTCCGATCCGGCGCGAGGCGTTCATGAACCGGTCGTCGCACTACTGCCCTCGCTGCCAGCGCCGGCGCTGAGGCCCCCTCACGCGGGAGCGAAAGCGGGCGCCAGCAGCGGACCTGTCGCGCGGGCGCTGACCCACACGAGGCCGATGCCCGCGACGAGCACGGCGACGATCGTGAGGATGGACAGCGGGGCGGTGATGAGGGCGACGCTGATGAGCGGAAGCATGAGCACTCCGGCGCACGCCGCCGATCCGATCGCGGTGATCAGGAGGGGCGACATGATCGCGCGACGACGGGCCCGATCCACCGTCTCCCTCGGCATGCCGAGGTGATGGAGGCTGCGATGCAGGGGTCGCTCGTCGAGGATCGACGACGCCTGGTTTACCCCGACGGACGCCGCGACCATGAGGAACGACGCCACGAGGGTGATGATGAGCCCCGTGCGCATGTCGACCACGAGAGCGACCTCGTCGCTGGTCGCGCCAGGGCCGCCGAGGACGCTCATGAGAGACACCCCGGTGCCGGCGAACACCGCCATGAAGCTCGCCATGGCGACACCGCCGACCTGTCGCCACGCCGCCTTCGGCGAGTCGAGCACGATGCGGGCCGCGAGAAGACGCTCGGGCTTCTCGGCCCGCCGCAGCTGCAGCGACGACCCGACCTTGAGCACCCACGGTCCGAGGAGGTTGAGCACGCCCAGGGCGCCGGCGAAGGCGAGTGCCACGACGACGATGGTGGTGACGAGGTCGGCGACGCGGGGGAACACGGTGATCACGCCGAACGCCGCGCCCAGCACGAGCACCGCGATGATCGCGCGCGTCCAGTGCACCGACGAGCCGGCCGTGGCCCGTGTGCGCACGCCGAGCGGCGAGATCACGACGCGGCGGAGTCCGACCATCGCGCTGAGAGCGGCCAGAGCGACCACTGCGACGACGACGGCGAGCACCGCGAGCGGCGGCAGCGTCACGGACGCCCATCCCAGGGGCGCACCACGGAACGGGATCAAACCGATGAGCGGGGACAGGAGGAGCGAGAGCACCACCCCGCCCACGGCGCCGATCGCCGCCAGCGCAACCGACTCGATCACGGTTACGCCGGCGACGCCCTGCGGAGTGACCCCGAGAAGGCGGAGGGTCGAGAGCCGCTCATCCCGGCGCCGCGCCGAGAGGCGAGCGGCAGCACCACCGAGTGAGGCGAGCGGAACGATCAGCAGCACGAGGGCGATCGCCGCGAGCGCCTGGTAGGTCGGGGCGAGGTCATCCGACCAGCGCCAGAAGGACTGCGCGCCGCCGATGACGATCAGCAGCAGCGCGGTCACCACGGTGAAGGCCACGACCGGGAGCGCGACGACGGCTCCCTGTCCGCGCGTCGGGCGCAGGAGCATCCGAAGCGTGTGCCCGTTCATGCGGCCACCTCCGTGGAGACGCGCCCGTCGCTCACCGCAATGGTCCGCGTGCAGCGGGCGGCGACGTCTGCGTCGTGGGTGACCACCACGAGCGTGCGTCCCTGACCGGTGGTCGACCAGAGCAGGGCGTCCATCACCTCCGCCGAGGTCCGGGAGTCGAGAGCACCGGTGGGTTCGTCGGCGAACACGACCTCGGCACCGGTTACCTGTGCCCGGGCGATCGCGACGCGTTGGGCCTGGCCGCCCGACAGCCCACCGATGCGTCGATCCTCCATGCCGGCGAGGCCGAGGGCGGCCAACCACGAGGCGGAGTGCGGCAGCGCGTCGCGGCGGGGCATCCCGGTGATCATCGCCGCCAGGGCGACGTTCTCGACGGCCGTGAGCTCGGGGATCAGCAACCCCTGTTGGAACACGAAGCCGAACCGCTCACGGCGCAGGCGCGAGCGCGCCGACTCACCCAGTCGGGTCACTTCGATCGGTGCTCCGGTCGAAGGATGGAACACGACCGAGCCGCCGTCAGGCGAGGTGGTGCCCGCGAGGACATGGAGGAGCGTGGTCTTGCCCGATCCGGATGCGCCCATGACGGCCACGGACTCCCCGCGAGAAATCGTGACGTCCATACCCGCCAATGCGGGGGTGGGACCGAACGACTTGACCAGGCCATGGGCTTCGATGACGGGAGTAATCATGCACCCAGCCTTCCCGGATCTCCCGTGCGGTTCGTCGCTCCGCAGGATGAACCGGCGGGCGGAGTCTCATCCGCGAGGATGATCTCCGCCCGCGTGGCTCAGATCTTCTTCTGCCAGGCACCCGCGTACGAGACGGGGATGAAGCCGAGCGCCTCGTTGATGTCGAGCATGGGCCGGTTCTCCTCGGCGTTGTACGTCGAGACGCGACGCGACAGCGGTACGAGCTCGCGCCACCGCAGCAGATTCGCGCATTTGACGATGGTGCCGAGACGATGCCCGCGGTGCTCCTTCGCCACGAGCGTGCCGAATTGGTGAGTGACACCGGTGCGGTCCTCGCCGATCAGCAGCTCGTTGTACGCCACGAGGTCGCCGGTGGGCAGGTGCTCGACGGCCACGACCGACATCAACTGCCCGGCACCGGTCAGGCGGGCGTCACGTCTCACGACCCGGTCGGCGTCCCACGCCTCGTCGTCGAATTCCATGTCGCCGCTCGGAGCGTCGGTGGTGAGCCGCGCCAGCACGGCGGCGTACCCCGCGCGGCGCTCTGGAGGCGTGGGGAGGTTCCACGCGACGACCCGATAGTCCGCTCCGGCGGCACGCTCGGCATCGGCCAGTGCCTGCCGCACCACGGCGAGGTCACCCGTCAGGTCGAGCTCGCTGTTGCGTTCGATCTGCTCCAGCTCATACCCACGGGTCTCGAGGAGCTCGGCGGGCGGGTTCGTGGGCATGCGGCCCCACCCGGTCCGCGGCGTGACGATTCTCGCTCCCGGTACGTCGGGTCGATGCAGCGTCCATCCCTGGAAAGTGGTGCGCCCTTCGCGACGTGCCTCGTCCTCCGCGTGATCGAGCAGGGCGTCCTCCACCCCGCGGCCCCAGAACTCCTCGGGTACGAGCACGTCGATCTCCGCCGCACGCGCGCCCTCCTCCTGGGGGTAGTCGATCGTCACGATCCCGACGATCTGCTCGCCGCGCCGGGCGACGAACCCGGTATGGCGGGTGTCGGACGGGTCGCGCCACGCGGGCAGCATCTGAGCGGCAGTCGGGGCGAGGTCGGGCAGCCCGGCGGTCTCGGCGCATACCCGACGGTTGAACTCGCCGTAGACGACGAAGTCCTCCGCGTCGGGTGCGTCGAGGGTATCGGGGACGTGCAGGGGCGTGATCGTCAGATCGACGGTCATGTGAGGTCCTTCTTCCAGGCGCCCTCATGGGCGCGGGCGGTGAAGCCGAGTGCTTCGTTGATGGAGAGCATGGGCCGGTTCTCCTCGGCGTTGTAGGTGATGAGATGGGGCGATTCCGGGGCGATGCCGCTCCAGCTGAGCAGCGCCGCCGTCTTGATCAGCAGACCCAGACGGTGCCCGCGGTGCTCACGGAGCACCAGCGTGTCGTTCTGGTGGGTGGTCGCCGCGCGATCTCGACCGATGGCCAGCTCGGTGAAGGCCGCGAGCTTTCCCGTGGGTCGATGCCGCGCGGCGGTGACGAGCATCGTGTTGCCGCGTTCGTGCTCGCGTGCTTCCATGCGGCGCACGCGCGCGGCATCCCACCGTTCCTCGTCGGCGTCGAGACCGGCCGATGGCGCATCCGTCGACATCCGCGACTTCATCCAGGCATAGCCGTCGACGTGCTCGATAGGGGTCGGCAGCATCCACGACACCACGTCGTAGTCTCGCGCGCGGGTTCGGGCCTCGTCGTTCAGCTGCCGGATGCGGTCGTCGCGGCGGTGCAGGTCGAGGATGCTGACCCGATGCACCTGCTCGAGAGTGAAGCCGCTGCGCGTGAGGAAGCGGGCCACATGGTCGTCCGGGACGCTGCCATAGCCGGTCGGGGCGTGAAGCCTTGGTCGATCGGACGCCTGCTGCTCCGTCCAGGTCTGGATGACCGTGCGCCCATGAGCCAGGGCTGCCGCTTCGAGGTGCGGCACGATCGCGCGGCCGATCCCTCGCCCCCACGCTCGGGGGAGCAGCTCGATCGTGGCGATGATGCTGCGCGCACCCTGATCCTGCGGAATATCGACCATGGCCCGGCCGATCACCGCACCGTGGTGGCGCACGACCCACACGACGGTCGTGCGGTCGGGTCCGGACCGCAGCAGAGGCAGCAGCTCGTCCGGGGCGAGATCCTGCTCGTCGCGGCCGGTGAGCTCGCGATAGACCTGGTTGCGCACGCGCGCCAGATCGCGGAACTCCTTCGCGTCGGCTGCGTCCGCCCGTGCAGGGAGCACGAGCGGACGCAGTGACGCGTCAGCGGTGAGGGGAATGTCCATGTCCCTTTCTCCGCTCAGTGCAGCTGGCGCTGCAGGTGATAGGCCAGGATCGTCTGCATCTCACGCGGACTCAGCTGCTGCTCGGCGAGCGACAGGGGACGGGTGCGCTCCGAGGACCGGACGCGGGCTGCCGCCGGTCGTTGTGCGCGCCGCAGCAGCCAGAGGCCGATGCGGAACCCGAGGCGATCGGCGAGCGAGAGTGCCCGCAGCTCCTCGGGGGCGGGGATGTCGAGGACCTCGCGGTCCTTCGTATCGGGCGGGTGGGGGATGCTGTGCGACAGCGTCGTGTTCACGGTGTGTTCCTTCGGTGAGGGATGGGTGTGGCGGAAGCGCGATCCGCGGAGTTCGCGGACGATGCGCGGACGAGAAGCGTCGATGACGCGGATGCCGCGTGCGGCGCGGATGCCGGATGCGGTGGGGCCGGCTCAGTCCGCTGTCGGGAGGGACAGCGCGGGAGCGGCGGAAGACAGGTGTCCCCGAGGGACCGGTCGACGGGCGGGTGCTGTGCTAGGAGACAGCGATGCCCGAGACGCCGAGGTCGGTCACCGAGTGCACGGGGCGCAGCGCAGAGAAGGCGCGCGCGAGCAGGCGGTGTGCCTGAGCGGTGTGCTGGATGTTCATCGGTGACCTCCTTTCAAGAGTGCGTCGGTCGATCAAGCTAGCGGACTCGCGCTGAGGGCGTCAAGCATTTTCTCAGTTGCGGCGTGTCGCCGCGCGTGTCGTTCCGCTCCGGGACCGCGCGCGCTCCCGTCGTTTCCGCGGGATTCCGGTAACGTGTGGGCGTGAATCTCCCCGAACGATCGGTGCCCCGATGCATCTGAAGAGCCTGACGCTGAAAGGCTTCAAGTCGTTCGCGCAGCCCACGACCTTCGTCTTCGAGCCCGGGGTGACCTGCATCGTCGGCCCGAACGGATCCGGCAAGTCGAACGTCGTCGACGCCCTCGCATGGGTGATGGGGGAGCAGGGGGCGAAGACCCTCCGCGGCGGCAAGATGGAGGACGTCATCTTCGCCGGCACGTCGACGCGGGGTCCTCTCGGCCGCGCCGAGGTGCAGCTCACGATCGACAATGCCGACGGCGCGCTGCCCATCGAGTACGCCGAGGTGACGATCAGCCGCACGCTGTTCCGCAACGGTTCGAGCGAGTATGCGATCAACGGCGAGGGGTGCCGACTCCTCGACGTGCAGGAGCTGCTGAGCGACTCGGGTCTCGGACGCGAGATGCATGTGATCGTCGGTCAGGGGCGACTCGATACCGTATTGCAGGCCTCTCCCGAGGATCGTCGGGGCTTCATCGAGGAGGCCGCCGGTATTCTCAAGCACCGTCGCCGCAAGGAGAAGACGGTACGCAAGCTCGATGCGATGGAGACGAACCTCACGCGTCTCAGCGACCTGGCCGGTGAGATCCGTCGCCAGCTGAAGCCGCTCGGACGCCAGGCGGAGATCGCCCGAGAGGCGCAGACGATCGCAGCGGTCGTGCGAGACGCGAAGGCCCGCCTGTTCGCTGACGACGTCGTTGCCCTTCGTACGGCGTTGGCCGATCACACCCGAACGGAGAACGAGCGGCACACCGAGCGCCTCGTCCTCACCGACCAGGTCGAGACGGTGCGTGCCGGAATCGCACGTCTGGAGCAGGATCAGAACTCCGTCGCCGTCGACCAGGCGCGCAGCGTCGCCTTCGGCCTCGAACAGGTGCAGGAGCGGACGCGCGGGTTGTACACCCTCGCGAACCAGCGCCTCGCGCTCCTCGGGACCGAGGACGATGACGCCGCGGTCACCGCCATCACCGTGACCCAGTCGACGATCGACGAGGCGAAGGACGAGATCACTGCGATCTCCGAGGGACTCGGCGATGCGCAGGACGCGGCGGCGGCGGCCAGCCGCGAGGTCGTGCATGCGCGCGCCGAACTCGACACGCTCGACGTCGACATCGCCGAGCAGAGCGCGCTCGTGTCGGAGTATGACATGCGGCTCTCCGCGTTGCGCGGCTCGGCGGATGCGGCGGCGTCCGCACTCGCCGCCGTGCGTGGAGCGGTGCTGCGACAGGAGAACGCGCTCGAGGCGGCGAACGACCGTCGGCGCGAAGCGGCCCAGGCCCTCGAGTCGATCGACGACGCCGAGGCGCCCCAGGGGTCTGCCGCCGAGTACGCCGCCGCATACGAGAGCGCGCAGCGCGCGGCGACCGCGGCCGAGACCGAGCGCGAGACCCTGCGGGAGCGGCTGCACGCCGCCGAGCGCGAGGTGGATGCGCTGACCGCGAAGGCCTCGGCCCTGGGCAGTGCGCTCGCGCTGTCCGGAGGGTCGGCGGAGATCGTCCGTGCGGGCGGCGCGGGGATCCGCGGCCTCGTGGGAGACGCGGTGCAGGTGAAGCCAGGGTTCGAGGCGGCGATCGCCGCGGTGCTCGGTCCGCTCGCCGAAGGCGTGCTGGTGGAGACTCGCGGCGACGCGTTCGAGCTCGCCGCCGCGAGCGCGGAGCAGGGGCATGGCGTGGTCGACATCGTCGCGGCGGAGGGGACGCGTCCGGCGGTTGAGCTGCCCGCGTTCGACGGGGTGACCCCCGCGGTCATCGCGGTCGAGGCGCCGGACGGTGTGCTCGGCATCCTCTCGCACGTCCTCGTCGCCGACGATCTCGCCGCCGCGAGGGGCGCACGTGAGGCCCTCGACCTGCTCGGCGACGAGACGACGACGTTGGTCACCACCGCCGGTGAGGTCATCACCGCCCGCACCGTGCGCACCGGGTCGTCGGGAGAGCGTTCGCGCCTCGAACTCGCGGCCGAGCGTGATGCCGCGACTGAGCGCCTCGCCGAGGTGCGGGTGATCGTCGATTCCCTGCGCGAGGCGCGGGTCGACGCCGACGACGCGGTCGAGACGACGCGTCGCCAGTCGAAGGAAGCTCTGCGCGCCCTGCGCGAACTCGACGCAGCGCTCGCGAGCCACGCCGAGCAGGTCAACCGCATCACCGTGCGCCACGAGGCCGCGGTCGCGGAGTGCGAACGTCTGGAAGCGGGGCTCGCGCAAGCGCAATCGGCCGTCTCGGATGCCGAGGCGAAAGCCGCGTCGACCAAGAAGGCGCTGGACGACGCGGTCGCGGCGCCACGCCCGGTGCTCGACGCGTCCGCGCGAGACGGGCTGCTGGAAGCACTGGAAGCGGCGCGGGAGGGCGAGGTCCGCGCGCGTCTCGAGATCGAGACGCTGCGGGAGCGTGTGCGCGCTGCGCAGTCCCGCGTCATGGCGCTCGAACGCCAGCGGGAGCAAGAACGCGAGGCGGCCGCGGAGGCGGCTCGTCGCGCCGTCATCCGTCGTGCGCAGCGGGAGGCGGCCGCCGCGGTCGCCGACGAGCTGCCTCGCGTGCTCGATTCCCTCGACCGGTCGGTGACCGAGGCGCGGGTCGCCCTCGCCGAGGCCGAGACCGCACGAGCGGCGCAGAACCAGGAGCTCACGGCGCTGCGCGCGCAAGAATCATCGCTGCGGGAGCGTCTGGCCGGGTTGACCGAGAGCGTTCACGGTCTCGAGCTGCAGATCCACGAGAAGAAGCTCCACCTCACGAGCCTGCTCGAGCGGGTGGCATCCGAACTCTCGCTCGACGAGGACATCCTCGTGGCGGAGTACGGTCCCGATCAGCCGGTGCCGCGCGACGCGACCAGCATCGCGGCGGAGCACGAGTCCGACGACGAGGCGACGATCCCCTTCGACCGTCGTATGCAGCAGCGGCGTCTCGCTGACGCCGAGCGCAAGCTCGCTCAACTCGGCCGCGTCAATCCGCTCGCTCTCGAGGAGTTCGCTGCCCTGGAGCAGCGACACAAGTTCCTCACCGAGCAGCTCGCCGACCTCACCCAGACCCGTCAGGATCTGATGACGATCATCGCCGACCTCGACGAGCGCATGCAGACCATCTTCGCGAGCGCATTCGCCGACACGCAGGCCGCATTCGGCGAGGTCTTCCCGCTGCTGTTCCCCGGTGGTTCGGGCAGCATCTCGCTCACCGACCCCGAGAACATGCTCACGACGGGCATCGAGGTGTCGGTCCGCCCCGTGGGCAAGAAGATCGAGCGACTCTCCCTCCTGTCGGGTGGGGAGCGCTCGCTCGCGGCCGTCGCGCTGCTGGTCGCCATCTTCAAGGCCCGTCCCAGCCCGTTCTACATCCTCGACGAGGTCGAGGCGGCACTCGACGACGCGAATCTCGGCCGCCTCCTGACGGTGTTCGAGCAGCTCCGCGAGAGCTCGCAGCTGCTGGTCATCACGCACCAGAAACGCACGATGGAGATCGCGGATGCGCTCTACGGCGTCTCGATGCGTCAGGACGGCGTCTCGGCCGTGGTCGGCCAGCGAGTGGGCGATCGGGCAGCCGCGGCGGTCTGACCCGGGCGTGCGCGCCGACCATCCGCGCCCGGACCCGTAGGCTGGGGGCATGGCGGAGAAGTCCTGGTCCCTCGGTCGCGCGCTGCGCGGCATGTTCGTCAAGCCCACGATCGATGAGACGACCTGGGATGACCTCGAGACGGCGCTGCTCACGGCAGACTTCGGGCCGGACATCACCGAGCGCGTCGTCGACGAGCTCCGGGCGAAGGTGGAGCGCTATCGCACCACCGACCCCAAGGACCTGCAGCGGATGCTCCGCGAGACGCTCGAGGAGCACTTCGCGAAGTTCGACACCACCCTCAAGCTCACCGAGCGTCCCGCGGTGGTTCTCGTCGTCGGGGTGAACGGCGTCGGCAAGACCACCACCATCGGTAAGTTCACGAAATTCCTCCGCGGCTTCGAGCGCAGCGTGGTGGTCGGCGCGGCGGACACGTTCCGCGCCGCGGCGGTCGACCAGCTCGCGACCTGGGCCCAGCGCGGCGGAGCGGCGATCGTGCGCCCGCAGCACGAGGGGCAAGACCCGGCGTCCGTCGCATTCCAGACCATCGAATACGCCAAGCGCGAGGGCATCGAGATCGCGATCATCGACACCGCCGGCCGCCTGCACACCAAGGGCGGGCTCATGGACGAGCTCGGCAAGATCCGTCGCGTGGTCGAGAAGCAGGCGCCGATCAGCGAGGTGCTGCTGGTGCTCGACGCGACGACCGGTCAGAACGGCGTCATGCAGGCCGAGGCCTTCCTGGAGCACGCCGGGGTCACCGGACTCGTGCTCACGAAGCTCGACGGATCCGCCAAGGGCGGGTTCGTGCTCGCGGTGCAGGAACGCACCGGCATCCCGGTGAAGCTGCTGGGTCAAGGCGAGGGCATCGACGATCTCACCGGATTCACCCCGCACGTCTTCGTGCAGTCGCTCGTCGGCTGACACGGGGCTACCGTCACGAGCACGAGGCTGGTTTCATAGCGTTATGGCGATCGAACACGACTACTTCGGGCTCCTGTCCTCCGGGCCGGACGGCTCGATCTTCTGGTCGGAGACGGTCGAGCTCGGCGACCAGAGTGTCACCGTCGACCTGACCGCCCCCGACCAGGACGACGTGTCGACCGAGGCCCTCGACATCGCCGCCTCGCTGATCGCCGGACTCGAGACGGTCGACGGCACGGCTCGTCGCGGGATGCTGGCCGAGGTCGACGATCGCACGAGCGAGGTCACGGAGTACATCCTGCAGCAGCAGGAGGCCTACGGCGACGAGCTGCCCGACGTCCTCGTCGATGTCTCGGGCGATGCCGCGGTCGACATCATTCGCTCGCTGCGCCTCATGAGCATGACGATCCTCGCCGACGAGCACGGTGGCTCCGAGCCGTTCGCGGTGCTGGAGTACGCCCTCGACGCGGGCACGACCGACGACGTGCTGCTCGTGAACCTCGGTTCCGACGGCAGCGTGCAGTCGGTCATGAGCTCCGACTGACGCCGCCGAATCCGGCGGCGTTCACACGGCCTGCGCGAAGCCCAGGTCGGCGCTGTCGGCGATGTGCGCCAAGTGGGTCGGAATCTCCCGTCCTTTCGACGCCATCGACTGCGCCCAAAGACGACCTGCGCGGTACGAGGACCGCACCAGCGGCCCGGCCAACACGCCGAGGAACCCGATCCGCTCGGCCTCTTCCTTGAACTCGACGAATTCCGCGGGCTTCACCCACCGGGCGACCGGGAGGTGTCGCGGGGACGGGCGCAGGTACTGGGTGATCGTGATGATGTCGCACCCGGCCTCGTGCAGGTCGTTCAGCGCCTGCACGACCTCCTCCGGCTCCTCGCCCATACCGAGGATGAGGTTCGACTTGGTGATGAGACCGGCATCCCGTCCTTGCGTGATCACGTCGAGCGAGCGCTCGTAGCGGAACGCTGGACGGATGCGCTTGAAGATGCGCGGTACGGTCTCGACGTTGTGCGCGAACACCTCGGGGCGCGCGTCGAAGATCTGGCCGAGGAAGGCGGGGTCGGCGTTGTGCTCGTTGGCGAGCAGCTCGACACCCGTGTTCGGGTTGAGTTCGTGGATCTTGCGCACGGTCTCGGCGTTCAGCCAGGCGCCGGTGTCGGGGAGGTCGTCGCGGGCGACGCTGGTCACGGTCGCGTAGCGCAGCTGCATGCGGCGCACGCTCTCGGCGACTCGGCGCGGCTCGTCGGTGTCGTAGTCGGCGGGCTTGCCCGTGTCGATCTGGCAGAAGTCGCATCGCCGTGTGCACTGCGAGCCACCGATGAGGAACGTCGCCTCGCGATCCTCCCAGCACTCGAAGATGTTCGGGCACCCCGCCTCCTGGCAGACGGTATGCAGATCCTCGCTCTTCACCAGCGACTGCAGGGCCGTGTACTCCGGTCCCATCTTGGCTTTGGTGCGGATCCATTCCGGCTTGCGCTCGATCGGCGTCTCGGCGTTGCGCACTTCGAGGCGGAGGAGCTTGCGCCCATCGGGAACGGCGGTCATGCGGTGACTCCTGCGTATTCGGTGGTGAACGCCTCGATGATCGAGGCGCAGATGTCGCGGGGCGAGACGTCGGCGCCGACGATCTCGCTGACGGTCGTGACGCCGGCATCCGTGATGCCGCACGGGATGATGCCCCGGAATCCGGCGAGCGAGTTGTCGCAGTTCAGGGCGAACCCGTGCATGGTGACGCCCTGCTGCACGCGTACGCCGATCGCGGCGACCTTGTCCTCCGAGAGAGGCCGACGCACCCAGACGCCGCTGCGTCCGTCGACCTGGTAGCCCTCGACGCCCCACGGGCGCAGCACGTCGATGAGGAGTCGTTCGAGTCGCCGCACGTGGGCGACGACGTCCATCGGCTCGGGGAGTCGCACGATCGGGTAGCCGACCAGCTGGCCGGGCCCGTGCCAGGTGATCTTGCCACCGCGATCCACGTCGATGACAGGGGTGCCGTCGGTGGGCCGTTCGTGGGGTTCGGTGCGCTTACCGGCCGTGTACACGGCTTGATGCTCGAGAAGTACGAGGGTGTCGGGGCGCGTGCCGTCGACGATGTCGGCGTGCAGCCGACGCTGCAGTGCCCACCCGTCCGCGTACGGTACGAACTCGGGGGAGAGCCCCGCCGTGATGATGTCGAGCATCCGTCCTCCTGGCGCGCATTTATGGAGCGCGTCCAACAATACGCCTGCGCCGGGCGTTTCGGCGCACCGGCCCGGCGCGGTACCGTGAGGGGATGACCACCCCGGGCCGTGCAGGACGACCTCGCGCGTCGTCGCGCGAGACCCTCGCCGAGGCCGCCTGCGAGCTGTTCCTGGAGCGCGGCTACGCCGCGACGTCCGTCGCGGACATCACGCAGCGCGCCGGGGTGAGCCGATCCAGTTTCTTCAACTACTTCTCGTCGAAGAGCGATGTGCTGTGGTCGGGGCTCGATGCTCGCATCGCAGGCGCTGTCGACGCGCTCGCGAACGTCCGTGCCATCGATGCGGGCGACGCGGTGCGGAGCATCCTCCTCGGCGTGGTCGATGGATTCGAACCCGATCCGCTCGCGCTCGCGCTGCGCAACGCCGCCGCGATGGGGGTCGAGGACGAGCTGGAACGCGAGACGGGCCTGCGGCTCGCCCGCCTGTCGGCTGCCGTCGCCGGCGCGGCGCGGACCTCGGGTGTCGACGTCGTCCGCGCCGACATCGTCGGTGCCGCCTATGCCACGGCGGTGCTCACGGCACTTCGCGTCTGGGCCGAGCAGGGCGCCGGCCGCGGTTCCCCCCGCGCGGTGCTCGCCGATGCCTTCGCCGTGATCCACGATCTGCCCTGGCGGGCGGCGGACGAGGACGCCGTCCTCGCGTAGAATCGGAGCACCATGGCTACCTTTGGCACGCTCTCCGATCGGCTCACCGAGACCTTCCGCAATCTGCGCACGAAGGGAAAGCTCACCGCCAGCGACGTCGACGGCACCGTCCGCGAGATCCGTCGGGCGCTGCTCGACGCCGACGTGGCGCTGCCGGTCGTCAAGGACTTCACCGCCAAGGTGCGCGAGCGCGCGCTCGGCGATGAGGTCAACAAGGCTCTGAACCCCGCGCAGCAGGTCGTTCAGATCGTCAACGAGGAACTCGTCCAGATCCTCGGTGGCGAGCAGCGCCGCCTGCAGTTCGCCAAGACCGCGCCGACCGTCATCATGCTCGCCGGTCTCCAGGGCTCGGGAAAGACCACCTTCGCCGGCAAGCTGGCGAGGCAGCTCGAGAACGACGGGCACACGCCGTTGCTCGTCGCGGCCGACCTGCAGCGCCCCAACGCCGTGAACCAGCTGCAGGTGGTGGCCGAGCAGGCGGGCGCGACGATCTTCGCTCCCGAGCCCGGCAACGGCGTCGGCGACCCGGTCAAGGTCTCTCGCGACGGCGTCGAGCACGCACGGCGCCAGCAGCACGACGTGGTGATCATCGACACCGCCGGTCGGCTCGGTGTCGATGCCGAACTCATGAAGCAGGCGGCGGACATTCGCAAGGCCGTGCAGCCCGATGAGGTGCTGTTCGTCATCGACGCGATGATCGGTCAGGATGCGGTCAACACCGCGAAGGCCTTCCAGGAGGGCGTCGACTTCACCGGGGTCGTCCTGTCGAAGCTCGACGGTGACGCCCGCGGTGGTGCAGCCCTCTCGGTCGCCTCGGTCACCGGCCGCCCGATCATCTTCGCCTCGACCGGTGAGCGTCTCGAAGACCTCGAGCCGTTCCACCCCGACCGCATGGCGAGCCGCATCCTCGACCTCGGTGACATCCTCACCCTCATCGAACAGGCTCAGCAGGCCTTCGACGAGGAAGAGGCGATGAAGGTCGCCGAGAAGATCGCGACCGAGCAGTTCACCCTCGAAGACTTCCTCGAGCAGCTCCAGCAGATGAAGAAGATGGGCTCGATGAAGAAGATGCTGGGCATGCTGCCCGGCATGGGCCAGATGAAGCAGCAGCTCGAGGACTTCGACGAGCGTGAGATCGACCGCACGGAGGCGATCATTCGTTCGATGACGCCGGGCGAGCGTCGCAATCCCAAGGTTCTCAACGGCTCGCGCCGTCTGCGTATCGCGCGGGGTTCGGGCATGACGGTGACCGACGTGAATCAGCTCGTCGCACGCTTCGAACAGGCGGCGAAGATGATGAAGACCGTCGCTCGCGGAGGCACCCCGAACATCCCCGGTATGGGACCGGTGCCGGGAATGGGGCGTCCGGGAGCATCGACCAAGCGCGGCAAGAAGGGCAAGTCGTCCGGCTCGCGCTCGCGCTCTGGCAACCCCGCGAAGCGTGCGGCGGAGAACGCGGGCCTCACGGCCGCGACTCCCGGGACGGGCTCGGGCTTCGGGTTGGGCGGAGCGCAGGCTCCGAGCGAGGCCGACCTCGCCGAGATCCAGAAGCTGTTCGGGAAGAACTGATCCGACGCGGGCGTGCGAGCAGCTGCCCGGCGATCAGCGCGGTGAGGACGATGGCGACGCCGACCCCCTGAGTCGCGCTGAACGACTCGCGCGCGACGGCCACGCCCAGCACCGTGGCCACGACCGGTGAGAGCAGCGCGAGCAGTCCGGGGGCGAGCACCGGCAGCACCTGCACGCCCCGGAACCAGAGCGTGTAGGCGACAAGTCCTCCCGCGCTCGCCAACCAGGCGTATCCGAGGACCGCTACGCCGTCGATCGTCGGAGGCGCGCTCTCGACGACGATGGCGGGAATCACCAGCACCAGACCCCCGGCCGTGAGCTGCCATCCCGCGTAGGCGACGGGTCCCACGTCCGTCGGGCGACCCCAACGCTTCGTCAGCACCATGCCGAGGCCGGTGGCGGCGACCCCGCCGATCGCAGCGAGAACTCCCCACCCGTCCAATCGCGCGTCCGGTCCGAGCACGATGAGCGCAACGCCGAGGCTGCCGGCCGCCGCCGCGGTGGCGCCGAGCGGCTGAATGCGCTCCCGCAGCACGAGCGCCCCCAGGATCAGCACGATCAGCGGCTGCGCGCCGGCCACGGCGGCCGCGACGCCTCCCGGCAGTCGCTCAGCGGCGATGAAGAGCAGGGCGAAGAACACTCCGATGTTCAAGAAACCGAGCACCAGCGCTTTTCCCCACCAGGTGCCGTGAGGAAGACGCCGCGTGACCGCGAGAGCGATCAGGCCCGCGGGCAGCGATCGCATCAACGCGGCGAAGAGCGGGTGCCCCGGCGGCAGCATCTCGGTCGTGACGAGGTAGGTGGTGCCCCACGCGGCGGGCGCGAGAGCGGTGAGGAAGAGGGTGGACCACCGGTGCATTCACCCAGCGTCCGCCCGACGAGACCATGAGTCCAACACAGAGTTGTCACGGTTTCAATGAACAGCGATCATGAGTCTATGGATCTGCAGCAGCTGCGGTACGTCGTCGAGGTGGCGGCGGGGGGGAGCTTCACGCGAGCAGCAGAGCGGTGCTTCGTCACGCAGTCCGCGCTCAGTCATCAGATCGCCGCTCTCGAACGCGAACTCGGGCACCGGCTGTTCGTCCGCTCGAGCCGTTCCGTGCGCCTCTCCGAGGCCGGAGAGGCGTTTCTCGAGCACGCCCGCGCGGCGGTGACGTCGGCGGACCGGGCACGGGAGGTCGTCGCGCAGACGGCGGAGGAGCTGACCGGCACCCTGCGTGTCGGCGTGATCCCGACCGTGACGGCCGTACGCGTCCCCGAACTCGTCGCCGCATACCGACGAGCGCACCCGCGGGTGCGGGTCGAACTCCTCATGGGCAGTAGCGAGCATCTCGTGAACGAGGTGCGTCGCGGGGCTGTCGACCTCGCATTCCTCGGCGTCCGACCGGGCGACGAACCCCGGGGCGTCGCGCTGGAGCACCTCGCCGTCGACCGGCACGTCCTGGCGGTGTCACGCCGTCATCGGTTCTCACGCCGCCGCCGGATCAATCTGGCCGACCTCGCCGGAGAGACGTTCGCGGACTTCCCTGCAGGCAGCTCGGGACGCGCGCAGAGCGATGCCGCCTTCGCGGACGCCGGCGTCGCCCGCGACGTCGCGTTCGAGGTCGGCACGGCAGACCTGTTGCTCGGACTCGTGTCGCACGGACTCGCCGTTGCTCTGGTCGACCCCGCGACGGCGGGGGAGTACGCCCCGGACGTGGCCGCGGTGCCGTTGTCCGACGGTCCGCGACGCATCCAGTACGCCGCCTGGGATGCGCAGGCGCCGCGCCGCGTCACCGCAGCGTTTCTCTCGGTGTGGGGACGCGCATCCGACCCCGCACGGCACAGGGGCGGACCCGGAGGGAACTCCGGATCCGCCCCTGTCAGCGAGTCGTGATCACTTCACGTCTTCGTCGACCCAGTCCATCGACTTCGTGACGGCCTTACGCCACAGACGCAGCTGGCGGTCGCGTTCGGCCTCGTCGAGCGACGGCTCCCAGCGGCGGTCCTCCTGCCAGTTCGACGAGAGGTCGTCGAGACCGCTCCAGAAACCGACGGCGAGACCCGCGGCGTAGGCGGCGCCCAGTGCGGTCGTCTCGGCCACGACGGGCCGGACGACCGGCACACCGAGGATGTCGGCCTGGAACTGCATGAGCGCGTCGTTGGCGACCATGCCGCCGTCGACCTTCAGCTCGGAGAGGTCCACGCCCGCGTCGGCGTTGACCGCATCGAGCACGTCGCGCGTCTGGAAGGCGACCGCCTCCAGCGCGGCGCGCGCGATGTGATTCTTGTTCGCGTAGCGGGTGAGACCAACGATCGCACCGCGGGCGTCCGAGCGCCAGTAGGGAGCGAACAGCCCCGAGAACGCGGGCACGATGTAGACGCCGCCGTTGTCGTCCACCTTCTCGGCCAGCTGCTCCACCTCGGGAGCGGAGGAGATGATGCCGAGCTGATCGCGCAGCCACTGGATCAGCGACCCCGTAACGGCGATCGAGCCTTCGAGCGCGTAGTGCGTCGGCTGGTCACCGAGCTTGTACCCGACGGTCGTGAGCAGACCGTTCTTCGAGTGGACGATCTCCTCACCGGTGTTGAAGATCAGGAAGCAACCCGTACCGTAGGTGTTCTTGCTCTCGCCGGTCTGGAAAGCGGCCTGCCCGAAGGTGGCCGCCTGCTGGTCGCCCAGGATGCCGGCGATCGGCGTCTCGCGCAGCAGCGACGAGCTCTCGGCCGCCCCGTAGACCTCGGAGGAGGAACGGATCTCGGGCATCATCGAGCGCGGCACGCCGAAGACCTCGAGGATGTCGTCGCGCCACTGCAGCGTCTCGAGGTCCATGAACAGAGTGCGCGAGGCGTTCGTCACGTCGGTGGCGTGCACGCCGCCCTCGGTACCGCCGGTCAGATTCCAGAGCACCCAGCTGTCGGTCGTACCGAACACGAGGTCGCCGGCTTCCGCCTTTTCGCGCGCGCCGTCGACGTTCTCCAGGATCCAGGCGACCTTCGTACCCGAGAAGTAGGTCGCGAGCGGAAGACCGACGATCGACTTGAAACGGTCGAGTCCGCCGTCGGCCGCGAGGCGGTTGACGATCTCCTGCGTGCGCGTGTCCTGCCAGACGATGGCGTTGTAGACGGGCTTGCCGGTCGTCTTGTCCCACACCACCGCGGTCTCGCGCTGGTTGGTGATGCCGACGGCGGCGATGTCGTGACGGGTGAGGTCGGCGCGGCTCAGAGCCAGACCGATGACCTCCTGCACGTTGCGCCAGATCTCGGTGGCGTCGTGCTCGACCCAGCCGGCCTTCGGCAGGATCTGCTCGTGCTCCTTCTGGCCGGTCGCGATGATGCTGCCCTTCTTGTCGAAGATGATCGCGCGACTCGAGGTGGTTCCCTGATCGATGGCGAGGATGTAGTCAGCCATGGTGTGTTCTCCTTCGAATTTTCGCTGTCAGGACGCGGTCAGGCGCCGAGTCCGAGCAGGACCGTCGCTGCCGGAGCAGCGAGGGCACCACCGATGAGCGGGCCGACGACCGGCACCCAGGCGTAGCCCCAGTCGCTGGAGCCCTTGCCCTTGATGGGGAGGATGGCGTGGGCGATACGCGGGCCGAGGTCACGTGCCGGGTTGATGGCGTAACCGGTGGGGCCACCGAGCGACGCACCGATGGCGATCACGACGAAGGCGACGGGGAGGGCGGTGAGCGGGCCGAGGCCCCCGGGCACGCCGATCTCGATGTCGCCGAGGTCGGCGAAGGCGAAGATCGCGAAAACGAGCACGAACGTGCCGATGATCTCGGTCACGAGGTTCCAGCCGTACGAACGGATGGCCGGGCCGGTCGAGAACACGCCCAGCTTGTTCGCCGGGTCGGGCTCGTCGTCGAAGTGCTGCTTGTACGCCAGCCAGACCAGGATCGCACCGAGGATCGCACCGAGCAGTTCAGCGCCGGTCGCGACCAGGAAGCGCGGGAGGTCGATGGTGTCGCGCAGCAGGAGTCCGATACCGACAGCGGGGTTCAGGATCGCACCGGAGTACTGCGAGACGAGGACACCCACGAACACCGCGAGTCCCCATCCCCAGTTCACCATCAGGAACCCGCCGCCGAATCCCTTGGTCTTCGCGAGCGCGACGTTGGCGACGACACCTCCACCCAGGAGGATGAGCATCGCGGTACCGACGAATTCCGAGAGGAAGTAGAGACCGAGATTGACATCAGGCATGTCTTCTTTGACCTTTCTTGCGAGCCACGGCCCCTCTGCCGTGGCTCCTTATGTGGGGTGCGTCGCGAGGAGGGCGACGATCACTCCCGTCAGCCGCGAGCGCGGGACGGGATGTCGAGGCCGTGCCGCTCGTTCAGCAGCAGGCGGGTCTGTTCGATCTCAGCATCGTGCCGATCGCGGTCCCAGTCCAGCATCGTCGCGAGCGCGTCGGCGATCTCATCGAGCACGGCGGCATCCGCGTTTCCGGTGAAGGCGATGCTCGTGCGCCGCAGCACGATGTCCTGCAGGCGCGCCACCAGCTCGTTCTGCACCATCCACTCGAGCTCGCGTGTGGAGAGCTGGCCGCCGGCGAGAGGCGCATCCTCGCCCTGCGAGACGTACGCCCAGACATCCGCGGCGCGGGTGCCATAGCGGGCCAGCAGCTTCTCGGCCCGGTCGCCGGCGCCGGCGAGGTTCTCCTCGAACCAGATGCGCTTCGCCTTCTCGGTGCGCGGGAAGTCGCGTCCACCGCCGATCGCCCGCCCTGCCGTCGAGACGGTGCGGGTGCGCTTCAGCAGGTCGAGGACGACGTCCGAGAGCGACTCGCCGAGGGCGCGGAACGTGGTCCACTTGCCTCCGACGAGGCTGACGAGCGGCACAGCGCCCTTCCGATCGACCTCGATACGGTAATCGCGGGAGACGAAGCCGGGGGCGGTGTCCTCGTGACGCGGCAGAGGCCGGATCCCCGAGAAACGGTAGACGATCTGCGAGCGGTCGACCGCGATCTTCGGGAACACGTGGTGGATGAGGTCGAAGAAGTAGTCGACCTCTTCCTCGGTGCACACGGCGATCTGTGCGGGGTCGGCATCGATGTCGGTGGTGCCGACCAGCACGCGGCCCTTCAGCGGGTAGATCAGGACGATGCGTCCGTCGGAGTGCTCGAAGAAGATCTCGCGGCCTCGCGTCGCGGCGAGGAGCTCGGGGTGGTCGAGCACGATGTGCGAACCCTTGGTACCGCCCATGTAGCGGGTCTCGGTGCCCAGCGCATCGTTCGTGAGGTCGGTCCACGGCCCGGAGGTGTTCACCACGACGTCGGCCGTCACGGTGAACTCGGTGCCGCTCTCGCGGTCGCGGAGGACGACCTTCTCACCATCGCGCGCGATCGCCTCGACATAGTTGATCGCACGTGCGCCCGGGTGGGCGGCGCGGCCGTCCTGCAGCACGTCGAGGGCCAGACGCTCGGGGTCGTGCATCGAGGCGTCGTAGTACGTGGCGGTGTACTTGATATCGGGGTCGAGCGAGGGCAGCTCGGCGAGCGAACGCTTGCGCCCGAGGAAGCGGTGCCGGGGCACGCTGCCACCGTCGCGGGAGAAGGTGTCGTAGATCGTGAGGCCGACCTTGATGAGGAACGCACCGCGCTCCTTCGGCTTGCCGCTCTTGTGCGTGAGGAAGCGCAGGGGTGCGGAGAGGATGCCCGAGAACGTCGAGTAGATCGGGATCGTCGTCTGCAGCGGCTTGACGTAGTGGGGCGCGATGCGCAGCAGCCCGTTGCGCTCCTCGACCGATTCGCGGACCAGTCGGAACTCGCCGTTCTCGAGGTAGCGGATGCCGCCGTGGATCATGTGGCTCGACGCCGCCGAAGCACCGGAGGCGAAGTCGCCTCGCTCGACGAGCACCACGTCCACACCCTGCAGGGCGAGGTCGCGGAACGTCGAGATGCCGTTGATGCCACCGCCGATCACCAGCACCGTGGTGCGGCCCGATTCGCGGATGGAGCGCACGTCGTCGCGCTCCGGAGATGAGTGTGTCGATTCGATCATGCCGAACTCTCTTCCTTGCTTGCCACCCAGCGTGGCCCTCTCGTGGCGCGCGCGCAAGCCCACTGCACATATGTGCAAGGATCGGGGGAGGAGGCGATCATGGCGGATCACAGCTCGCATTCGCGAGACGGACGGATGGTCGCTGCGCTCACGGCGGCGCAGCTGTACTACATGCAGGACAAGACCATGGAGGTCATCGCCCGTGAGCTCGGGACGTCGCGGTCGTCGGTCTCGCGTCTGCTGAGTTACGCGCGGGAGACCGGCCTCGTCGACATCCGCATCAACTCGCCACTCGAGCGGCTCGGAATGCTGGAGCAGCGCATCCGGGACCGCCACCATATCGCCGCCCACGTGGTGCCGATGCCGGAGATCGTCAGCGAGGTCGAGCGCCTGGAGCGCGTCGCGCTCACCGCCGGTCGCCTGCTGTCGCAGTTCGTGGACTCGAACATGATCATCGGCGTGGCCTGGGGGTCGACGATCAGCGCGGTGAGTCGCGAGCTCACGCAGAAGGAGACGCACAACACGACGTTCGTGCAGCTCAACGGCGCGGGGAACACCCAGACGAGCGGCGTCGAGTACTCCAGCGACATCCTCCAGCGGTTCGGCAGCGCGTTCGGCGCGCAGGTGCAGCAGTTCCCCGTGCCTGCATTCTTCGACGACCCGGCGACCCGCGAGGCGATGTGGCGTGAACGGAGCACGCGCCGGGTGCTCGACCTGCAGTCGAAGATGGACATCGCCGTGTTCAGTCTCGGCTCGCCGTCCGCAGAAGTGCCGAGTCGCGTCTACGTGGGCGGCTACCTCGGTCGCGACGACTACCGCAGCCTCCGCGAGGACCACGCGATCGGCGACGTCGCGACGGTGTTCTTCCGCTCCGACGGCTCGTGGCGGGACATCCGGCTCAACGCGCGGGCAACGGGGCCCGGGCTCGATCGCCTCCGCCGCGTGCCGCGCCGGGTGTGCGTCGTGGCGGGCATCCCCAAGCTCGCAAGCCTGCGCGCAGCGATCACCGCTGAGCTCGTCACCGACGTGGTCCTCGACGAAGGGCTGGCGCGTCGGCTCGCGGACGCCTGATCTCAGTCCTCGGGCGTCGAACCCCGGGGCCCGGTGCGGAACTCCCGGATGAGGTGCTGGACCACGGCCGTGAGGTCGCCTCCCGCGGCATCCGCCACGGCGACCTGGCGCTCGTAGCTCGCCCCGCCCGCCAGGATGCCGGCGATGCTGGCGAACTCCGGTGCGCATCCGAGATCGACGGCGACCGGGGAGAGTGCGGCGATCGTCTCGGTGAGGTGTTCACGCACCGGTCGCTGCGTTCCGTCTGCGTCGACGATCAAGCGGGCATCGAGACCGTAGCGCGCAGCCCGCCACTTGTTCTCGCGGTGGAACCATGAGGGAAGCGTCGGCAGACGTCCGTCCTCGTCGAGGATCCGGGAGAAGTGCTCCACGAGAACCTGCACCAGGGCGGCGATGGCGGCGAGCTCCGGCAGTGTCGACATCCCGTCGCATGCACGCACCTCGATCGTGCCCCACTTCGGGGCCGGACGGATGTCCCAACGCACCTCCGACGCGTCGTGCATCACCCCGGTGCGGATCATGTCGTCCAGATAGGCCTCGAACTGAGGCCAGTCCTCGAGAGCCCAGGGGAGCCCCGCCGTCGGCAACTGCTGGAACACCAGTGCACGGTTCGAGGCGTACCCGGTTCGTTCGCCGGCCCAGAAAGGGCTCGACGCCGCGAGCGCCTGCAGATGCGGGAGGTACGCGGTGAGCGCGTTGATGATCGGGAAGACCTTGCGCCGATCCTCGACGCCCACGTGGACATGAATGCCCCAGATCATCATGTTGCGCCCCCACCACTGGGTGCGTTCGATGAGCGAGTGATAGCGCGTCTTGTCGGTGACCTTCTGGTCGAACCACTGGGCGAAGGGATGGCTGCCGGCCGACAGCAGCTCGATGCCGCGCGAATCGGTCGCCGACCTGACGGCGCCGATCGCCCTGGCGATGTCGTCGACGGCGTGAGCGACCGAATCCCCGACTCCGCTCGTCACCTCGATCGTGTTCGTGAGGAGTTCTCCGGTGACCGTGTGCCGTTCGCTCGCGCTCTGCTCTTCGAGGTCGGCGAGCAACTCGGGCGCGCGGCCGACGAGATCGCCGGATTCCGGATCGGCGAGCATGATCTCCCACTCCAGTCCGACAGTGGAGCGGGCTGAGGGTGCGAACTCGAGCTTCACGTGCTCAGTCTGGCATGGGGGTGCAGGGAGGTGGCGACGCGCGGGTGCGTCGGTTCGCTCCCGGCCGCGGCATCTGGCAGAATAGAGGGTCGGACGATGTGCTCGACCCTCTATCCAGCATCCGTCCACACCTTTTGAGCTTCCGCCGGGTGTGCACCCCACGCTCCAGGCGACCGGTTCGTTTCCTTCCACACCATTCAGGAGAATCGTGGCTGTCAAGATTCGTCTCAAGCGCATGGGCAAGATCCGTGCACCGTACTACCGCATCGTCGTCGCCGACTCGCGCACCAAGCGCGACGGTCGCGTGATCGAGGAGATCGGGAAGTACCACCCCACCGAGGAGCCCTCGTTCATCGAGGTGGACTCCGAGCGGGCGCAGTACTGGCTGTCCGTCGGCGCCCAGCCGACCGAGCAGGTCGCCGCCATCCTCAAGATCACGGGCGACTGGGGCACCTTCAAGGGCGACAAGGACGCGAAGTCCACGCTCAAGGTCGCCGAGCCGAAGGCCGGCTTCGAGGTCGACTCCTCCAAGAAGTCGGTCATCAAGCCCAAGGCGGAGAAGAAGACCGAGGCTCCGGCCGAGGACGCTCCCGCCGCTGACGCGGAGGCCGCTGAGGCCCCCGCTGCCGACGCAGAGTAATCCGTCGTGCTCGCCGCCGCGCTCGAACACATCGTCAAGGGGATCGTCGACCATCCTGACGAAGTGCGCATCACTGCGTCCACCTCGCCGCGAGGCGATCTGCTCGAGGTGCGTGTGCACCCCGACGACCGTGGACGTGTGATCGGGCGCGGCGGCCGCACCGCGAAGGCATTGCGCACCCTCGTGGCCGCTCTGGCCGACGGACGCCGCGTGCGCGTCGACGTCGCGGACGACTGACGTGGCAGCGCAGCCCGCACAGAGCAAGAACCAGCTTCGCGTCGGCCGACTCGTCAAGCCGCACGGCCTCAAGGGCGCGTTGAAGCTGGAGCTGTACACCGATGCCCCCGAGCGACGCTTCGTCACCGGCGCCGAGTTCACGTTGCAGGTGCCGGAGGCATCTCCGTGGCACGGCAAGACCGTGGTCGTCCGCGAGTATCGCGTGATGAACGGCAACCCGGTCGTGTTCTTCCAGGACGTCGACGACCGCACGGCCGCCGAGTCCCTCGTCCGGGCGATCCTGTGGCTCGACCACGAGGGTGACGACGCCGAGGACAACGCGTGGTTCGACCACCAGCTCGTCGGTCTCGACGTCGTGCGAGACGACGCCGTCATCGGCCGGGTCGTCCGCGTCGACCACCTCCCCGCGCAGGATCTGCTGATCGTGAAGGCCGGGGAGAACGAGGTCATGGTCCCGTTCGTGCAGGCCATCGTGCCCACCGTCGACCTCGCCGCCGGACGGGTCATCGTGACGCCTCCCGCCGGTCTGTTCGAGGAACTGCCGGAGGATCCGGAGACGCCGCAGAGCGACGAGATCGATCCCGCGTCGTCGTCCTCGGTCGACTGAGGGTCTCGCCCCGTGCGGATCGACGTCCTCTCCATCTTCCCGTCGTACTTCGACGGTCTGACGCTGTCGCTGCTCGGACGCGCGCGAGGTGCGGGCATCCTGCAGCTGCAGGTGCACGACCTGCGGGACTGGACGTCCGACCGGCACCGCACCGTCGATGACACGCCCTACGGCGGTGGCGCGGGAATGGTCATGAAGCCCGAGCCGTGGGCGCTCGCGCTCGACGACGTGACGCGCGACAGCGCCCGCCCGACCATCGTCTTCCCGTCGCCGGCGGGGGAGCGGTTCACGCAGGCCACGGCACGCGACCTCTCCACGCGCGAACACCTCGTCTTCGGCTGCGGCCGCTACGAGGGGATCGACGAACGCGTCTTCGACTACGCCGCCGAACTGGGCGAGGTGCGCCTCATCAGCCTCGGCGACTATGTGCTCAACGGGGGCGAGGTCGCCACGATGGCGATGATCGAGGCGATCGGACGACTCGTCCCCGGTGTGGTCGGGAATCCCGAGAGCCTGGTCGAGGAGTCCCACGAGGACGGACTGCTGGAGTACCCGTCCTACACCAAACCGTCCATCTGGCGGGACCGCGCCGTACCCGAGGTGCTCCTGAGTGGCAATCACGCCCGCATCGCCCAGTGGCGTCGCGACCAGCAGATCGAGCGCACCCGCCTCCGTCGGCCCGATCTGTTGCCGGACGGCGACGCCTGACCCCGGCGTCGTCGCGGGCTCGGCTGATAGCGTCGACGACATGGTGGATCATGCGGCTCTGGCCCGCTCGTTCGAGAGCACAGGAGCGGCCTACGACCGCTACCGCCCGGGTTTCCCCGATGCGGCAGTCGACATCATCCTCCCGTCCCGCGTGGGACGTGCACTCGATCTCGGAGCCGGCACCGGGAAGCTGACCGGACTCCTGCTGCCGCGGGCCGACGAGGTACTCGCCGTCGAACCGGCGGAGTCGATGCTCGACATCCTGCGATCCCGGTTCCCCGACGTCGGCGCGCTGGCGGGGACGGCAGAACGCATCCCGGTCGGAGACGCATCGGTCGACGCGGTCACGGTGGCGCAGGCGTTCCACTGGTTCGATCGTGAGCGCGCCTGCGCCGAGGTCGCGCGGGTGCTGAGGCCGGGCGGCACGCTCGGGTTGCTGTGGAACCGGTTCGATCCTCGGTGCGAATGGGACAGGGCGAGCCACGCGATCGCGCATCCGGCTGTCGATGAGCACGATCGTACGACGGCCGCTGCGGCCGAGCTCCCCGGGTTCGCGTTCATGGACCACCGGCAGGTCGCCTGGGAGGAGAGGATCGCCCGTGCCGACTACCTCGCGCGCTGGGGCACCGTGAGTAGTCTGCTCGTGGCCGACGACGAGACGCGATCCGCGATGCTGCGAGGGATCGCCGAGGTGCTCGACGCGCATCCCGACACTCGGGGACGCGAGACCCTCGACCTCCCGCATGTCACCGACGTATTCGTGTACCGGCGCGCATGAGGATCTGGTCGCTGCATCCGGTCCATCTCGATCGGCAGGGCCTCGTGGCGGGATGGCGCGAAGCGCTGCTGGCCCAGGCGGTCCTCGCCGGCCGCACCAAGGGCTACCGGGCGCATCCGCAGCTCGAACGGTTCCGCGCTCTCGCCGATCCGGAGGCCACCATCGGGCTGTACCTCGCCGCGATCGCGGACGAGGCCGACCTCCGCGGGTACCGCTTCGACAGATCGCGGATCGAGCATCCCGGCGCAATCGTCGCGCCCGGCGCCGAGGTGACCACCGGCCAGCTCGCGCACGAATGGGCGCACCTGCGCGCCAAACTGGCGGCGCGCAGTCCCGAGACGTGGGAGCGCTGGCGGGGCGTCAGCGCACCGACGCCGCATCCGCTGTTCCGGGTGGTCGAGGGTCCGGTCGCTTCGTGGGAGCGGGAGGGCGACCTCCGCGGCGACGGCTGAGGTCGTCAGTCCACGCCGAGGAACGAGCGGTCGGTGAGGACGATCGGCCCGTCCGCCGTGATCGCGACCGTGTGCTCGGAGTGCGCGCCCCGCGAACCGTCGACGCTGCGCAGCGTCCACCCGTCGGGGTCGGTGACCAGTTCGTCGGTGGTCGCGAGGAACCAGGGCTCCAGGGCGAGAACCAGGCCCTCGCGCAGCGGAAAGCCACGGCCGGCGCGACCGTCGTTCGCGACGTGTGGGTCGCCGTGCATCGTGCGTCCCACGCCGTGCCCGCCGAAGTCGGTGTTGATCGAGTAGCCCTCGCCGTGGGCGACCTCGGCCACGGCCGCGGAGATGTCACCGATGCGGTTGCCGACGATGGCCGCACCGATCGCTGCGTCGAGCGCGCGCTCGGTCGTGTCGATGAGGCGCAGATCCTCTTCGCGCGGGCTGCCGACGACGAAGGACACCGCCGAGTCGGCGACCCAACCGTCGACCGAGACCGCGAAGTCGAGCGAGACGAGGTCACCGTCGCGCAGCGCGTAGTCGTGGGGGAGTCCGTGCAGGACGGCGTCGTTCACCGAGGTGCAGATGACCTTGCCGAAGGGGCTGGCGCCGAACGACGGGTGGTAGTCGATGTAGCACGACTCGGCACCGCGTGCGCGGATGAGGTCGTGCGCGCGCCGGTCGATCGTCAGGAGGTTCGTCCCGACCTTCGTGTCGTCGCGCAGGGTCGCGAGGGTCTCGGCGACGAAGCGGCCCGCGGCGCGCATCTCGTCGATCTCGGCAGGGGTGCGCAGTTCGATCATTCGGGGGAGTCCTCTCGTCCGTCCTCCATTCTCCCCGAAGTCGCGCCGGTGATCGCCGCCGCCGCTGTCAGCGAACACGCGGGTGTGCCCGGGCTGATCGGCATACGATCGGGGCATGTGGTTGCGACGTGCTGTCTTCCGCTGGCTCCTTCCGGCGGCGTTCCTGCTGCCGCTCTGGCTGATCGTCGGATGGGCCGTTTTCCAGGGCGGCTGGGCGATCCTCTGGGTGCTCTTCATCGCCGTCCCCTCGGTGCTCGTCGGCCAACTCGCTCTGACCCTGCTCACCCGTTCACGGCCGTCCGTTCGCGCGGAGCGCGCGGTGTCGTGGCTGGACGTGGCGGGCTTCGCCACCTGGCACGCATTGACCGTGGCCGTCGGATGCTTCGTCGACGGCGCCTTCGGGTGGCTGCTCATCGCCGCGATCCTCGTCGGCCTCGGTCTTGTCTGGCTGCAGGTCTGGCAGCTGTGGACCGAACTGCGGGGGAGCGGTGTCGGCATACGCGAGACCGTCGCTTGGTCGCAGGTGCGGCCCAGCGGCCAGCGAGCGGCGACGTCGCCGCAGCCGGAGGTCATCATCGTCGAGGAGACCGACTCCCGAGGCTGAGGCCCGTTTTGGCGGCCCGCCGCATCCGTGGCAGAATGGATCGTTGTGCCGCAACCGGCTCTGCCTCAGGGGAGCCCGCGGACGCGTCAGCACCGTACGGCACGCATCCCTTCTTGTTCCTTCCATCATGCATCCCGACCTGGGGCGAGTGCAGAGAGAGACGATCATGCAGATCCTCGACGCCGTTGACGCGGCTTCCCTCCGTTCGGACATCCCCGACTTCTTCCCCGGTGACACCGTCAAGGTGCACGTGAACATCACCGAGGGCAACCGCTCCCGTATCCAGGTCTTCCAGGGCGTCGTCATCGGCCGCTCGGGAGACGGTGTGCGCGAGACCTTCACGGTCCGCAAGATCAGCTTCCAGGTGGGCGTCGAGCGCACCTTCCCGGTGCACTCGCCGGTGATCGACCACATCGAGGTCGTCACCCGCGGTGACGTGCGCCGCGCGAAGCTCTACTACCTGCGCCAGCTGCGCGGCAAGAAGGCGAAGATCAAGGAGAAGCGCGACCGCTGAGTCGCAGCATCTCCACAGCACCCCAGGACACGATGTCCTGGGGTGCTGTGTTTTCTCCTCCGTGTGCGACCCTGTATACGGTCTTCCAGGACCCGCACGATCTCGAAGGAACCCGATGACGTCTGACACCACCGCCGCCCCCCGGACCAAGCGCCGCCGCGGCCTCCTCGTCTTCCTGCGCGACGTGCTCGTCATCATCGTCATCGCCGCGCTGGTGTCCTTCGTGGTCAAGACGTTCATCGTGCGGTCCTTCTACATCCCGTCGGCGTCGATGGAGCGCACGCTCATCGTGAACGACCGCATCCTCGTCGACGAGCTCACCCCGCGATGGACCGACTACCATCGCGGCGATGTCGTGGTGTTCAAGGACCCCGGAGGGTGGCTCGACGCGCAGCCGCAGACACCGGCTGCGCCCCCGCTCGTGCAGGCCGTAGACGGCGTGCTCACCTTCATCGGTCTGTCGGCCTCCGACTCGCAAGACCATCTGGTCAAGCGGATCATCGGCCTTCCCGGCGACCACGTGGTGTGCTGCAATGCGCTCGGCCAGATCACCATAAATGGGGCGCCGGTCGACGAGCTCGACTACCTGAACCTGCCCGAGGGCGACACCTCCGCCTCGAACATGCCCTTCGACGTCGAGGTGCCGGACGACTCGTTGTGGTTGCTCGGCGACAATCGCGACCGCTCGCGTGACTCGCGGGAGCACCAGGATCTGCCAAGCGGTGGATTCGTCCCCGTCTCGAACGTCGTGGGCAAAGCCTTCCTGACCACCTGGCCTCTCGATCGCATCGGGGCGATCGACGGGCACTACGACATCTTCAACGGCGTACCGGACGCGGAATGAGCGTGGTGGCACCGAAACTGACGCTCGAGCGGCGCATCCTCACCGAGCGCTCGCTGGTCATCGCGTTGGACGAGGTCGGGCGCGGCGCATTGGCAGGTCCCGTCGCCGTCGGCGCAGCCGTGATGGATGCCGCCGGCGCACGTCGTCGTGTTCCCGAAGGCCTGCGCGACTCGAAGCTCGTCACCGAGCGCCGCCGACCGGACGTCGCCGCGCGCGCATCGGCGTGGGTGCAGGCATCCGCCGTCGGGTGGGCCAGCGCCGCCGAGGTGGACGAGATCGGTATCATCCGGGCGCTGGGGTTGGCGGCTTCACGCGCCGTCGACGCGGTCGTCGCTCTGGGCGCCTCGCTCGAAGGTGCTGTCGTGCTGCTCGACGGCAATCACGACTACCTCTCGGCAGTGCACCCCGTCGCTCTCGACGTGCGCCCTGTGATCAAAGCCGACCGTGACTGCGCCTCGGTGTCGGCCGCGTCGGTGATCGCGAAGGTCGCGCGCGACGAGCACATGACCCAGTTGCACGGCGATCATCCGGACTATCAGTGGGAGCGGAACAAGGGGTATGCGAGCGCCGAGCACCGCGCGGCGATCCGCACCCTCGGGCTGTCGCCCTTCCACCGGTCGTCGTGGGCCATCACCGACGCGCCGACCCTGTTCTGAGCGCACGACGGCGGCGTCTTCCGTCCAGGCCTAGGATGGAGGGACCATGGATGAGGAAGCCTTCGACGACTACGACCGTGAGCTCGAGCTCGCCCTGTTCCGCGAGTACCGCGACGTCGTGTCGCAGTTCCAGTACGTGGTCGAGACCGAGCGTCGGTTCTACCTCGCCAACGAGGTGAACGTCGTCCGTCGCGACACCGAGCACGACTTCTACTTCGAGATCTCGATGAGCGACGTCTGGGTGTGGGACATCTACCGCGCCGACCGGTTCGTGAAGGCCGTGCGCGTGCTGACCTTCAAGGACGTCAACGTCGAGGAGCTTCAGCGCCGCGAATTCGAGATCCCCCAGGAGCTCTCCCTCGACGGCGAGTGACCGGACGCACTCCTCCTCCACCCCTTCTTCCGATTCGCGGCTTTCTCTGAACACGCGCGCCGGGGGCGGGAGGCGCCGCGCGAGCTCCACGACAACGGCACGCTGTCGTCATGGCAGCGAAGGACGAACTCGGTAGAGCCGGAGAAGAACGAGCGGCGTCGCATCTGCGCGACCTCGGGTACACCGTGGTGGATCGCAACTGGCGAACGCCCCAGGGCGAGATCGATATCGTGGCGGTGCGGGGCGATGAGCTCTGCGTCATCGAGGTGAAGACACGGAGCAGCGTGCGCTTCGGCCACCCGCTCGAGGCGATCGACGTCCGCAAGAGGCGTCGGCTGTGGGCGCTGGCGTTCGCCTGGGCGGTTGCGCATCCGGACCGCGCGCGGGGCCGATCGATCCACGTGCACGCGATCGGGATCGTCGGTGCGTCGCCGGCGACCGGATCACTCGAGCATCTGACGGATCTCGTATGAGTACCGCGCGCACGTGGGCGGTCGCGCTCACCGGTGTCGACGGCCACCTGATCGAAGTCGAGGCCGATCTGTCGAACCAGACGCCGGGGTTCCGGATCATCGGGCTCCCCGATAAGGCGCTGGGGGAGGCCGCGCAGCGCGTGCACAACGCCGGTCGCAACTCCGGTCTCGAGTTGCCCCGGCGGCTCATCACCGTCAATCTGTCACCCGCGAGCTTGCCCAAGCACGGTTCCGGTTTCGACCTGGCGATCGCCGTGGCGGCGCTCGCGAGCGGCGACGCGATCCCGCGACGAGCGATCCGGCAGACCGTGCATATCGGCGAACTCGGCCTGGACGGTCGTCTGCGCCCCGTCCCCGGCGTGCTCCCAGCCGTCTTCGCGGCTGCGCGCGCCGGGTTCGAGCGCGTGGTCGTGCCCTGTGCGAACGAGGCCGAGGCGTGCCTGGTGCCCGGGTTGGAGGTGTGGGGAGCCGCATCGCTCGCCGAGGTCGCGGCCTGGCACGGAGCGGACGTCGAGGTTCCCGACGTCGTCGCGGTCGGCGGCGACGAGATGCCGCGTGCGGCGGAACCCGTTCCCGACCTGCGGGATGTCGTCGGGCAGGAGGAGGCCGTGGACGCTCTGCTCGTCGCGGCATCCGGAGGGCACAACCTGCTGCTGAGCGGTCCGCCTGGTGCGGGGAAGACGATGCTCGCGCGCCGCCTCCCCGGCATCCTCCCCCCGCTCTCCGATGAGGAGGCGCTCGAGGTCGCGGCGATCCGCTCGCTCGCCGGAGAGCAGATCGCGGGACTGGACCGGCTCCCTCCGCTCGAGGCTCCGCATCACGGTGCATCCGTCGCCGCACTCGTCGGGGGCGGCTCGCGCGTGGCGCGGCCCGGGGCGATCGTCCGGGCGCACCGCGGCATCCTGTTCCTCGACGAAGCCGCCGAGTTCTCCCGCAGTGCGCTCGACGCGCTGCGTCAACCGCTCGAGTCGGGAGCGATCGAGATCACGAGAGCGGGGTTCGTGGCTCGCTTTCCTGCGCGGTTCCAGCTCGTGCTTGCTATGAACCCCTGCCCCTGCGGCAATTACGGGGTACGCGGGGCGGAGTGTTGCTGCCCGTCGGTGGCGATCCGCCGTTATGCCTCGCGCCTGTCCGGTCCGCTGCGCGACCGTGTCGACATCGAACTCCGGGTGTCTCGTGTCGGCGCATCCCGCGCGACCGCGGCCGTCGCGGACGGGATGGACACCGCGACCGCTCGGGAGCGCGTCCGGCAGGCTCGGGCGCGAGCGGCGGAGCGCTGGGCGGGTACGGCATGGCGGCGTAACGTTGATGTGCCGGGCACGTGGTTGCGACAGGGAAGCATGCGGCTCGATTCCGCGGTGCGCAGACCGCTCGACCGTGCTCTCGAACGCGGTGTGCTGACGCTTCGGGGGTACGACCGCGTTCTCCGGCTGGCGTGGACCATGGCCGACCTCGCCGGCGCGGAACGGCCACGTCAGGACGATGTGGGCCGAGCGCTCCTCCTCAAACAGGGAGCAGCGCGATGAACGGCGCGCGGGTGTTCTCGGCAGAGGCGCGTTCGGCGGCCCGCGCGCTGCGCCCCGACGTGCAAGCGGTCGACACCGTCATCGCGCGCGCGGCGTGGTCGGTGATCGCGGAACCCGGCGACGGAACGGCGGGAGCGCTGATCCGTGACCTCGGTCCGGTGGAAGCGCTCCTCTGGGCGCTCGATCGGCGCGCGGGCGCGCCGAATTCCCCCGAGCGGGAGAACTCGACGGACGCGGAGCGCGTCGCTCAGGCCCGGGCGAGATGGCTACCCCGCGCCGATCCGCACGCGGTCGTCCATGCGCTGGAGGGGGCGCGGCACGTGCACGCCCGACTCGTACTCCCGGAAGATCCCGGGTGGCCGACGATGCTCGACGACCTCGACGTCCATGCGCCCACCGCCTTGTGGGTGCGTGGCCACCAGGCGCTCCTCGCGATGGGGAGGCGGGTCTCGATCGTCGGCGCGCGAGCGTCCACGCCCTACGGGGAACACCTCGCCGCAGAGCTGGCAGGAGATCTGGCGCACACCGGCACGGTGATCGTCTCGGGAGGAGCGTACGGCATCGACGGTGCCGCGCATCGCGCCGCCCTCCGCGTCGGCGGACCCACCGTCGCGCTCCTCGCCGGGGGAGTGGATCGCGCGTACCCGGCCGGGCACCAGAGGCTGCTCGCCGAGATCGCCGCCTGCGGGGCCGTGGTCAGTGAGGTCCCGTGCGGAGTGGCGCCGACCAAGTGGCGATTCCTTGCGCGCAACAGATTGATCGCCGCGCTGGGCGATGCGACGGTGGTGGTCGAGGCGGGCTGGCGCAGCGGGTCGCTCAACACGGCCGGCCACGCGGCGTCTCTGGGCAGACCGCTCGGAGCCGTGCCAGGACCGGTGACCTCCGCGGCGTCCGCAGGGTGCCATCGACTGTTGCGCGAATACGACGCCCGGTGCGTGACGACGGCCCAGGAGGTGCGCGAGTTGTGGGGCGAGACCCCGGCGCGCGAACCGCGATCCGCGTCTGCGGATCCCGAGCGTACGCGTCTGCTCGACGCGCTGAGCTCGCGCTCCCCGCTTCCGGTGCATGAGCTCGCGCGTCGTTCCGGGCTCGCTGTCGAGCGCGTCCAGGCGCTCCTCGGGATGCTCGATCTGGAAGGGGCGGTGCAACGGACGGACGACGGGTGGCGGCGAGCGGCGCGTTGAGACTCGGGCGGACGTGCGGCGCGGCATCATGGTCGAGTGGAACTGACGGAGGCTGCCGAGGCGTTCGCGACGCACCTGGCTCGAGTGCGCCGGCTGTCGCCCGCGACCGTGCGGGCCTACGGTTCCGACCTGCGCGATCTGGCCGAATGCGTCGCGGAACGTGATCTCGAGGCCATCGACCTCGACGCGCTGCGCGACTGGCTGTGGCATGCCACGCAGCGTGGAGACGCGCGGTCGACTTTGGCGCGTCGTGCTGCCGCAGTGCGCTCGTTCTTCGCGTGGGCTCGTGAGCAGGAGCTCGTGAGCGCCGATCCAAGCCTCCGGCTGGTGGCGCCGAAGAGAGGCCGCAGTCTGCCGACGGTCGCCTCCCGCGAGGCGATGGAGGTACTCCTCGAGGAACACCGCCGACGCGCCGTCGACGGTGACGCCGTGGCGCTGCGGGACCACGCGATCCTCGAGATCCTCTATGCCGCGGGCATTCGCGTCTCCGAGCTCTGCGGGCTCGACGTCGACGACGTCGACTTCGATCGGCGCACGGCTCGAGTGCTCGGCAAGGGTGAGGAGGAACGCGTCGTGCCGTTCGGGGGACCGGCGGCCGAGGCACTCGGTGCGTACCTGCGCCGCGGGAGGACCGTGCTCACGGCGAGGGCACCCTCCCCGTCGCCCGCCGTCTTCCTCGGTGTGCGGGGAGCTCGCCTGGGGCCGCGCGCGGTGTACGAACTCGTGGCCGGTGCGCTCGGTCCCGTCGTCGGATCGGAGCACGTCGGCCCTCACGCCCTTCGCCACACGGCGGCGACGCATCTGCTCGACGGAGGCGCCGACCTGCGAGCCGTGCAGGAGATCCTCGGCCACGCCAGCCTCGGTACGACGCAGATCTACACGCACGTCTCCTCGGAGCGCCTGACCGCCACGTACCGTCTCGCGCACCCGCGCGCCTGACCGCTGGCCCCTCAGAGGGGCGCGCAACAGGGGAGGAGCACCGCGCGCCGCGCCCCGCCGAACAGCAGCATCGGATCGATGTAGGCGCCGTCCCGCCGCACGCCGAGGTGAAGAGCGCCCACCGGGGTGTGGCCTCCCCCCTCGACGAGCGTGCCGACCGCCTGCCCCGTCCGCACCTCGTCGCCCGGCAGCAGGCTCGACTCCACCGGCTCCAGAGTCGACACGAACCCGTCCGCGTGTTCGATCGTCAGGAGCGGCCGGTCGACCACCCTGCCCCGAAAGGCGACGACGCCGTCGGCCGGAGCGACGACCGGGCCACCAGCGTCGGCGAGGATGTCTATTCCCCGATGCCCCGCGCCGAAGGCATGAGCGGGAGCCCGGAAGGGGGCGACGACGGTGCGCGTGCCCGAGACCGGCCAGGTCCACCGCGGTGAGGACGAGTCCGTCGGGCTGGAGGACCACGCCACCGAGGGCGAGAACGGCAGCTCCATCGGCACCGAGAGCTGCAGGACGGCGTCGAGTGTGCGGGGCGCGCCGGAGTCGATCGCGGCGGCAGCGGGCGTCACGGCGGTCGCTTGCCACACCGGCGACGGCCACCCGAGGGCGACGATGAGGAGCAGCAGAACGAGGGCACGGCGACGGAACGAGCAGGATGCCCGTCGCACGTCGCCCGCCGGAGCTTCTCGGAGACCCGGGACCGATCGCTGCGCGGAAGGTGTCATGGGAGGATCCTGCCCGGGGGCGCGGTCGGGATGGGCCGATTCGCGCCCGACCGCCTGAACGAGGGGACAAAGGCACGGAGTGCGCTCCTTGTGGAGGGCGGGCCCGGGCCATCCGCATCCTGTATGCTGGTCGAGCACCTCGAATCCGGGGTGACTACGCGTGCCCACAGCGACTGCGGTCGCGGCATCCACTCCCACAGGTCCCCTCGCGGGCGGGTGTGCGCCGGGCACCAGGAAGTCCGATCGCATGATCGGCGACAACCTCAACGGCGCTCGACGCCAGAACAAGGAGACGACCATGGCTGTGGTCACCATCCGCCAGCTGCTCGACAGCGGCGTGCACTTCGGACACCAGACCCGCCGGTGGAACCCGAAGGTGAAGCGCTTCATCCTCACCGAGCGCAGCGGCATCCACATCATCGACCTGCAGCAGTCGCTGGGCTACATCGACAAGGCCTACGACTTCGTCAAGGAGACCGTGGCGCACGGTGGCACGATCCTCTTCGTCGGCACCAAGAAGCAGGCGCAGGAGATCCTCGCCGAGCAGGCGACCCGTGTGGGCCAGCCCTTCGTGAACCAGCGCTGGCTCGGTGGACTGCTCACGAACTTCTCGACGATCTCGAAGCGTCTCGCGCGCATGAAGGAGCTCGAGGAGCTCGACTACGAGACCCCGGCGAACAGCGGCTTCACCAAGAAGGAGCTCCTGCTCAAGAAGCGCGAGCTCGACAAGCTGCACAAGTCGCTCGGCGGAATCCGCAACCTCACCAAGACGCCGTCCGCTCTGTGGGTCGTCGACGCGAAGCGCGAGCACCTCGCGATCGACGAGGCCAAGAAGCTCGGCATCCCGGTGATCGGCATCCTCGACACCAACGCGGACCCGGACGACTTCCAGTACCCGATCCCCGGCAACGACGACGCGATTCGCTCGGTGTCGCTGCTGACCCGCATCATCGCCGACGCTGCGGCCGAGGGCCTGCAGCAGAAGCACAACCCCGAGGCCGGCAACGTCGAGCCCCTGGCGGAGTGGGAGCGCGAGCTCCTCGAGACCCCCGCGGGCGAGACCACCGAGGCTGCGGCCGACGCCGAGACGCCCGCCGCTGAGGCCGAGGCTGCTGACGCCGAGGCACCGGCCGCCGAGGCCGCTGACGCCGAGGCTCCCGCCGCCGAGGCCGACGCCAAGTAATTCCGCGACCACCAACACATCACGAAGCAAGGAGCCACCACACATGGCCAACTTCACCATCGCCGACCTCAAGGCGCTGCGTGAGCAGCTCGGAACGGGAATGGTCGACACCAAGAAGGCGCTCGAGGAGGCCGACGGCGACGTCGAGAAGGCCACCGAGATCCTGCGCCTCAAGGGTGCGAAGGGCAACGCCAAGCGCGCTGACCGCTCGACCAGCGAGGGACTCGTCGTCGCTCGCGAGCAGGACGGCGCCGTGACGCTCGTCGAGCTCGCCTGCGAGACCGACTTCGTCGCGAAGAACGACCGCTTCATCGCGCTGGCCGACAAGGTCGCCGACGCGGTCGCGGCCGTCAAGGCCGACTCGGTCGAGGCCGCTCTGGCCGCTGATGTCTCGGGTCAGACCGTCGAGCAGCTGATCTCGGAGGAGGCGGCGATCATCGGCGAGAAGGTCGAGCTGCGTCGCGTCCGCACCGTGACCGGTGACGGCGTCGAGGTCTACCTGCACCGCACGAGCAAGGACCTGCCCCCGCAGATCGGCGTCGTCGTCGCCTACACCGGTGACGACGCGGCGACCGCTCGCAGCATCGCCCAGCACATCTCGTTCGCGAACCCGTCGTACCTGTCCCGCGAGGACGTCCCGGCGGCCGCGGTCGAGAAGGAGCGCGAGATCGTCACCGAGATCTCGCGCAACGAGGGCAAGCCGGAGGCGGCTCTGCCGAAGATCGTCGAGGGCCGTGTCGCCGCGTTCATCAAGCAGGTCGCCCTGCTCGAGCAGGACTACGCGAAGGACAACAAGCTCTCCGTCGCCCAGGTCGCGAAGGACGCCGGCATCTCGGTGACCGACTTCGCGCGCTTCAAGGTCGGCGCGTAACACCGTCGAAGGGGTTCGGATCGCGAGATCCGAACCCCTTCTTCATGCCCACGAGGCACTATCTTGAATCGGGATGAGAGGACACCACCCATGACCGAACGCACCGGACGCCGACGCGTCCTGCTCAAGCTCTCCGGCGAGGCATTCGGCGCTGGCCAGCTCGGCGTCAACCCCGACGTCGTCAGCCAGATCGCTCGGGACATCGCCGCGGCGGTCGACGAGGTGGAGGTCGCCATCGTCGTCGGCGGCGGCAACTTCTTCCGCGGAGCCGAGCTCAGCCAGCGCGGCATGGACCGCGGTCGCGCCGACTACATGGGCATGCTCGGCACGGTCATGAACGCCCTCGCCCTGCAGGACTTCCTCGAGCAGGCGGGCGCCGCTACGCGCGTGCAGTCGGCGATCTCGATGACGCAGGTCGCCGAGCCGTACATCCCCCGCCGTGCGGAGCGTCACCTGGAGAAGGGGCGCGTCGTCATCTTCGGCGCCGGCGCGGGCCTGCCGTACTTCTCGACGGACACCGTCGCGGCGCAGCGCGCGCTCGAGATCGGCGCCCAGGAGGTCTTGGTGGCCAAGAACGGTGTGGACGCCATCTACACCGCCGACCCCAACAAGCACGCCGATGCGGAGCGCATCGAGCGCGTCACCTACAGCGACGCGCTCCAGCGCGGGCTCAAGGTCGTCGACTCGACCGCGTTCAGCCTCTGCATGGACAACGACATGCACATGCGCGTGTTCGGCATGGAGCCTGCGGGAAACGTCACCCGTGCCCTCCGCGGCGAGCCCATCGGCACGCTCGTCACGACCTGAGCGCGGTGCGCGGCTCATCGCCTGTCGCCCGATAGAATTCACAGAACACCCCGACGATAGGAGTCACCGTGATCGCGGACGTCCTCGCTGAAACCACCACCCGCATGAACCGGGCGGTCGAAGCTGCCAAGGAGGACTTCTCCACGGTGCGCACGGGTCGCGCCAACCCGCAGATGTTCCAGAAGGTGCTCGTGGACTACTACGGCACGCCGACGCCGATCGCGCAGCTCGCATCGCTCGCCAACCAGGAGGCGCGTACGCTCATCATCACGCCGTACGACAAGTCGGCGCTGAAGGCGATCGAGCAGGCCATCCGCGACATGCCGAACCTGGGGGCCAATCCCACCAACGACGGCAACCTCGTGCGCGTGACGATGCCGGAGCTGACGGCCGACCGGCGCAAGGAGTACGTGAAGCTCGTCAAGACCAAGGCGGAAGACGCGAAGGTGCACGTGCGCGGCATCCGTCGCAAGGCGAAGGACGACCTCGACGCGTTGAAGAGCGAGATCGGCGAGGACGAGATCGCCCGCGGAGAGAAGGAGCTCGATGCGCTGACCCGTCAGCACGTCGACCTCATCGACGACGCGCTCAAGCGCAAAGAGGCAGAGCTCCTCGAGGTGTGAGGACGGATGTCTGACTCCCGGGATGCTGAGGACGGCGCGTCGATGACGCGTCGCGAGGCACGGGTGAACCCTGCGGCCGACGCCGCCGTGCCCCTCGCTGATGCGGCGTTCCCGGGGTTCGACGCGACGTCGGTCCCCCCGCGCCCTCCACTGCCGTCGGAGGCGGCAGCGGGCACGGCTCCGGAGCTGTCCACAGCTGATCACAACGCCATCCGCGAGCAGTGGCGGGCGGCGCGCGACGAATTCGGCACGCACGTCTCCCATGCCCGGGACCAACTCGACCAGGCGAACGAGCGCATCAAGCAGCGCACGGGACGCGACCTCATCCTGGCGATCGTCATCGGACTCGCGTTCGGCGGTGCGCTGCTCGCCTCGCTGCTCTTCGTCAAGATCCTGTTCGTGCCGTTCGCTCTCGCCGCCGCCCTCCTCGGCGTCTGGGAGTTGACGCGCGCCCTGCGGTCCTCCGGCCGACGGGTGGACGTCGCGCCCCAGTTGGCCGCGGCGAGCCTGCTCGTGCTCGCGGCGTACTTCGCCGAGCTGTGGCTGTACTGGGTCGCTCTGTTCCTCGCGGTCGCGTTCGTGATCGTCTGGCGCCTGATCGCCCAGATGGCCGCGCGGGACGGGCGCACGTACGGCGACGTTCTCGCGGATGCCGTCATCGGCGGCTTCGTGCAGGTCTACGTGCCCTTCCTGGCGGGCATCGCTCTCATCCTGCTCGACCAGGAGGGTGGACAGTGGTGGGTGCTCTCCTTCATCGCCATCGCGGTCGCTGCGGACACGGGCGCCTACGCCGCCGGCCTCGCGTTCGGGCGGCATCCGATGGCCCCTCGGATCAGCCCGAAGAAGACCTGGGAGGGCTTCGGGGGTGCGGTCGTCGCCTCGATCGGAGCCGGGGTGCTCCTCGCCCTCTATCTGCTCGAACTGCCGTGGTGGGGCGGAGTGATCCTCGGCGCCGCGGTTCTCGTGTCGGCGACACTGGGCGACCTCGGCGAGTCGATGCTCAAGCGCGACATCGGCATCAAGGACATGAGCTCCTGGCTGCCGGGCCACGGAGGCCTTCTCGATCGCCTCGACAGCATCCTGCTTTCGACGGTCCCGGCCCTCGGCCTCTACTTCCTCCTCTCTCCCTGGGTGGTGCTGTGATGACAGAGACGACGACCGACGCCCCTGCTGCGGAAGCCGCCCCCGCCTTCCCCGTGACGACCGGCCGCACGTTGGGGTATCACCGCGGAGCCGTCGACGCGTTCCTCGCATCGGCGCGCGAGACCTTCGAGCACGGCGGTGAGCTCGCTGCGGACGACATCCGAATCGCATCGTTCCCGCTCACCAAGGGCGGGTATGTCGTACGCGACGTCGATGCCGCACTCGCGCGGGTGGAAGACGCCTTCGCGGCTCGGGAGCGCGACCGCGCGGTCCGCGCCGGCGGCGCCGCGGCGTGGGTGGAGCGCGCACGTGACGAGGCGCAGGTCATCCTCGATCACCTGGCGCGTGCCCGTCGACGCAAGTTCGCGCGCACCGGCATCCTCACTTTCGGCTACCGCGTCGACGAGGTCGACCACGTCGCATCCCGTATCGTGCGCTACCTGCGTGATGGCGAGCAGCTCTCGGCGGAGCAGCTGCGGTCCGCCGCGTTCCGCATGCAGCGCGGTGGCTACCGCGAGGAGCAGGTGGATGCCCTGCTGGATGCCACCGTCGACGTGATCCTCGCGGTGCGATGACGTATTCCCACCCGGATCTCAGCCACGCCCGCGTAAAGTGGAGGGCATCGTGAACACCCGTAACGACATCGACTCCGCACGCCCCGACGCTTCGCCGGTCCCCGCAGCGACGGCGACGTCTGCGCGCCGCGGCGCGCCGCGCTGGTCTCGTCGTCGGGGCGTCGCGTCGATCTTCGCGTCGGTGGCCGTCGTGGGTCTGGCCGCTGCCATCCTCGCGCCGGCGGGGATCGCGTTGGCCGATCCGCCTGACGAGGAAGTACCGGACTCGCTCTACTCGGTGGCGCTCTCCGACACGCAGAACATCACGGTGAGTGGCGAGGGTGCCGAGATCGCGGCGACCACTCGGGGCTCGTTCGAGGTCTACGTGACTCCGAAGCCGACGCCCACCCCGACCCCCGAGCCGGCGGCAGAGACTTCCGAGCCGAAGTCCAACGGTGCCCGTCCCGCCCCGTCGCCGCTGTACTACACCGGCGGCGGCGCTCCGGCCGAGTGGATGGCAGCGGCCGGCATCGCCGAGTCCGACTGGGGATACGTCGACTACATCGTCTCTCGTGAGAGCGGCTGGAACCCGAACGCGACGAACAAATCCTCCGGAGCGTGCGGTCTGGTCCAGGCGCTTCCCTGCAGCAAAGTCCCGGGGAACGGTTACGACCCGGTCGACAACCTGCGGTGGGCGACCGGATACGCCGTCGGACGTTACGGAAGCTGGGCGGGAGCGCACAGCTTCTGGGTGAACAACCACTGGTGGTGAGCGAGCACGATGCCGCGCTCCCGCAGGCGTCCTCCGGCACGCCCTGACGCTGACGACTCGTTCGAACGCCTTCTGGCGGGGTGGAAGCGCACCGAGACGAGGCGTGGATCCGACTGGACCGTGCAGCCGGTCTCTGCGCCACAGGCGCAGAAGGAGTACGTCTGCCCCGGATGCGGACGGAGCATCGCGGTCGGCACCGCGCATCTCGTCGCGTGGCGAGCCGACGGGGTACTCGGCGATGCGGCGGATCTCGCGGCGCGACGACATTGGCACACGCACTGCTGGAGGATGGCATGACGACGCTCGAGATTCGCGGACCACTGGAACTCCCGGCCCGGCGGGAGGACATCGAACTGCGCACGGCGGACGATCTGACGCTCGTGGGGGAGTTGGCGCTCCCGGAATCGGGGGATCCGGTCGCCACCCTGGTGACGTTGCACCCGCTTCCGACGGCTGGCGGATTCATGGATTCGCACATTCTGCGGAAGGCGGCGGCGCGGCTCCCCGCGCTCGCGAACCTCGCCGTGCTGCGGTTCAATACTCGGGGAACGACCTCGCCGCGCGGCACGAGCGAGGGGGCGTTCGACGGAGGAGCCGCCGAGCAGTTCGACGTGGCCGCCGCGATGGCGCTCGTGCAGGAACGCCGGCTCCCGCGTCCCTGGCTGGTGGGCTGGTCGTTCGGCACGGAGCTCGCCCTCAAGTACGGGCGCGACCACGCGATCGAGGGGATCATCCTGCTCTCGCCGCCGCTGCATCGGGCGACCGACGACGAGGTCGCGGCCTGGGCGTCGACCGACCGTGAAGTCGTCGTGCTGGTACCCGAACTCGACGACTACCTGCGCCCGGACGAGGCGCGAGAGCGGTTCGCATCCATCCCGCACGCCCACCTCATCGCCGTCGAGGGGGGCAAGCACCTCTGGGTGGGGGAGTCGCAGACCCGGCGGGTGCTGACCGAGATCGTCGCCGCCGTGAATCCCGACGCCCTGCCGCTCCCGACGGAGTGGTCCGAGCCCGTCTGACCGCCTACAGCTCGTTCATGCGGGGGATGAGCACCTGCCGGTAGAGGATCAGGATGCTCGCGGCGACCGGGATCGCGATGAGGGCGCCGAGGAGTCCGAGCAGGCTTCCTCCGGCCAGAGCGGCGACGACCACCACCGCGCCGGGCACGGACACGGCGCGGCTCATGATGCGCGGGGAGATCACGTAGGCCTCGATCTGCATGTAGATGAGGTACCAGATGCCGGCGGCGATCGCGGTCTGGGGCGAGCCGAGTCCGGGGATCAGGCAGATGAGCACGATGATCGTCGATCCCGTCAGGGTGCCCACCAGAGGAATGAGGGAGAAGAAGAAGGCGATGACCGCCAGGACGGCCGGGAAAGGCGCCTGGATGATGGAGAGGTAGATCGCGCTGAGGACGCCGTTGATGACGCCCAGCGAGACCTGGCCCATGACGTAGTAGCCCACCGAGTCGGTGATCTGGTCGGCGAGGTCGACGAAGCGGTCGCGCTTGGATGCGGGCGCGAGCTGGTAGACCGCGCGCTTGAGGGAGGGCGTCGAGGCGGTGAGATAGATGGTCAGGATGAGCACGATGAAAGCGCCGAAGAGGCCGGACAGCAGCGCACCGCTCGCGGTGATGACTCCTTGGCCGATGGTGCCGCCGATCTCGGCGAGGTTGGTGTCGAGCCAGTCGGCGATGTAGTCGAAGACGAGATCGACGCGGAGGTTGGGGAATGCGTCCTCCATCCACGCCATGGTGTCTTCGAGCAGCGTGCCTCGCTGCACGATCGCCGTGATCTCCGAGACCAGCTGCGAGATCTGGTTGACCAGGACGGGGATGACGATCAGCACGATCCCGCCGAAGATCGCCAGGACGCCGAGGATCGTCACGAGCACTGCGAGCCAGCGGGGGAGACGACGGCGCTCGAGGAAGGAGACCAGCGGATCGAGGCCGAGGCTCAGGAACAGTGCCGTTCCGACGTACAGCAGAACGGTGGAGAGACTCTCGAGACTGCTGATGAGCAGGATGCCGAGGCCGACGCCGAGCGTCGCCACGAGGGCGGTGCGGAAGGGGTTGTGGATCTTCATCGCTGCTCCTGCTCGGTGGACCACGTCGACTCCGATGCTCCCACGGAGTGCGGTCCACGGCCGGTCGCCTCTCCGGTTCCCGGCGCTATGTGGGCAACACACAGGAGGTTTCGCTAACCTGGAATGTCGAGTGTTGCGTCGCCGGCCGTCGTCTGCGATGCGTGAGGAGACTATTCGTGCGTTTCGTATGGGCCGTCGTGGCCTTCGTCCTGGCCGCGGTCCTGATCGGTGCGGGCATCGCCCAGCGCACGATCTTCCTGGGCCCCTCGTCCGTGACGGAGCAGGTGCAGATCGAGGAACCCGCCCCCTACGTCATGATCGACGGCGACGTTCTGCGGGCTCACCCCGGTGCGCAGAAGCTGCTGATCGATGGAGACGGCGAGATCTTCGCCGCCTACGGTCGAGCCGCCGACATCGAGGCATGGCTCGGCGGCGCGGAGTACAACCGCGTCGGTGTCGACGACCAGGGTGACTTCGACGTCGAGCACGTGGCGGCGACCGACGAGGCGTCCGGCGACGAGGCGTCCGGGGACGAGGCATCCGGCGACGACGCCTCTCCCGGGGCCGGTCGCAACCCCGCCGGTTCCGACCTCTGGCTCGAGTCCTTCACCGACGCCGACGAGCTCGAGCTGAAGAACATGCAGCTGCCCGACGGGGTGAGCGTACTCGTGTCGTACGACGGCGCGAAGGACGCGCCGGACCAGATCGTCGCCTCGTGGCCGATCGACAACTCCACTCCGTGGGCCGGACCGCTGCTCGTTGCAGGCGGGGCCGCCCTCCTCGCGGGACTCGTGCTCTACGTCCTGGCCATCCGGCACCAGCGTCGTGGGCGTGGACCACGCCGCAAGGGCCCCGGCCCGCTCCCCGTCACGCAGCCGATCGATGTGGCCGCTCTGCCGCCCGCCGAGCGCGAGGCCATCGAACAGGCGCCCGCGAAGGGGCCCGACGGTGACCGAGGAGACGAGGGCGACAGCCGTGCCGACCGTCCGTCCGCCTCCGGCGAGTCCACCGGCTCCCCGGAGCGCCCCGATCAGGAGGGGAAGACCTCGATGCATGCACGTACTCCGCGACGTCGCCTCCGTTGGCTCGCCATCCCTGCCGTCGGACTGACCGCGATCCTCGCGACAGGCTGCTCACCGGAGTCCTGGCCGCAGCTCGACGATCCGTCGGCGACGCCGTCCCCTACTCCGACGGTCATCGCTCCGGAGAATCAGAAGCCGCCGGCCGTGACCGAGTCGCAGGCCGAGCGCATCCTCGGAGAGGTCTCCAGCACGCTGTCCACAGCGGACACGGCGATGGACCTCGATCTCGCCAAGACCCGCCTCGACGGCCCGGCACTCGCAGCGCGCACCACCGAGTACGCGCTGCGCACCGCGCTTCCCGATACGCCGGCACCCGCTGCCATCCCGACCGATGACGTCGAGGTAGTGCTGCCCGAGGCGACAGACCGCTGGCCGCGCACGGCGTTGCTCCTGTCGAAGAGCGCCGACGACGACACGGTACCGCCCGTCATCCTCACGATGACGCAGCAGGACCCGTGGTCGAACTACAAGGTGACGAACATCGCCGACATGTCGGCCGACGCGGTGTTCCCCGATGTCGCGGCTGCCTGGCTCGGAACCGCATTGGTTCCGCAGGACTCGGCGTTCCTGAGCATCGCCCCGGCCGATCTCGCGGCAGCCTTCTCCGACGTGGTCGACACGGGAGAGCAGAGCGAGTCGTATGGCATGTTCGACGATCTCTCCCATCGGCTCGCGAGCTCGATCGCGGAGAGCCGTCAGACCGTGGTCCAGACTCTGAGCGACAACGGGGCGGCCGAGACGTCGGAGGTGACATTCGACATGGCGCCGACCGATGATGCGCCCGTCTCGATGACCACCCTCGACAGCGGTGCGATCGTCGCGGTCACGGTGACCGACGCCGAGACGGTCAAGCCCACATCGAGCGACGCGGTCATCCGCTTCGGAGACAACGCACAGGCGAAGGCGCTGACCGGAGCCTCCGAATCCGCGAAGGGCGTCGTCACGACGTACGAATTCCAGTTGTTCTTCGCCGTCCCCGCCCAGGGGTCGTCCGAGCAGATCAAGCTCCTGGCATCCCGTCAGGACCTCGTCTCCGTAGAGGTGATCCCGTGACCGAACTCTCTCCCGCCGCCCTGCGGGGCGCTGTCGACCTGTCGAGCCTGCGCAATCGGCCCAGCGCATCGGCCGGCTCCACGCCGCCGCAAACCGGGGGATCCGGCATCGCCGATGTGGTCGTCGACGCGACCGACGAATCCTTCGGGCAGGTACTCGAAGCGTCGCGGACCGTTCCCGTCGTCGTCGATCTCTGGGCGGCATGGAGCGCCCCGAGTACCGAGCTCAGCCCGGTCCTCGAGCGCATCGTGCGCGAACTGGACGGTCGGGTGCTGCTCGCCCGGGTCGACGTCGACGCCAACCCGCAGCTCGTGCAGAGCTTCCGCGCGCAGGCGATCCCGATGGTCGTCGCCGTCATCGCGGGGCAGCCCGTACCCATGTTCAACGGTCCCGTACCCGAAGAGCAGATGCGCCAGGTGTTCGCGCAGCTGCTGCAGCTCGCCGCCCAGAACGGTGTCACCGGCACGCTTGACGTCGTACCGGCGGCCGAGAACGGCGAGGGGCCGTCAGAGCCCCCGCTGCCCCCGCTGCACGCCGAGGCCTTCGCCGCGATCGAGGCAGGAGACTACGCCGCCGCTGTCGTTGCCTACGAGAAGGCGTTGGCGGAGAACCCGCGCGATGAAGATGCGCTCGCAGGACTCGGGCAGGTTCGCCTGCTCGACCGCGTGCAGGGACTCGACCTGCAGCAGGCGCGCGCTGCGGCCGCGGCCGCGCCCCTCGACGTGCAGGCGCAGTTCGACGTGGCGGATCTCGACCTCGCGGGTGGTCACGTGGACGATGCGTTCGACCGGTTGCTCGACCTGTTCGCCGCCCTGCCGACGGACGCTCGCGGTCCGGTCCGTGAGCGGCTGGTGGAGCTCTTCGGCCTCATCGGTGCGGGCGACCCTCGCGTGGCTGCCGCGCGCAACAGACTCACCTCGCTGTTGTTCTGATGTCGAATGGCCCGGGTTTCCACCCGGGCCATTCTCGTCTCGCTCCTAGCCGTGCGTGACCGTGGGCACGTGCGGATCGGGCTGATGACGCAGCCACAGCGTCGACAGCGCCGGCAATGTCATGGTCGCCACGGCACCGTCGTGTTCGCCCTCGGCGACGACCATCCCGAGGTTGCCCGCCCCTCGGCCTCCGTATGCCGCTGCGTCCGTGTTGAGGATCTCCTCCCAGACGCCGTCCGTCGGCAGCGCGAGCCGGTAGCCGGTGCGCTCGACGCCCGAGAAGTTGCTCACCACCACGACTCGCCCGCCGTGCGAGTCCCGCCGTTCGAACGCGATGATGGAGGGGTCCCACGTGGGACCGCCGAGCCGGTCGAAGGCGCCGCCGTCGTTGTCGCGCTCCCACAGCGGCGCTTGGAACCGGTAGGTGGCGTTGAGTGCCCCGACGAAGTCCTGCAGCTGCCGGTGCGAGGGCTGGTCGAGCAGCCACCAGTCGAGTTCCCGCGCTTCGGACCATTCGCCCAGCTGCCCGAACTCCTGCCCCATGAACAGCAGGTTCTTCCCGGGGTGACCCCACATGTAGGCGAGGTAGGCGCGCACGTTCGCGAGCTTGTGCCAATGGTCGCCCGGCATCTTGTTCACCAGGCTGCCCTTGCCGTGCACGACCTCGTCGTGGCTGATGGGGAGCAGATAGTTCTCTCCGAACGCGTACACGAACGAGAACGTCATCTCGCCCTCGTGATGCGCGCGGTACATCGGGTCGCGGGCGATGTACCGCAGCGAGTCGTTCATCCAGCCCATGTTCCACTTGAACCCGAAGCCGAGGCCGGCGTGGTCGGTCGGCGCGGTCACGCCGGGGAAGCTCGTCGACTCTTCGGCGATCATCATGACGCCGGGGTGCAGCCGGTAGGCCGTGGCGTTGACCTCCTGCAGGAACCGGATCGCCTCGAGATTCTCGCGGCCCCCGTGGATGTTCGGCTCCCACTCGCCAGCGTTGCGGGAGTAGTCGAGGTAGAGCATCGAGGCGACGGCATCCACGCGCAGACCGTCGACGTGGAACTCCTCGAGCCAGTAGAGCGCGTTCGCGACCAGGAAACCGCGTACCTCGGGCCGCCCGTAGTCGAAGATGAGCGTGCCCCAGTCCTGGTGCTCGCCGCGGCGGGGGTCCGGGTGCTCGTAGAGCGGCTGGCCGTCGAAACGCGCGAGGGCGAACGCATCCTTGGGGAAGTGCCCCGGGACCCAGTCCATGATCACGCCGATGCCGGCCTGGTGGAGGCGGTCGATGAGGTAGCGCAGGTCATCGGGGGTGCCGAAACGGCTGGTCGGTGCGTAGTACCCGCTGATCTGGTAACCCCAGGAACCGCCGAACGGATGCTCGGCGAGAGGCATGAACTCCACGTGCGTGAAGCCCGTCTCGGTCACGTGCTGGATGAGCGGGTCGGCGAGTTCGCGGTAGCCGAGGCCGCCGCGCCACGAACCGACGTGCACCTCGTACACCGAGAGGGGCTGAGCGACGGCGTGCGTCGCGGCACGTCGCGTCATCCAGGCGCCATCCGACCACGTGTGCGACGACGCCGTCACGACGGACGCGGTGTCGGGCGGGACCTCCGACCACCCGGCCACCGGATCCGCCTTCATGATCCACTCGCCCGAGCGGGTGCGGATCTGGTACTTGTACCGGGTGCCGACCGCCGCGTCCGGGACGAAGAGCTCCCAGACGCCGCTGCCGCCCATGGAGCGCATCGCGTTGCCCTCGCCGCTCCAGCCGTTGTGATCGCCGACGACGCGCACGGCGGTGGCGTTCGGCGCCCAGACGGCGAAGGACACACCGCTGTCGCCGTCGATCTCGCGCGGGTGGGCGCCGAGCGCCTCCCACAGCTGTTCGTGACGTCCCTCGGCCAGCAGATGGATGTCGAGGTCGCCGAGCGCGGGGCCGTGCCGGTACGGGTCACCCGACACGGTCTCGGGATCGTCGCCGTAGGCCGTGGCGATCCGGTACCGGACGGCCGGTCCGGCGTGGCGCCCCTCCCAGATGCCGTGGGCGGCGTGCGAGAGCTCGAGACGAGAACCGTCGTCGAAGACCGCTGCCACGCGGGCGGCCAGCGGACGACGCACCCGGATGACCGTCTGCGTGCGGCCGGTCGCGTCTGGCGAAGGGTGCGCGCCGAGAACGGCGTGCGGGTCGTGATGGGTGCCGTCGGCGACGGCCTGCCAGTCCGCGGTCGCGGGGGAGTCCTCGACGTGGGTCATGCTCGCTTCCTCACCTTCAGGATGTGCACGGGCTCGACGAAGGCGTCGAGGCGTACGTAGTTGTGGTCGGCCCAGGTCCAGACGGCGCCGGTCAGGAGGTCCTCGACCTCGAACTCCTCGCCCGCGGGCACGCCCCACACCGTCGTGTCGAGATGCACCGTCGTCTCGCGGACGGAGTGGGGGTCGACGTTGGCGACGACGATGATCGTGTCATCGGCATCCGTGCCGGTGAACGCGGCGTCGAGGTGCTTGCTGTAGACGAGGATCTGATCGTCGTCGCTCCAGTGCACCGACAGGTTGCGCAGCTGGCGCAGCGCCGGGTGCTCGCGGCGGAGCGCGTTCAGGCGCCGGAGCAGTGGTGCGAGCGACTCGCCCCGCTCCTCGGCTCCGTCCCAGTCGCGGAACTTGAACTCGTACTTCTCGTTGTCGATGTTCTCTTCCGAGCCGGGACGCGCGACGTTCTCGAACAGCTCGTACCCCGCGTAGACGCCCCAGAGGGGGGCGGCGGTGGCGGCGATGCAGGCGCGGATGCGGTACGCGGCGCGCCCGCCGAACTGCAGGTACTCGGTGAGGATGTCGTGGGTGTTCACGAACAGGTTCGGCCGCATGTAGTCGCTCGTCTCGTGCGAGACGGAGGACAGGAACTCCTCGAGCTCGGCCTTGGTGTTGCGCCAGGTGAAGTAGCTGTAGCTCTGCTGGAACCCGACGGCGGCGAGGGCACGCATCACGGCGGGACGCGTGAAGGCCTCGGCGAGGAAGATCACATCGGGGTCGGCGGCGTTCACGGTCGCGATCAGCCACTCCCAGAACTGCAGCGGCTTGGTGTGGGGGTTGTCGACCCGGAAGATCTTCACGCCCTGCGCCACCCAGTGCTGCACCAGCCGCAGCATCTCGGCGTAGATGCCGGCGGGGTCGTTGTCGAAGTTCAGCGGATAGATGTCCTGATACTTCTTCGGCGGGTTCTCGGCGTAGGCGATGGAGCCGTCGGGGAGGGTCGTGAACCACTCGGGATGCTCCCGCACCCACGGGTGGTCGGGCGACGCCTGGAGGGCGAGGTCCATCGCGACCTCGAGACCCTCCTTCTTCGCCGCGCGGACGAACGAGCGGAAGTCGGCCAGCGTTCCGAGACTCGGGTCGATCGCATCGTGACCACCGTCGGCCGACCCGATCGCGTAGGGCGAGCCGGGGTCGCCGGGCTCGGTGGTCAGGGTGTTGTTGCGACCCTTGCGGTTCGTCTCGCCGATCGGATGCACGGGCACGATGTAGATCACGTCGAAGCCCATGGCCGCGACGCCCGGCAGACGCTTCGCCGCCGTGCGGAACGTGCCGCTCTTCACCGTGCCGTCCTTGAGCCGCTTCGCACCCTCCGAACGCGGGAAGAACTCGTACCACGCGGCGGCGCCCGCAGCGGTGCGGTCGACCACGAGTCGCTGCTCGGCTGAGACGGAATGCAGCGACGAGAGGGGACGCTCGGCGAAGATGCGGGCGAGGTCACGATCGGTCGACAGTGCCGTCGTCACCGCCGCCTCTCCCGAGGCGAGCGACTTCGCATGGGCGCGGAGCAGCGTGCGCTGCGCCGCCGGCCGATCCTTCTCCGCCGCGGCACGGGTGAGCAGCTGTGCACCCGCGGCCGCCATCACCGGCACATCCACACCCGCAGCGACCTTCACCTCGGCGGCATGCGCCCAGGTGGCGAAGTCGTCGGCGAAGGCCTCGAACCGGTAGGTCCACGGACCCTGGGCATCGAGCGCGATGTCGACCGACCAGGTGTCCGTGCCGTCGTTCAACGGGGTGAGACGGTGCAGGCTCACGTCCCCGCGGGGATCGGTGAGGCGCACGTGCACGCCGACGATGTCGTGACCCTCCCGGAAGGCGACGACGCGGAAGGGGACGACCTCCCCGGCGAACGCTTTGGCGGGAAAACCTCCGGGCACCGCAGGGCGGCCGTCGAGCAGCGGGATGCGCGGGGTGCGCACGCTCGTCTCGATCGTCGGCGCGGGGCCGGGGCGCACAGGGATCTGGGAGGGACTCCGCAGAGTCGGGGGCAGGGTGATTCCAGCAGCGGCAGGCACAACCCGAATGTACCGCTCCGGGTCAGATCCGCCGCAGTGGGTGGACAAGAGCGCCCGGGACCGACATCATTCGACCCGGAACAGCCGCATGGACGTCCCGGGGGTGGGGAGGATGTCGCCGGGAGCGAAGGTCTCATGCTCTTCGGTGGGGCGCTCGTCGGCACTCGACCAGAGCGAGACGAACCGCGTCGCGTTCTCGAGGACCTCCGGGAGGCGGATGTCGATCGGCGCCTCGGTTCCATGCACGACGAGCAGGATGCGGTTGGCGGGTTCGCGATCCGGGGTGGATGCCGCGACGTACTGCAAGGTCCTCTTGCCCGGGTCGGTCCACTGCTCGCTCTGGATGGTCTCGCCGTCGTGGTCGTACCAGTCCATGACCGAGGCGTTGGGGATGTGTTCTCCCAAGCGCGCATAACGGCTCGGGCGGAGAGCCGGGTTCTCGGCGCGCAGGGCGATGAGGCGCGACACGTGCGCCTGGAGGTCGAGCTGCCAGGGTTCGTAGTCCCAGGCGAGCCAGGTGAGCGGGGAGTCCTGCGCATACGCGTTGTTGTTCCCGCGCTGCGAGCGCCCGACTTCGTCTCCGGCGGTCAGCATCGGGATGCCGGCCGAGAGCAGGAGTGTGCCGAGGAGATTGCGCATCGCCTTCCGGCGGGCGGCGAGGATCGAGAGGTCGTCGGTCGGTCCCTCCACACCGTGGTTGAAGGCGCGGTTGGTGTCTGCGCCGTCTCGGTTGTTCTCGCCGTTGGCCTCGTTGTGCTTGACGTCGTAGGAGACGAGGTCGTGGAGCGTGAAGCCGTCGTGCGCCGTGACGAAGTTCACACTCGCCAAGGGACCGCGCTCCTCGGCGAACGTGTTCGACGAGCCCGCGAGGCGCGTGGCGAAACCGCCGATCCCGACGGGAGCGGAGGCGCGTCGCGCGTAGTCGATGTCGCTCAGCCAGAAGTTGCGCACACGGTCGCGGTAGCGGTCGTTCCACTCGTGCCAACCGCTCGGGAAGTTCCCGGTCTGCCAGCCGCCGAGGCCCACGTCCCACGGCTCCGCGATGAGTTTCGATTCGCTGAGCACCGGGTCGGCCGCGATCGCGGACAGGAGGGGGTGGTCGGGTGTATAGGTGTGCGAGGCGTCGCGGGCGAGCGCCGTCGCGAGATCGAAGCGGAATCCGTCGATCTGCATCTCCTCGGCCCAGTACCGCAGCGAGTCGAGGACGAGTCTCGCACCGGCATCGGTCGAGGTGTCGAGCGTGTTGCCGCAGCCGGTCGTGTCGATGTACGCGCCGGAGGGCTCCTGGCGGTAGTAGCTCGCATTGTCGATGCCCCGCAGACTCGAGCGTGGTCCGCCGAGCCCCTCCTCTGAGGTGTGGTTGTAGACCACGTCGAGGATGACCTCCAGCCCGGCCTCGTGCAGCAGGCGCACCATTCCTTTGAACTCCGCGAGCACGGCCTCGGGTCCGCCGCGACGGGCCGACTCCGTGGCGTAGGCGGTGTGCGGCGTGAAGAAGTTCAGGGTGTTGTAGCCCCAGTAGTTGGTGAGTCCGCGCTCGAGCAGACGGGGTTCCGGCACGAACGCCTGCACCGGGAGCAGCTCGACCGACGTGACGCCGAGGGAGTGCAGGTGCGCGATCATCGCGGGATGCGCCAGCCCGGCGTACGTGCCGTGCAGTGCCGGCGGAACGTCTGGGTGCCGTTTCGTGAGGCCCTTGAGGTGCCCCTCGTAGATCACCGTGCGATCGAGGGGCACCCGCGGCTTGCGCGAGTCTCCCCAGTCGAACCCGTCGACGACGACGACCGAGCGCCACTCCTCGTAGCCCCCGCCCTGTGCGAGGCCTCGCGCGTACGGGTCGAGCAGCAGCGCTTCGGGATTGAAGGTGTTGCCGGGGCCGTGCGGTCCGCCGACGCGGATGGCGTAACGGACACCGGGCTGCAGCAGCGGCGTGGTGACCTGCCACACGCCTCCGGGGAGACGATCGAGCGACGCCTGGTCGACAACCCAGTCCAGGTCGGTGGAGTCGAAGACGACGAGCTCGACCGACGAGGCGTTCTTCGACCACACCCGCAGGGTGCCGACGCCGTCGTGCAGACGGACGCCGAGATCGTCGAGGATCGAGCCACCGGGAATGGCGGTATCACGGGACACGGGCATGAATACACCCTAGAGCGCTGCGCATGAGTTCCAGCCCGGAGCGGACCGGGTCCCACGACCCGAGCGACCCCGCGATGCGTCAGAGTGGAGAGATGCACTATCTCGACCATGCCGCCACCACCCCGCTCCGTGCGGAGGCTCGGGAGGCGTGGCTCGCGGCGACCGAGGTCGTGGGTAACGCCTCATCGACCCATGGCGCCGGACAGGATGCCCGCCGCTCGCTGGAGGAGTCGCGCGAGCGGATCGCCGCCGTGCTGCAGGCCGACCCGATCGAGGTCGTGCTCACCTCGGGAGGGACCGAGGCCATCAACCTCGCTCTGCAGGGCCTGTGGCGCCGGCGCGTGGAGGGCACGCGCGCGATCGTGCTGCCGGACGCGGAGCACCATGCGACCATGGACACCGCCCAGGCGCTGGTCGACGACGGTGCGGAGCTGCGCGAGGTCGGCGTGGATGCGCAGGCGCGGATCCCCGTGGGTGCGTTCGCCGCGGCGCTCCCGGGTGCGGCTCTCGCGACCGCGCTGGTCGCGAACAACGAGGTCGGCACCCTCAATGACGCGATCGCCCTGTCGGCCTGCGCCGCGGAGGCCCGCGTGCCGCTCCACCTGGACGCCGTGGCGGCGCTGGGGCACGTTCCGATGTCGTTCCGTGTGTGGCGCGGCGACGCGCCCGACGGCGCGGGTCTGGTCGCCCTCAGTGTGGCGGGCCACAAGATCGGTGCTCCCGTGGGCGTGGGTGCGCTGATCGTCGCGCGCACCGCGCGCATGTCCGGGCTTCTGCGCGGCGGGGCGCAGCAGCGGGGACTGCGGGCCGGTACGCAGGATGTCCCGGGGGCGGCCGCGTTCGCCCGCGCCCTCGAACTCGCCGAAGCGGAGCGCGCGTCGGAGTCCGGGCGTCTGCACGCGCTGCGCGATCGGCTCGTCGACGGCATCCGCACCCGCGTTCCGCAGGCTGAGCTGCTCGGCGACCCCGAAGACCGCCTGCCCGGCAACGCGCATTTCCTGTTCCCTGGCGCGGTGGGGGAGAGCCTGCTCTTCCTGCTCGACGTCGCGGGCATCGCGTCGTCGACGGGGTCGGCCTGTCAGGCGGGGGTCGCCGAGCCCTCCCACGTCGTCCGCGCAATGGGGCGCAGCGAGGCCGACGCCCGCAGCGTGCTGCGGTTCAGCCTGGGGCGCACGTCGACCCAGGGCGACGTCGATGCCGTGGTCGAGGTCATCGCAGACGTCTACGCGCGCGCATCGGGCGCCCGTACAGCCCCGCGCTCGTAGACTGGACCCATGCGCATCCTGGCAGCCATGAGCGGTGGAGTCGACTCCGCGGTGGCGGCCGCGCGCGCGGTGGACGCCGGGCATGATGTGGTGGGCGTGCACCTCGCCCTGTCCCGGGCGGGAGGCACGCTGCGCACCGGGAGCCGCGGCTGCTGCACCATCGAGGACGCGATGGACGCCCGACGCGCGGCCGACCGGCTCGGCATCCCGTTCTACGTCTGGGACTTCTCGGAGCGGTTCCGCGACGATGTGATCGACGACTTCATCGCCGAGTACCGCGCGGGTCGCACCCCGAACCCGTGCATGCGCTGCAACGAGAAGATCAAGTTCGCAGCGCTGCTCGAGCGCGCCATCGAACTCGGCTTCGACGCCGTGTGCACCGGCCACTACGCCACGCTGGTCGGCGGCCCCGGCGGGCTCGAACTGCACCGCGCGTCGGACAACGCGAAGGACCAGTCGTACGTGCTCGGAGTGCTCACGGCCGAGCAACTCGCGCACACCTACTTCCCGCTCGGGTCGACGCCGTCGAAGGCACTGGTGCGCGTCGAGGCGGAGGAGCGCGGTCTGAGCGTGGCGCAGAAGCCCGACAGCCACGACATCTGCTTCATCCCCGACGGCGACACCCGGGGCTGGCTGGCCGAGAAGGTCGGCAGCGAGACGGGCGAGATCGTCGACCGCACCGGCACCGTCGTCGGCTCCCACGAGGGCGCGCACGCCTACACGGTGGGCCAGCGTCGCGGACTCAAGCTGGGGGTCCCCGCCGCCGACGGCAAGCCCCGCTTCGTGCTGGAGGTGCGTCCGGTCTCGAACACGGTCGTAGTGGGACCCAAGGAGGCGCTGGCGACGCGCGAGATCTCGGGGGAGCATTTCAGTTGGGCGGGTGCCGCCCCGACCGAGACGACCTTCGACTGCGACGTGCAGATCCGCGCGCACGCGGAGCCGGTGCAGGCGGTGGCGTCCGTCGACGACTCCGGCGTGCGGGTGGTGCCCTCGGTGCCGCTCGATGGCGTCGCGCCGGGGCAGACGGCGGTGCTGTACGTCGGCACGCGCGTGCTTGGCCAGTTCACGATCGACCGCACGGTGTCTGCCGTTCCTGTCGACGCCTGAGCGGCAGCCATCCCGATGTCGGTGGGCGCTCGTAGACTGACGGGGTGCCCGACATCATCTCGCTGGACGACGCCCGCACCGAGGCTCAGGAGCTGACCTCCCGCATCCTCGAGGCGAAGGATGCCTATTACGGTCGAGACACCTCGTTGGTCGACGACGCGACCTACGACGGGTGGATGCACCGGCTCGAAGAGCTCGAGCGACTGCACCCCGAGCTGCAGGGTCAGGATTCTCCGACGCAGATGGTCGGAGCCGCCGAGGCCACCGGGCTCGCGACCATCGAGCACGCCGAGAGGATGCTCAGCCTCGACAACGTCTTCTCGCTCGACGAGCTGCGCGAGTGGGCGGTCAAGACGCGGGCGTCGGCCGGGCGTGATGTGGCGTGGCTCACCGAACTCAAGATCGACGGCCTGGCGATCAACCTGCGCTACGAGAACGGTGTGCTCACCTCGGCGGCGACCCGCGGTGACGGCCGTGTCGGTGAGATCGTCACCGAGAACGCTCTGCGCCTGGCCGACATCCCGGCACGGCTGGTGGGCGAGGGGCATCCGCGGATCGTCGAGGTGCGCGGCGAGGTCTTCATCCCGGTTGCCGCTTTCGAACGTCTCAACGCTGCGCAGGCCGAGTTCCGCGAGCGCACCTTCGACGAGGCGCGGGCCCGCTGGGAGGCACGCGGTGGCGCCAAACGCCCCTTCGACGAGGAGAAGGCGCGCACGGCCGCGGCGCGGCGATTTCCTGCGTTCGCCAATCCGCGCAATGCGGCGAGCGGGGGCCTCCGCCAGCAGATCGACAAGAAGAACGGGCTGGAGCTCGAGGCCGGATTGCTGCGCATCGAGTCGCTCTCGTTGTACGTGCACGGCATCGGCGCCTGGCAGGACCCGCCGGTGCAGGCGCAGAGCGAGGTGTACGACCTGCTCGCCGCGTGGGGGCTGCCGACCAGCCCGCACACCCGGGTCTGCCACGGGATCGACGAGGTCGCCGCCTTCGTCGAGCATTACGGTGCACATCGTCACGACGTCGAGCACGAGCTCGACGGCATTGTCGTGAAGGTCGACGAACTCGCGCTGCACGACGAACTCGGGGCGACCAGCCGCGCGCCGCGCTGGGCCATCGCGTACAAGTACCCTCCCGAGGAGGTGCAGACGAAGCTCCTCGACATCGTGGTCTCGGTGGGCCGCACCGGTCGGGCCACCCCGTTCGCCGTCATGGCCCCCGCTCACGTGGCGGGTTCGGTGGTGCGACAGGCGACGCTGCACAACAAGGACGTCGTGAAGGCGAAGGGCGTGCTGATCGGTGACACGGTCGTGCTCCGCAAGGCGGGAGACGTGATCCCCGAGGTGCTGGGGCCGGTCGTCGAACGACGCGACGGTACGGAACGGGAGTTCGTCATGCCGGCGGACTGCCCCGAATGCGGCACGCCGCTCCGGCCGATGAAAGAGGGGGACATCGACCTCCGCTGCCCGAACGCGCGTTCGTGCCCCGCGCAGGTTCGCGGCCGGGTCGAGCACATCGGCTCCCGCGGGGCCCTCGACGTCGAAGCGCTGGGAGAGGTCACGGCGGCCGCGCTGACGCAGCCGACCAGCCCGGCCGAGCCTCCGTTGGTCACCGAAGCGGGTCTGTTCGATCTGACGGTCGAGCAGATCGTTCCGATCGAGGTCGTCGTCCGAGACGCCGAGACCGGCCTCCCCAAGCAAGATGACGACGGCCTGGTGAAGACGCGCGCGCCGTTCCGCCGCCACCCCAGCGCCGCCGAGCGCAAGGCGGGCGCGGACGGTCCGCAGCCGTCGTCGCAGGCCGTCACCCTCCTGGCCGAGCTCGAGAAGGCGAAGACCAAGGATCTCTGGCGTCTGCTCGTCGCCCTGAACATCCGGCACGTCGGGCCCGTCGCGGCGAGGGCCCTCGCCCAGTGGTTCGGTTCTCTCGATGCGATCCGCGGCGCGTCGCGCGACGAGCTCGCATCCGTCGAAGGGGTGGGCGGCATCATCGCCGACTCCCTCCTGGACTGGTTCGCGGTCGACTGGCACGTCGAGATCGTCGACCGGTGGGCGGCCGCCGGCGTGCAGTGGACGACCCCCGGCCACCCGGGACCGGGAGCGGCTGCGGCGGCCGGAGGTGTGCTCGACGGCCTGACGGTCGTCGCGACGGGTTCGCTCGACGGCTACACGCGCGAGGGTGCGCAGGAGGCGATCATCCGCGCCGGCGGCAAGGCCGCGTCGAGCGTGTCGAAGAAGACCGATTTCGTCGCCGCCGGTCCGGGAGCCGGGTCGAAGCTCGCCAAAGCCGAAGACCTCGGCATCCGGATCCTCGATGCCGCGCAGTTCCACCTGCTCGTCACCGAGGGACCCTCGGCCCTCGATTCGACCGAGGAGTGACGGAAAAGGCCTTCCCGGTCTGGGAAGGCCCTTTCTCCGTCAGGATCCGCTCTTGTGGCGCGGCTTGCGGAACGGCTTGTCGCTGCGGTCGTCGCGCGTCGGCCGGTCGTCACGATCGCGACGCGGTCGGTCGTCGCGATCGCGACGTTCGAAGCGATCACCTCGACCGGCGCCGTCGCGCGGACCGGCCGATCGGCGCGCCCCCGGGCCGCGGTCGGGCCGGATCTCGATCAGGCGCCCGGAGATGCGCGTGCCGCTGAGCTTGTCGAGCACCGCCGGGTCCAGGTTGGCGGGCAGCTCGACGATCGAGAAGTCGGGACGGATGTTGATCGCGCCGAAATCGTCGCGACCCAGACCGCCTTCATTGGCGAGCGCGCCGACGATCTGACGGGGTTCGACCCGGTGGCGACGCCCCACCTCGATGCGGTACGGCGAGTAATCTCCTCGTCCGCGACGCTCCGTGCGCGGCTCGCGCGGCTCGCGCGTCGTCCGCTCGCGCGGCGGGCGGTTGTCGGCGGCGACGGCCTTCGCGAGCTGGTCGTCGGCCGGGTCGAGCAGCAGCGGTGTGTCGCCCTGTGCAACGATCGCCAGCGCTGCCGCGACATCGGCCTCGGGCACGTCGTGGTTGCGTACGTAGTGCGCGATGACGTCGCGGAACGATTCGATCCGCGCGGCGTCGCCGAGTGCCGTGGTGATGGCGTCGTCGAAGCGCGAGAGACGCGTCGAGTTCACGTCCTCCGTTGTCGGGAGCTGCATCTGCGTGGGCTCCTGGCGGGTGGCCTTCTCGATGTGCTTGAGGAGGTACCGCTCGCGCGGGGTGATGAAGCTGATCGCATCGCCGGTGCGGCCGGCCCGCCCCGTGCGGCCGATCCGGTGCACGTACGACTCGGTGTCGGTGGGGATGTCGAAGTTCACGACGTGGCTGATGCGCTCGACGTCGAGTCCGCGCGCCGCGACATCGGTGGCGACGAGGATGTCGAGCTTGCCGTCCTTGAGCTGGTTGACACTGCGCTCGCGCTGCACCTGCGGCACGTCGCCGTTGATCGCCGCGGCGGAGTATCCGCGAGCCCGCAGCTTCTCGGCGAGGGTTTCGGTCTCGTTCTTCGTACGGACGAAGACGATCATGCCGTCGAAGTTCTCGACCTCGAGGATGCGGGTGAGGGCATCCACCTTCTGGGAGTACGAGACGACCAGGTAGCGCTGGGTGATGTTCTTGTTGGTGGCCGTCTTCGAGGTGATCGTGATCTCCTCGGGGTCGCGCAGGTACTTCTGCGCCAGGCGACGGATCTGCGGGGGCATGGTCGCCGAGAAGAGGGCGACCTGCTTCTCTTCGGGGGTCTGCGCGAGGATCTGCTCCACGTCCTCGGCGAAGCCCATCTTGAGCATCTCGTCGGCCTCGTCGAGCACCAGGTACTGCAATTCGGAGAGGTCGAGCGTTCCCTTGGCGAGGTGGTCCATGATGCGACCCGGGGTGCCGACGACGACGTGCACGCCGCGTCGCAGCGCGGAGAGCTGCACGCCGTAACCCTGCCCGCCGTACACGGGGAGCACGTGCACGCCCTTCATGCGCGACGCGTACGACTCGAACGCCTCGCACACCTGCAAAGCGAGCTCGCGGGTCGGTGCGAGCACGAGGGCCTGCGGGGTCTTCTGAGAGACGTCGAGCCGCTCGAGCACCGGGAGCGCGAAGGCGGCGGTCTTGCCCGTTCCCGTCTGCGCCATGCCCACGACATCGCGGCCCGACAGCAGGGTCGGAATGGTGGCGGCCTGGATGGGGGAGGGCGTCTCGTACCCGAGATCGCGGATGGCTTTGAGGACCGGCCCGGTGATGCCGAGCTCCTCGAATCCGGGCGTGGCGGGGAGTTCTTCGGGGGCGTCGGTCAGCGCTGCGTCGTCAGGGGTCACTTCCCAAGGGTAGCGCTCCCGTCCTCTCGGTGCGCACCGAGGCTCAGGAACCCGTGGTCAGGGCGACCAGACGCTCCTTCACCTGACGCCGCAGCACCTTCCCGATGAGGGACTTCGGGAGCTCGTCGACGACGAACAGGCGACGGGGCACCTTGTACGGCGTGAGGATGCCGCGGACGAACTCGCGGATCGCCTCGACGTCGATCTCGTCGCCCTCGACGACGATCGCCGCCGCCACCTCCTCGCCGGAGTGCGCGCTCTGCAGACCCACGACCGCCGCGTCGACGACCTTCGGATGCTGTCGCAGGGCGTTCTCCACCTCGGTCGGCGCGACGTTGAAGCCGCCGGTGATGATGAGTTCCTTGATGCGATCGACGATCCGCACGAAGCCGGCCTCGTCGATCGTGACGATGTCGCCGGTACGGAACCAGCCGTCGACGAACACCGCCTCGGTCTCCTCCGGCTTGCCGTAGTACCCCGAGAACACCTGCGGCCCCCGCACCAGGAGTTCCCCGGCGGACCCCGCAGCCACGTCTTCGGTCGGGTTCTCCGGATCGACCACGCGGCATTCCGTCCCCGGGAGAGGAAGGCCGACGGTGCCGGGCACGCGGTTGCCGGCCACCGGGTTCGCCATGAGGACCGGCGAGCACTCGCTCAGCCCGTAGCCCTCGACGAGGTAGCCGCCCGTCGCCTTCTCGAAGGGCACGACGAGTTCGTGCGGCAGCGCCATCGCCCCGGAGATGGCGACCTCGATGCCCGCGAGCGGGACGCCCTTTGCGTTCGCGGCGCTCAGCAGTCTGTCGGCGATGGGTGGAACGAGGGGGAGGAAGGTCGCCGCATGCTTCTTCATCGCGGCGAGGACGAGATCCGGGTCGAATTTGGGGAACAGCACGAGACGAGCCCCCATCGACATGGCGAACGTCAGGCACAGGGTGAGTCCGTACGCGTGGAACATCGGAAGCACGGCGTACACCACGCATCCGTCTCCGCGCCGGATCGACGGAACCCACGCCTTCGCCTGCGCGGCGTTGGCGAGCAGGTTGCGATGCGTGAGCGCCGCACCCTTGGGAGTACCGGTGGTGCCGGACGTGTACTGGATGATCGCCAGGTCATCGGTGGAAGGCAGCGGGTGGGACGCGGGCAGCGGCGGATGCCCGACCAGGGAGTCCCACGTGACCGTGCCACGGACCTTGGCGGTCAGCGCATCGCGCGACTCGCGCGCCTTCGCCACCGGCAATCGCAACGCCATCCGGGTGAGCAGGGGCATCGCGCTCGTGACGTCGACCGACACGAGCGTCGACACCGCGAGATCGTCGGGGAACGCCTGCACGGTGGCCACGACCTTGTTCCAGACGATCGCGTGCTTCGCGCCGTGGTCCTCGAACTGTTTGCGCAGTTCGCGCGCGGTGTAGAGCGGATTGTGTTCGACGACCACTGCGCCCAGGCGCAGCACGGCATAGAAGGCGACGATGTGCTGGGGGCAGTTCGGCAGCACAATCGCGACCGGATCGCCGGCGCGTATCCCGCGCTCTCGCAGACCGTTCGCGACCCGGTCGATCTGATCCTGCAGCTCGGCGTAGGTCGTCTCGCGCCCGAAGAACTGCAGCGCGGGTGCATCCGGGTAGTCCCGCACCGAATCGGCGACGATGTCGACGAGAGAACCGGAGACGGGGGAGAGGTCGGACGGGACATCCTGCGCGTAGCTGGCGACCCACGGGCGAGGAGGCTGGAACGTGCTCACGTGCCCCAGCATAGGCGGGAGCGCCCGGTCGACCCGGCGGGTGGTGCGGGAGCCGCTGAGTAGACTGGAAGGCGTGTCTGAAATCACCCCCGAACTCGTGCGCCATCTCGGTGTGCTCGCACGCATCCAGTTGAACGACGACGAGGTGTCGCGGCTCACCGGCCAGCTCGACGCGATCGTCGACAACATCGCGAAGGTCTCGGAGGTGGCCACCGCCGACGTGGCGGCCACGAGCCACCCGATCCCGCTGAGCAACGTCTTCCGCGCCGACACGGTCGGCGAGACGCTGACCCACGAGCAGGTGCTGCAGAATGCCCCGGACGCCGCCGACGGCCGCTTCCGCGTGACCGCGATCCTGGGGGAAGAGCAGTGAGCGACATCATCCGCCTCGACGCCGCCGACCTCGCCGCCAAGCTCACCGCCCGGGAGATCTCGAGCGTCGAAGCGACGCAGGCGCACCTCGACCGCATCGTCGCCGTCGACGGCGACGTGCACGCGTTCCTCCACGTCAACGATGGGGCGATCGCGGCGGCTGCCGAGATCGACGCGCGTCGCGCCTCCGGCGACGACCTGGGTCCGCTCGCCGGCGTCCCTCTCGCCATCAAGGACGTGCTGGTCACGACCGATCAGCCCACGACGAGCGGTTCGCGCATCCTCGAGGGCTACCGCTCGCCGTACGACGCGACGGTGGTCGCGCGCTCTCGCGCCGCGGGCATGGTTCCGCTCGGCAAGACGAACATGGACGAGTTCGCGATGGGCTCCTCCACGGAGCACTCGGCCTACGGTCCGACGCGCAACCCCTGGGACCTCGAGCGCATCCCCGGCGGCTCGGGTGGCGGATCCGCCGCAGCCGTCGCCGCCTTCGAGGCGCCGCTCGCGCTGGGATCCGACACCGGCGGGTCGATCCGCCAGCCGGCCCACGTCACCGGCACGGTGGGTGTGAAGCCGACCTACGGCGGTGTGAGCCGCTACGGGGCGATCGCTCTCGCGTCGAGCCTCGACCAGGTCGGCCCGGTCTCGCGCACGGTGCTGGACTCCGGTCTGCTCCACGACGCGATCGGCGGGCACGACCCGAAGGACTCCACGTCCCTCACCGACGCATGGCCGTCATTCGCCGACGCCGCTCGCGAAGGCGCGCGTGGTGACGTGCTGAAGGGGCTGCGCGTCGGCGTCATCCGCGAACTCCCCGACAGCGGCTTCCAGCCGGGTGTCGCCGCCTCGTTCCGCAGCGCCCTCGCGCTCATGGAAGCGCAGGGCGCAGAACTCGTCGAGATCGGCGCGCCGCACTTCGAGTACGGCGTCGCCGCCTACTACCTGATCCTCCCCGCCGAGGCCTCCAGCAACCTCGCGAAGTTCGACTCCGTGCGATTCGGGCTGCGGGTCACCCCCGACGGCAACCCGACGGTCGAGGACGTGATGTCGGCGACCCGCGACGCCGGCTTCGGCGACGAGGTGAAGCGCCGCATCATCCTGGGCACGTACGCGCTCTCGGCGGGCTACTACGACGCTTACTACGGCAGTGCGCAGAAGGTGCGCACGCTGATCCAGCAGGACTTCGCCGCCGCGTTCGCCGACGTCGACGTGATCGCGACCCCGTCCGCGCCGACGACCGCGTTCAAGCTGGGTGAGAAGGTCGACGACCCGCTGCAGATGTATCTGAACGACTTCACCACCATCCCCGCGAACCTCGCGGGTGTGCCGGGGATCTCGATCCCCAGCGGCCTCTCCCACGAGGACGGTCTGCCCGTCGGCATCCAGTTCCTCGCTCCCGCCCGTGAGGACGCGCGTCTGTACCGCGTCGGCGCGGCGCTCGAGACGCTGCTCGTCGACTCGTGGGGTGCGCCGCTGCTCGACCGCGCACCGCAGCTCGCAGGAGGGAACCGCTGATGGCCGCCGCCAAGCTCATGGATTTCGACAAGGCCCTGGAACTGTTCGAGCCGGTGCTCGGGTTCGAGGTGCACGTCGAGCTCAACACGAACACGAAGATGTTCTCCGACGCGCCCAACCCGGCCAACGAGGCTTTCCACGCCGCCGAGCCAAACACCCTCATCGCGCCAGTCGATCTCGGACTCCCCGGTTCGCTGCCGGTGGTGAACGAGACCGCCGTGCGCTCGTCGATCAGCCTGGGTCTCGCGCTGGGCTGCTCGATCGCCGAATCCAGCCGGTTCGCGCGGAAGAACTACTTCTACCCCGACCTGGGTAAGAACTATCAGATCTCCCAGTACGACGAGCCGATCGCGTTCGAGGGGTCGGTCGAGGTGGAGCTCGAGGACGGCACGCTCGTCACCATCCCGATCGAGCGCGCGCACATGGAGGAGGACGCCGGCAAGCTCACGCACATGGGTGGGGCGACCGGACGCATCCAGGGCGCCGAGTACTCGCTGGTCGATTACAACCGCGCCGGCGTGCCGCTCGTCGAGATCGTCACCAAGACGATCTTCGGCACCGAGCACCGCGCTCCCGAGGTCGCCAAGGCGTACGTGGCGGCGATCCGCGACATCGTTCGTGGGCTGGGCATCTCCGAGGCGCGCCTGGAGCGCGGCAACCTGCGGTGCGACGCGAACGTCTCCCTTCGTCCGCGCGGCGTCGAGAAGCTCGGAACGCGCACCGAGACCAAGAACGTCAACTCGATGCGCTCGGTGGAGCGGGCGGTGCGCTACGAGATCCAGCGTCAGGCGCAGATCCTCGCCGACGGCGGGACGATCGTGCAGGAGACGCGTCACTGGCACGAGGACACCGGTACGACGTCCCCCGGCCGTCCGAAGTCGGATGCCGACGACTACCGCTACTTCCCCGAGCCGGACCTGCTGCCCGTGCAGCCCGCACGCGAGCTGATCGAGGAGCTGCGTGCCGCTCTTCCCGAGCAGCCCGTCGCCCGTCGCCGCCGGCTGATGGACGAGTGGGGCTTCACCGATCTGGAGTTCCAGGACGTTCGCAACGGCGGCATCCTCGACCAGGTCGAGGCGACGATCGCCGCCGGTGCAGCGCCGGCTGCGGCGCGCAAGTGGTGGACGGGTGAGATCGCGCGCCTCGCGAACGCGCAGGAGAAGGACGCCGCCGACCTGATCAGCCCCGAGAACGTCGCCGGACTGCAGAAGCTCGTCGACGAGGGGATGCTCACCGACAAGCTCGCGCGTCAGGTGCTCGAGGGGGTCATCGCCGGCGAGGGGACCCCGCAGGAGGTCGTCGACGCACGCGGCCTCGCCGTCGTCTCGGACGACGGCGCGCTCATCGCCGCGATCGACGACGCGTTCGCGGCTCAGCCCGACGTGCTCGCAAAGATCAAGGACGGCAAGGTGCAGGCGGCGGGTGCCGTGATCGGGGCCGTGATGAAGGCGATGAAGGGCCAGGCGGATGCTGCGCGCGTGCGCGAGCTGATCCTGGAGCGCGCCGCGCAGTAAGACGCGAAAGCTCCCTCGGGCCCCGCTCTGTCGGTGGCCCGAGGGAGAATGGATCCATGGGGCACGGAGACGGCAGCGGACGCATCGTGTCGGCGGCGGGTGCCGACGACACGGGCACGCGCATCCTCCATGTCGACATGGACGCCTTCTACGCCTCGGTCGAGGTGCTCGACGATCCGAGCCTTTCGGGTCTGCCGATCATCATCGGGTCTCCCGACGGGAGGTCGGTGGTCTCGAGCGCGTCGTACGAGGCGCGTCGGTACGGGGTACGGTCCGCAATGCCCGTCGCGCATGCGATGCGCCTGTGCCCCACGGCGCGCATCGTCATGCCGCACTTCCACCGCTACCAAGAGGTGTCGCGCCAGGTCATGACGATCTTCGAGTCGATCACGCCGCTGGTCGAGCCGCTGTCGGTCGACGAGGCGTTCCTCGACGTGCAGGGTGTGCGTCGGCTCTGGGGGAGCCCGGGCCAGGTCGCGCAGCTCATCCGCGAGCGCGTGCAGGACGAGGTGGGCATCAGTTGCAGCGTCGGCGTCGCTGCCACCAAGCACGTCGCCAAGATGGCGTCGACCATCGCGAAGCCCGACGGCATGCTGGTCGTCCCGGCCGCCCGCACCCTCGAGTTCCTCTCGCCGCGCCCGGTGCGGGCGATGTGGGGGGTCGGTCCGAAGGCGGCGGAAGCGCTCGAAGCGCGGGGCATCCGCACGATCCGTGACATCCGCGAATCGTCGAAGGAGATGCTCGACCGCGCCGTCGGTCCGGCCCTGAGCTCCCGACTCGCTCAGCTCGCCCGGGGCGAAGACGCGCGCTCTGTAGAGACCGAGCGTGTGGAGAAGAGCGTCGGTCATGAGGAGACCTTCGACCACGACGTCCTCGACCGCACCTTCCTTCGGTCGGAACTGCTCCGCCTCGCTGATCGGGTGGCGGCGCGGCTCCGGCGTGCCGAGTGGGAGACGGCGACGATCTCGATCAAGATCCGCTTCGACGACTTCCGCACGCTCACCCGGTCGCAGACGCTCGCGGAGCCCACGGCGGTCGGCCAGCGGATCGGCGAGGCGGCGCAGGCGCTCTTCGAGCAGATCGAGCGACGCGATCCGGTGCGTCTGGTGGGCGTCAGGGCCGAGAAGCTGCGTCCGGTCGGCGGGGGAGGGATCGCCCTCTGGGACGACGATGAGGACTGGCGGCGGGTGGAGGGCGCCGTCGATGATGCGGTGGCGAGATTCGGCAACGCCACGATCACTCGGGCCCGGCACCTGGGACGCGGACCAGGGCGAGGCGCTCCGCAGCATCCGAAGGCCCACGGTCTCGATTGAACGCCCGCGCGCCCGACGAGTCGGCTAGCGTGGTCCCCATGCCCAACATCGCAGTGGAACTCGGTCAGCAGGTCGTCTCGCTCGGCGTGAAGAGCGCGTACGGAGAGCCGCAGGACGTCGACGGCGTCAGCATCACCCCCGTCGCGCTCACCTATGCCGGTTTCGGCGGGGCGAGCGGCAGCGACGGTGCCGAGGGTGGCGGCGGGGGCGGCGTCTCCATCCCGGTCGGCGTGTACGTGCGTCGCGAAGAGGGGTTGCGCTTCGAGCCCAACATCGTCACCCTTCTCGCCGTCGGCGTGCCCTTCGTGTGGGTGGCAGGACGAGCGCTGTCGCGCATCATCCGTGCGCTCAAGAAGTGACGATCCTGTCGCCGCGGCACTGAACGTCGCGGCGACGCGGGTGATCGACGACATCCGCGCGCTGTCGGTCGCCAACCCGGTCGTCCTCATCGACGGTCGTAGCGGCGCGGGCAAGTCCTCGCTCGCTGCCCGTCTCGCCGAACGGTGGCCGCTCGCGGGGCGCGTGCAGATCGTCGCCCTGGATTCGTTGTACCCGGGGTGGGACGGTCTCGACGATGGCGTCCGTCGCGCCGAGGAGTGGATCCTCCGCCCGCATGGGCGCGGGTTGATCGGCACCTGGCGCCGATGGGACTGGACGACGGGCGAAGAGGCCGAGAGTCATGCGGTCGACCCCGCGCTCGGCGTGATCATCGAGGGCAGCGGCGTTCTGACCCCCGCGACCGCGCGCCTCGCCGACGTGCGGGTGTGGGTCGAAGCGCCGGAACCGGTGCGCCGGCGTCGTGCGCTGGAGCGAGACGGCGAGACCTATCGCCCCCACTGGGAGCGCTGGGCGGCGCAGGAGGCCCGGCACGTGGAGCGGGACGACCCGCGGTCCACCGCCACGCGCATCGTCGAGATCCCGTGACCCGACGGGTCAGGAAGCCTCGTCGGCCGCGACGATGATCGTCTCGAGGCGGTATCCCAGCCAGTCGTAGACGCCGAACCGGGCGTCCTGCCCATCGTGCGAGTCGTCGTCCGAGATGCCGAGCCGCGAGGCGAGGACGAGCCTCAGAGCGTTGAGGGTACGCATCCATGCGTCGATGTGCGCGAGGGGGATGTCCACGACGGTGGAGGCCAGTCCCTCCTCCTCGCTCAGCTCGTCGAACGCGCGGAAGGGCAGCAGCGCGTCGATCACGATCGCCGCGTCGCGGACGCGGGAATCGAGGAGGTCGTGCCGGGTGGTCTCGAGGAAGTCCCGGGCGGCGGTCTCGTCGTCGGGGTAGGGCGTCGGAGTCAGCCGGTCGAGGGCGGGATCGTCGCCCTCGGCGTCGCGCACGAGGGTCTGCAGCTGCTCGACCAGGTCCAGCAGCCGGGCGCCTTCCAGGCGCACCAGTTCGAGGTGGATGCCGTCACTCATCCGAACCCCTGCGCACGGTGGCCCACAGGCCGTAGTCGTGCATCGCGCGAGCGTGCACCTCCATCGTCTCGCGCGGGCCTGTCGCCACCACGGCGTGTCCGTCGTGGTGGACGGCCAGCATGAGGGCGGTGGCACGTTCCTGCGAGTAGCCGAAGTAGGTGCGGAACACCCGCACGACATAGCTCATGAGGTTGACCGGATCGTTCCACACCACCACCTGCCACGGTTCCATCGGGGCGGCACGGAGGTCGAGCTCCTCGGCGATGTCGGGAGTGGCGAACGGCGGGCTCATGCCCACCCCAGCTCGTGCAGCTGTGCGTCGTCGAGGCCGTAGAAGTGCGCGATCTCGTGGACGAGAGTCGTGTGGATCTCGTCGCGTAGCTCGTCTTCGGTGTCGCATTGCGCCAGATGGGGCTCGCGATACACGATGATGCGGTCGGGCAGCTCGCCCATCCCGTACTGCGTGCGCTCGGTCAGCGCGAGTCCGTCGTAGAGGCCCAGCAGGTCGAGGCTTCCGTCCTCCGGGCGGTCCTCGACGACGAAGACGATGTTGTCGAGACGATCGACCATCTCATCGGGGAGCTGATCGAGCTCGTCGACGACGATCTCCTCGAACCGCGCGGCATCCATCTCCATCCCTCACAGCCTAGGCGCTCTCGGCTCAGTGCAGCAGGACGAGCAGCCCGGCGACCCCGATGAACAGCGTTCCGAAGATCGCATTCAGGGTGCGCTGCCCTCGCGAGGAGCGGGTCAACCGCCGGAACGGGCGCGCGGCGGTCGCGAAGAAGCCCCACATCACCACGACGTCGACCGCGACGACGGTGGCGACGAGCACGAGGTACTGCGGCACCTGCGGCTCGTCCAGCCGGATGAACTGGGGGATGAACGCGAGGAAGAAGACGATCGCCTTCGGGTTGAGCAGGTTGACCCAGAAGCCGCGACGAATCATCGACCAGTGCCCCTCGCGGGTGTCCGGCGCGATGGGTTGGTCGGATGCCGGGGCCACAGGTGTCGCGAGGATGAGGCGCACCCCGAGAAAGACGAGGTAGGCAGCGCCGGCATAACGTATGGCCGTGAACAGGAACTCGGAGCGCGAGACCAGGAGTCCGACTCCGGCAGCGACGATCACCACGTGGACGATGAGCGCCGCCTGCTGCCCGACGATGCCCCAGATCGAGCGACGCCAGCCCTGATTGAGGGCGTTGGACATCGTGTTGATAGCGCCGGCACCCGGCGTGAAGCTGATCACCACGGAGGCCGTCAGAAGCGAGAACCAGACCGCGAGTGACACCCCGTCAGTCTAGAGCGAGGCGGGTCCGGAGACGGATCGAGGCCCGGATCGAAAAACGATCCGGGCCTCGAGGACTGGGGTGAGTAACGGGGCTTGAACCCGCGACCTCCTGGACCACAACCAGGCGCTCTACCAACTGAGCTATACCCACCATGCACCCGCTGCAGCGGGCAACCCTACGATTCTATTACACGTTGGAGGCGAACTCTGACACGGTGCGTGTCGCGATGTCCTTCGCGTCGTCGCTCGAGGGGCCGGGAAGGGCGACGAACACCGCGTCGCGGTAGTACCGGAGTTCGCGGATCGACTCGAGGATGTCGGCCAGGGCACGGTGCCCCCCGTCTTTCGCCGGCGCCTGGAAGAACACTCGGGGGTACCAGCGACGTGACAGCTCTTTGATGCTCGAGACGTCGACATTGCGGTAGTGCAGCCACTGATCGACCTGCGGCATGTACTTGGCGAGGAACATTCGGTCGGTGCCGATGGTGTTGCCGGCGAGGGGCGCCTTGCGCTCGAGGGGCACGAAGCGCTGTATGTAGGCGAGCGTCTGCTGCTCGGCCTCTTCGAGGGAGATGCCGTGCGCCAACTCGTCGATGAGTCCGGAGGTCTCGTGCATCTTCGTGACGAAGTCGTTCATGTGCTGTCGAGCCGTATCGCTCGGCCGGATCACCACCTGGAAGCCGGGGTCGACCGGCCGCAGTTCGAAATCGGTGACGACGACCGCGATCTCGACGAGCTCGTCGATCGATAGATCGAGTCCCGTCATCTCGCAGTCGATCCATACGAGACGGTCGTTCTCCGACGCAGATACCATGCCGTCATCCTATCGACGGCTCCGACATCGTCGCTCGGGCGCGGTACGGTAGACGTCGTACGCCTCCGTAGCTCAGCGGAAGAGCAGCGGCCTTCTAATCCGCCGGTCGCAGGTTCGAATCCTGCCGGGGGCACCCCAAAATCGTCCAGACGTGCGCCGCCTCGTCGCGACCGGTCGTCAGGAGTACCGAAGCGCCGAGACCGCGTCGTCGGCGCGCCAGAACTCGCCGATCAGGCGAAACGCCCCGGTAGAGAGCTGCAGGCGCTCCGCGCGGTAGCGGAGGCCCATCGGATCGGTCGCGGTGCGGAGATGTCCGAGCACCTTGCCGGAGGCGTTCTCCTGCACGCGCCAGAGCTGGTCGGCGGCGCGGACGAGGTGCTCTCGTGTCGACGCGATCGAGGGTGTGGTCCACGGCTGCGCCGACAGGGTGGTCGTGGTCTTGGCGGCGGTAGTCGCGGTAGTGGCGGTGGTGTTCATCGGTTCTCCTTCCACTTCGACCGTACGAGGGGCCACCGACATTCGCGGCGGGCGCCGGAGCCACTCTTCCTCCACCGTGACCGGGGATTATTCGCCGTCCACGAGTGCTGTGATGCTCGCGTTCGCGCCGGTGGCTCGCGGGTGATGCTGGAGCCATCCGAGCGCAGATGGACTCGGCGTCCCGAGGGGAACACACATGAGCGATACCGTCACGATCATCGGCAAGGTGGCCACCGACCCGGTGCTGGCGCAGACCGGCGGGGGAGTGCCCGTCACCAACTTCCGTCTGGCGAGCACGCACCGTCGCTACGACCAGGCCACCGCGTCGTGGGTGGATGCGGGCACGAATTGGTATTCGGTCGCCGCGTACCGTCAGCTCGGAGAACACGCCAAAGCCTCGTTGCGTACCGGCGACAGCGTGATCGTCACCGGGCGGTTGCGCATCCGGACGTGGGAGAGCAACGGCAAGCAGGGGACGAGCGTCGACATCGATGCCGAGGCCGTCGGTCACGACCTCAGATGGGGCACGACTGCGTACCTGCGCAGCAGCAGGGCGGGTGCATCCGAGGCCGCTCGTGTCGAAGACCTCCGTGAATCGTCGACGCCCTCGAGCGCGATCACCGATGCCGAGAGCGACATCGCGGGGCGGGGACTCGACGATCTCGACACCCGATGGGCGCAGCGCGACGGCGAACCGCCCATGGTCTCCGCCGCGATCGCCTGAACCGTGTCGGACCCGTGTCGGGGCCGTGTCGTGGCGGGTGATCGGCGGTGGCGCGGACGTGCGTAGACTCGGGGCGTGCTTCGACGATCGGCGACCAGGGCCCCGCGCATGGCCGCGGGCCTCGCAGCCTCCGCCCTCGCGCTCGTTCTGCTCGTCGGCTGCGTGCCCGAGCCGTCGGGGCCGGCGACCCCGACCCCCGAGCCCACGGTCTCGACCGAGCCCGCGGCCCCGCCGCAGCTGCAGCCCGACGCCTCGGCAACCGATAACCTCGCGTTCTTCACGCAGACTGCTCAGGTGGTCTGGGAGTCGGAGCAGCGCGGCGAGGGCCGTGCGTACATCGACGCTCTCGTCGCCGCGGGCTTTGACCGCGGTGCGATGCAGGTCACGCCCGACCTCTCGACGGTCGGCAACCCGGCGGAGAGCATTCAGTTCTCGGTGCGGTGGGGCGACACGGAATGCCTCGTCGGTCAGGTGGGGCCGTCGACCGGGCAGCTCGTGACCAAGGTGCTGCCGCAACTCGCGGAAGGGCGCTGCCTGATCGGAGCCACCCGTCCGATCGACTGGTGACCGCTCCGTAGCCGGTAGGCTGGGGTGTCGATCTTCGACGCCGACAGAAGGAGTGTTCCCCGGTGGCTGAGTACATCTACTCGATGGTCCGCGCACGCAAGGCAGTGGGCGAGAAGCTCATCCTCGACGACGTGACGATGGCCTTCCTCCCGGGGGCGAAGATCGGCATGGTCGGCCCGAACGGCGCGGGAAAGTCGACGATCCTCAAGATCATGGCCGGGCTCGACACGCCCTCGAACGGCGAGGCCAAGCTCTCTCCCGGCTTCAGCGTCGGCATCCTCATGCAGGAGCCCGAGCTCGACGAGTCCAAGACGGTGCTCGAGAACATCCAGGACGGCATCGCCATCAAGGCCAAGGTCGACCGTTTCAACGAGATCTCCGCACTGATGGCCGACCCCGATGCCGACTTCGACTCGCTGCTCGCCGAGATGGGGACTCTGCAGGAGGAGATCGACGCGGCCGACGGATGGGACCTCGACTCCCAGCTCGAGCAGGCCATGGACGCTCTCCGCACCCCTCCGGCCGACGCTGCGATCGCACCGCTCTCGGGTGGGGAGAAGCGCCGCGTGGCGCTGGCGAAGCTGCTGCTGCAGAAGCCCGACCTGCTCCTCCTCGACGAGCCCACCAACCACCTCGACGCCGAGAGCGTGCTCTGGCTCGAGCAGCATCTGCAGGCCTACAAGGGCGCGGTCATCGCCATCACCCACGACCGGTACTTCCTCGACCACGTGGCCGAATGGATCGCCGAGGTCGACCGCGGTCGCCTGATCGGCTACGAGGGCAACTACTCCACGTACCTCGAGAAGAAGGCCGAGCGCCTCGACATCCAGGGCAAGAAGGACGCGAAGCTCGCGAAGCGCCTGAAGGACGAACTCGAGTGGGTGCGATCGAGCGCCAAGGGCCGCCAGACGAAGTCCAAGGCGCGCCTCGCGCGCTACGAGGAGATGGCGGCCGAGGCGGAGCGCACCCGGAAGCTCGACTTCGAGGAGATCCAGATCCCCGCGGGTCCGCGTCTGGGAAGCATCGTCATCGACGCGAAGAACCTGAAGAAGGGCTTCGACGGCCGTTCGCTCATCGACGGGCTGAGCTTCAGCCTGCCGCCGAACGGCATCGTCGGCGTCATCGGCCCCAACGGCGTGGGAAAGACCACGCTGTTCAAGACGATCGTCGGCCTCGAGCCGCTCGACGGCGGCGACCTCAAGGTCGGCGAGACGGTCAAGATCAGCTACGTCGACCAGTCCCGCTCGAACATCGACCCCGACAAGACGCTGTGGGAGGTCGTGTCCGACGGCCTCGACTTCATCACGGTCGGCAAGACCGAGATCCCGTCGCGGGCCTACGTGTCGAAGTTCGGCTTCAAGGGTCCGGACCAGCAGAAGAAAGCCGGCGTCCTGTCCGGTGGAGAGCGCAACCGTCTGAACCTCGCGCTCACGCTCAAGGAGGGCGGCAACCTGCTGCTCCTCGACGAGCCGACCAACGACCTCGATGTCGAGACCCTCAGCTCGCTCGAGAACGCGCTGCTCGAGTTCCCCGGCTGCGCCGTGGTCATCACCCACGACCGGTGGTTCCTCGACCGCATCGCCACGCACATCCTCGCCTACGAGGGCACCGACGAGAAGCCCGACCAGTGGTACTGGTTCGAGGGCAACTTCGAGGCGTACGAACAGAACAAGATCGAGCGCCTCGGTCCTGACGCCGCCAAGCCCCATCGCTCCACGCACCGCAAGCTCACCCGCGACTGACGCCGTGTCCGACGACAGCACGGTGAACGGGCGCCGCCTGCACATCCCGATCCAGCTGCGCTGGGGTGACCTCGACGCGTACAACCACGTCAACAACACCTCGATGCTCAAGCTGCTCGAGGAGGCGCGCGTGCGCGCGTTCTGGCGGGCTGGTCCCGGCGAGGAGGCGCCCGACACGGCCGTGCTCGACTCGGGCATCGAAGAGGGCGCGCTCACCCTCATCGCCCGCCAGGAGATCGAGTACCTGGCGCCGGTTCCGTACCAGCGGCGCCCGCTCGAGGTGCAGATGTGGTTCGGCAAGCTCGGGGGGTCGAGCGTCGAGGTCTGCTACGAGGTGCACAACGACCCCGCGGCCACCCCGAGGGTCGTCTACGCGCGATCGACGGCGGTGATCGTGCTCGTCGACGCGAAGACGGGCCGGCCGATGCGCCTCACCGCCGAGATGCGCGAGGCCTGGGAACCGCTGCTCGGGCCGTCGATCGTCTACGCGCACCGTTGATCCGCACCGGCGACCTCCGCTTCGGACGGATCGCCGAGCGGCGCGCCGACGGTCGTCACCTCGCAGCGGGCACGCGGAGCATGATCTCCTGCGCGACATTTGCGACGAGTTCGCCCTCTCGCGTATAGATACGGCCGGTCGCGAGACCGCGGCCACCCCGCGCGTTGGGCGACTCCTGCAGGTAGAGCAGCCATTGGTCGACGCGCGCGGGTCGGTGCCACCACATCGCGTGGTCGAGGCTGGCCACCTTGAGGCCGGGCAGGGCCCAGTACAACCCGTGCGCCCGCAGGATCGACTCCTGGATGGTCATGTCGCTGAGGTACGCGAGCGCGGCACGATGCAGGCGCGGGTCGTCCGGTAGGGGTGCGCGCATCCGCATCCACACGCCCTGGCGCGGGGCGCGTGCCGAATCCCCGGGAAGGTAGAGCGGCCCCTCGACGTGACGCACGTCGGCGGCGCGGTCGCTGAGCATCCGCATGGTCCCGCCGGGGAGTCCCTGCACCGCGTCTTCGTCCGGTGCGATCGACTCCGGCTCGGGGATGCCGCTCGGCAACTCCATCGCGTGCTCGACGCCGTGGTCGTCGTCCTGCGCGGAGGCGATCATCGAGAAGATCGGCACGCCGTTCTGGTAGGCCTGCGAGCGGCGTGTGGAAAACGAACGGCCGTCATGGATGCGGTCGACGGCGATGGTCAGACCGTGCTCCGCGTCGCCCGGACGCAGGAAATAGCCGTGCATGGAATGCACCGGCCGGTTCTCGGGGAGCGTGCGCTCGGCGGCGATGAGACTCTGGGCGAGCACCTGGCCGCCATAGATGCGCCCCGTCGGCATGGGGTGGGACGATCCCGTGAAGATGTCTTCGGTCGTACGCGCCCTCGTCGAGTCGAGATCGAGGACCTCCAACAGCTGCTCGACGGTGCGGACGGCGTGGTTCTCGGTGCTCATCTCTCCCTCTCGCTGACCGTCTCGGACGGCCCTGTCGGTAGTCTAGAACCCGTGCCCCACGACCTCCTGCTGACTGATCCGGAGACCGCGAAAGACGTCCTCACCTTCGTCGGGCGGGCGCGACGGGTCAGTGACGAGGGGGTTCGGCTGCAGGCCGAACGTGGTGTCCTCGCGCTGACGACGGCGGCGCTCGCTCCGCACGGCCTGTTCGACCAGACCCCCACGGTGCTGGCGATGCGCGTCGTGCGCGCCGACCCCGAGCTCGCGTGCGACCTGGTGGTCGACGCCCTCACCCCGACCGATGACCCGTGTGCCCTGCGGATGCCGGAGACCGCTCTGTCACCCGCCTGGGCCGGCGTCGCACCACCCCGCGGAGGCTGGGAGTCCGTCGGTTCGCTGCCAGCATCCTCGATCGCCCAGCGGGCGCAGTGGGGGATCTCGGCGGTCGCGCACGGTGCGACACCGGGCTCGGGCGAGGAAGCGGTGCGGGCCCTGCGTGCGGCGATCTGGGGCGAGGTCGACGAGGAACTGGCCGGACTCCCACGGGGGATCGCCTTCGCCGCCGACGCGCTCGGTTTCATCTCGGGCGAGGAGCAGGTGCCGCTGACGCGCTCGGGTCGCTGGACGCGCCTCGCGTTCCGGCGTGGCCACGTGCTCGCGCGCGGGCCGGTCGCCTCCGGACTCACCGCCGTTCGCGGCACCGGCGCCGGCGCGCTCTGACCGCTCAGCGCGCGGCGGCGCGTCCGGCCTGCCGACCGGAGTAGAGGCAGCCGCCCAGGAACGTTCCCTCCAGGGCGCGATAGCCGTGCACGCCACCCCCGCCGAAACCGCTGGCTTCGCCGGCCGCGAAGAGCCCGGGAACGGGTACCCCGTTCGCATCGAGCGCCCGACCGTCGAGGTCGGTCTGGATGCCACCGAGCGACTTGCGGGTGAGCACGTGCAATTGAACGGCCACCAACGGTCCGGCAGCCGGGTCCTGCAGCCGGTGCGGCGCTGCGGTGCGGATGAGGCGGTCGCCGCGATACCCCCGCATCGAGCGGAGCATCCCGATCTGCGCGTCCTTCGTGAAGTCGTTCTCGATCTCGCGGTCGCGGGCGACGATCTCGTGGCGGACGCGCTCGATATCCAGGAGTTCACCGCCCGGATGCCGCGTCATCTGGTCGAGCAGGGTGTCGAGGTCGTTCTCGACGAGGAAGTCGGCCCCCTCGTCGAGGAACGATTGCACCGGTCCCGTCGGGCCCTTCGCCAGACGCGACTTCAACAGCAGCCGCACGTCCTTGCCGGTCAGATCCGGGTTCTGCTCGCTGCCGGAGAGGGCGAACTCCTTCTCGACGATCTGCCGCGATGTCACGAACCAGGAGTGGTCGTGGCCCGTGCGACGCAGGTGCTCGAGCGTGCCGAGCGTGTCGAAACCGGGAAACAGCGGGACCGGCAGTCGCGCGCCGGTCGCATCGAACCAGAGCGACGATGGGCCCGGAAGGATACGGATGCCGTGGGAGGGCCACACCGGATCCCAGTTGCGGATGCCCTCGACGTAATGCCACATACGGTCACCGTTGATCAGGCTCGCCCCGGCCGCGGCGGTGATCGGCATCATCGAGCCGTCGACGTAGGCGGGGACCCCGCTGAGCATGTGCGACGGGGGAGCGCCGAGGCGGTCGGGCCACGCGGAACGGACGAGATCGTGGTTGCCGCCGATCCCCCCGGCGGCGACGATCACCGCGGAGGCGCGCACCTCGAAGTCGCCGACGACATCGCGGGACGAGACGACACCGCGTTCCTCGCCCGTCGAGGCGAGGATGTCACCACGCGCCCCGGTGACCGCTCCGTCGGTCGTGGTGAGCTCGCGCACGCGGTGGCGCGCCAGCACGGTGAGCCTCCCATCGCGCTCGGCCTCCTCGACACGCGCCGCGAACGGGGCAACGATCCCCGGGCCGGTGCCCCAGGTGATGTGGAATCGCGGCACCGAATTGCCGGGCCCTGTCGCTCCGTACCCGCCGCGCTCCGCCCACCCGACCACCGGGAAGAACCGCACGCCGCGTTCACGCAGCCATGCGCGCTTCTCGCCGGCGGCGAACTGCAGATACTCCTCGGCCCACCGGCGGGCCCACGCGTCTTCCGGGCGGTCGAAAGCGGCGGTGCCGAACCAGTCCTGCGTCGCGAGCTCCAGCGAGTCCCGGATGCCCATGCGCCGTTGTTCGGGGGAGTCGACGAGGAAGAGTCCCCCGAACGACCACCACGCCTGCCCTCCGAGGTTGGTGCGCGGCTCCTGGTCGAGCACGACGACCCGGCGCCCGGCGTCCACCGCCTCGGCGGCGGCCACGAGGCCGGCCAGCCCCCAGCCGATGACGAGGACGTCTGCGGACAGGGGCGAGTGCGTCATGGGGTCTCCGTCGAATCCTGACGAGTGCGGGTCTCGAATGTCGGCCGTCCGTCGGCGCGTGCGCCGATGCCGGAGGGCTCGAACGTGTTCACCATGGCATAGGCGGCGCGTTCCAGGTAGTCCCAGAGCGTGGATTCATGCAGCGGCGACAACTGCGCCTCGTCGACCGCGGTCCGCATGCAGCGAAGCCACCGATCCCGTGCGTCGGGGTCGACGTGGAAAGGCATGTGACGCATCCGCAGACGGGGATGCCCGCGGGTGTCGCCGTAGGTCGTCGGGCCGCCCCAGTACTGCTCGAGGAAGAGCAGAAGCCGTTCCTCGGCCGGTCCGAGGTCCTCCTCGGGGTACATGGGCTTCAGCACCGGATCGAGAGCCACCTCGCGATAGAAGACCGAGACGATCCGCGCGAACGTCTCCCTGCCACCCACCTCGTCGTAGAAGGTCATGTGGTCGGGCTCCCTTCGCCCTGTGCGGGCTTCTTCTTACGCCAGATGCCGCGCTCGGGCGCGGGAGGGACGCCGGTGACCGCGTTCGGGCGCGTGCGCGGCGGGTTGGCACCACGGACGCGCCGAGCGCCGTCGAGTCCGACCGGCACGACGGCCTGCATGCTCGGGATGGCGATCTCCTTCTCCGAGAGGGCGGCCCGCAGACGCGTGCGGAGCTCTTGAGCGACGTCGTCCTTCGCGTTGGCGCGGGTCTTGATCACCAGCCGTACGACGAGTGCGTCGCCGTCGATCGATTCCAGTCCCCACAGCTCCGGCTTCTCGATGATGCGCGTGCGCCATTTCGGATCCTTGGCGAGGCCCTGGGCGGTCTCGAGCATGATGTGCTCCACGGCCTCGAGGTCGGAGTCCGCGGGAATGCCGGTGTCGATGATCGCGCGAGCCCAGCCCTGAGACATGTTGCCGATGCGCGTGACCTCGCCGTTGCGCACATACCAGAGGGTGCCGTTCACGTCGCGCACCTGCGTGATGCGCACGCTGACGTATTCGACGACGCCGGTCGCGAGACCGAGGTCGACGACGTCGCCGATGCCGATCTGGTCCTCGGCCACGAGGAAGATGCCGTTCAGCACGTCCTTCACGATGTTCTGCGCTCCGAAACCGAGCCCGGCTCCCACGGCGGCGGTCAGCAGGGTCAACGAGCCCAGCAGCGCGTTGTCGATCGCGTTGACGATCAGCACCAGGGCGATGATCACCAGCATCACGTTGACGATGTTCTGCAGGATGGTCCCGAGTGTGCGGGTGCGTTGCACGAGCCGCATGTCGGCGAGCGGCGACCGTTCGAGCGCCTGCGTGTCGTCGACGGAGGCCTTGTTCTTGGCGGTGTCGACGATCCGCGCGACGACCCGGCGGATGACGACGCGCAGCACCAAGGCGATCAGCACGCACGCGGCGATGATGATCGCGATCATCAGAGCCCTGCCGCCGACGACCTGCAGCACATCGAGGAAGCCGCTCCACATGGTGGGGACGTCGGTCTCGCCGGGCGGTGGGGTCGGAGTTTCGATCGGGGTCATCGTTGCCGATTCTATCGAGGGGTGCTCGGTGCCCGCTGGGTGCGCGAAGGGCCCGGGAGCGCGTCCGTATGGACGGCTGCCGGGCCCTTCGACCGGGGTGACGATCAGTCGTCGGCGTCGCGCGACTGCGCCGCGAGCGCGCGCTCGACATCGGCGAGGTTCTCGAGCACCAGTCGACGGAGCGCCGGCGCGGCCTCCTGGTTATCGGCCAGCCAGGCGCGGGTCGCATCGCGCAGGGCGACGTCGGCCAGAGCCGTCGGGAACAGCCCCGTTACGAGGTACTGCGCGATCTGGTACGTGCGAGATTCCCAGATCGGGAGAAGCATGTCGAAGTACGCCGGCACGAACTCCCGCAGCGCCTCGACGCCCGCGGGGTGCACGAAGCCGAGCGCGGCCGAACGGACGATCGTGTTCGGGGCGTCGTCGCGCTCGATGAGTGAGGCCCATGCGGCCTTCTTCGAGGCGACGTCCGGCAGAGCGGCGCGTGCCTGCGCGGCGAACTCGCCGCCCTTCGCCGTGTTGTCGGCCGCGAGGGCGGCGTCGATGGCGGCGGCATCCGTCGCCCCGATCGTCGCAAGACCCACCAGCAGCTGCCAGTTCAGGTCGGCGTCGATCTCGAGTCCGGGCAGCGTCTCTTCGCCCGAACGCAGGCGTCCGATGATGCCGGCGTGCTCCGGCGTCACCAGGGAGTTCGCGAAGGCGGTCACGAACTGCAGCTGGCTGTCGCTGCCCGACTCGGCCGACTCGGCGAGCGCCCAGAGGCCGTCGGCGACCTTGAGTCGAGCAGCGTCGCGCTCCGCCGGGGCGACGTAGAGGTTCACCGCGGTGCGGAGCTGCGCGAGCGTCGTGCGCACGGTGGTCGACTCGGTCTCGCGGCCGATGTTCCCGAGCACGAGGTCGATGTAGTCGGATGCCGCGGTCTCGGCGTCGCGCGTCTGGTCCCACGCGGCGCCCCACACGAGCGAGCGCGCGAGCGGGTCGTGGATGTCGGCCAGGTGCGCGATGGCCGTCGCGAGCGACCGCTCGTCGAGGCGGATCTTCGCGTAGGCGAGGTCGTTGTCGTTCAGCAGCACGAGGTCGGGCTGGCGGCGTCCCTGCAGCTCCGGCACTTCGGTGCGGTCGCCGTCGACGTCGACCTCGACGTAGTGCGTGCGCGTGAGGGCGCCGTCGACCAGGTCGTAGAAGCCGATGCCGAGGCGGTGGGGACGGATGGTCGGATAGTCGGCCGGCGCGGTCTGGGTCACGGCGAAGCGCGAGATCACTCCCGATCCGTCCTCGGCGATGACGGGTTCGAGGGTGTTGACGCCCGCGGTCTCCAGCCACTTCCGCGACCACTCGCCGAGGTCGCGACCGCTGGTCGCCTCGAGCTCGGTGAGCAGATCGCTCAGCTCGGTGTTGCCCCACGCGTGCTTCTGGAAGTACTGCGAGACCCCGCCGAAGAAGGCCTCGATGCCCACCCAGGCGGCGAGCTGCTTGAGCACCGAACCGCCCTTGGCGTAGGTGATGCCGTCGAAGTTCACCTGCACATCTTCGAGATCGTTGATCTCGGCGACGATGGGGTGAGTCGAGGGCAGCTGATCCTGCCGGTACGCCCAGGTCTTCTCCATGGCGTTGAACGTCGTCCACGCCTCGGTCCATTCGGTGGCCTCGGCGGTGGCGATGGTCGACGCCCACTCGGCGAAGGACTCGTTCAACCAGAGGTCGTTCCACCACTTCATGGTGACCAGGTCGCCGAACCACATGTGCGCGAGCTCGTGCAGGATCGTCACGACGCGACGTTCCTTGACCGCATCCGTCACCTTGCTGCGGAAGACGTACGTCTCGGTGAAGGTGACGGCCCCGGCATTCTCCATCGCGCCCGCGTTGAACTCGGGCACGAAGAGCTGGTCGTACTTGGCGAACGGGTAGGGGACGCCGAACTTCTGCTCGAAGTAGGCGAAGCCCTCACGCGTCTTGTCGAAGATGTAGTCGGCGTCGAGGTGCTGCCACAGGCTCTTACGGCTGTACACGCCCAGTGGGATGACCCGTCCGGATGCGCTGGTCAGTTCGCTGAACGTCGACTCGTACGGGCCGGCGACCAGGGCCGTGATGTACGAGGAGATGCGCGGCGTCGGCTCGAAGCCCCAGGTCGCGGTCGCGCCGTCGTCGTGGACGATCGGCTCGGGGGTGGGGGAGTTCGAGACGACCTTCCACGACGCGGGGGCCGTCACAGTGAACTGGAACGTGGCTTTGAGGTCGGGCTGCTCGAAGACGGCGAACACCCGGCGGGAGTCCGGCACCTCGAACTGCGAGTAGAGGTAGACCTCGCCGTCGACCGGGTCGACGAAGCGGTGCAGGCCCTCGCCCGTGTTGGTGTACAGGCAGTCGGCGTCGACCACGAGCACGTTCTCGGCCTGCAGGCCCGTCAGGGCGATGCGCGAGTCGGCGAAGACCTCGCTCGGGTCGAGCTGCTCGCCGTTGAGCGAGATCTCGCGCACGTCGCGTGCGATGAGGTCGATGAAGGTGAAGCTCTCAGGCGTCGCGGTGAAGCGCACCACGCTGCGGGAACCGAAGACCTCGGCGCCCTTGGTCAGGTCGAGCGCCACTTCGTAGGACTCGGTGCCGATGACGTCGCGTCGCTCCTGCGCTTCGATACGGGTGAGATTCTCTCCAGGCACGGTGTGTAACTCCCAGGGGTGAGGGGCGTGGCCGGGGGGATGGCGCAGATGGCGCCGGCGGCAACCCTGACAGCCTACGCCAGCGCGCGACCCGAGGAGGTCTCGAAGAGTGGAAGGATGGAGGGGTGAGCACGATCGAACCCGTCATCGTCCCGTTCGCCTCCGCCGCTGCCGCGGAGGGCCCCGCCTACGTCAACACGCCCACGGCGTACGACGGCATCCTCCTCGCCGGCTTCGGCGGGCCGGAAGGCCAGGAGGACGTCATCCCGTTCCTGCGGAACGTGACCCGCGGCCGGGGGATCCCCGACGAGCGGCTGGAGGAGGTGGCGCACCACTACCGCCACTTCGGCGGCGTCAGCCCGATCAACGGCCAGAATCGGGCACTCAAGGCGGCGCTCGAGTCCGAGCTCGCCGCACGCGGCATCGACCTGCCGGTGTACTGGGGCAACCGCAACTGGACGCCGTACCTCGACGAGGCAGTCCAGGAGGCCGCGGATGCGGGAGACAGGACGCTCCTGGCTTTCGCCACCAGTGCCTACAGCTCGTTCTCGAGCTGCCGCCAGTACCGCGAGGACTTCGCGCGCGTGCTGACCGATACGGGTCTCGGCGATCGAGTCACGATCGACAAGATCCGTCCGTTCTACGACCACCCCGGCTTCGTCGAGGCGTTCGAGCGCGGCGTCCGCGAGGCGATCGAGGGCTTCCTGGCACAGGGCGTCGACGCGGCCGACATCCAGATCCTCTTCTCCACCCACAGCATCCCCACCGCGGACGCGCAGCGCTCCGGCGCCCGCGACATCGACTGGGGAGAGGGCGGTGCCTACGCCGCTCAGCACGAGGCCGTCGCCGCGTGGGTGATGGACCGGGTTCTGCAGGTGCTCCCGACCGCAGCCGGAGTGTCGTGGGAACTCGTCTACCAGTCCCGGTCCGGCCCTCCGTCGCAGCCGTGGCTCGAGCCCGACGTGTGCGACGTCATCGGCGAACTGCCGGCGCGTGGACGCCGGGCCGTCGCGGTGGTGCCCCTCGGGTTCATGAGCGACCACATGGAGGTGCTCTGGGACCTCGACACCGAGGCGAAGGAGGCTGCCGAAGAGGCGGGCCTGCTGTTCGTGCGCACCCCCACCCCGGGCGTGTCGCCCACGTTCGTCGCGGGCATCGTCGACCTCATCCAGGAACGGCTCGAAGGGCGTCCGCGCGATCAGCGGCAGCACCTCACCGAGCTGCCCGGTGGTTTCGACGTCTGCCGCCCCGGCTGCTGCGAGAACGTCCGCGCCGGCTTCAAGCCGGCGGCCTCGGGCATCGCTCCCTGACCTCCGGTTCGCGCGGCTCCGCTCCGCTCTCTCCCTAGGATGGTTCGCATGCGCATCCACATCGCCACCGATCACGCCGGTCTGGACTTCTCGACGCGTCTGCAGGAGCACCTGCGCTCGGCCGGTCACGAGGTCGTCGACCACGGTCCGATCGAATACGACGCGCTCGACGACTACCCGGCGTTCTGCATCCGCGCGGCGCAGGCCGTCGTCGCCGACCAGGCGGACGGCGTCGAGGCGGCGGGCATCGTCTTCGGCGGGTCGGGCAACGGGGAGCAGATCGCCGCGAACAAGGTCGAGGGGGTTCGCGCCGCGCTGGTGTGGAACCTGTCGACGGCCGAACTGGCCCGCGAGCACAACGACGCCAACGTCATCTCGATCGGGGCGCGCCAGCACGAGTACGACGAGGTGACCGCGTTCATCGACCGGTTCCTCGACACCCCGTTCTCGCACGAGGAGCGCCACGTGCGTCGTATCGCGCAGATCGCCGATTTCGAGCGCGACGGATCGCTGCTCCCGGACCCCCGGGCCTGAGATGCCCGAGGGTCACTCCGTCCACCGCATCGCCCGCCAGTTCGAGCGCAACTTCATCGGCAAGACGCTTCGTGCATCCAGCCCGCAAGGGCGCTTCGCCGAAGGCGCGGCGGTGCTCGACGGTCGTGCGGCCGTGAGCGTCCAGGCGGTCGGCAAGCAGATGTTCCTCGAGACGGAGGGCGCGATCTGGTTGCGCGTGCACCTCGGCCTCTACGGGGCCTGGGACTTCGCCGGTGAGATCCTGGTCGACCCGACCATCGCGTCAGCGAACGGCCGAATGGGCCAGACGAATCAGCGCGGCACGGTGCTCGACGAGCCGATCCTCGACGATGCGGGGGAGAACTCGCTCGCCTCCATCGGAGCGCCGCGTCGTACCCGTGTGCACGTGCGGATGTCGGAGCAGACCGAGGGCCTCGATGACGCGCTGGGGGAGTGGCCGCCCCCGGTGGTGGGCCAGGTGCGGCTGCGGTTGATGACCGACATCACGGCCGCCGACCTGCGCGGGCCGACCGCGTGCGTGCTTCAGACGCCTGAGGAGATGCTCGCGACCGTGGCGAAGCTCGGGCCCGATCCGCTCGTGGGCGACCCGGTCGAGAACGAGGAGCGCTTCGTGCGCGCCGTGCGCAAGAAGTCCACGCCGATCGCACTGCTGCTGATGGACCAGTCGGTGGTGAGCGGCATCGGCAACGTCTATCGCGCCGAGATGCTGTACCGGCAGCGGTTGAATCCGCACACGCCGGGGCGGGACGTGCCGGAGGATGTGGTGCGGGCGCTCTGGCACGACTGGGTGCGCCTGCTCGCGATCGGCGTCGAGACCGGTCAGATGATGACCATGGACGACCTGTCTCCCGAGCAATACCGCGCTGCGATGGCCAGCCGCGACGACCGGCACTGGGTGTACCACCGTGCGGGCCTGCCCTGCCGCATCTGCGGCACGGAGATCGCGCTCGAAGAGATCGGTGCGCGCAAGCTCTACTGGTGCCCGCGCTGCCAGGCGTGATGGCCGGGTTCGTGGCCGCTTCGGCCGTAGGCTGAGGGGATGCGCCAGAACCCCAGTTTCACATTGGCCGACCAGGCCGAGATCCGTCGAGTGATCGACGCGAATCCGTGGGCGACGATCGTCAGCAGCACCGAAGACGGCCCTCTGGCGTCGCACTACGTGGTGCTGCTCGACGACGACGGGGACGGTCTCACGGTCGTGGGTCACGTCGGTCGCCCCGACGACGTGCTGCACGGGCTCGGCGACCGCGAGCTCCTGGTGATCTTCCAGGGGCCGCACGGGTACGTCTCACCGGGCTGGTATGGCGACGTTCCCGCCGTCCCGACCTGGAACTACACCGCCGTGCACCTCTCGGGCGTGCCCGAGATCCTGACGGCGGAGGAGAACCTCGCGGTCCTCGACCGCCTCGTCGAGCGTTTCGAAGGGGCGCTGCCTCATCCGCGCCGCATGTGGGAACGCCCGAACGATCCGGCCTTCATCGAGCGGCTCGCCGCGGGCACGGTCGGATTCCGCCTGACGCCGACGCGTGTCGTCGCCAAACGCAAATTGAGCCAGAACAAGCCCGCCGAGACGGTCGCCGATGTCATCGCGGAACTCCGCGCAGACGGCCCCTACGCCAACCCCGCGCTCGCAGACGAGATGCAGCGTGCGCAGGCGGCGCGCGAGGCGGCCACGGCGTGATCGACCGCGGGACCCCGATCTCGATGATCCGCGCGGCGCGGATCGCGGGGCCGGGGCAGGAGTACCTGATCGACGACGAGCCCGTCGACATCCATCTCGCGGATGGTCGCATCGCCGCCATCGCGCCGACGGGAGCGCTCCGAGCTGCGGGCGAGGTCTGGGACGCCGATGGCAGCTGGGTGATTCCGGGGCTCTGGGACAACCATGTGCACTCGGTGCAGTGGGCGCTCGCGGCGGAGCGCGTCGCGCTCGGCGACGCCGTGTCGGCACAGGATGCGGCCTCGCGTATGGCGGCCGTCGCTCCGCTCCCGGACGGCCGGCGCGTCGGAGCGGGCTATCGCGACGCCCTCTGGCCGGATGCGCCCACGCTCGCTGCGCTCGACGCGACGACGGGCGCGACGCCCACGTACCTCATCAATGCCGACGTGCACAGTGTCTGGCTGAATTCCGCCGCGCTGGCGCGCGAGGGCTACCACGGCGACGACGGCGTGCTCCGGGAGGAGGACGCGTTCGAGATCTCGCGTCGACTGAACGCGGTGGACCCCGTGCACGGTGATCGCGCGGTGATCGCGGCGGGGGAGCGGGCCGCGAAACGCGGCGTGACCGGACTGGTCGACTTCGACATGGCGTGGAACGCGGATGCCTGGCCGCGACGCGTCGCCGCGGGATTCGCGTCGCACCGCGTCGAGTTCGCGGTATATCCCTTCGATCTCGAGCGAGCGATCAGCGCCGGGCTGCGTACCGGCGACCTCCGCGAATCGCCGGAGACGCCGGACGCCGCTCGGGGGCTCATCCGGGTCGGGCCGCTGAAGGTCATCAGCGACGGGTCCCTCGGCACGCGCACGGCGGCGTGCAGCCACGCGTATCCCGACGACCCCGGAAATTTCGGTGTGCTGACGGTGCCGACGGACGAGTTGATCGCACTCCTCGCCCGGGCCACCGGCGCCGGCCTCGATGCCGCCGTGCACGCCATCGGCGACCGTGCCGCGACATCGGCGCTGGACGCATTCGGTGTCTCCGGGGCCACGGGCACCATCGAGCACGCGCAACTTCTGCGACATGCCGATCTCGCGCGCTTCGCACGGCTCGGCGTCGTCGCGAGCGTGCAGCCGCAGCACGCGCTGGACGACCGCGATCTCGCCGCGCGTCTCTGGGCGCCGCAGGACGCTCTGGGTTACCCGCTGGCGTCGTTGCGCGCCGCAGGCATCGAGGTGCGGTTCGGATCGGATGCCCCGGTCGCGCCGCTCGACCCCTGGCGGGGGATCGCCGCGGCTGTCGCCCGCACCGACGACGACCGTGCACCGTGGCATCCGGAGGAACGTTTCTCGATCGATCAGGCGTTGCGCGCCAGCACGCGCAGCGAGGTGCGCCCGGGCGCGGTCGCCGATCTGGTCGTGTGCGCACGCGACCCGCGCCTGGCCGACGCCGATGAGCTGCGAGGGATGCCGGTCGAGGCGACGATCCTGGGCGGACGGCTCTCGCACCTCACCTGAACCAGGGGCGAGGGGGGGGGGGGGGGGGGGGGGGGGGGGGGGGGGGGGGGGGGGGGGGGGGGGGGGGGGGGGGGGGGGGGGGGGGGGGGGGGGCCGGGCCGGCGGGGGGGGGGGGGGG
>JASCNZ010000030.1 GCA_029959905.1 Microbacteriaceae bacterium PS02344
GGCCGCCGCAGATCTGCGGCGGCCGGCGCGAGGGCTGTTGCTGAGGTCACGAGCTGTTCACTCCGCTGATGCGGACGAGCGGATCAGCCGGCGAGCGGCTCGGCGAGCATCGCGAGGTAGTCGTCGATGCCCCACGAGATCGACAGCGGCGACGGGTTGGCGGATGCCGCGATCGGGGTGGAGTTCGGGAGGACCGCCACGCGGCCCTCGGCGATGGCCGGGATCTTCGACAGCAGCGGGTCGGCCTGCAGCGTCGCGAGGAGCGAGTCGTCGCCGTAGGCGACGAACAGGTCGACGTCGTCGAACTTCGCCGCGTCCTCGGCGCTGACCGTGAGGTCGAACTTGGTGCTGCCGACGCTCTCCTCGACGAGTGCCGGGTAGGGCAGGCCGAGGTTGTCGTGCAGGTAGCCGGGGCGTGTATCGGTCGCGGTGTAGTAGCCGACCTGGCTGAGGTCGGACGGGTCGAGGTAGGCGAACAGCACCTTCTTGCCCTGCAGCGCGGGGGTGGCCTCGAGTGCGGCCTTGCCTTCGGCGTCGACCTTCTCGATGAGGGCCTCGCCCTCTTCCTCGAGCCCGAGGGCCTTCGAGTTCATCTCGATCATCTCGTCGACCGGGGTGCCCCAGGCGACCTCGGGGTAGGCGACGACCGGGGCGATCTTCGAGAGGGTGTCGTACTCTTCCTCGGTCAGGCCGGAGTACGAGGCGAGGATCACGTCGGGCTGCGTGTCGGCGACGGCCTCGTAGTCGATGCCGTCGGTCTCGTCGAAGAGCACCGGGGTCTCGCCGCCGAGCTCGTCGAGCTTCTCCTCGACCCAGGGCAGGATGCCGTTGTCGTCATCGTCACCCCAGGTGACCTTGCTCATTCCCACCGGCACGATGCCGAGGGCGAGGGGCACCTCGTGGTTGGCCCACGCGATCGTGGCGACGCGCTCGGGCTTCTCGGTGATCGTGGTCTCGCCGAACGCGTGCTCGATCGTGACGGGGAACGCGTCGTCGGAGGCGGGGTTGGCGTCGGGGGCGGCGTCGCTCTCGGGCGCGGCGGAGGCGCAGGCCGAGAGGCTCAGCGCAAGGGCCGCGGCGGCACCGAGAGCGAGGAGACGAGAAGAGCGCACGGGTGGTCCCATCTGTTCGGGTGGAGGGCTGCGACGCGAGGGCGTCGGCTTCGGTAAGGCTCACCTAATGTAACCCGAAGTAAGGCAATCCTCAATTCGCCCCGTCCCCCCTCCCCCTTTCTCCTCGCCCCCGTCCTCTCCCGCCCGGCCCCACTCCGGTTGGGATGGGCGGGAGGGGATGAAAAAACCGGCCGGCCCCCGAAGGGACCGGCCGGCTGTTCGATCACGAAGGATCAGAGGGCGCGGATGTTCGCAGCCTGCATGCCCTTGGGGCCACGCTCGGCGTCGAATTCGACCTTCTGGTTCTCGCGCAGCTCCTTGAAGCCGTTGCCGGTGATCGCCGAGTAGTGGGCGAAGAGGTCGTCCGTGCCGTCATCGGGAGCGATGAAGCCGAAGCCCTTCTCCGAGTTGAACCATTTCACAGTGCCGGTGGCCATGTGTTTCTTCTTTCTGTTGAGCTGGCCGCATCTACACGGCCGAGGCGCTGCACCGAATCGTCCGGTGAGCACGAATTGGGGCGTCGATCGACGCGGGAGTGGACTGCCCTCGATGCAGATTGCATGTCGGGATCCCCAGAGCGGGGCTGAGGTCACGGTACCACGTTCGGCTGACCATGCGACCGGGAACGTCGGATCACCCTGCGATGGCGACGAGACCACGCCGTCGCGCCGCCGCGGCGGCCTCGGTGCGTGTGCTCACGTCCAGTTTGCGCAGCACCGCCGACACGTGCACGCTCACCGTCTTCACGCTGATGAACAGCCTCTCTCCGATCTGACGGTTGCTCAGCCCCTCGACGACGAGGTCGAGCACCTGCCGCTCGCGCGCGGTGAGCGCGACGACCTCGCCACCCGGGCGCGGGAGAGCGGATGCGTGCGGCGCCGTGTCGCGGATGCCCGCCGCCGCGGCGAACGCCGACACGGCTTCGCGCAGCCGTGCGTGCCCGAGCTCCTCGGCGAGGCGTCGCGCCTCGCCGAGGACCGGAGCGGCCGCGGCGCGGTCGCCGACCTGCACGAGCAGCCGCGCGTGCTCGAGGCGCACGACCACCCGGAAGGTGACGGGTACGTTCTCGCCGTCGGCCGCCGAGGTGGCCTGCCGCAGCGACGCGACACTCGGATACAGAAGCGCATGGAGGATGAACGACCATGCGTCGTGCTCTTCACGCAGCTGCGGCGGCTGCGCCGCCCAGACAGCCTCCACACGCTCAGCGACCTCCCCCGTGTCCTCGCCGCGCGCCCGCAGTTCGGCGATGATCGCACCGGCTTGCAGCAGCAGACGCCGCTGGTGCAGCAGCACGGGCCCAGGGTCGTCGAGCATCCTGGCGATCTCGGCGAGCGCCGCGGCAGGGTCGTCGGCGCTCTCGGCGACCGCGACCGACATCGTGATGCGGTCGTACCAGATCTGCCGCTCGGTCTCGCCCGTCTCGCGGAATGCCGGGGCCCACTCGCGCAGCATGTCGGCGGCCTCGTCGGCACGCCCCTGCCACGCGAGCGCGCGCACCCTGGTCATGCTCGAATACATGCGGAAGACCCGCAACGCCCCCTGACGGTGGTCACGCGACATCATCTCGTCGACGCGGGCGATCTCGCCGCGCTCGAACAGCGCGACCGACATGTTCTGCATCATGATCGACCCCGAGCTGCGCCCCACGCCCAGCGAGCGCGCCCGCTCGAGACCCTGCTCGGCGATGCGGATGGCCTCGTCGTAGCGCCCGAGCAGCGTGAGCGCATCGGAGTAGTTGACGCGGTAGCGCAGCTCGGCGTTCGAACTGCGGGCCAGCTGCCGGGCCCGGTCGAACTCGGCGATGCCCCGTTCGAGGTCTCCGAGGTGAGAGTACGAGACACCGCGCACGTTCGCCGCGATCGACAGCTGGTCGGGATCACCGGCGCGCTCGGCGGCCCGGTGCGCCTCGTCGGCGGTGCGGAGGGCGTCGTGCAGGCGGCCGGCCACCATGTACCGACTGGCGAGCTGGTTGAGCACGACGGCACGCAGCGCATCATCGTCGACCCCGGCGTCGACGATCTCGAGCGCCTGCTCCGTCAGCGGGATCGCGCCGGGGCGCCCGAGGTTGGCGAGGTACTGCGCCTTGTCGCGCAGCAGCCGGGCGTGCAGCCGCGGGGGCACGGAGTCGGGCTCGATCTCGGCGAGCGCCGCACCGACGACCGCGAGCGCCCTTTCGCCGTCGCCCGCGTTGCGCAGCACCGATCCGAGCAGTTGCAGCAGGTCGACGTGAGGAATGCCGACGGCCTCGTCGGCGTCGGGCACGTGCGGCCACAACGCGAGCGCGAGCTCGCCGAACCGCGCGGCCGTCGCGAAGGCGAAGCGAGCTTTCGCGTCACGCATCGCGTCGATCGCGGCGATGAGTGCACGTCGCTCGTCTTGCGCGAGCTGCCAGTGGTGGGCGAGTGACGCCGTGTCGACCTCGGCGCCGTCGCGTCGCGCCTCGAGCGCCTCGGCATAGGCGCGGTGCAGTCGCGCACGCTCGCCCGGAAGCAGGTCGTCGTGCACCGCCTCGCGCAGCAGCGCATGGCGGAAGCGGTACAGGTCGTTCTCGACCACGAGGATGCCGCTGCGCGCGGCCTCCCGGATCGCGGCGTCGAGCCGCATCTCAGGAAGGGCGGCAAGGTCGGCGAGCAGCGGATGCGCGAGCGGTCGTTCCGCTCCCGACGCGACCTGCACGACGTGGCGCGCGTCGTCGCCCAATCGGTCGAACCGGGTGAGCAGCACGTCGCGCAGCCCGTCGGGCAGGGGGCCCGTCGAGCAGTCGGCGAGCTCTTCGACGAAGAACGGCACGCCCTCGGCCCGCGTCTGCATGCGCGCGAGCGCGCTGTCGGAGAGGGGTTCGCCGGTGAGCTGCTCGGCGAGCTCGCGCACCGCCTCGACGTCGAGACGATCGAGCGTGACGCGCTCGAGGAGGCGCGCCCGGGTGGCCTCGACGAGGAAGCGGCTCACCGCGTCGCCCCGACGCACGTCGTCGCTCCGGCAGCTGAGCAGCAGCAGGATGCGCCCCCGCGCCAAGGTGCGCAGCAGGAACGACAGCAGCGCGAGCGTCGACTCGTCGGCCCAGTGCAGGTCTTCGATCACGAGCACCTGGGGCGCCGTCTCGGCGGCGGTCTCGACGAGCGTGGCGATGGCATCGCGCAGCCGGTCGGGACTCGAGAGCGAGCGATCGACCGGCCCGTCCGCGAGTTCGGGCAGCAGCATGGCGAGCGCCTCGACGCCGACCCCCACGCTCTCACGCACGCGGTCGAGGCCGAGTGACGCGACGATCGACCGGAGGATCGCGGTCAGCGGTCCGTACGCCGTGCGCGCCGGCCCCAGGTCGAGGCACCACCCCACGTGCACGTCGGCCCGCCCCGCCACACCCGCCGCGAACTCGCGGAGCAACCGCGACTTGCCGATGCCGGCTTCACCGTCGACGAGGACCCCCACCGCAGCACCGTCGGACGCACCCTCGAACAGCCGGCGCACGAACGCCAGCTCGGCGTCGCGCCCGACCATCGCGGTGCTCGACGCGAAGGAGGACATGCTCTCATCGTGCCAGGTGCCGCCGACATGGGATGGACCTTCCACAGCCCCGCGCACGGTGCCGGACGACCGTAGGGCGATGACCGGATTCACCGTGCCGCGACCGGCTCACGCGAGTGCTGCACGGCCACCGCCGCCCCCTCGCGCGGCAGACGGCGAGTGCGCCGCAGATGGCGCAGCATCCGCCCCCATACCCCGGGCGCAGCGGGGACGATCCGATCCGCGTGCTCGCGCAGGAACCGCCGTCGTTCGACCGCCCGGTCGAGTTGCGCCCGTTCCATCTCGGCGACGACCTGTGTGGCGTGAAGGGTCTCGTACATGACATCTCCTCTGTCCGTACGCTCTACCCAACGCTCTGAGGCCCCGCCCCGACATCCGACGGATTCCCTATCTTCCGTCCACGCACCTCCTTATACGCGAGCCACCCCCTCCGCCGCGGGGCGGGAGGGGGTGGCTCGAACAGCTGAGGATGGCCCGCGGGGGGCCGAGGGTCAGGCCTCGACGTCGCCACGCCAGGCACCGGTCTCGGCGCCGCGGCTCTCGATGAACTCCTTGAAGTTCTTGAGGTCCTTCTTGACCGCGTGCGATCCGGCACCGACCAGGGCGCCGACCTTCTCGAGCATGCCCTCGGGCTCCCAGTCGATCTGCACCGTCACGCGGGTCTCGATGTCGGAGAGCTTGTGGAAGGTGACGACGCCGGCGTGCTCGGTGTCTCCGCCGATGCTGTTCCAGGCGACGCGCTCGTCGGGGTGCTGCTCGGTGATCTCGGCGTCGAACTCGCGCTCGACTCCGCCGACCTTCACCTTCCAGCGGTTGTGGGTGTCGTCGATCTGCGTGATCGACTCGACCTCGTCGAGGAACTGCGGGAAGCTCTCGAACTGCGTCCACTGGTTGTACGCCGTGTTGACGGGGACGTCCACGTCGATGGTTTCGATGATCTGCGCCATGGTTTTCTCCTCCTTGTAGGTCGGATACCCATTCGAACCCGGCGACCCGATCCGTGCGAAGGGGTTGACACCGACGACGGGAGGGCGGATGCTCGCGCCTCGCTCACCCGTGCAGGAGATGTGCACGCCGCGACGCCCGCGGGACATCGGGCGAGAGGATCGCGAGCACGCGCACGAGCGTCGTCATCCACAGCAGCCCGAGGCCCACCGCCATCGCCTCGAGCGCGGTCATCGTGATCAAGCCGAACACGGCGAACAGCACGAACGCGACGCCCACGAGCGCGCCGACTCCGATCGTGGTGATGGTGAGGGCGCGCGGTGCGCCGGGGACGATCACCGCGGTCATCGTCATCGACGCCGCGAACAGCAGCAGTGTGACCGGCGCGACGACGTTGTGCGCTTCGGGGAACCGGTGCAGCGGCAGCAACCCGACCCCCGCGAGCCCGACGCCCGTGACGATCCACAGCCCGGAGGTGATCGCGATGCGACCCAGCGCGGGGTCACCGAGCACCCGGTGCAGGTCGCGCCCGATATAGGCGCCGACGGTGCCGACCAGCACCCCCGCCACGATGAGCGTTCCGTTGAAGGCCCAGGCGTCGTCGCCGATACCGAGCTGAGAGAAGTTGACCTCCCACCAGCGCGGGTCCGCGGCCGTGACCATGGCGAACAGCGTGCCGATCACCAGGTAGCCGAACAGGATGCTCGACAGATCGGCGGTGCGCAGCCCGATCCCCGCGGCGAACGCGAACCGACCGCCCACCGCGGCCGCGAAACCGGTGACGAGAGCGCCGCCGACGGTGGTGAGCTCGAGCCCCTGGAGTCCGATGGCGAGCACCTGCATGCCCAGCAGCACCCCGAGGCCCGTGACCCCGACGAAGGCGACCGTGAGCGCGATCGCCGAGACGTCGGTGACGACCTTCTGCCAGCGGGGCATCGGACGGGTCTCGCCCCGGCGGTGGCGGAGGGTGCTGACCACGAACGCGCCGCCTGCGATCACCCCCGCGATCGTCGCCGCGGGGAGCGCGAGCGCGCCCGAGCCGATGAGCGGACGGGAGGCCGGGCCGAGCGCGGCGAGCGCCGTGACCGCACCCAGGAGGAAGCAGACGACCGTCGCCCAGACCGCGACCGTCTCGCCGCGGAGACGGTCGCTCTGATCCATGAGTACATCGAATCACGACTGTGTTACACCGGTGTACCGCGATTTCCGTCGATTTCCGGACTCCACGACCCCCGCCAGAGCGCAGGACGGAACCTCGCGCCGCAGATCGGCACGATCACGCACCCACGGCGGCGGATGCGTGCGAAATCCTGCAGATCTGCGGGATGCACGCGCGGCGCAGCCGCCCGGCATCCGAGGGGAACCGACGGGAGCGGCCGAGCGCAAGGGGCAGGGGCACGAGCATCCGCCCGGCTACCGTGGAGGGATGCGCATACCCGCCGCGATCCGCGTCGCCCAGCGCTCGCCGCTGCTCCAGGTCGTGAAGTCGGCCGCCGCGACGATCGCGGCGTGGCTCAGCGCGGGGTGGGTGTTCCCCTCGCAGCTTCCGGTGTTCGCGGCGATCGCCGCGCTGCTCGTCGTGCAGCCGAGCGTGAACCAGTCGCTGTCGAAGGCGCTGGAGCGCAGCATCGGCGTGATCGCGGGCGTGATCATCGCGGTCGGACTCGGGCTGCTGCTCGGTTCGCCGAGCTGGATCGTGCTGCTCGCGATCGTCGTCGCGATGCTCGTCGCCTGGGTCTTCCGCGCCTCGCCCGGCACCGGCAATCAAGTCGCCATCTCGGCCATGCTCGTGCTCGCCCTCGGCTCGTCGAGTCCCGAGTACGCGCTGGCACGCATCGTCGAAACGCTGATCGGCGTCGTCATCGGCATAGTGGTGAACGCCCTCATCGTGCCGCCCGTGCTCGTCGGACCGGCGCGGCGTCAGCTCGGCCTGCTCGGCGCCGAGCTCGCAGCGAGCCTCGACCGGTTGGCCGACGCGCTGCCCCGGCCACAGGAACCGGCCCGGCTGCAGGAGTTGATGCTCGAAGCGCGGCTGCTCCGGCCGATGAAGGATGCCGCCGATGCGGCGATCGCCGCGGGCGAGGAGTCGCTCACCCTCAACCCGCGCCGATCGACCCACCGCGCCGACCTGCGCGAGATGCGCGCTCTGATGGAGCGCCTGTCGCCCATCGTCACGCAGGTGATCGGCATGACCCGGGCGTACGCCGACCACTACGACGATTCGATCGGCGAGGAGCCGGCGGTCATCGCGATCGCCGAGCAGCTGCGGCGGGCCGGCCATGACGTGCGCCTCGCGGTGCAGATCGCCGACGTCGCGCCCGAGCCCGATGCACTGACCTCGGCCATCCCGGCGTTGACGTCGCCCCTCGTGATCCGCCCGCCGTCGTCGCAGCACTGGATCCTCATCGGCTCGCTCATGGAGGACCTCCGCCGCATCCGCGGCGAGCTCGTCGAGGAGTAGTCCGTCGAGCATCCGCCGCTGGCCCGACAAGAACTCAGGACACAACCCGCCCGCGCGGGCCGCGCGGCCTCTCGTGGTGCCGCAGACTGGCCTCCGTCCTGAGTGATGGCGAGCCCACGGCGCTGCCACCGCCGTGGGCCGCCACGATCAGGGGGTCTCGGTGACCGTGCGCGGGCGCGGAACGGCGATCATGTCCGACGCGGCGGCGAACTCCTCGTCGATCTCGGCGTTGGGGCGGTGGGTCGCCAGACTCACCGCGACCGCCGCGACGAACGCGAACACGAAGGCCGGGAGCAGCTCGTAGAGGCCGGTGCCCAGCGCCTTCCACAGGAACACTGTCGCCGCGCCGACGAACATCCCGGCCAGCGCGCCCCAGTTGGTCAGGCGGCGCCAGAACAGGCTCAGCAGGATGACCGGGCCGAAGGCCGCGCCGAACCCTGCCCACGCGAACGAGACCAAACCGAGGATCGTGTCGTTCGGCGCGATGGCGAGCAGTGCGGCGATGATCGCCACGACGAGCACCGCGATCCGTCCGAACAACACCAGGCGGGCGCTCGGCGGCGGGGTCTTGCGGAACACACGGTAGAGGTCTTCCACGAGAGCCGACGAGGTGACGATCAGCTGGCTCGAGATGGTGCTCATGATCGCTGCCAGCACCGCCGCCAGCACGAGGCCCGCCACGAACGGATGCAGCAACGTCTGCGACATGAGCAGCACCACCGTCTCGGGGTTGCTGAGGTCGATGCCCCGCTGCGCGATGAATGCGATGCCGACGAGGCCGGAGAACACGGCGCCGGCGAGCGACACGATCATCCACGAGATGCCGATGCGTCGGGCGCTCTTCGCCTCCTGCGGACTGCGCAGCGCCATGAACCGCACGATGATGTGCGGCTGTCCGAAGTACCCCAGACCCCAGGCGAGGGCCGACACGATCGCGAGGACCGTGCCGCCGGTCAGCGCCGTGCCGCCGAGGAGCGACAGGTGGTCGGGCGCGACCTCCGCGATCAGCGACCCGGCCTCGCCGAGGCCGCCCACCGCGATGACCGCGGCGACCGGCACCACGATCAGCGCGATCACCATCATCAGTCCCTGCACGACGTCGGTGAGCGACGCCCCGAGGAAACCTCCGAAGAGCGTGTAGGCGAGCGTCACACCCGTGACCAGCAGCATGCCGGTGAGGTAGTCGCCGTCGAACGAGCTCTCGAAGAACACGCCGCCGGCGACCATGCCCGACGAGATGTAGAGGGTGAAGAACACGAGGATGACGACGCCCGAGAGGATGCGGAGCAGGCGCGTGCTGTCGCGCAGCCGGTTCTCGAAGAAACTGGGCACGGTGATCGAATTGCGCGACACCTCGGTGTAGGCGCGCAGACGCGGAGCGACGAGCAGCCAATTGAGGTACGCCCCGATGGTCAGGCCGATGGCGATCCACGCCTCGATGAGTCCCGAGACGTAGATCGCTCCGGGCAGTCCCATCACGAGCCATCCGGACATGTCGGATGCTCCGGCGCTGAGCGCGGCGACCCAGGGCGGCAGGTTGCGTCCGCCGAGCACATAATCCTCATGGTCGGAGGTGCGGCGGAAGGCGATCCAGCCGATGAGGAGCATGCCGGCGAAGTACAGCGCGAGCGCGGCGAAGGTGAAGAGTTGGTCGGACATGGTGTTCCTTTCCTGCGGCGTCCTTGCCGCAGCAGCGGTCCGATGATGCCAAACCCCGCACCGTATCGCCACCTCTCGGCGAAGCGCGTGTCGGTACATTGGCATGGTGAGCACGCACATCGCGGCCGAGCCCGGCCAGATCGCCCCCGTCGTTCTGTTCCCCGGAGACCCGCTGCGGGCGAAATGGATCGCCGAGACCTTCCTCGACGACGCGGAGCTCTACAGCGAGACCCGCGGGATGCTCGGCTACACCGGCACCTGGAACGGCCACCGGGTGTCGGTGCAGGGGTCGGGCATGGGGCAGCCGTCGATGGCGATCTACGCCCACGAGCTGTTCGCCGACTACGACGTGCAGACCATCGTGCGCGTGGGGTCGTGCGGCGCCCTGACCGAGAAGCTGAAGGTGCGCGACATCGTGATCGCGAACGCCGCCAGCACCGATTCGGGCATCAACCGTGTGCGGTTCCACGGCCTCGACTATGCGCCGGTCGCCGACTTCGCCCTGCTGCGCGCGGCGGTCGAGGCGTCCGAGAGCGAGCCACTCGGCTCGACCGTGCACGTCGGACAGCTGTTCTCGAGCGACCAGTTCTACAGCACCCGGCCCGAGCTCACGCAGGCGTTCGTGCAGCACGGCATCCTGGGCGTCGAGATGGAGGCCGCCGGCCTGTACACGCTCGCCGCATTCCACGGTCGCCGGGCCCTTGCGATCTGCACCGTGAGCGACCACATCGTCACGGGCGAGGAGACCACCGCGCAGGAGCGCGAACAGACCTTCGGCGACATGATCCGCATCGCGCTGCGCGCCGCCACTGCGGTCTGATCACGCGACTGCGGCGCCGCCGGATCGACGCCACCCCGCGCCGGGGTGGGATGATCGAAGCACCATGGCATCGCTCCTCGACCCGACCACCCTGCCCGACGGATCCGATGCGGATGCCGTCTACACGGCGTTCGTCGAATGGGCGGAGTCGACGGGTCTCACCCTCTATCCGGCGCAGGACGAGGCCCTGATCGAGATCGTCTCGGGCAACAACCTGATCCTCTCGACCCCCACGGGAACGGGGAAGTCGCTGGTCGCCGTCGGTGCGCACTTCGCCGCACTGCTCTCCGGTCGGCGCAGTTATTACACGGCGCCGATCAAGGCGCTGGTGAGCGAGAAGTTCTTCGCGCTCGTCGATGTCTTCGGCGCTGAGAACGTCGGCATGGTCACCGGCGACTCCGCGGTGAACGCGGATGCGCCGATCGTCTGCTGCACGGCCGAGATCCTCGCGAACCTGTCGCTGCGCCAGGGGCCGGATGCCGAGGTCGGCCAGGTCGTGATGGACGAGTTCCACTTCTACGGCGACCCCGACCGCGGGTGGGCATGGCAGGTGCCGCTGCTCGAGCTGCCGCAGGCCCAGTTCGTGCTGATGTCGGCGACGCTCGGCGACGTGACCGATCTCGCGGCCGACCTCACCCGCCGCACCGGCCGCGACACCGCGACCGTGACAGGCGTCGAGCGCCCGGTGCCGCTGCACTTCTTCTACGAGCAGACACCGATCCACGAGACGATCGACGACCTGCTGAACACCGGGCAGGCCCCGATCTACGTCGTGCACTTCTCGCAGGCGGCCGCGATGGAGCGCGCTCAGGCGCTGTCGAGCACGAAGGTGGCGACGCGGGAACAGCGCGACGCGATCTCCGAGCTCATCGGGGCTTTCCGGTTCACGACCGCGTTCGGCAAGACCCTGTCCCGGTTCCTGCGGGCCGGTATCGGCGTGCACCACGCGGGCATGCTGCCGAAGTACCGTCGGCTCGTCGAGCAGCTCGCGCAGCGTGGCCTGCTGCGCGTGATCTGCGGCACCGACACGCTCGGCGTGGGCATCAACGTGCCCATCCGCACCGTGCTGCTCACGGCCCTCACGAAGTTCGACGGCACGCGGATGCGCCAGCTGAACGCCCGCGAATTCCACCAGATCGCGGGGCGAGCGGGTCGCGCCGGGTACGACACCGCGGGCACCGTCGTCGCACAGGCGCCGGAGCACGAGACCGAGAACCTCGCGGCGATCCGCAAGGCGGGCGACGACCCGAAGAAGAAGCGCAAGATCATCCGCAAGAAGGCACCTGACGGCTTCGTGTCGTGGGGAGAGCCTTCTTTCCGCAAGCTGATCGACGCCGAGCCCGAGAAGCTCACCTCCCACATGCAGATCACCAGCGCGATGATGCTGAATGTGATCGGGCGCGGCGGTGACGTGTTCGCGAATATGCGCTCGCTCGTATACGACAATCACGAGCCCCGTTCTCGTCAGCGCGAGCTCGCGCTCCGCGCCATCGGCATCTACCGCACGCTCCTCGAATCGGGGGTGGTCGAGCAGACCGACGGCCACATCCGCCTCACGGTCGACCTGCAGCCCAACTTCGCCCTCAACCAGCCGCTGTCGCCGTTCGCCCTCGCCGCGTTCGAGCTGCTCGACCCCGACCAGCCGTCGTACGCGCTCGACATGATCTCGGTCGTCGAGTCGACGCTCGACGACCCGCGGGCGGTGCTCAGCCAGCAGGAGTTCCTCGCTCGCGGCGAAGCGGTCGCGGCGATGAAGTCGGAGGGCATCGAGTACGACGAGCGCATGGAGCTGCTCGAACAGGTCACCTATCCGAAACCGCTCGACGAGCTGCTGGGCGCCGCGTTCGAGACGTTCAGCGCCGCGCAGCCGTGGATCCGCGACTTCGAGCTGCACCCGAAGTCGGTGGTGCGAGACATGTACGAGCGAGCCATGTCGTTCGGGGAATACGTCGCTTACTACAAGATCGCCCGGTCGGAGGGCGTGGTGCTGCGCTACCTCTCCGACGCCTACCGCGCGGCCTCTCAGACCATCCCCGAAGACCTGAAGTCGGAGGACCTGCGCGACCTCATCGAGTGGCTCGGCGAGCTCGTTCGGCAGGTCGACTCGAGCCTGCTCGACGAGTGGGAGGAGCTGCGCGCCGGCATCGAGAACGGCCGGGTCGACGGTGTCGACGATGTCGTGCCGCCGGCACCGAAGCGCCTCACGAGCAACGTGCGCGCGTTCCGCATCCTCGTGCGCAACGAGATGTTCCGCCGCGTGCAGCTGGCCGCTCGCGAAGACGTCGAGACCCTCGCCGACCTCGACCCTGCGTTCGGGGCGGATGCCTGGAACACCGCGCTCGACGGCTACTTCGCCGACCACGACGAGATCCTCACCGGACCCGACGCCCGCAGCTCGGCGCTGCTGATGATCACCGAGGGCGCAGGCTCGTGGACGGTCCGGCAGATCCTCGACGACCCGGCCGGCGACCACGACTGGGGCATCTCGGCGACCGTCGACCTCGCCGCATCCGATGAGGCGGGCACCGCCGTCGTCGAGGTCACGGCGGTCGACCGGCTGTAGGCCGGCGCCGCGGCGACGCCGATCCGACGTGCTCAGCCCTGCAGGCGCGGATCCTCCGACGGGTTCGTGTACATCTCGGGGCATCCGTCGTCGACGGCATCCGGTCGCAGCTCGAAGTGCCACGTCTCGTTGCCGTAGATCTGGCAGAGCCCGTAGGCCGAGCCGTGCCGGGTGAGCCAGTCGATGGCGGGGAGCGGGCCGAGGTCGACCGCATCGCCCGACACGTGCAGCGAGGTCTCGGGGGTGGCGACCCATCGCGCGGCCTCCTCGATCGAGCCGTAGCTCACCACAGCTTCGTCGAGCAGATGCTGCTGCAGGGCGGGCGACCGCCACCCGCTGTTGACGACGATCGAGACCCCGGAGGCGGCGGCGTCGGATGCTGCACGCTGTAGCGCCTCGAGCAGTGCGGGGTCGAGGTTCGCCACCGCGACGCGATCGGTGTCGAAGGCAGTGGGCTGGTCGCCATCGCGGATCACGCCGTCGGCCTCGCTCGGCGCGACGACCGAGCCGCCCGGGGCGGATCCGGCCGTCGAAGGGTGCGAGCCCGAACCCGAAGAGCCGGTGTCGGAGGTGGTGGGGAAGATGTCGGTGGCGGCCGCGAACGACTGCTGCAGAGCGAACGCGCAGAGTGCGAGCACGATGAGGACGCTCGCACCCCAGACGAGTCGACGAGCCCGGGAGGAAAGGGAGGAGGTGGTGCTGTTCATGCATCCACTGCATCGCGAGCGCCGTTGCACGGGCGTATGCGGTTTCGCATACGTTCGCGATATGCGGCGCTGCGTAGGATCGCAGCCATGCGTGTTCTGATCGTCGAAGACGAGCCCTATCTCGCCGAAGCGGTGCGCGACGGGCTCCGCCTCGAAGCGATCGCCGCCGACATCGCGCGCGACGGGCACGTCGCCCTCGAGATGCTCGACATCAACGACTACGACGTGGCCGTGCTCGACCGCGACGTCCCCGGCCCCTCGGGCGACGACATCGCCCGCGCGATCGTCGCGTCGGGCAGCGGCATCCCGATCATCATGCTCACGGCGGCCGACCGTCTCGACGACAAGGCGTCGGGATTCGAACTCGGCGCCGACGACTACCTCACCAAGCCGTTCGAGCTGCGGGAGCTCGTGCTGCGCCTGCGTGCTCTCGCGCGTCGTCGGGAACGCGCGCGTCCGCCTGTCCTCGAGATCGCGGGGCTGCGTCTCGACCCGTTCCGCCGAGAGGTGTTCCGCGACGGACAGTACGTCGCCCTCACGCGCAAGCAGTTCGCGGTGCTCGAAGTGCTGGTAGACGCCGAGGGCGGGGTGGTGAGCGCCGAGGAACTTCTCGAACGCGCGTGGGACGAGAACGCCGACCCGTTCACGAACGCGGTGAGGATCACGGTGTCGTCGCTGCGAAAGCGGCTCGGCGAGCCGTGGGTGATCGCGACGGTGCCGGGGGTCGGGTATCGGATCGACGTCGGGGGGCCTGTCGGCCTCGCGGGGCCGGATGCGCCGAGGCAGCCGGCAGTGGCGATCGCGGCGGACGCCGGAGCGGATGCTCTCGGTGGATAGGCGCCGAGGCCTGAGCGCGCGCCTCAAGCTCGCGCTCAGCTACGCGGCGGTGGTCGCGGCGACCGGAGCGGTGCTGCTGACCGTCGTGGGGCTGTTCCTGCTGCGGTACGTGCCCGACGTGCAGATCGACGCGTATCCGCGGGTGCCGAACCGCGGCGACCTGCTGCGCGCCTTCACCCCCGTCGCCACCTGGGCACTGATCGGTCTGCTCGTCGTCGGACTCGCCGGCGGATGGCTGCTCGCCGGACGGATGCTCTCTCCGCTGTCGCGCATCGGCGCCGCTGCGCAGCTCGCCGCGCAGGGGTCGTTGTCGCATCGGGTGGCGCTGCCCGGTGCGCGCGACGAGTTCCGCGACCTCGCCGACGTGTTCGACGGCATGCTCGCGCAGCTCGAAGCCCACGTCGACGAGCAACGACGGTTCGCCGCGAACGCCTCGCACGAGCTGCGCACGCCGCTCGCGATCTCGCAGGCCCTGCTCGAGGTGGCACGCAACGACCCCGATCGCGATGCCGACGCGCTGATCGCACGGCTGTACGAGGTGAACGCGCGGGCGATCGAGCTGACCGAGGCGCTGCTCCTGCTCAGCCGCGCCGAACGCCGCGCCTTCACGCGCGAGGACGTCGACCCGGCGCTGGCGGCCGAAGAAGCCGTCGAGACCCTCCTGCCGCTCGCCGACCGCCGCGGCGTCGCGGTCGAGGTGGGCGAGACCGTCCCGAGCGCGGGCGGGACGGGCGGGGGCGGCGTACGCGGGTCGGCGGCGCTGCTGCAGCAGCTGATCGCGAACCTGGTGCACAACGCGATCGTGCACAACCTGGCCTCCGGCGGCCGCGTCGCGGTGCGGGTGCACGAGTATCCCGAGTCCGTCGCCCTCGTCGTGGAGAATACGGGGCCGATCGTTCCCCCGGAACGATTACCGAGCCTCGTCGAGCCGTTCCAGCGGGGCGCCGAGCGCACGCGCTCCGACGACCACGCCGGAGCAGGGCTCGGCCTCGCGATCGCCGAGCGGATCACCCAGGCTCACGACGGCTCGCTCGTGCTCACCCCTCGCCCCGACGGCGGACTGATCGTGACCGTCTGGCTCCCCCGCGTCTGACCTGATTCCGGGGTGGGGTCGCATTGCCCGAGCCATCTGCAGGCAGCACGGCCATGTGCAGGCATGCACCCGCCGGAATCACCTGCAGATGCCCGCGCTGCCTGCCACTTGCAAGGGGCCGTCGATGGGATGCGCGGAGGTGGTCTGGACCTGTGGATAACTCCCGCGAATGCGCTCGGATTCGAGCTACCGTGTGCCCGTGATCCCGTCCTCTCCTCGCTTCTCACTGTCAGCCACCGTCGCACTCGTCACGTTCGCGGCGCTCGCGACGACAGGCGGATGCTCCGCCTCACCAGAGCCGAAACCCACACCCACCCCGCTTTTCGCGTCGGAAAAAGAGGCGTTCGCCGCGGCGGAGGAGGTGTACCGGGAGTACAACGAAGCGGTCAACGCCGAACGACGGGGCGCACCAGATGCTGACCCGCGTGACTACCTGATCGGGCTTGCGCTCGAAGGCGACACGGATGCGCGAAACGAGCTGCGCGACCGCGGTCTGACGATCAACGGCGACGGCCTCGTGGCCGTCTTCGACGAAGAGGAAGTGGTGCTGGCTCCGAGCCCGCGGGTCGTCGCAGTTGCGTGCTTGGATGTCTCGGGCACGCGCGTGCTGGACCATGCGGGACAGGACGTCACTCCCGCCGAACGAGAAGCACACGTGCCGTTGCAGGTAACCATGCTGACGCGTGGCGACACATGGGCAATTTCGGAGTCAACTTCCGCAGCAGGGACGACATGCTGAGGCGCGCTGCTGTCGCCCTCGTCCTGGGACTCGTCTTGGCGGGCGGCCCCACCGCGCACGAATCCGCTGGGTGTGATTCCAATCTCGCCTCTGCCGGTCTGTGCGGCTCGAACGACGGCTCGTCCGTCACCATCACCGGCGACAAGAAAGGCCCCCAGTCACCCGCCGCCCCCTCTACCCCCGGCGGTGCATCCGATCCGTCGGGACCCGCCGCCCCCGAAGACACCCGGCCGGTCTGCACGAACGTCATCCGCGAGGACTGCCGCAAGGGTCTCATCCGCATCGACGCCGTGCCCTCACCGGCACCCGGCGCCCCGGAGGTCACCATCTCCGACGTCGCGAGCTTCGCGCCCGCAGCCCCGATCACGCTGGCGGAGCCGTCGGGCCTCGGCGTCGCCGGGCGTCCGGCGAACTTCGTCGCCACCGCATCCGTACATACCCGGGAGGGCACGATTCTCGGCGCGCCCGTGACGGTTCGCTTCACCCCGTCGGCCTACAGCTTCGACTACGGCGACGGCACCTCGGCCACCCGGCCCACCGGCGGCGCGACGTGGTCCGCGCTCAGTCAGGCGGCCTTCACCCCGACCGACACCAGTCACGTCTACGAGCACCGCGGGGAGTACACCAGCACCGTGACCGTTCACTACACCGCCGACGTCGACCTCGGCTCCGGGTGGATCCCCCTCGACGGCACCCTCCCCGTCGCCACCCCACCCCAGACGATCCGCATCTTCGAGGCCCACACCGCCCTCGTCCACCGCACCTGCACCGAAGACCCCGACGCCCCCGGCTGCTGACCCTGACCCCCGCTCCCCCGGGCGTTCATCCCCCGGTTCCCTGCCACCTCCCGTTCCCGTCGCACTTTCTGTCGCCCCGGCGAAGCGGAAGTGACAGAGAATGCGACAAGAGCGGCCCGGCACGGGAGCGACCCGGCACCCGGCACTTGGCACCGGGCACCCGGCACCGCCCCGCCGCCTACCGCGGCGGCCCCACCGACCCGCGCTCGACGAGCTCCTGCGGCAGTGTGTGCACGGTCGCCGGGCCCGACTCGCCCTCGATCCGGGCGATGAGCAGTCGGGCGGCCATGGCGCCGAGTTCGCGTTCGGGCTGCGACACGACGGTGATGCCCGGCTCGGTCACCGATGTCCACGGGGCGTTGTCGAAGCCCACCAGCGAGATGTCGTCGGGGATGCGCAGGCCGAGGTCGCGGATCGCGCGGAACGCCTGGATCGCGATGACGCTGTCCGACGCGATGATCGCGGTCACCGCGGCGTCGCCGGTGATGAGTTCGGTGACCATGCGGCCGATTCCCTCGACGTTCGCCCCGAGTCGCACGAACGCCAGCGGATCGTCGATCCCCGCCCGCCGCAGCGCCGTGCCGATGCCGCTCACGCGGTCGTCGATGACCGACGATGCGAGGCCCGGCGAGAAACGCAGGGTGCCGTCGTCGTCCCACACCGCTCGGGGTTCGATGGGCGCGGAGTCTTCGAGCGTCGAGACGTAGGCGATGCGGCGGTGTCCGGCATCCAGCAGCACCTGCGCGAGCCGCTGGGCGCCGTCGCGGTTGTCGGCGATGACGGCCTCGGCGTCGAAGCCGTAGACCACACGGTCGAAGAACACGACGGGCCGCGCCGCATCGGCGATCGAGGCGTAGCTCGCTGCGCGGAGCGACGTTGCCGGAGCGATGAGCAGCCCGTCGACGCGCTTCGACAGCTGCACCTCGATCGCGCTCTCCTCAGCGTCGGGCTGCTCGCTCGAGTTCGACAGGATGAGGTCGTACCCGGCGGCTTCGGCGACGTCGGATGCTCCGCGGGTGGCCTGCGCGAAGGCGGGGTTCTCGATGTCGCCGACGATGATGCCGATCGAGTTCGAGCGTCCGGTGCTCATGCTGCGGGCAACCTCGTTCGGCCGGTAACCGAGTTCGGCGGCCGCCGCGCGCACCTTCTCGCGCACCTTCGCGCTGACGGCGCCGTAGTCGCCGAGGGCCCGTGCCGCGGTGGCCTTCGCCACTCCCGCCAATGTCGCGACATCGGCGACCGTCGCCCCGCGGCGTCCCTCGTTCTGCGTACTCACCCGTCGCACTCTCCCTCTCCCTTGCGGCTTCTCAGCATATTGACGCCCCTGCACCGCGCGTGTACTCTCCTGGAAACACCTAATTGAGACCGGTCTCAATTTACCCGAGAACCGGCACCGGCTCCAGGCCGACCGACACAGCAGTCCCTACGAGAGGAGCCACATCGTGGCTAGAAAGTCCTTCCGCCGCACCGCGGGCCGTACCGCGATCGCCGCCGCGATCGCCGGAGTCCTCGCCCTCACCGCCTGCGCCCAGGGCGGCACCGCATCGTCCGGCAGCGACGCCGACGACAACCCCTACGGCCTCATCACCCCCGGCCAGATCCGGGTCGCCAGCCTCGGCGACTCGAAGCCCTACACGTTCACCGACGAGAGCGGCACGTTCACCGGCTTCGACGTCGAGCTCTTCACCGACGTGGCCGGACGCATCGGCATCGACGATGTCGTCTTCACGGGCCAGGACTTCTCCGGCCTTCTCGCGGCGGTCTCGAACGGTCAGTTCGACGTGGGCGTCGCCGCCATCGGCATCACCGAGGAGCGCGAGAAGACGGTCGACTTCTCCGACGGCTACCTCGCCGGATACCTCACCGTCATGGCCTCGCCCGACAGCGACATCACCGACGAGGACAGCCTCGCCGGAAAGCGCCTCGGCGTCGTGCAGGGCACCCTGCAGGAGGCCTACGCCGTGAAGAACTTCACCGACACCGAGCTCGTGCGCTTCCCCGACAACAACTCCGCCATCTCAGCCGTGGTCAGCGGATCGATCGACGCGCACTTCCTCGACTACGAGGCGGCCAAGGAGTACGCCGACCAGTACGGGCTCGAGAACGCCATCGACATCCCCTCGTTCGACGCCCCCGCCGGCTTCGCGATCGCGAAGGGCAAGGACGAGTTCAAGAAGGCCCTGAACGACGCCCTGCACGAGGCGATGGAGGACGGCACCTGGAAGGAGCTCTACGAGAAGTGGTTCCCGGGTTCCCCGATGCCCGACCAGTACCTGCCCAGCGACGAGCAGGGCGACGGCGACAGCGAGTAATCGCCGCGGCGGGTGCGGAGCATCCTCCTCCGCACCCGCCCACCCGAAGGAGATCCCATGGACTGGTTCGACAACATCATCCGCACGTTCCTCGACTTCGACGCGATGCTGCAGGTGCTTCCGCAGCTGCTCGGCACGGGGCTCGTCAACACGCTCATCATCTCGGTCGCCTCGACCGTGCTCGGCATCGTCATCGGCATGGTCCTCGCGATCATGGGGGTCTCCCGCACCGCCTGGCTGCGGGTGCCCGCGCGCATCTATACCGACGTCTTCCGCGGCCTGCCCGCGATCCTCACGATCCTGCTCATCGGGCAGGGCTTCGCCCGCATCAGCCAGCAGCTGTTCGGCCCCTCGCCCTACCCGCTCGGCATCCTCGCCCTCAGCCTCATCGCCGGTGCCTACATCGGCGAGATCTTCCGCGCCGGCATCCAGAGCGTCGAGCGCGGACAGCTCGAGGCCTGCCGCGCCCTCGGCATGACCTACGGCAGCGCGATGCGGCTGGTCGTGGTGCCCCAGGGCATCCGCCGGGTGCTGCCCGCCCTCGTCAACCAGTTCATCGCGATCGTGAAGGACTCCAGCCTGGTGTACTTCCTGGGCCTGCTGGTGAGCGAGCGGGAGCTGTTCCGCGTCGGACAGGATGCCGCGGTGCTCACCGGCAACCTGTCGCCGCTGGTGCTCGCCGGCGTCTTCTACCTCGTCATCACCGTGCCGCTCACGCACCTCGTGAACTACTTCGACAACCGCTTCCGCACCGGCCGCCGCAAGGCCACGCCGCCCAAGAGCGGACTCGAAGAGGTGCGCGAGCAGTCCCTCAGCCCGGCCCTCGTCCATGGAGAGAACACATGACCTACACCTCCCCCCTCCCCGTCACCGACGGCCGCTTCTACGAGGGATCCGAGCTGCGCATCGACAACCTCGTCATGGCGTACGGCGACGTCGACGTGATCCGCGATGTGTCGCTCACGGTCGAGCCCGGCACCACCACCTGCATCATCGGCCCCTCGGGTTCGGGCAAGTCGACGCTGCTGCGCGGCGTCAACCGGCTGCACGAGCCGAAGGCGGGCCGGGTGACCCTCGCCGACGACGACGCCCTGCGCCTCAAGCCCGATGTGCTGCGCCGCCGCGTGGGACTCGTCTTCCAGCACTTCAACCTCTTCCCCGACCACACCGCCCTCGACAACGTGGCGCTCGCGCTGCGCAACGTGAAGCGGATGTCGCGGGGCGAGGCGCAGCGCATCGCCCTGGCGCGTCTGACCGAGGTGGGCCTCGCGGAACGCGCCGACCACCGCCCCCGCGACCTGTCGGGAGGCCAGCAGCAGCGGGTCGCGATCGCGCGCGCCCTCGCGATGGAGCCCGAGGTGATGCTGTTCGACGAGGCCACCAGCGCGCTCGATCCCGAGCTCGTCAAGGGTGTGCTCAACCTCATGGCCGAGCTCGCGCAGCGCGGCATGACCATGCTCGTCGTCACGCACGAGATGGGCTTCGCCCGCAAGGTCGCCGACCAGGTCGTGTTCATGGACGAGGGCCGCATCGTCGAGGCCGGCACCCCGGACGAGATCTTCGACGCCCCGAAGAGCGACCGGTTGAAGCTGTTCCTGTCGGAGGTGCTGTGATGATCCGTACTGCGATCATCGGTTTCGGCACCGCAGGTCGCCTGTTCCACGCGCCGTTCCTCGCGGCGAATCCGGCATTCCGTGTCGATGCCATCGTCACGTCCGACCCGGATCGAGTGGCGCAGGCGGTGCAGGAGCATCCGCAGGCCCGCGTCCTCCCCGACGTCGACGCCCTCTGGGCGCAGGCGGATGCCGTGGATCTGGTGGTCGTGGCCTCGCCCAGCGGCTCCCACCGCGCGCACGTCGAGGCCGCCCTGCGCGCCGGATGCCACGTCGTCGTCGACAAGCCGTTCGTCGCCGATGCCGCAGACGGCGAGGCGTTGATCGAGCTCGCGCGCGCGGAGGGGCGGATGCTGACGGTGTTCCAGAATCGTCGGTGGGACGGCGACTTCCGCACGGTGCGGCGTCTGATCGATGAGGGGCGCCTCGGACGCGTGCGACGGTTCGAATCGCGCTTCACCTGGTGGAAGCCCACGATCAGCAAGGACTGGAAGGCGCGCGCCACGGTGGCGGATGCCGGGGGCATCCTGTTCGACCTCGGCCCGCATCTCATCGACCAGGCCGTGCAGCTGTTCGGCCCGGCCCGCGTCGTGCACGCGGAGATCGACCGCGTACGGCCCGATGTCGTCGCGGACGACGATGTGTTCGTGGCACTCGAGCACGAGTCGGGCGTGCGGTCGCATCTGTGGATGAGCGCGGTCACCGCCACTCCGGGGCCGCGGTTCCGCGTGCTCGGATCCGAGGCGGCGTACACCACCTGGGGTCTCGACGGGCAGGAGCCTGCGCTGGTCGCGGGAGCCCGTCCCGGCGACCCCGGGTTCGGCGAGACGCCGCGCGAGCAGTGGGGCAGCGTCGGGCTCGGCGACGACGTCGAGCCCGTGCCGACCGAGAAGGGCGAGTACGGCCTCTTCTACGCGGGCGTCGCCGACGCGATCGAGAACGGCGCCCCCGCACCGGTCGACCCCGCGGATGCCGTCGCCGGGCTGCGCCTCATCGCACAGGCCCATGCCCTCGCCGCACGCGCGGCATCCGACACCCAGACCACCGACTGAGCGCACGGAGGACCGCGCGCAATGATTAAGGAAGAACGCATGTCTGCAGCAGCATCCGAGAAGGTCGTCGTCATCGGCGGCGGCATCCTCGGCGTATCCACCGCCGCCCACCTCGCCCGCGCGGGCGCCGACGTGACCCTGGTCACCGCCGGCCCGCTCGCCGACGGCGCCTCCGGGCGCTCGATCGCGTGGCTGAACTCGTCGGGCGACCGTTCGTCGGCCTACCACTACCTGCGTCTGCTGGCCCTCGACCGGTACCGCAGCTGGGGCGCGCGGCACCCCGAGAGCGTGGAGTACCTGCGCTTCGACGGGGCGCTGAAATGGGCGGGCCCGGACGAGAGCTTCCGTCCGACGTTCGAGTTCGAGCGGTCGGTCGGCTACGACTCGCTCTGGGTCGAGAAGGCCGACATCGCTCGCGTCGCACCCGACGTGAACGTCGACGCGGTCGCCGACGAGGGCGCCATCTTCAACCCCGGCGAGGGCTGGGTGAACATGCCGCATCTCATCGGCGTGCTCGCCGCGCAGGCGCGTGCGGCCGGGGCCGAGGTGATCGAGAACGCCGGTGATGCACGGGTCGACGTCGCCGACGGAGTCGTGGTCGGCGTCGTGCTCGGCGACGGGTCGCGGGTGGCCGCCGACCGCGTGGTACTCGCGACGGGCCCCGGTGTGCCGGCGCAGCTCGCCGACCTCGGCGTCACGATCCCGGACGCATCGCCCGCCGCCTTCGTGCTGTTCACCGACCCCGTGGATGTTCCGGTTCGCACGGTGCTGAACACGCCCCGGGTGGCCGTGCGGCCCACCCCCGACGGACGCCTCGTGCTCGACGCCGGCTGGGCCGAGGAGTCGATCATCGTCGGCGACGACGGCTCGATCACGGTGCCGGACGCGTCGGTGCAGGGCCTGCTCGACGAGGCGTCGAAGGTGCTCGCCGGCGCGCCCGCTCTCACCGCGTCGCGCGTCGGCGCCGGGTGGAAGCCGATTCCGGGCGACGGGGAGCCGGTCGTCGGCCCGGTGCCCGGCGTCGACGGGCTGTACGCCCTGTTCACGCACTCCGGGGCGACGCTCGGGCTGATCCTTGGAGAGCTCGCCGCCGACGAGGTGCTGTCCGGGCAGCCGTCGCCCGTGCTGCAGTCGTTCCGCATCGAGCGGTTCGCCGAGCAGGAACTGCCGGGGTCGGTCGGCACAGACGCGTGGTCGCCGGTGGCACCCGTGTAGGTGGTTTCGCGTGGCGCTGTGCGGAATGCCGGCGCGAGCGGTGCGTGCAGGCGGGATCGAGTCGATCCCGCCTGCACGTGTGTGTGGTGCCTGCGGTTCGTCGCCGGGTGGGGGTGGATGCCGGTGGTTAGGTCGTCCGGATGCACGGAATCCCCACACGTGCACGGCGGAATCGTCGGATGCTCCGTGCATCCGTGTGATGTTCGTGCAACCGACGCGTCCACCTCGACTCGGGATTGACTCCCCTTCTGGCCGCTTGTCTTTCGGCCGGTCGGCCTGTGGATAACTCCCGCGGATGCGCTCGGATCCGAGCTACCGTGTGCCCGTGATCCTGCCCTCCCCACGCTCCGCCCTCCTCGTTCCCTTCGTCCTCGCGGCCTCCGTCATGCTCGCCACGACCAGCGGATGCACCGCCCCGCCCGAACCCGAACCCACCCGCACGCCGCTCTTCGCGACGGATGAAGATGCGTATGCGGCAGCGGAGGAGGTGTATCGGGAGTACATGGAGGCGCTGGATGCGCGTTCGGCGGGCTTACCCTCCCCTGAGCCCCAAGACTTCCTTATCGGAAGCGCGGTCGAAGCTGATATCGACGGCGAGCGGTTCTTCGATGAGCAGGGCCTCCACCTCCTGGGCTCGATGTCGATCGCGTCTTTCTCAGGGACGAGCGCTCACCGCGGCGGAGCTGACGCCAGCGTGTCGGCCTTCGTTTGCCTGAATGCAGCGAATGTCCGCGTCATCGATGCCGATGGCGTAGACGTGACTCCTGCCGAGCGGGGCGACCTCGTGGCCCAGTCGGTCGACTTCATACAGGTCGGCGCCAGCTTGAAGATCGCTAATGAGACCCAAGCCTCGGCGGATGCATGCTGACCGCAGGCCTTGTGTTGGCCACTGTATTGACGCTGGGCGCCGCGCTCCCTGCATCGCCCGCATTTGGCGCAGCCGCTAGCTGCGCACCTCGCGTCAGCGTGAGCGGCTACTGCTCGGCGATCACTGGCGGCACGAGCGTGTCCGTGGGCGGTGAGCGTACGTCTCCCTCTACGCCGTCCGGACGTACGCCTTCGGGCGCCGGCGGCCCGATCACCACCGGGGAAGACGGCCCGCGATACTCCCGCCCGGACCAGAACTACACGGTGGATGACTGCCGCGGCGTCTCCGACCTGCGATGCTCACGGGTCGCGCCACCCGACCCGCCCACTACGCCCCCTCCCGCGCCCGGCACCCCGGCGATCACCATCTCCGACGTCGCGAGCTTCGCGCCCGCTCCGCCGAGCACCCTCGCCGAGCCCTCGAACCTCGGCGTCGCGGGGCGCCCGGCGAACTTCATCGCCACCGCAGCCGCCCATACCCGGGAGGGCACCGTACTCGGCACCCGTGTCACCGTCCGCTTCACTCCCGCCAGTTTCACCTTCGACTACGGCGACGGCACGACGGCCACCCGCCCCACCGGCGGAGCATCCTGGACCGAGCTCGGCCAGGCCCCCTTCACCCCGACCGACACCAGCCACGTCTACGAGCACCGCGGGACGTACGACACCACCGTCACCGTGCACTACACCGCCGGCATCGACCTCGGCACCGGGTGGATTCCCCTCGACGGCTCCCTCCCGGTCACCAGCCCGACCCGGACCATCCGCATCTACGAGGCGCACACCGCCCTCGTGCACCACACCTGCATCGAGGACCCCGATGCCCCCGGCTGCTGACCCGCCCACCCGCCTCGCTCCCGTCGCACTTTCTGTCGCTCATCGCCACGGTCGACGACAGAAATTGCGACCGGAACTGCGTCATCCCCGGCTGAAGACCATCCGGCCCACCCGACGCCCGCCGACATCCGCTCCCGTCGCATTTTCTGTCGCCTCGCGCGCCACGCGGCGACAGAAACTGCAACGGGAGCAGCAGGGCACCGATGGAGCGACAGCCGCCGCCGAGGGAGGCGGTCAGGCGGCGGAACCGCGCAGCGCCGCGAGCTCCTGGCCGAAGGTGCGGGCGTTCGACTCCGCGGACTCCTTGAGTTCGCGTGCGACGTCGGTGAAGGCGTCGAGGGCCGGGTTCACGCCCACGAGAGTGAACGGACGCTCGACGACGCGCAGGTCGAGGCCCCAGACATCCTCGAGCACACGGCGGAGCCAGCCGGTCGAGTGGTCCCACCCCTCCTTCGGGGTGCCCGGCGCGTAGTTGCCCCCGAGCACCGTCACCAGCGTGGCCGGCTTGCCCCGAAGCGCCGTGCCGGTCGGGTCGATGCGGGGGTCGGTGTAGGCCAGGTCGAACCAGGTCTTGAAATGCTGCGAGACGCCGTAGTTGTACAGCGGAACCGCGAACAGCAGCGCGTCGGCACCGATCAGCTCGTCGGCGAAGCGCGTCGCGAGCGCACGGGCCTCGACCTGCGCGCGCGTGCGCTGCGCCTCGTCGATGAAGCCGCCGGTGACGGCATCGGCCCAGGCCGTGGCCGGCACCGGGTCGGCGGCGAGGTCGCGGCGGGTGACGGAGGAGTCGGGGTGGGCCGACGTCCACTCGGACTCGACGAGATCGGCGAGCGCGCGGCTGGCGGACGACCCGGGAAGGATGCTCGCATCCAGACGGAACAGGGACATGGACCTACCTCTCAATTCAGAGTCGCTTGGTTTTTCTTAGCGACAGAGGTTAACGTAGCACGGGTAGAATGGAGGCATGCCCGAGGCCGAGCACGACATCACCCGGTGTGACGCGGCCGTCACACTGGCGTTCAGCGTGCTCGGCAAGAGGTGGAACGGCATGATCGTGTCGTCACTCGGCGGCGGCCCGTCGACCTTCGTGGCGTTGCGCCGCGCGGTCGTCGGCATCAGCGACACCGTGCTCTCCGACCGCCTCGCCGAACTCGCCGACGCCGGTCTGGTGGCACGCACCGTCGACCCCGGGCCGCCGGTCACGGTGTCGTACGCGCTCACCCCCGGCGGCGAAGGACTGCTCCCGATCCTCGATCAGCTCGGCGTCTGGGCATCCGCCACCCTCGCTCGCCGCTGACCCTCCCTGCACCGGCCGCCCCTGCCCGGCATCCGCCCGCCCGGACCCCGGCCGGTTGCACGGACTTCGGACAGATGCACGGCCCAACTCGGCACTTTCCCGTGCATCTGTGCACTCGCCGTGCAGGCGGCGCGGCGCCGCACAGCGCACTTCCCGTCGCATTTCCTGTCGCCTCGGGCCACGCGAGCCGACGGAAATTGCGACCGGAACAGGGCGGCGGCGACGCCGAGAAGGGGCGCAGGCACCGGCCCACCGCCCGACGGGGCGGCGATCACCTCACCAGGGGCTGGGCTCGTAGTCCTTCAGGAACACGCCGTGGATGTCTTCGCCGGCCTCGCCGCGCACGATCGGGTCGTACACGCGGGCGGCACCGTCGACGAGGTCGAGCGGGGCGTGGAAGCCCTCCTCCGCGAGACGCACCTTCGTGTAGTGCGGCCGCTCGTCGGTGATCCAGCCGGTGTCGACGGCCGTCATGAGGATTCCGTCGGTCTCGAGCATCTCGCCCGCACTGGTGCGCGTGAGCATGTTGAGCGCGGCCTTCGCCATGTTGGTGTGCGGATGGCCCGGCCCCTTGTACCGACGCGAGAACTGCCCCTCCATCGCCGACACGTTCACGACGTACTTGCGGTGCGCGGTCGATGCCGCCATCGCCCGGCGCAACCGACTGATCAGCAGGAACGGCGCGGTCGTATTGGCCAGCTGCACCTCGAGCATCTCGAGCGGGTCGACCTGGTCGACCGACTGCACCCAGCTGTTCACGCGGTTGACGTCGGGAACGAGCCCACCGGCATCGATCGCGGTGCCGTCGGCGTGCTTCTCGAGCGACGACGATCCCGGTGCCATCGCCAGCCGCGCGAGGTCTTCGGCGGTGAGTGCCTGGCCGCCCTGCTCGGCGACGGTGCCGCCGAGGGCCGCAACCGACAACAGCGGGTGCGCATCGACGGATGCCTGCAACGCCTGCGGGTGCGGGTCGGCGGTGTGGCCGAACGTCTCCATCTCAGGCAGCGGTCCGTCGGGGAGCGGCTGCAGCTCGGCATCCGCCAGCAGCGAGTACGCACCCGGCGAGCGTCGCACGGTCTGGGCCGCATTGTTGATGAGGATGTCGAGGGGCCCCTGCGCGGCGACCGAGTCGGCGAGACCGATCACCTGCGCCGGGTCGCGCAGATCGATGCCGACGACCCGCAGACGGTGCAGCCAGTCACCCGAGTCGGGGAGCGCACTGAAGCGCCGCACCGCATCGCGCGGGAACCGCGTGGTGATGGTGGTGTGCGCCCCGTCGCGCAGCAACCGGAGCGCGATGTGCATGCCGATCTTCGCGCGTCCGCCGGTGAGCAGCGCACGCTTGCCCGTGAGGTCGGTGCGGGCGTTGCGCTTGCCGTGGCTGAAGCGAGCGCAGTCGGGGCAGAGCTGGTGGTAGAACGCGTCGACGAGCGTGTACGGCTGCTTGCAGATGTAGCAGTTGCGCGGCTTGAGCAGCTCACCGGCGATGGGGGCGTCGACGACGCTCGAGGCGAGGTCGTAGCCGCGGGTCTCGTCGTCGATGCGGTCGGGCGCGCCGGTCGCGGTACGCGCCACGACGGCCTTGTCGGCCTCGGCGATCGCGTCGCGGATCTCCTTGCGGCGCACCCGCTTCACCGCCTTGAACATCGCGGCGGTCGCGTGGCGCACGGCAACGAAGTCGGGATGCTCGTTGTCGATCGTGTGCAACTCGGACAGCACGCGCAGGGTGGTGGCGAGATCGTCCGGGTCGATACCGGCGCCGAAGTCGGCTCGGTCGCTGAGCTCGTCGGAAGGGGCGTCGGTCATTGGGCCGATTCTACGCGAGCGTGCTGGGAACGCCGCGCGGGGCGGCCGGGGCCCGACCGGGCGTCGACCGCGCGTCGACGACCACTCAGGACGCGCCCTGTCGGGACGGCGCCGGCGGCGCGGAAATGGGAGTCGGCGGGGCATCCGTCCTGCGTCAGGGTCGCCCTCGACCTGCGACCCGCGCGGCGGGACAATGGAGCATGGTCACCGATGATCCGCACGTGCTGGGTGACGGCCTGCTGCCCACTCCCTTCACGGCCGCAGAGATCCGCCAGGCCGCCGGCGACGGACTCACGATCGTGCTGTTCGTCGAGTCGCCCGATGGGTCGCAGCACGAGCGCATCAACCGCTTCGAGCAGACGGATGCCGAGGGCGCCACGTTGCGCGCCTGGTTCACCGATGCCCCCGAAGAGGCGGTGACCAGCCGGACGACCTGGCGGGAGTTGCAGGAGCACGCCTCCTTCCCCCGTGCGCACACGACGGTGACCGACGAGGAGCTCGCTCTGCCGTTCGGCCGTGTGCGCTGCCGGCGGTACGAGATCGCGGATGCCCCGGATGCTCCGGTCGAGACGTACTGGTTCTCGCTCGAGCACCCCGGGATGCCGGTGCGATACGAGGTGCCGCTCGACGGCGGGATGCTGCGGACGACCGTGCGGAGCATCCGCCGCGACGGCGAGTTCGCGGATGCCGGGGGCGGCGAGGCGGAAACCGCCGGCGGCGCCGCCGATGTCGGTGACCGGGCGTAGGGTCGCTGCATGAGCGCACAGATCGAACGTCACGGAGTGGTCCCCTCCTATCTGCTCGCGCGCCTCGCGGAGTCGGGGCGCTTCCCCCGCGCCGCCGCCGCGGCACGCCAGACCCTGACCGCCGGACGTCCGCCGTTCCGCGCGCGCATCGATCTCTCGATCGACGAGAACGGCGACCTCGTCGCGCAGCTCTCCGACGCTCCGAACCGCACGATCAGCGATGCGGGCAACACGCAGCAGCTGCCCGGCGCAGTGGTGCGCACCGAAGACGACGACCCCGTCGCCGATGCCGCGGCGAACGAGGCGTTCGAGGGGCTCGGGGCCACGTTCGAAATGCTCCTGTCGGCATTCCGACGCAATTCGCTCGACGACGCCGGGGCACCGCTCGACGCGACGGTGCACTACGGCGTCGATTACGACAACGCCTTCTGGGACGGCGAGCGCATGGTGTTCGGCGACGGCGACGGTGAGGTGTTCCGCGGCTTCACCGGGTCGCTCACGGTCATCGGGCACGAACTCGCGCACGGCGTCGTGCAGCACACGGCCGATCTCGAATACCAGGGGCAGCCCGGGGCCTTGAACGAGTCGATCGCCGACGTGTTCGGTGCGCTGACGGAGCAGTACGCTCTCGGCCAGACCGCCGGCGACGCGTCGTGGCTGGTCGGCGCCGAGATCTTCACCGATGCCGTCGAAGGCGTGGCGCTGCGGTCGATGCTCAAGCCGGGCACGGCCTACGACGACGACGAGCTCGGGCGCGATCCTCAGCCCGACCACATGAGCGGATTCGTGCAGACGACGGAGGACAACGGCGGGGTGCACATCAACTCGGGCATCCCGAACCGGGCGTTCGCCCTGTTCGCAATCGATCTCGGTGGGAACGCGTGGGAGACGGCGGGCTCGGTCTGGTATCGGGCGCTGACCGGAGGCCTGTCGAGTACCGCGACCTTCACGGAGTTCGCCGATGCGACGGTCGCCGCTGCGCAGACGTTCGACGAGGCCACGGCGACGGCCGCTCGACGCGCCTGGACGACCGTGGGAGTCTATGGAGATGAGCGAGTCCCCTCCGCCGAATGACCGCGTCGTCGTCGCGGTGATCCGCTCGGGCGGCATCGCGGGGCTACGGCGACGGTGGCTCGTCGAGACCGACGCGGAGAACGACGACGCCGCGACGTGGATCGCTCGGATCGACCGCTGCCCCTGGGACGCGGACCTCGACATCGGCCGCGGCGCCGACCGTTACGTCTGGACGATCCGCGCCCGGACCCCCGCGGAGCAGCGCGAGCGAGAGATCCCCGACGGTGCCCTCGACGGCCCGTGGCTCGAGCTCGTCGAAGCCGTCCGCGCTGCCGCGCGGAAGTAGCGCCGTCTGAGCGCGCCCCGTGGGTCAGGGCGAGGGCTCGAGTGCGACGCGCGTGCGGGGCAGGGCCTCGGGGTGGTTCTGCTGCAGCCAGGTCATCATCTTCTCGCGCACCTCGCAACGGATGTCCCACTGGTCTGACGAGTCCTTCGCCGACATCACGAACCGCACCGTCACGAAGCCACCCTGCGAGTCGGTCACGAGCGCGCTCGACGAACGGCCGTCCCAGAACGGCGACGTCTCGATGATGCGCGTGAACTCCGCGCGCACCTCGTCCATCGGCACCCGCCAGTCGAGGTCCATGAGAACGACACCGAGAATCGCATCGGACCGTCGCGTCCACGTCTCGATCGGGTTCGTCGTGAAGTAGTTGCAGGGCACGACCAGCCGTCGCTCGTCCCAGATGTAGACCACGACGTACGACAGGTTGATCTCGCCGATGCGACCCCACTCCCCCTCGACCACGACCACGTCGCCCACGCGGATCGCATCGGTGAAGGCGACCTGCACCCCGGCGATGAGGTTGCCGAGGATCGACTGCGCGGCGAGACCGGCGATGATGCTGACGATTCCTGCCGAGGCCAGCAGGCTCGTGCCGATCGCGCGCATCTCGGGGAACGTGAAGAGCACCGTGCCCAGCGCGAGCACCGCGATGGTCACGAGCACGAGCCGGTGGATGACGAGCAGCTGCGTGCGACGACGTCGCGCCTGCGGGCCGATGAGCTGTGCCTCTTCGCGCGCCATGAGCTGCTCGAACCCGAACGACACCAGGGCGCCGAGCAGCCACGAGCCGGAGAGGATCGTGGCGATCAGGAAGACGCGCGAGATCGCCGGCCATTCGTCGATCGACGCCGGTTGGGTGACGGCGCACGCGACCCACAGCGCCACGATCGCCGCAGTCGTGAAGAGCGCGTTGCGTGCGCGTCGAGACACCTCGCGCAACCATTCCAGCTTGCGACTGACCAGGGTGACCACGAGTGCGAGCAGCGCGAGCACGCTCGCTGCCACCACCAGCGCGATGCCGATGGCCGCGACGGTTCCGATCCAGGATTCCCAGGTGAATGCGGGCATCGTCCCACCGTAGGAGAAGGCGCCTGTCCACGGCCTGGACGGCACGCGATCGAGAGGAAAGCCCGCATGGCGAAGGGCCGTGGAGGGAGAATGAGCGCATGGGAATGTTCCAGCAGCGCCGGGAGGACGAAGAGAACCAGTGGGCCGGCCTGCCCTCCGAACCACTCGAGCGCGGAGCCGCGGATGCCCTCGACACCCCGCCCGCCGTCGACCCGCTGTCGATCGGGCTGGGGCTCGGAGGCGACACCACGTCGATCGTCTTCCCCGTCGCGCCACCGCCGCCCGCCACGTTCGCGGTCGAGAATCGTGAGCCCGACGACTCGGACGACCCGAACGGATCACAGGACGACGACAATACGGACGCCGATGACTGAGTCGCCGTCAGCGCGCCGCTTCCTCCCGGATCGAAAGGACTGAGGGTCGGAAAGGTCGCATTCGCGCCCGCCCGTGCGGCGTGTCTTGACCCCTCACGGAATGGAGGGCGCGGAGCGGGCGGTGGGGCTGGCCCCGGCTACGGTGGAGGGATGACGATCATCGCCGCCGCAGACGGCTCCGCCCTGGGCAACCCCGGCCCCAACGGGTGGGCCTGGTACATCGACGACGACAATTGGGCGGCGGGCGGCTCACCCCACGGCACCAACAACCAGGGCGAGCTGCAGGCGGTCCTCGAACTGCTGCGGGCGACGGCGGGAACGGACGAGAAGCTCCTCATCCGCTGCGACAGCCGCTACGTGATCGACTCGGTGACGAAGTGGATGCCCGGGTGGAAGCGCAAGGGATGGCGCAAGTCCGACGGCGGTCCGGTGCTCAACCGCGACCTGCTCGAAGGCATCGACGAGGCCATGCGCGGCCGCGACGTCGAGTTCTCCTGGGTGAAGGGCCACGCGGGCGACCGCATGAACGAGGCCGCCGACGAACGCGCGAACTCCGCCGCGAAGGCCTATCAGCAGAAACAGGAACCGCGACGCGGCCCCGGGTTCACCCGCGCGACGGATGCCGGAGCCGCCGTCGCGGCGTCCGCCCCGCTCGCCGCCGCGGCGGCCTCCGGCCGCTCCGCCACGACGACGGCCGCCCCCGCCCTCGCGGCGCGCGACGAGCCCACGGATGCTCCGCTCTGGGCCGAGACCTCGTCGCTGTTCGACGACTTCGACACCCCGACCGCCGAGCCGATCGAGCTGCGCATCACCCTGACCGGTGACGAGCACGCCCGGCTCCGCGACCGCGCCGACGCGCAGGGCATCTCGCTCGAGGCCGCGCTGCGCCGCCTCATCTGAGCATTTGGGGGGGGGGGGGGGGGGGGGGGGGGGGGGGGGGGGGGGGGGGGGGGGGGGGGGGGGGGGGGGGGGGGGGGGGGGGGGGGGGGGGGGGGGGGGGGGGGGGGGGGGGGGGGCGGGGGG
>JASCNZ010000031.1 GCA_029959905.1 Microbacteriaceae bacterium PS02344
CCGCGTCATTTGTTAAAAACACACCCCAATCCGCGGCGCCCCGGCGCGGAGAGCCACAACCCCCCCGGGGGGGGCGGGGGGCGTTTCTGGAGTCAGGCTCAGATGGCGTTGACGTCCAGCGGGATGCCGGGGCCGAACGTGGTCGACACCGCACCCTTCTGGATGTAACGGCCCTTCGAGCTGGACGGCTTGAGGCGGACGATCTCCTCGAGCGCGGCCGAGATGTTCTCGTTCAGCTGCTCGGTCGAGAACGAGGCCTTGCCGACGACGAAGTGCACGTTGGCGTGCTTGTCGACGCGGAACTCGATCTTTCCGCCCTTGATGTCCTCGACGGCCTTGGCCGTGTTCGGGGTCACCGTGCCGGTCTTCGGGTTGGGCATGAGGCCACGCGGACCCAGCACCTTTCCGAGACGACCGACCTGGCCCATGAGCTCGGGCGTGGCGACGGCCGCGTCGAACGCGGTCCATCCGCCGGCGACCTTCTCGATGAGCTCGGCGCCGCCGACCTCGTCGGCGCCCGCAGCGATCGCAGCCTCAGCCGCGGCGCCGGTGGCGAACACGATGACGCGGGCGGTCTTGCCGGTGCCGTGGGGCAGGATGACGGTGCCGCGCACCATCTGGTCTGCCTTGCGGGGGTCGACGGAGAGCTTCAGCGCGACCTCGACGGTGGCGTCGAACTTCGCGGAGCCGGTCTCCTTCGCCAGGGCGACGGCCTCGGCGGGGGTGTAGAAACGGTCTGCCTCGATCTTCGCGGCGGCAGCCTGGTAAGCCTTGGACTTGGTAGCCATGATTATTCTCCTCAGCCCTCGACCGTGATGCCCATGGAACGGGCGGTGCCGGCGATGATCTTCGAGGCGGCCTCGATGTCGTTCGCGTTCAGGTCGGCCTGCTTGGTCTCGGCGATCTGACGGACCTGGTCCTTGGTGATCTTGCCGACCTTGACGGTGTGCGGGGTGGCCGAAGCCTTCTGCACGCCGGCGGCCTTCTTGATGAGCTCCGCCGCGGGCGGGGTCTTCAGGACGAAGGTGAAGCTGCGGTCCTCGTAGACGGTGATCTCGACGGGGATGACGTTGCCGCGCTGCGACTCGGTCGCGGCGTTGTACGCCTTGCAGAACTCCATGATGTTGACGCCATGCTGACCGAGCGCGGGGCCGATCGGCGGCGCCGGGTTGGCTGCGCCGGCGTTGATCTGAAGCTTGATCAGGCCGGTCACCTTCTTCTTCGGTGCCATTTCCTCTTCCTTTCCTCGAACGGGTGCCGGATGCATCCGCTCTCCCGCGATCCGGCCACTCCGGATAGCGGTGATGTCCGCACGCACGCAGAAACGGCGCACAAACCATAGAAGTCTACCCGACGGATGCCGCCGCGCGCATCTCGAGCTGATCGGGATGCAGACCGCCCTACCGAAGGGAACGGCGGGGCATGCTTACAGAGGAGCCCTGGGCGCCCGCGCCCGCCGTGCTTCACGGCGGACATTTGATATGCCAAGGTTCCTTCTCTGAGCGTCTCCCGCAGGCACCTCGTTCATGAGACATTGGCCTCTTCTCCACCAGCGCTTGCTCGAAACGAGGGGATCTCATGGGCCTTTTCCGCCGCCCCCTATCCACCCACGCCTGAATACGCACCGCAGATCGCCCAGGAATTCGCGGATTCCATCGTCGCGGCAGATCTACCCACACCCGGTCTCCGTGAGCTCGACTACTCGCTCGAGAGCCTGGGAACCGTGGACGAGGTCCTCGCCGCGTTCGAGAGCGTCGGCAGCGACGACATCGCCGAGGTGGTCTTCCTCGCCGGGTTCTACATCGGCGAGGTGTTCGTGAGAGCCCAGGGCTATCGGTGGGTGGAAGTGCCGGCCGACGTCGCACCGCTGTTCGGATTTCGCCACGCCGTCCAGGGCCCGAGGGGCAACATCGCGAACGTGCTCGGCCGCGCGTTCAAGCGCGTCGAGAACGGCGACGAAGACAGCGTCGCTTTCTTCGCGGAGGGCGAGATCGCCGGCGACGCACGCGACGGCTGACTTGCGTAGAAACACAGAACGCCCCGCCGGACGGACCGGCGGGGCGTTCTGTATGTGGACCTGCGTCAGATCATCTTGGTGACCTGGTCGAACGACAGCTCGACCGGGGTCTCGCGCTCGAAGAGCGAGACGAGCACGGTGAGCTTGCCGCTCTCGGGCTTGATCTCGCTGATCGAACCCGGAAGACCCGCGAACGAGCCCTCCTTGATCGTGATGGTCTCGCCGACCTCGAAGTCGACCTCGGCCGGGAGCGGCCGGGCGACGGCGACGCCGCCCTTGGAGGCGATGTTCTTCGCGGTGGGGACGTCCTTGACCTCGACGAGCGACTTCAGCATGTTGAAGGCCTCTTCGAAGCGCAGCGGCGTGGGATTGTGGGCGTTGCCCACGAAGCCCGTCACTCCGGGGGTGTGGCGCACGACCGACCAGGTGTCTTCCGTGAGCTCCATGCGCACGAGCACGTAGCCGGGGATGCGCACGCGGGTGACCATCTTGCGCTGGCCGTTCTTGATCTCGACGACGTCCTCCATCGGGACCTCGACCTGGTAGATCTCGTCCTCGACCTCGAGCGTCGACTTGCGCTGCTCGATGTTCGCCTTGACCTTGCGCTCGAAGCCCGCGTACGAGTGGATGACGTACCACTTGCCGGGGAGCATCCGCAGGTCGAGGCGGAAGGCCTCGTAGGGGTCGTCGTCGGTCTCGGCGTCGTCCTCATCGGCGTCGGCCGCGGGGCGGTCGTCCTCGCCGTTGATGTCGGGGCCGTCGTAGGGGGTGACCTCGTCGGCGGCGGCAGCCTCCTCCTCGGCGGTCTCCTCGGCCACGGCGTCGTTGAGCACCTCGGCCGCGGCCTCGGACTCTGCAGCCTCGTCCAGGTTGAGCGCGTCGTTCACGATGGCGTCGGCCTCCGGGTCTTCGATTTCGATCTCGTCATCGGTGTCGGTCTCGTCGTCGGCGTCTTCATCTTCGACGTGCAGGGCGATGTGCTCGGCAGACGTGGATGCGCGCTCCTCGGCGGCGAGGGTGTTGCCCTCCTGGGCCTCGTCCTCTTCGCTGGACTGCTCGGCGGCAGGCGCCCAGTCGGCGTCGTCGGAGTATCGTTCGGACACTAGTTCTTTCCAATCACTGCGGCAGGGGCCGCGGGGACGTCATCAGCTCGGGATACCGAACACGTAGTGCGTCATGATGCCGAAGACCCAGTCGAGGCCGTAGACGATGCCCATGACGATCAGGACGAAGACGAGCACCACCAGGGTGAACTTGACCAGTTCCTTGCGGGTCGGGGTGACGACCTTGCGCAGTTCGGCGATGACCTGACGGATGAACAGGGCGATGCTTCCGAAGAACCGGGAGAAGGGGTTGCCCTTCTTCTCGCGGGCGGCGCCAGCCGCGATGACCTCGCCGCGCGGTTCGTCCTGACTCATCCTGAATGTACCTTTCGTGTGCCAGCGTGCGCTGACGCGCAGGGCGGACAGGAATCGAACCTGCAACCTGCGGTTTTGGAGACCGCTGCTCTGCCAATTGAGCTACCGCCCTAGAGACCCTGGAGTCTCGGGGTGTTCTCCCATCCTGCCACCTCGACGCCACCGGGAGACCCGGGGCACGGCGAAAGAATGCAGAGAACAAACTGCTCCCCCAGTGTACGGCATCCGTCGCCCGCCACCGAACCGGGGCGACGTCGGCCGCCTCTTGTAGGCTTCGGGGGCGGGAAATTCCGGGAGGGAGCGGATGTCGGTGCAGGTGCAGCAGTTCCAGGTCGATCTGCGCGGGGTCGTCGATCTCCTCAGCCGGCACATCTACTCCGGGCCGCGCGTCTATCTGCGAGAGCTGCTGCAGAATGCGCGCGACGCGATCACCGCGCGGCGCGAGGTCGACGGGCAGGGCGGGAGCATCCGCATCACCCCGGCGGGCGAGCACTCCGACGAGTTCGTCCTGCGCGACGACGGCATCGGGCTCACCGCTGCCGAGGTCGCCGATCTGCTCGCGACGGTCGGTCGCAGCTCGAAGCGCGACATCTTCGACCTCCCCCGCGACGACTACCTCGGCCAGTTCGGCATCGGACTGCTCAGCTGCTTCATGGTGGCCGACACGATCGTCATCCGCTCGCGCAGCGCCCGAGGAGGCCCCGCCGTCGAGTGGACCGGGCGGTCCGACGGCACGTTCCGCGTGATCGAGCTCGACGACGACCTGCCGATCGGCACGAGCGTGCACCTCGTGCCACGGTTCGATTCCGCCGATCTGCTGCGTGCGGCCTCGGTACGGGAGCTCGCCACGACCTTCGGCGAGTTCCTGCCCGTGCGCATCTCGGTCGACGGCCCGGGCGGCGACGTCGATCTCACGCACGCGCCACCGTTCCTCGACGCGTCACCCGACGACGCGGCGGCCTACGGTCGGGCGCTGCTGGGAGCGACGCCCCTCGACACCATCGAACTGCACGAGCCCGCCACCGGCACGCGGGGCATCGCCTACGTGCTCCCCTTCGCCCCTCCCCCCGGCGCACGTCAGGCCACCCGCGTCTACCTGGGACGGATGCTCCTCTCGGAGCGCGTCGACGACGTGCTGCCCGAGTGGGCGTTCTTCGTGAGGGCGGTGGTCGACTCGACCGGTCTCGCCCCGACGGCCAGTCGCGAGTCGCTCGTCGACGACGCCGCGCTCGAACGCGTGCGCGAGCAGTTCGGCGCGGGCATCCGCCGCTGGGTGCTGGAGCTGGCGTTGCGCGAACCGCACCGGCTCGCGCAGTTCGTGGCGATCCACGAGGTCGGCCTCAAGGCCCTCGTACGGCACGACGACGAGTTGGCGCAGTTCATCGTCCGCTGGCTGACCGTCGAGACCACGCACGGAACGATGCGGATCGACGATCTCGTCGAGCGGCATCCGCACATCCGCTTCGCCGCTTCGGTCGACGAGTTCCGCCAGGTCGCGGGCATCTCGCCGTCGACCGAGGTGCTGGTCAACGGCGGCTACCTCTACGACGCCGACCTCGTGCGCCTGCTGCCGCAGCTCTACCCCGATGTCACGGTCGAACAGGTCGACGTGACCGGCGAACTCGATCGACTCGACCCACCGCCCCTCGACGATCGTGACGCCGCGCTCGCCCTCGAGGCACGGGCGGGCGCCGTCCTCGCCGCCTCGTCGTGCGCCGTCGTCGTGCGGGCGATCGACCGCCCGTCGCTGACCGGGCTGTACGTGATCGATCCCGAGACCCTCCGCGCCCTCGATCGGGGGCGCACGAAGGGCGTCACCGGCGCTCTGTGGGGCGGCGTGCTCGATCGCATCGACCGGACCCTGCCGGCTGCGCCCGACGACGATCCGGGCGCGCGGCTCTGCCTCAACTGGTCGAACCCGGTGGTGCGGGCGCTCGTGCGCGTGACCGATGACGCCGTCTTCCGGCGGACGGTGCAGCTGCTGTACATCCAGGCCCTTCTCGCCGGGCACCACCCGCTGTCCGACGCCGACCGCGAGCTCATGACCTCGGCGCTCGGCGACCTCGTCGCCCTGTCCGCCGGGGTGGCCGACGAGGTCTTCCCGTTCGACGCCCCGGCGTCCTGACGGCTTCCCTCCCCCATCCGCCCTCCTGACGAAGGGATTCCCATGAACCGTCCGACGTCGCGTTTCGCCGAACTCATCGACGAGATCGACCGCACCCCGTGGGGGCCCGCCGAGCAGGCGCTGGTGACCGAGGCCGTCGCCCTCGCGCGGGAGATCGGCGACGAGCGCCTCGAGTACGAGGCCCGGATGCGGCAGACCGCATCGGCGAACATGAACGGCGCCACCGACGTGATGCTCAACTCGTTCGCCTGGTGCCTGGCGAAGCACGACGAGGATCCGCAGCGGTTCCCCGCCGACCTCGACAACGGCGGCGCCGACCTCATGTGGCAGTTCAAATGGATGGCGTCGTCGCTGCGCTCCTCGCCCGTGTTCTCGCAGGAGCAGATCCACGCCGTGCTCGACGACATGGAGGCCCACTACCGGGCGGCCGGCCTGGGGCTGAGCGGCGTACTCACCGCCCGGTTCGAGGATGCATGGGACTCGGGGCGCCTCGACGACGCCGAGGCGCTGCGGGTGCAGCTGGAGGCGACGCCGCGCGACGGCCACAGCCACTGCGATGCCTGCGGGCGGAGCCAGTTCGCCGGGTTCTTCGCCGAGACCGGGCGGGATGCCGACGCCATCCGTCTGGTGGAGGAGATGATCGAGGGCGGGTTCTCGTGCGGCGAGGAGCCGGAGCACGCCCTGTCGCGGGTACTGGTGCCCTACCTGCGCGCCGGACGCGGCGACGAGGCCAAGACCGCGCACCTGCGCAGCTACCGCCTGGCGAAGGACAACCCCGACAATCTGCGCATCGTCGCGAACAACATCGTCTTCGCCGCCATCACCGGCAACGAGGCCCGCGCGCTCGCGCTCGTCGAGCGCCACATCGGCTGGCTGGCGCACGACGGGCTCAACGTCGACGCGCACTTCGCCGCTCTCGCCGCGTTCGCGGTCGCCCTCGACCGCGTGGCGGCCGCCGGGCACGGCGACACCCCGGTGCGGGGTGCGGATGCCGGGGCACTCGCACCCTTCTTCGGCGGGCACGACGGGGTCTGGAGCGCCGCCGATCTGGCCGCCGCGTGCTGGGCGGGGGCGGAGCGCCGCGCGGCCGAGTTCGACCGCCGCGACGGGAGCGACGGGCACGCGCGTCACCTCGAGCGGCTGCGTCTCATCGGCGCCGAGAGCTACGACGTGCCGATCCGCTCGGACGCGTTCGTGGCGACGCCCGCATCGACCGCACCGACCGACGCGGAGGGCTGGTTCGATCGTGCGATGCAGCTGGCGCAGTACGGCGCCGAGCACGAGACCCTCGCCGCCCTCCCCCGCGCCCTCGGGGTGGAGGACCCGTACCGGCGGGCGCAGCTGCACTCGATGCACATCGGCATCCTCGTCGCGCTCGACCGCGCCGATGAGGCACGCGCCGTCCTCCCCGACCGCGTCGCGGAGCTGAGAGCGGCCGGCCGCTCGGAGCAGGCGGATCTCGAGGAGCGTGCGGGCCTGGCGACCTTCGGCCTCGACAGCCCGGAGAGCGCGGCATCCCTCGACCGGGAGCTGGCGCACGCGGATGCGCTGCCCGCCTGGTCGCGCGGCGACGTGGCGCTCAGCCGCGGGGTGCTGCACCTGCGCGCCGGCGAGACGGAGGCCGCGCTCGACCTCTTCGAGCGCGCGGCTCGCGCGTTCTCCGACGCCGGCGACCCGCGCCTCGCGAACACCACGACGCTGCTGGCGACCTCGGCGCTGCTGCAGAAAGGCGAGACCGACGCGGCATCCGCCCTGCTCGACCGGCTTCTCGCGCGCGACGATGTGGGCACCGGTCACCGGGCGCACGCCCTCGAGATCCGCGCGCGTCTGCGCGGCGGGGCGGCCGAGTACGCCGCGGGGGCGGCGGATGCCGACGAGGCCTGCCGACTGCTCGCCGGGCTGGGGGCCTCGCGCGCCCTGGCCGGCGTGCACCTGCTGGCGGGGTCGCTCTGGGAGGACGCGGGCGATGCCGAGAAGGCCGTCACGCGGTTCCGCGTGCTGACCCGCCTCGTCGGGCAGGAGGGGGAAGACACGACGGCGCCCGACTTCCGCCTCGCACGGGCCATGCTCGCAGCCGGCGATGCCGAGGAGGCCGCCGAGCTGCTGGGAAACGTGCTGGAGCGCGAGGAGCGTGCGGAGGTGCCGGCGGCGTCGCGCGCGGCGACCGCGATGCTGCTCGCCCGTGCGCTCGCGGCCGCCGGCGAGTTCGGTCAGGCGGTTGGGGCGTTCGGTTTCGCGGGCGACCTCTTCGCGGAAGACGATGAGCATGCGGATCGCGCCGTGGCGCTGGTCGAGCAGGCGCGGATCCTGATGCGGTTCGACGAGCACGACGAGGCGCTCTCGCTGCTCGAGACGGCCGCCGAGACGGCCCGCCGGGCTGCGGATGCCGTCGGGGTGCTCGCCGACGTGCTCCACACCCTCGGTCAGGCGTACGGCGGGCGGCAGGACGAACGCGCGTTCGCGCTGTTCGACGAGGTCGCGGCCCTCGCGGTCGAACACGAGGCGGGGTGGCTGGGCGCGGACGTGATGGACTCGCGAGCGCGGGCGCTCGCCCAGCTCGGCCGTGTCGACGACGCCGTCGCGACCGCCCTCACCGCTGCCGACGCGTTCGCCGCCCTCGACGACGTGGGGGCTGCGGGCGGGTCGGAGTTGTTCGCGGCGCGGGTGCTCCACAGCGATGGGCGGGCCGAAGACGCCGTGGCGGTGTACCGGAGCGCTCTCGATCACGGCGCGGGATTCCCGCCGCTGCGCCAGGTCGCCGCCCTCGAACTCGGCGACGTGCTCGAAAGCCTCGGGCGCCACGGCGACGCGGCCGAGGTGCGCGCTCTCGCGGAGGCGTGACAGTCGCCCGCCCGGTTCGATGCGAGCCGGGCGGGCGCCGGCCGGCTCCGCGGGGGGGGCCCGGCCCGGGGGGGGCGGGGGGGGGGGGGGCGGCCCCCCCGCGCCGGGGGCGGGGGGCCGGGCGGCCCGCCCCCCGGCCGGAGCCGCGCGGCCGGCCGGCCGCGGGCGTCAGAGGAGCTGGCGCCAGTTCGCGCGCGCGAGGTCGAGGAGCTCGTCGCCGCGTCCCGAGAGGACCGTGCGGATGGCGTAGAGCGTGAAACCCTTCACCTGGGCCGCCTCGATCGCCGGCGGCATCGACAGCTCCTGTCGTTCGGTGACGACGTCGAGCACTGCGGGGCCGTCGTGCGCGAGGACGTCGCGCACGGCATCCGGCAGGTCTTCGCTGTCTTCCACCCGACGCGCGTAGATGCCCATCGCTTCGGCGATCGCGGCGAAGCTCGGGTTGTCGAGACCGGTGCCGTACGTCACGAACCCGGCCGCCTTCATCTCGAGTTCGACGAAGTTCAGCGACGCGTTGTTCACGACGACCGTCTTCACCGGCAGACCGTTCTGCGTGACGGTGAGCAGTTCGCCGAGCATCATCGAGAGCCCGCCGTCGCCCGCGAGCGCCACCACCTGGCGCCCGGGCTGCGCCACCTGCGCACCGATGCCGTGCATGAGCGCGTTCGCCATCGAGCCGTGCGTGAACGAACCGATCAGTCGTCGATTCTCGGTCATCGCGAGATAACGGGCAGCCCACACGGTAGGCGAACCGACGTCGGCGGTGAAGATCGCGTCATCGGCGGCATGATCGTTGAGCAGCTTCGCGAGGTACTGCGGGTGGATGGGCCGACCGCGCTTCGTGGGCACCGCGAGGTCGTCGAGCTTGGCCCGTGTCTTGCGGTAGTGCGCGAGAGCGTCGTCGAGGTGACCGCGGTCGTCCTTGCGGGCGAGGCGCGGGAGCAGCGCGTCGACGGTGGCGCGCACGTCTCCGACCAGACCGAGGTCGAGCGGATGCCGCTTGCCGAGCTGGGACCCGCGGATGTCGACCTGAATGGTCGTCGCCTTCTCGGGATAGAACTGCGGGTACGGGAAGTCGCTGCCGAGCACGAGCACCGCGTCGGCGGCCTCCATGGCGCGATAGCCCGAGGCGAAGCCGAGCAGCCCCGTCATGCCGACGTCGTACGGGTTGTCGTGCTCGATGTACTCCTTCCCGCGCAAGGCGTGCACGATCGGGGCGCCGAGCGTCTCGGCCAGTGCCAGCACCTCGGCGTGGGCGCCCGCGACACCGGCGCCGGCGAGGATGGTGACCTTCTTCGCCGCATTGAGCAGCGTGGCCGCCTTCTCGAGTTCGGGGCCGCTGGGCACCACGACCGACCTCGTGCGCTCGATGCGCACCGAGCGGTCCTGGGGGATCTCGGCGAGCGCCACGTCGCCGGGGATGACGAGCACGGCGACCCCGCGCTCCTCGATCGCGGCGCGCATCGCGATCTCCATCAGCCGAGGCATCTGCTGAGGGTCGGCGACGTACTCGACGTAGACGCTGCACTCGCGGAAGAGCTCCTGCGGGTGGGTCTCCTGGAAGTATCCGGTGCCGATCTCGGTCGTGGGGATGTGCGCGGCGATGGCGAGCACCGGCACGCGAGACCGCTGCGCGTCGTAGAGACCGTTGATGAGGTGCAGGTTGCCCGGGCCGCACGACCCGGCGACGACCGCGAGGTCACCCGTCACTGCGGCATCCGCTGCGGCGGCGAAGGCCGCGGACTCCTCGTGCCTGACGTGCACCCAGCGAATGGAGCCGTCTTTGCGCAGCGCGTCGGTGAACCCGTTGAGCGAGTCCCCCGGGATGCCGTAGACCCGCTCGATGCCGTTGGTGCGGAGTGTCTGGACGATGTTCTCAGCGACGGTGGCCATGTCTTCGACCCTACGCCCGCCTGCGCCGCCGAGGCCCGGTGGCTCCCCACCCTTGACAACCCCCACCCCCCCGCCCGCTCCCGCCCCCCCGCCCGCGGCGAGACACCACTTCCGGCGCGAGACCTCACGTCACCCGTGGTGTCTCACGACGGCAATGGTGTCTCGCCGATCCGCGGGCGGGCGAGCGAGCGCGGGAGCGCGGAGCGTCAGCCGATGCGGATGAGCTTCTTGTTCACGAACTCGTCCGCGGCGAGGTGGCCCAGTTCACGCGCGGTGCCGCTGCGCTTCACACCACCGAAGGGCAGCTCGGGGCTGTCGGCGAGCACGAGGTTGACGTAGACCATGCCGGCCTCGATCTTGTCGGCCACGCGCTCCGCCTGCTCGGCATCCGTCGTGAACACGTACGAGCCGAGACCGAAGGTGGTGTCGTTCGCCAACTCGACGGCGGCGTCCTCGTCGGCGACCCGGTAGACGACCGCGGCGGGGCCGAACAGCTCCTCGCGGTACACGTCCATCTCGGGGGTGACGTCGGCGAGCACGGTCGGAGCGAAGAACGCCCCGTCGCGCGTGCCGCCGGTGAGCAGCGTCGCGCCCTGGGCGACGGCGGTGTCGATCTGCTTCTGCAGGTTCTCGGCCGCCGTCTCGGACGAGACCGGTCCGAGCACGGTGTCGTCGAGCGAGGGATCGGATGCCTCGACCGCCGCCATCGCCGCCGTGAACTTCTCGACGAACGCGTCGTACAGGTCGTCGACGATGATGAAGCGCTTCGCGCCGTTGCACGCCTGACCGTTGTTGTCGAGGCGCGCATCGACTCCGGCCTGCACGGTGGCGTCGAGGTCGTCGGTCGACAGCACGATGAACGGGTCGGACCCGCCGAGCTCGAGCGCGACCTTCTTGAGGTTGCGTCCGGCGATCTCGGCGACGGCAGCGCCCGCGCGCTCCGATCCGGTGAGCGAGACGCCCTGCACGCGCGGGTCCGCGATCATGCCGGCGATCTGCTCATTGGTCGCCAGCACGTTCTGGTAGGCGCCCTTGGGGAAGCCCGCGTCGTGGTAGATCGCCTCGATCGCCGTCGAGGATTCGGGGCACTGCGGTGCGGGCTTGAGCAGGATCGTGTTGCCGACGATGAGGTTCGGCGCGGCGAATCGCACGATCTGGTACGCCGGGAAGTTCCACGGCATGATGCCCACGAGCGGCCCCAGCGACGAGCGGCGGATGATCGCCGACCCCTCCCCCAGGATCGCGATCGGCTGGTCGGCCATGATGGCCTCGGCCTGGTCGGCGTAGTACTCGGCGATGTCGGCGGCGAAGTCGACCTCGCCGAGCGCGGCCTCGCGGGGCTTGCCCATCTCGCGCACGAAGACGTCGGCGAGCTCCTCGCGGCGTTCGCGGTGCAGCTCAGCCGCGCGGCGCAGCAGTTCGGCGCGCTCGGCGACGGTGGTCGAGCGCGACCAGTCGCGGTGCGCCTCGGCGGCCGCGGCGACCGCCTCCTCGATCTGCGCGTCGGTGAACGTGTCGTAGGAGGCCAGCTTCTCGCCGGTGGCGGGGTTGATGACGGCGTAGTCGGTCATTTCTCGTCCTCTCGTCGCGCCGGTCAGGAGACCGGGATGAGCGTGTACTTGGTGGACAGGTACTCGTGGATGCCCTCGGCACCGCCCTCACGGCCGACACCCGACTGCTTGACGCCGCCGAACGGCGCGGCGGCGTTCGAGACGACGCCCACGTTGAGACCCATCATGCCGGTCTCGAGACCGTCGATCATGCGCTGGCCGCGCTGGAGATTCTCGGTGAAGACGTACGAGACGAGGCCGTACTCCGTGTCGTTGGCGAGACGCACCGCGTCTTCCTCGGTCGAGAAGGTCGAGATCGCGAGCACCGGGCCGAAGATCTCCTCGCGCAGGATCGCGCTTCCCGGCACGACATCGGTGAGCACGGTCGGCTCGTAGTAGGTGCCGGTGCCCTCGATGGCCTTACCGCCGGCGAGCAGCGTCGCGCCGCGGTCGACGGCGTCGCCTACGAGCTCCTCGGCCTTGGCGACGGCGTCCTCGTCGATGAGCGGTCCGATCGCGACGCCCTCCTCGGTGCCGCGGCCGACCTTCATCGCCTGCACGCGCTCGGTGACGCGGCGCGCGAACTCGTCGGCCACGTCCTCGTGCACGATGAAGCGGTTCGCGGCGGTGCACGCCTGGCCGATGTTGCGGAACTTGGCCAGCAGCGCGCCCTCCACCGCCTTGTCGAGGTCGGCGTCGTCGAACACGACGAACGGGGCGTTGCCGCCGAGCTCCATCGACACGCGCAGCACGCCCTCGGCAGCCTGCGCGATGAGCTTGCGGCCGACCTCGGTCGATCCGGTGAACGACAGCTTGCGCAGGCGCGGGTCGGCGATGATCGGCGCCGACAGCGCGCTCGACTTCGACGTCTGCACGACGTTGACGACGCCCTTCGGCAGTCCCGCCTCTTCCAGCAGCTTGGTGAAGAAGAGGGTGGTGAGCGGCGTGAGTGCCGGGGGCTTGATCACGACGGTGCAGCCGGCGGCCAGCGCGGGCGCGATCTTGCGCGTCGCCATCGCGAACGGGAAGTTCCAGGGCGTCACGAAGAACGACGGCCCCACGGGGCGCTGCGAGACGACCATGTGGCCGGTGCCCTCGGGGTTGATGCCGTAGCGCCCGCTGATGCGCACGGCCTCTTCGCTGAACCAGCGGAGGAACTCGCCGCCGTAGACGACCTCGCCGCGCGCCTCGGCGAGGGGCTTGCCCATTTCGAGCGTCATCAGCAGCGCGAGGTCCTCCTTGTGCTCCTGCACCAGGTCGAACGCCCGACGAAGGATCTCGCTGCGCACGCGCGGCGCGGTGGCCGCCCACTCGTCCTGCGCGGCGACGGCCGCATCGAGCGCGCGGATGCCGTCCTCCGGCGTCGCGTCGGCGATCGAGCGGATGACGTCACCGGTCGAGGGATCTTTCACGTCGAAGGTCGCGCCGGATGAGGCATCCGTCCATTCGCCGCCGATGAAGAGGCCGGTGGGGATGCTGTCGAGGAGCGTCTGCTCGGCGGAGGCGGTCTGCGTGGTCATGTTTCTCCTTCGTGGGGATGCGGGTCAGCGGCGGCGGAGGCTGGCAGGGGCATCCATGCCGAGCGTCTCGCCGCGGAAGAACGCGGGGCGGCGGATAGCGTTCCAGATCATCACGGCGATGCCGACGACGATGATGAGGATGCCGAGGATGAAGACGATCCCGACCCCGCCGATCTCGGCTCCGGAGCCGTAGGCCGGGTCCATCGAGTCGATGAGGGTGGTGACGAACAGCACCGCGAGGATGATGCCGCCCACGAGCGGGAACAGGAACGTGAAGAAGACGTTGCGCACCGAGTCGAACCACTGGCGGCGGAAGTACCAGACGCAGGCGAACGCCGTGATGCCGTAGTAGAAGCAGATCATCATGCCGAGCGTGAGGATCGTGTCCCACAGCGTGTTCTCGCTGACGACGCGCATGATCGCGTAGAACGCCGACGCGACGATCGCCGAGACGATGGTGGCGTAGCCCGGGGTGAAGAAGCGCGGGCTGACCTTCGCGAACGATCCGGGGAGCGCGCCGTAGTGCCCCATCGCGAGCAGCGTGCGGGCCGGGCCGACGAAGGTCGACTGCAGCGACGACGCCGAGCTGGTCAGCACCGCGAGCGAGACGAGGAACGCGAGCGGTCCGAGGATCGGTCCGGAGAGGTGGAAGAAGACGTTCTCCTGGATGTCTTCGTTGCCGAGACCGAGTTCGCCCGTGCCGATGCCGGCGAACATGATCATCGCGACCGCGAGCAGAAGGTAGAGCGTCACGATCGTGAGCACCGTGGCGGTCGCGGCGCGACCCGGGGTCTTCTCGGGGTCCTTGGTCTCCTCATTCATGGTGAGGGTGACGTCCCACCCCCAGAAGATGAAGATCGAGAGCGAGAGGCCGGCGGCCACGGCGCTGAACGTGGGGATGGCGAACGGGTTGAACCAGTTGAGGTCGAACGGCTGGTAGTCGAACCCGTTGCCGCTCACGGCCTGCACGATCGCGGCGCCCGCGAAGAACACCAGCACGAGGATCTGGAAGCCGACCAGCCAGTACTGCAGCTTCTGGGTGGTCTGCATGTCGCGGTACGACACCCACGTCGCCCCCAGCATGAACAGCAGGCACACGCCGATGTTGATCCACGTGACGCTCGCGAGGTCGGCGATGGCGGGGTTGTTCGTGATCTGCGAGATCAGCAGGAAGAGGAAGTCGACGGCGATGCCGGCGAGGTTCGACAACACCAGGATGGTCGCGACGACGAGTCCCCATCCGGCCATCCAGCCGATCCACGGGCCGAAGGCGCGCGTGGCCCAGGTGAACGACGTGCCCGAGTCGGGCATGCGGTTGTTGAGCTCGCGGTAGCCGAACGCGACGAGCAGCATCGGGATGAAGCCGACGAGGATGATCGCGGGGATCTGTGCGCCGACGGTGGAGGCGGTCGGCCCGACCGCGGCGGTGAATGTGTACGCGGGGGCGATGCACGAGATGCCGATCACGATGGCGCCGAGCAGACCGACGGTCCCGGCGCTGAGGCCCTTGCTCGAGATGCCGGTCGTGACGGCGGCGGGCTCCGTCGCCCGGGGGGTGCTGCTCATCAGCGGTCTCCTGCCTCCCCGCGGGTGCGCGGGACGACGATCATGGGAACGGGGAGCTCGTGCAGCATCTTCGCCGCCGTCGAGCCGAGGAAGAGTCGGCGGGGTTGGGCCAGCCGACTGGAGCCGACGAAGACGATCTCGCCGGGGAGCCACGAGAGGTTCGCGACCGCGTCTTCGACCGAGTCGCCGGGGGCCTCTTCGACCGCGACGTTGCTGCCGTCCGGAAGCAGCTCCTCGGCGATCGCCCGCACGTGGTCAGCGTGCTCGTCGCCGACGACGCGGATGGCGCCGGTGTCGAGGCACGGGGGCACGTCGAAGGGCACGAGCGAGACGAGGCGCAGGTCGACGCGGCCGGCGGCGGCGAGGGCGGATGCCTCGTCGAGCAGCACGTCGGCGCCCGGGCGGTTGCCGACCGCGGCGGTGACCCGGGGCAGCACGTGGTCGTCTTCGGTGGCCGTGCCGGCCGGCGCGAGGGCGACGGGGATGGTCGACGAGTGCAGCAGCTCCGAGGCGACGGTGCCGAGACGGTGGCGGCCGAGGATGCTCCCGCCCGCCGCGCCGATCACGATCAGCCGTGCGCCGAACTCCTCGCCCGCGGCGATGAGCCCCTCGGCGAACGACTCGGCGATGCGCACGTGGCCGATGGCGGCGACGTCGCGCGGGAGTCGCACGATCGCGCCCTGCAGCCACTGCCGCGCCTGGGCGCGGACGTGGTCCTCGTATGCGCGCTCCTTGGGCACGACGGCACTCCGCGTCCCCTCCGCGGGCAGCACCGTCACCAGGTGCAGTTCGGCCCCGGTGCTGCGCGCGAGTCGCGCACCGAGCGCCGCGGCATCCGCCCCGGCATCCGTCGCCGTGTACCCGACGACGATCGCGGCGGTCATCCCTCGCTCGCAGCCGCGCCCGTGCGGGCGTTGTCGAGGATGTGGGACGCCACGAGGTGGCCCATGCGGATCGCCCCGTCGACGTGCTGGTACCCGGCGCCCGCCATGTCGCTGCACGCGAAGTGGATCGGGCCGACGGGCGTGCGCAGGTCGGCGCCGTAGCGGTGCAGGCCGCCCATGTCGAAGCTGGCGGCGTACGCACCGCGGGTCCACTCCTCGGTGCCCCAGTCGCTCTCGTAGTAGACGACCGGGTCCTTGGCCTCGGGACCGTAGTAGTGCGAGAGGGATTCGAGGATGCGCTCCTTGCGCTCCTCGGCCGACAGCGTGAACAGGTCGTCGGCGTTCTGGTCGGACACGAAGCCGACGAGGGTGCCGCGCTCGTCACCGTGGTTGGAGTTGTCGTAGGCCTCGTGCGACAGCTCGTACGGGCTGAAGGCGGTGCCGCTGAGGCCCTTGTCGCGCCAGAACGGCCGGTCGTAGACCGCGTGCACCTTGATGACGAAGCCCATCGAGAGGTGCTGGTGCATCTGGTGCTGGCGCCGAGGCAGCGGCGGCGTGAACGAGATGCGGTTGTAGAGGATCGGGGCGTGGGCGAGCACGGCGAAACGAGCGCGCACGGTCAGCTCGTCGGTCGTGGCGGTGACCCCGGCGTCGCCCCATTCGAGCGAACGCACCGGCTGGTTCAGGAGGACGTCGTCGCCGAGACGCTCGGCGAGCCGGATCGGCACCTGCTGCAGGCCGCCGACGACGCGCTTGTCGAGGATGAAGTCGGCGTCGACGAGGTTCGAGTACGACCCTGCCGACGCGGCCATCAGCAGCGACTGCAGCAGCGAGAAGGAGTGCGTCGGCTTGGTGAGCATCGCCGACCCCGTGGCGAACGCGAGGTTGCGCACGGCCTCGTCGTCGTCGGTCTGCTGGCGCAGCCAGGCATCCCACGTGACGGTGTCCCACTCGGCGGCGTTCGGATGCTCCCACGGGCGATCGGGGTCGATCTCGGCGACCATCGCGTCGAGTCGCGCGGTGATCTCGCCGATCACGCGCTCGGTCTCGGCCGACACCGGGAACATCTCGCCGGTGAAGCGCGAGACGGTGCCGTCGGGACCGACGTACACGCTGTCGCCCTCGCGGTAGCGGCTGTACGTCTCGAGTCCCAGCTCGTCGAGCGTGTCGATGAGTGCGTGCTGGTCGGGCGAGACCCATTGGCCGCCGAGTTCGAGCATGGCCCCGTCGATCACGTCGGTCCACAGGCGTCCGCCCACGCGGTCGCGCGCTTCGAGCACGGCGACCGAGAGTCCCGCCTTGCGCAGATCGTTCGCCGCGGTGAGGCCGGCGGCGCCGGCTCCGATGATGAGCACGTCGCGCGTGATCTCGGCCATGGGTGCAACTCCTTCGTCGTGGATGCCAGGGGAGGATTGCCGGTCGCGCCCCCCATCCCCCGATCGGGGTCGCGACCGGACGAGCGGGTCAGGCGGAGGCGAGCGCCGCCTGCACGATGTCGAGACCTTCGTTCAGCAGGTCGTCGCCGATCGACAGCGGCGGCAGGAAGCGGATGACGTTGCCGTAGGTGCCGCAGGTGAGAACGATGACGCCCTGGGCGATCGCGGCCTTGGCGACGGCAGCCGTGAGGGCGGCGTCTGGAGCCTTCGTCTCGGGGTCGACGAACTCGGCGGCCACCATGGCACCGTGGCCGCGCACGTCGCCGACGCGCGGGTCGCTGCTCTGCATCGCGGTGAGGCGCGAAACGAGCAGATCGCCGATCTCGCGGGCGCGCTCGATCACGCCGTCGTTCTCGAAGACGTCGATCGCGGCGAGCGCGGCGGCGCAGGCGATGGGGTTGCCGCCGTAGGTGCCGCCGAGTCCGCCGGCGTGCGAGGCGTCCATGATCTCGGCACGGCCCGTGACCGCGGCGAGCGGCAGACCGCCCGCGATGCCCTTGGCGGTGGTGATGAGGTCGGGCTCGATGCCGAAGATCTCGCTGGCGAACATGTGGCCGGTGCGGGCGAACCCGGTCTGCACCTCGTCGGCGATGAAGACGACACCGTTCGCGCGGCTCCACTCCTGCAGAGCGGGCAGGAACCCCTCGGCGGGGACGATGAAGCCGCCCTCGCCCTGGATGGGCTCGATGATGATCGCGGCGAGGTTGTCGGCGCCGATCTGCTTCTCGAGCTGCAGGATCGCGCGGGCCGCGGCGTCGGCACCCGAGAGTCCGTCACGGAAGGGGTACGACATCGGGGCGCGGTACACCTCGGGGGCGAAGGGGCCGAAGCCGCTCTTGTACGGCATCGACTTGGCCGTGAGCGCCATGGTGAGGTTGGTGCGGCCGTGGTAGCCGTGGTCGAAGGCGACGACGGCCTGGCGGCCGGTGTGCTTGCGTGCGATCTTGATCGCGTTCTCGACGGCCTCGGCGCCCGAGTTGAACAGGGCGCTCTTCTTGGCGAAGTCGCCGGGGGTGACGCGGTTGAGCGCCTCGGCGACGGCGACGTACGACTCGTACGGCGAGATCATGAAGCACGTATGCGTGAACTGCGCGGCCTGCGCCGCGACGGCCGCGGCGATCTTGGGGTGCGCGTTGCCCACGGTGGTCACGGCGATGCCGGAGCCGAGGTCGATGAGCGAGTTGCCGTCGGCGTCGACGACCACGCCGCCACCCGCGGCGACGGCGGCGATCGGCACGGTGTGTCCCACGCCGGCGGGCACGGCCTCGGCCTTGCGCGCCAGCAGTTCCGCCGAGCGGGGCCCGGGGAGTTCGGTGACGAGGCGGCGCTCCTGCGGGAGCTCCGGTCCTCCGAGGGGGACGGCGGTGGGTGCGGTGTCGACGAGTGCCATGCCGCGAGCGTACGACCGGTATTCCTTGGGATGCATTCGCCGACCTGTACAATCTCTCGCAGCAGTTCGCCCGTCCGTACAACCTGTGCAGGAGCATCCGTGGCCGCCTCCCCGCCCGCGCAGCCGACGTTGCGCGCCCTTTTGCGACGACGCGACCTCGGGTTGCGCCTGGTCTCCGACGAGCGCCGCCTGCCGGACGGTGCGCTCGATCACCCGCTGCGGTGGGTGCACAGCTCGGATCTGGCCGACCCCACGCCCTTCCTCGCCGAGGACCTCGTGCTGCTCACCACCGGCACCCAGTTCGACGACCCCGCCGGCATCGACGCCTATGTCGGCCGGCTCGCCGACCGCGGGGTGCGCGGTCTCGGGTTCGGCACCGACGTGCACCGCCACGGCGTGCCGGACGAACTCGTCGACGCGTGCGCCGCGCGCGACATGCCGCTGTTCGAAGTGCCGTACCGCATCCCGTTCATCGCCGTCGCGCGGGCGCACTCCGAGGCGATCGCCGCCCAGGCGTACGCGCGGCGCTCCTGGGCGCTCGACGCTCAGCGGGGCCTCGCCCTCGCCGCACTTCGGCCCCGCGGCCTCGACGCGATCCTCGCGGAGCTCGCCCGGCGCCTCGACGTGTGGACCGGACTGTTCGACGCCGCCGGTTCGCTCGTGCACGGGCATCCCCGCGAGGGTGTCGCCGGGCAGGAGCTCGCCGAACTGTCGGCCCGCGTCGGCGACGTGCTCACCCGCGGCCTCGAAGCCGGTCAGTCGCTCGACGTCGGCGATCGCACGTTCATGCTCTTCACGATCGGGCGCGGCGGCCGACTGCGCGGTGTCATGGCGATCGCGACCGGCGCGCTCGACCCGGAGGCGCGCACGGTCGTGACCTCGGTGATCGCGATGGCCGGCCTCGCCCTCGAGCAGAGCGAGCAGGCGACCCGCAGCAGACGTCGGCTGCACGACCAGCTGCTGTCCTCGCTCCTCGGCGACGATCCGTCACTGGCCCGCCGCGTGCTCGGGTCGCTCCCGCCCGCGCCGGTCGTGGTCGCCGTCGCCCGCGATGCCCCCGTCGACGCGCTGCAGGAGTGGTGGGAGCGACGACGCACCGAGCACGGCACCGCCGTGTTCGCGGCCGAGTCGGACGAGGGCATGACGATGATCGTCCCGGCGGCGGACGAAGGGCTGTTCGACGAGGTCGCGGCGCGCTTCGGCATCCGCCTCGGGGTCTCGGCCCCCGAGGGATACGACGCCTTCTCGCGGGCGCACGCCCAGGCGGTGACGGCGCTGCGTCAGGCCGGCGATCCCGGCGCCGTGCGGTTCACGGATGCCGCGGGCACGAGCATCCTCGCGGCGCTGGCGACCGACGAGGCGCGGCTGGTCGCCGAGTCGCGCCTCGCTCCCCTGCGCGACCACGCCGCCGGGGGCACGAACCTGGAGGAGACGCTGCGCACCTGGCTCGCGCACGATGCCCGGGCCGAACAGGCCGCCGCCGCCCTGGGTATCCATCGGCACACCCTCCGTTCGCGCATCGCGCAGGCCTCCGCGCTGCTCGGCATCGACCTGTCGTCGTTCCCCGCCCGCGCCGAGCTCTGGGCTCTCCTCTCCACCGCCCGCGACTGACCGTCCCCCGGCTCCTTTCGCTCCCCCCTCCCTCGTTCTTCCGCTCCCGTCGCATCTTCTGTCGCCCAGCGGCCGCCGAGGCGACAGAAAATGCGACGGGAGCACAGGTGGAGGGAACGGAAGCGCATCGGACGGCAGACGGCCTCAGGCGTCTCCGCGGGTGGCGGCGTCGCGCCGAGTCCGCCAACTCTGCAGTCCGCTCGTATCGGTCGGACCCGTCAGGAGGTTCCCCGATTCGGTATCCAGAGCTTTCCAGCCCGCTGCGTCGCTCATAGCGAGGATGCGCGCGACGATCGGAGCCCGCGCTCGGACGTGCAGCATCGCAGAGCGCACCGTATCGTCGCTGCCGATGTTGAACTCCACCGAACCCTCGTCACCGCGCCAATAACCCCAGGTCGGATCCGTCCAGTCGACTCCGGGGAAGGCCTCCGCGGATCTCGCGTGGAATTCCTCGACCGAGCACAGCGGAAGCTCGGGAAGCGGCCCGGTCTGCGCTTCCAGGTCAGCTGTGGTCTGGATCGATTCGGGGAATCGCAGAACGATGATGTCCCAACTCATGGCCGGAAGTGTACTGCGGGCGGGGTCAGGGGCGGTCGTCGAGGTTGTCGGAGACGACCTCGAGGGCGTGCGCGCGCGCCTCGGTGGCCGAGGTGCCGCGCGCCGTGGCGACCGCGGCGGCGAAGACCTCGGCGAACACGAGATACGCCACGCGCGACGTGTGCTCCAATTCCTCGCGGAAGCTGACCCCGCTCGGCGCGATCACGAGCGACAGCGTCGCCGCGTCGGTCAGCGCCGACGAGGCGAACGACGTGAGCGCGATCACCGTCGCCCCGCCCCGCGCAGCCGCCGTCGCCACGCGCAAGCTGGCCTCGTTCGCCCCCGAGCCGCTGACGATCAGGCAGACATCGTCGGCGGTGAGGTGGCGGGCCGCGATCTGCTGCGCGATCGCGTCGGCGATGAACTCCGCCGACCTTCCGGACGCCGTGAGCCGCATCGCGAGGTCGTTCGCGATCGGTGACGAGAGACCGTTGGCGAGTACGAGCAGACGACGGGCGGATGCCGCGACCCGCACGGCCTCGTCGACCGCATCCGGGTCGAGCAGACTCGCGAGCGCCGGCAGCGACGCCGCGACCCGGTCGATCTCGCCGCGCATGCGGCCGAGCACCCCCGGACCATGGTCGACGCCGGCGTCTCCCGGTGCCGCCCCGAGCTCGGAGGCCAACGCGACCCGCAGCTGCGGGTAGCCGCGGTAGCCGAAGCTCTGGCAGGCCCGCACGACGGTCGCCCGGCCGACGCCCGCCCGCTCGGCGAGCTCCTGCGCCGTCCATTCGACGACGGCATCCGACGCCTCGACGATGAGCTCCGCCACACGGCGCTCGGCGGGCTGCAGGGTGTTGAGCACCGCCGCGATGCGGGCGGTGGGCGGCGCGCTAGGCGAGAACACGGGCGCGAGCTCCCTCCATGATGCGGCGGCGGATGGCTCCGGATGCCCCGTCGATCAGCATCGTCACGGCCACGACCACGATGAGCAGCACGCCCACCGTCGACCACTCACGGTACTGGGTGTACGAGGTGAGCATGTCGCCGATGCCGCCGACGCCGATCAGTCCGAGCACGGCCGAGGAGCGCACGTTGATCTCGAACCGGTACAGCCAGAACGACCAGAACGCAGGTTCGGCCTGCGGCCAGACGCCCCAGCGGAGCACCTGCGAGGTGCCGCCGCCGGCCGCGCGCGCGGCCTCGATCGGTCCGCGCGGCACCGCCTCGACCGCCTCGTAGCCCCACTTGCCGAGCGTGCCGACGCCGTTGATCGCGAGCGCGAGCGCCCCGGTGAACGGCGTGAGTCCGGTGACCGAGAGGATGACGATGGCGATGATGATCTCGGGCACCGCGCGGATGAGCGAGAACAGACCGCGCAGCAGCGAACGCAGCCACGCGGGCCCGAACCCGCGGGCGGCGAGCAGGCTGAGCGGAGTGGCGAGCAGGATGCCGAGGATTGTGCCGACCCACGCCATCTCGATGCTGCGCCACGTCTGCCACAGCGCCTCGGGCAGCTTCTCCCAGTTGGGGCTCGCGAACATGAGCCCGAGGTAGCGCACGACTTCGGACGGCAGGTCGGCGAGACGCGACCAGCTGATGTCGATCGACCAGAACGCGACGACGACAACGACGGTGACGAGCACCCATCCGGCGATCAGCCAGGGCCGGCGCGGACGATCGGGGATCAGGGTGAGCGTCGCGCGCGCACGCGGCGGCGACGCGGCGACGGGGGCGGTCATACGAGCCTCCGTCGCACGGCGTCCGAGACGAGGTCGATCACGATGACGACGATGAGGATCTCCAGGATGATGAGCGAGAGCTGGTCGTAGCGGTAGAACGTGCGCACCGCGTCGATGAGCAGCCCCATACCGCCGGCGCCCACGAGCCCGAGCACGGTGGAGGCGCGCACGTTGAGCTCGAAGACGTAGAGCGTCTGGTTCGCGAAAGCCGGCCACGCGTCGGGGAGGGCGAGGGTGCGGTTGATCCTGGCCTGGGTCGCGCCGACCGCACGGCCGGCCTCGAGGGGGCCGCGGTCGTTCGTGTCGATCGCCTCGGAGACGAGCTTCACGATGATGCCGACGTTGAACAGCAGCAGCGCGAGGATACCGGGCAGCGCGCCGACGCCCACCATGGCCACGAGGATCGCCGCGTACAGCAGGTCGGGCACGCTGCGCACGACATTGAGGATGCCGCGGACGACGACGCGCGCCGGCCCGTTCGGATTGGTCGCACGCGCGGCCCAGAAGCTCAGCGGCAGCGACACCGCCGCCCCGATCGCGGTGGCGATCACGGCCATCTGCAGCGTCTCGATCAGCGGCGGGAGCGTGCGCGGGAAGAAGCTCCAGTCGGGCAGCAGCAGCTTCACGACCTTGTCGGCACCGTTCTGCCAGTTGCGCGCGATCGCGTCGAGGTCGACGTCGATCCCGACGCCCGGCAGGCACATGACCACGGTCGCGGCCACGACGGCGGCGGCGATCGCCGGGCCCTTCCACGCTCCGGGCGGGCGGGGTGGGATGTCGAGCGGTCGCGCGCCGTTCGCGGAGGCGGGGGGCGTCATGCGTCCAACCGGTCTTCCGGAGTGAGCGAGCGGCCGTAGATGCTCTCGAAATCGGCGTCCGTCGCGCTCGTCGCCGGCCCGTCGTACACGACCTCGCCGGCGCGCATGCCGATCATGCGGGCCCCGTACTCGCGCGCGAGGTCGAGCAGGTGCAGGTTGACGAGCACCGTGATGCCGAGGTCGCGGTTGATGCGCCGCAGATCGTTCATGACGCCGTGCGCCGTGGGCGGGTCGAGGCTCGCGACCGGTTCGTCGGCCAGCACGATGCGCGGCTCCTGGGCGAGTGCCCGGGCGATCGCGACGCGCTGCTGCTGGCCGCCCGACAGATCGGAGGCGCGCGAGTGGAGCTTGGGCAGGATGCCGACGCGGTCGAGCGCCTGATAGGCCAGCTGCTTGTCGGCCTCGGGGTACGCGCCGAGGAGCGTGCGCCACAGCGACGTGTGGGCGAGGCGCCCGACGAGCACGTTCTGCAGCACGCTCGCGCGACCGGCGAGGTTGAAGCCCTGGAACACCATGCCGATGTCGCCGCGTAGGCGCCGGAGCGTGCGGGGCGAGGCGCCGGAGACCCGGTGCTCGCCCACGTCGAGCGTTCCGGATGTGACGGGGACGAGCCCGTTGATCGTGCGAATGAGCGTGGACTTGCCCGAGCCCGAGAGCCCGACGACGGCCACCATCTCGCCCGCCGCGATGTCGAGCGAGACGCCGTTCAGTCCGATCGTGCCGTTCGGGTAGCGCACCGTGACGTCGTCGAGCCGGATCGTCCACGTGCTGAATCTGGTCGGACAACTTACTGCAGCCCCAGGGCCTCGGCGGCGCGAGCCACGACGTCGAGCGAGTCGGGGTCGGCCGGGGCGAGCTTGGTGATGGAGTAGATGCTGGTGAGGATCTCGGAGCCCTCCTCGGTGTTCGAGAAATCCTCGAGCGCCTTCGTGATGCGCTCCTGCAGCTCGGGCGAGAGGTCCTTCGACACCGCCACGCCGTCGTTCGGGATCTCCTCGGTCATCGCGAACACGACGACCTTCTGCCCGACGTCGGGGGTGTCCTTCTTCACGATGGTGCGGGCGTCCCAGAAGCTGAAGCCGACCTCGGCATCACCGTTGTAGACGGCCAGCACCGAGGCGTCGTTGGCCGTCACGGGGATCTGCTCGATGTCGGCATCCGTGTCGAGTCCGGCCTCCTGCAACGCGAGCACCGGGTAGATGTAGCCCGCGGGCGACCCCGGGCCGAGGAGCGCGACCTTCGCACCCTTCACCTTGTCGATGCTGTCGAGGCCGGCGGGCCCCGTCATCGCGTCGGCGCCGTTGCAGAACAGCATCCCGTCGCGCTCGACCGGCTCGTCGTCGCAGTACTTGTCGGGGTTGTTCGTCATGAACTGCGCGGGATAGGTGATGTTGCCGTTGCGCTCGGTCTGCAGCACGACCGAGGCGTCGTACATGTCGTTCGCCTGCCACAGCTGCAGCGACGGCAGGAAGCCGATCTGCGCCTGGCCTGCACCCATCGCCTCGACGGCGGCCTGGTAGTCCTTCGAGACGACGCCGGTGACCTCGATGCCGAGCTCCTCGGTGAGGTAGTCGGTGAGCGGGGCCGCGGTCTCGACGAGGCCGTCCTGGTCCTGCGACGGCACGAGGGCGAGGACGATCGAGTCCGGGTCCTCGACGGGAGCGGTCGAGCCCTCGGGCGCGGCGGTGCTCGACGAGCATCCGGCGAGCGCGACGGTCAGCAGAGCGCCGACGGCGACGAAGCTCGCGGCGGAGCGGCGGAAGGGGGTGGTGCGCATGGTCATCCTTCGATGGGGGTGGGTGTGTGGGAGAGGAGGGAAGGGAGGGAGTCGTGGGCGTCGTGCGCGTGCAGCCAGGCCTTGAGATCGGGCACGAGGTCGGCGAACGTGGCGGCCCGGTACGTGGGGGTGGCACGGGGGTCGGCGAATCCGCCGATGAGCGCCGTCGCGTGGCCGCGAGCGTGAGCCGGGGCGAGATCGTTGTGCCAGATGTCGCCGATGCTGAGCACGCGCGTCTCGGCGGGCATGGCGTCGAGCACCGCCTCGAGACCGGCGGGCTTGCGGGCATCGGTGACGATGCGGTCGAAGAGCCCTGTGAGACCGAGGGCGTCGATTGCCTCGGGGATCCGGATCGCCGGCGCGTTCGTGACGAGCACGCGGTCGGCGGCGGCACCGGGGCCGGCCAGGAAGGCGGCGAGGCCGGTCGGGGCGGCGATGGGGGCATCCGCCGTCGCGAGCAGTGAGCGGCTGGCGAGGTAGGCGGCGCTGAGCAGAGCGGCATCGGCACCGCGAGCCTCGGCCGCGCGGCGCACCGCGTCGTAGCCGTCGAGCGAATCGCCGTCGGCGGTGTCGAGCAGAGTGCGGATGCTGTCGACGAAGCCGACACCATCCGCGAGCCGGCCGGCGATCTGCTGCGCATACGCGAGCACAGGGCCATCGCCGAGGGCGATCGTGCCGTCGAAATCGAAGAGGAGGAGGGAGATCACGAGGTTCTTTCTGTCGGGACGCTCCGTCCATGCTGGGGAGCCAGGATGGACGCCAGGTCCCGCGGGCGTGAACGGAGCGTGAACATTCCGTCCACGTTGCTGCCGTATGGTGAGCGCCGTGTCCACACTCGACGACCTCACTCGCGCCGCCCGGCTCGCGGCGACAGGTACGGCGGCCGATGCCCGTGCGGCCCTCGACGCTCTCCCCTGGCTCGGCGCCTCTCTCGTCGGCGACCACACCGCGCGCCGGTTCGAGGCGTGGGGCCGCTCGACGGTCATCGATGAGAACACCGGGTCGGCCGTGATCACCCACGCGCTCTTCGACGAGCTGCATGCGCGCGGGGGCATCGACGCCTCCTGGCCGATCGGCAACGCCGGGCTTCTGCACTGCTACGGCTATCTGCTGTCGCTCGTCGAGACGCCCTACGGTCTGAAGCGCGACCGGTGGCTCGACGGCGCGCTGGCCGCGCAGCTGGGCCGGGCGGCGGATGCCTTCCACCCCTGGCGCGACGGACCGACCCTGCTCGCGCGCGTGTCGGAGGCGGCATCGGCGCTGCTCGCCGACCCCGACGCGGGAGCGACCGCCGCCGCGACGGGCACGTCCACCGGGACCGCGATGACGGCCGATGCGACCGCGACCGCGGCGATCGACGGCCGTGAAACGCGCGTGGCGCTGACCGCGGCCTCGGGCCCCGCTGCGCTCGCGTACGCGGTCGCCCCATCCCCCGGAGCCGCGCCACTGCTCGTGACGATGTTCCCGGTCGCCGAGGCATCCGCCCCGCTCGTCGAGTTCACCGCCGCCGCGCGCCTGCGCTGGAACGCGGTCTGACCCATCCCGCCCACTCCACCCATCGTTCCCGTCGCACCAACGGCCCGAATACGGCCCGAGAGCCACCATTCGTGCGACCGGAACGGCGGGTGGCGGGCGGCGGGCGGAGGGCGGAGTGGTGACGAGCGGTGACGGGGATCAGTCGGGGGCGTGCGCCTCGAGGAACTCGTACACGTCGGTCGTATCGACGCCCGGGAAAGACCCGGTGGGCAGCGTCGCAAGCAGCGTGCGCGGGGTCTTCACGTTCGGCCAGGAGTGCTCGCGCCAACGCTCCTCGAGGTCGGCCGGAGCGCGGCGGCAGCAGACCTCGACCGAGTGCTTCGAGACGCCGCGGTGCGGAGTGTCCCGGCCCACGAACCACTTCGTGTCGTCGAAGCGCACGCCCACGCTCACCGAGTGCAGCCCTTCGCTCGACGCTTCGACGCGCGCCGTGCACCAGTAGGTGCCGTTCCCGGTGTCCGTGTACTGGTAATACGGGTTGAAGCGGTCGTCCTCGTCGAACACCACCCGGCTCGTCCACCGCCGGCAGCACATCTGCCCCTCGATCGCGCCGAGGCGGTCGGTGGGGAAGTTCACGTCGTCGTTCTCGTACGCCTTGGTGATCGTGCCCGACTCGTGCACCTTCAGGAAGTGCACGGGGATGTCGAGGTGACGGGTCGCGAGATTCGTGAAGCGATGCGCGGCGGTCTCGTACGAGACCGAGTACGCGTCGCGCAGATCTTCGATCGAGATCGCGCGCCGGGCCTTCGCATCGCGCAGTGCGGGCACCACGTGCGCCTCGGGAATGAGCAGCGCCCCGGTGAGGTAGTTCGTCTCGACCCGCTGCCGCAGGAACTCGGCGTAGCTGCGGGGCTCCGCATGCCCGAGGATGCGACTCGACAGCGCCTGCAGCACCGCGGTGCGCGCGTCGCCCTTCGCCGGCACACTGCTCGACAGGTAGAGGCGCCCGTGGGCGAGGTCGGCGACGCTGCGGGTGGTCTGCGGTAGATCGGGCGCGTAGTGCAGGGTGAACCCGAGGTACGCCGCGATCTCGGATGCCGTGCGCTGGGTGAGCGGACCGCCCGGATGCCCGACGGCGGCGAGGATCTCGGCCGCCTTCTGCTCGAGCTCCGCGAAGTGGTTGTCCTGCCGGCGCATGAGATGGCGCAGTGCGACGTTCGCGCGACGCGCCTCCTCGGGGGTCGCGGCACGCTCGTCGCGGAGCCGGTCGATCTCGCCGTGCAGGGCGAGCAGGGCCTTGAGAGCATCCGTCGGCACGGACTTCGCGATGCGGAACGGCTCGATGCCGAGCGCCTGGAAGGTCTGGCCCTTCATCGCGCGTTCCAGCGCGACCTCGAGGGCGCTGCGCTCGTCGAGCGGTTCTCCTTCGAGCAGGGCGTCGAGGGCGACGCCGAGGGCCCGGGCGATGGTCTGGAGCTGGGTGAGCTTCGGCTCGCGCTTGCCGGTCTCGATCATCGACACCTGACTGGGCGCGCGGCCGATCGCGGCGGCGAGGTCGTCGAGGGTCATGCCGCGGGCCGTGCGCAGCCGCCGGATGCGCCGCCCGATCGTGAGGGCGTCGGTCTCTTCTGCGTCGACGTCGAGGCTCATGCGGGTGATTCTGTCACGAAAACAGAAATTCGTCCGAACTTCTCCTGGAAAACGTCGGGTGGAGCATCCGATCTTCACCCACAGTGGAGCACACGCCACCCCCGGCATTGCCGCCGGGACGACCGAAGGAGACACCATGACGACGCACGCCCCCCGCCCCGCCGGCCTCCGCGCCGGCGACCAGGTCGAGACCGCCGCCGAGCTCCAGGAGATCTGGGACACCGACCCCCGCTGGGACGGCGTCGAGCGCACCTACACCGCCGACGATGTCATCCGCATTCGCGGCTCGGTGCGCGAAGAGTCGACGCTCGCGCGTCGCGGGGCCGAGAACCTCTGGAATCTGCTGCACACCGAGGAGTACGTCCGGGCACTCGGCGCCTACACGGGCGGGCAGGCCGTGCAGCAGGTGCGCGCCGGCCTGAAGGCGATCTACCTCTCGGGCTGGCAGGTCGCGGCCGACGGCAACCTCGCCGGCCAGACCTACCCCGACCAGTCGCTCTACCCCGCGAACTCGGTGCCCGCGGTCGTGCGGCGCATCAACAACGCACTGCTGCGGCAAGACCAGCTCGAGTACGCCGAGGGCGAGGTCACCCGCGACTGGCTCGCCCCGATCGTCGCCGACGCCGAGGCCGGATTCGGCGGACCGCTCAACGCCTACGAGCTGGCGCAGTCGCTCATCCAGGCGGGTGCCGCCGCGATCCACTGGGAGGACCAGCTCGCGAGCGAGAAGAAGTGCGGCCACCTGGGCGGCAAGGTGCTCGTGCCCACGCAGCAGCACATCCGCACGCTGAACGCCGCCCGGCTCGCGGCCGATGTCGCCGGCGTGCCGACGGTGATCATCGCCCGCACCGATGCCCTCGCCGCCGACCTGCTCACGAGCGACGTCGACGAGCGCGACCGGGCGTTCACCACCGGCGAGCGCACGCCCGAGGGCTTCTACCGCGTGACCCCCGGCATCGAATCGGTCATCAGCCGCGGCCTCGCCTTCGCGCCGTACGCCGACCTGCTGTGGGTCGAGACCGGCGAGCCCGACATCGAGCTCGCCCGCGCGTTCGCCGCGGCGATCCACGCCGAGTTCCCCGGCAAGATGCTCGCCTACAACTGCTCACCCAGCTTCAACTGGAAGCGCCACCTCTCGGATGCCGAGATCGCGACGTTCCAGCAGGAGCTGGCCGACCTCGGCTACCGGTTCCAGTTCATCACCCTGGCCGGGTTCCACGCCCTGAACCACTCGATGTTCGACCTCGCCCGCGGTTACGCCGAGCGCGCCATGAGCGCGTACGTCGAGCTGCAGGAGGCCGAGTTCGCCGCCGAAGCCCACGGATACACCGCCACCAAGCACCAGCGCGAGGCGGGCACCGGGTACTTCGACGTCATCTCGACCGCGCTCAACCCCGACAGCGCCACGCTCGCCCTCGCCGGCTCCACCGAGACCGCGCAGTTCCACTGACCCTCCGCCTCGAAGGAATGACGCTCATGACCCTCACGACTCCCACCCCGGCACAGCCCACCTCGACACAGCAGGGCCCCACGATCGAGATCACCGGCCCTCTTCGCGACCGCTACGACGAGATCCTCACCCCCGCCGCGGTCGCCTTCCTGGCCGAGCTGCACCACCGGTTCGCCTCGCGCCGACACGACCGGCTCGCCGACCGCATGCGCCGACGGTTCGAGATCGGCAACGGGCACGACCCGCGGTTCCGCGACGACACCGCGCACATCCGGGCGGACGACTCCTGGCGGGTCGCCGGCGCCGGCCCGGGACTCGAAGACCGCCGCGTCGAGATCACCGGACCCACCGACCCGAAGATGACGATCAACGCCCTCAACTCCGGGGCGCGGGTGTGGCTCGCCGATCAGGAGGACGCGACCAGCCCGACCTGGCGCAACGTCGTCGAGGGGCAGCTCTCCCTGCGCGACGCGATCCGCGGCGAGCTGACGTTCAGCGGTCCCGCCACGGACGGCGGTCCGGGAAAGGAGTACCGCGTCACGGCCGACCGCACCCCCACGATCGTGATGCGCCCCCGGGGCTGGCATCTGCCCGAGAAGCACCTGACGTTCACCGACCGGGCCGGCCGGTCGACCGCGGCATCCGGCTCGCTCGTCGATTTCGGCCTGTACTTCCTGCACAATGCGCAGGCTCTCATCGACGCCGGCCGCGGACCGTACTTCTACCTGGCGAAGCTGGAGTCGAGCGAAGAGGCGAAGCTGTGGGACGACGTCTTCACCTTCAGCGAGGCGTACGTCGGCATCCCTCACGGCACCATCCGCGCGACCGTGCTGATCGAGACGCTGCCCGCGGCGTTCGAGATGGACGAGATCCTCTACGAGCTGCGCGACCACTGCGCGGGGCTCAACGCCGGGCGCTGGGACTACATCTTCTCGATCATCAAGAACTACCGCGGCCGCGGAGCGCGCTTCGTGCTCCCCGACCGCAGCGAGGTCACGATGACGGTGCCGTTCATGAGGGCGTACACCGAGCTGCTCGTGCAGACCTGCCACAAGCGGGGCGCCTTCGCGATCGGCGGCATGAGCGCCTTCATCCCGAACCGCCGAGACCCCGAGGCGACGCAGCGCGCGATCGACAAGGTGGCCGCCGACAAGAAGCGCGAGGCGGGTGACGGGTTCGACGGCACGTGGGTGGCGCACCCCGATCTCATCCCGACCGCGCAGGCCGAGTTCGACGCGGTGCTCGGCGACCGTCCGAACCAGGTCGATCGGCAGCGCGACGACGTGCGGGTGACGGCATCCGATCTGCTCGACCTGCACATCGGGCGCCCGATCACGGCCCGCGGGGTGCGCGACAACGTGTCGGTCGCGATCCGCTACCTCGAAGCGTGGCTGCGCGGTCTGGGCGCGGTCGCGATCGACGGGCTGATGGAGGATGCCGCGACCGCCGAGATCAGCCGGTCGCAGGTGTGGCAGTGGATCCATCAGGATCGCACCGTCGAAGACGGCACTCCGATCACCGTGGAGTACGTCGAGGCGTTCATCGCCGAGGTGCTCGCCGAGGTGCCGCGCACCGACGGCGACCGGTTCGACGATGCGGCCGAGATCTTCCGCGAGGTGTCGCTGCGGGAGGAGTTCCCGGCGTTCCTCACCCTCGGTGCCTACACCCGCCACCTCGACTGAGGCACCTCTCTCTGAGGCATCTCCGCTCCCGTCGCACTTTCTGTCGGTTCCCCGCGAACCGAGCGACAGAAAGTGCGATGGGG
>JASCNZ010000032.1 GCA_029959905.1 Microbacteriaceae bacterium PS02344
CACCCCCGTCGCAAAAAGTGTCGGCCGCCGGGGGGGCAGCCGACACTTTTCGCGACGGGAGTGGCGGAAGGAGGGGAGGGTCAGGGCTGCGGCCGGGAGAGGCCCGCGGTCACGGCGCGGGCGGCGGCGTCGAGGGCGTTCTCCAGGTCGGTCACGACCGTGGCGGGGAGTGCTCCGCCCTTCGCGACGTGCGTACGGAGGTCGGTGCGGATGCGGGCGCGGAACGCGTTCACGAGGGCATCCGCTCGGTGCAGTTCTTCTCGACTCGTCGACCGCGTGTCGTCGGATGCTCCGCGCGGCTTGCTCTGCGCGGCCGTTCGCTCGTCGTTCGCCGCACTGGCGAGGTCGGCGCGCAGGCTCTTCATGGCCTCCTGCACGCTCTGGCGCACTTCGTTCGCGATCAGCCGCACCGAGTCGGCGAGTCCCGACTCGATGCCGGCGAGGTCGCTCTCGCGCGCGGCGAGCTCGGCGCGCCCCGCGTCGGTGATCGCGTAGATCGTGGTGCGGCCGTCGACGGTCTTCGTGACGAGCCCCTCTTCCTCGAGCTTGCCCAGGCGCGGGTAGATGGTTCCGGCGCTGGGGGTGTAGGTGCCGCCGGTGCGGTCGGTGAGCGCCTGGATGATGCCGTACCCGTGCTGCGGCGACTCGGCCAGCAGTGACAGCAGGTACAGCCGCAGGTCTCCGTGGGAGAAGACGGCGGGACTCATGCGTCCTCCCACTCGGGGTCGTCGGCGGTCGAGGCGGGCGTGCGTCGCAGCACCGTGACGCCGCCCGAGACGGAGTTCACGCGGAGGTCGACGAAGCGACCGGCCAGCTCACCGGTGGTGCCGGTGTAGTTGCTGGGCCCGGAGGTGTTGCGCTCGACGCCGTCGATGAGCAGACGTCCGCTGAGCGAGCGGATCACGTAGTTCGCCGCGAGCGACTCGTCGAGGCGGACGGTGGTGCCGCCCGAGACCGAGTTGACGGTGATCGTGTTGACGTCTCCTGCCGCGTCGACCGTGGTGGTGCCCGAGACGATGTCGACGGTGGCCTTGCGCACGACTCCGGTGACCGCGACATCGCCCGAGACGCTGTTGGCGTTGATAGATCCGTTCAGGCCGCGCACCTGCACATCGCCCGAGACGGTGTTGACGGTCAGGTCGCCGATGAGGGTGTCGACGATGAGGTCGCCCGAGACGGTGCTGAGACGAGCGTCGTTGCGGATGTCCGAGACCAGGGCACCGGCGCTGACCACCCCGAGGTTGAGGGCGATGCCGCGTGGGACGGCGACGCTGACCTCGGCGCGCGGGCCGCCCGAACCGAAGTTGCGGAAGACCTCGAGGAAGTTGTCCCACCCGAGCTGCGGGTGGTCGATCTCGATCGCGCCGCCGTGCGATTCGATGCGGAGGTCTTTGACGGTCACGCCGTGCACCTCGATGCGGATGCCCGGCTCGTCGTGGGCGATGACGTCGACCTGCCCGCCGACGAGCCCGATCTTCAGGCGGGACGCCGACTCGATGTCGATGATGCGTTCCTCGCCGGGGGCGATGAGCCACTTCTCGGTCATGTCTTGTTCTCCTCATTCGGGCGAATCGAGATATATCGTGTTCGCACACCGTAACACGATATATCTCGACCTCGTCAAGGGCGCTATCTATACTCGCCGTAAAATGCGGCCTTGACCTTTACGCTGCGTCAACTTCTACGGTGGAAGCATCGCCCGCACCGCACCGCACAGAAAGGAGGGCGGAGATGATCGCACGCGACTGGTCGATCCAGGAGATCGCGCGGCTCGCCGGCACCACCAGCCGCACTCTGCGCCATTACGACGCCATCGGACTGCTCCCGGCGACGCGCATCGCCGCCAACGGCTATCGGCACTACGACGCGCGCGCACTGGTCCGGTTGCAGCGCATCCTGCTGCTCCGCGAACTCGGACTCGGGCTCCCGCAGATCGCCGACCTGCTCGCGGGATCGAGTGACGACGGCACAGACGACCGCGAGCGCGAGGCATCCGCCCGCCACACCCACCGGGCCCTGCGCCGCGACGAGCAGAACAGACTGGCCCGACGCAGCGCGGCGGTCGAATCCACCATCGCAACCCTGAGAGGAGGTGAAGAACTCATGGCAGAGAAGATGTTCGACGGCTTCGACCACACCGTCCACCAGCAGGAGGTCGAGCAACGCTGGGGTGCGCAGGCCTACGCCGACGGCGACCGCTGGTGGCGGGGGATGACGGATGCCGAGCGCGCCGAGTGGCAGCGCAGGGCCTCCGACCTCGCCCGCGACTGGGCCGCCGTCGCCGACCAGGGCGTCGACCCCGCATCCGACGCCGCCCAGGACCTCGCCGGCCGCCACGTCGCCTGGCTGCGGAGCGTCCCGGGCACGCCCGCCTCCGCGCCGGACGGCGACGTGAAGGCGTACGTGATCGGTCTCGGCGAGATGTACGTCGCGGACCCGCGTTTCGGCGCGAACTACGCGACGTCGCGCGGCGGCACCGAGGGCGCGGAGTTCGTGCGAGACGCGCTGCGCGTGTACGCCGACACGCACCTGTAGGCCCGAGCCGGTGGCGCGCCCGGTACCCCGGGCTCGTCGCCGGCTTCTTCTCTTTCGTCGCCGGATGCTCGGGCGGACCGCCGTTGCCCACGCCGCACCCGCCGGCGCGTACTCGCTCGCGCGGCGCCCGGCAAGGGTCGACCCGCGACGAGGCCGCGGGCGTAGAGTCGGGGCATGAGGTGGAGGGCACGACGTCGCACGAACGCGGCGCCGCTGTTCCTCGCGGCGACCCTCGCCTATGGCGCCAACGTCGCGCTCGGCACTGCGGTCGCCGCCCGACTCATCGACACCCGCGACTTCCGCTGGCTGCACCACGCCCTGTACATCGCGACGTGTGCGACCACCGCATCCGCGACCGTCGCGGGATTCCTCTGGGCCCGCCCTCGCCGTGCCAGTCGACGTGCGGCTCTGGCGCTGCTGCCCGCAGCGGCCCCGCTCGCGGCCATCCCGTACCTCGGCTCGCGCAGCATCCGGCATCCGCTCGTCGCCCTGACCGCCGCCCCCTTCATCGTCGCGGGCCTCGTGCGCGCGAACCGTCCCGACCGGAAGTGACCGTATGGAACTGCTCGACGCCATCCGCCGCCGCAAGACGACCAACGGCGGGTTCCTTCCCGACCCGGTCTCGGAGGAGCACCAGCGCATCCTGCTCGAAGCCGCCGGTCGTGCGCCCTCGCAACTGAACAGTCAGCCGTGGCGCTTCGTCGTGATCGAGAATCGCGACACGATCGAGCAGATCTCGCGCATCTCGGGCGAGAGCATGACCGAGGCGATGTCGAACGGCACCTTCTTCGAGCGCTACAAGCCGTACTTCCGGTTCAGCCAGGCCGAGATGGACGAGAAGCGCAGCGGCATGCTCTTCGACAAGCTCCCCGCCGCGCTACGGCCGTTCACCAGCCAGGTCTTCACCAAGCGCGGGCAGAAGCTGATGAACACGTTCGGCGTTCCGAAGACCCTCGGCGAGGAGAACCGCAAACTGGTCGCGGGGTCACCGCTGCTGCTGGGCGTCATGCTCGACCGCAGCGAGTACCGTCCGGGGCAGCTGTCGTCGTTCTACTCGGTGTTCAGCATGGGGGCCGCGATGGAGAACATCTGGCTCACGACGGTCGAGCTGGGGATGGGCATCCAGTTCATCTCGTTCCCCATGGAGGTGCCGGGCAAGTGGGACGAGATCGTCGACCTGCTGCGCGTGCCCGACGACCTCGAGCTCATGGCCGTCTACCGCCTCGGCTACCTGCCGCCCGAGCAGCGCCGACCGGCCATCGACTGGTCGAGCAGCCAGCGCAAGCTCGCCTCCCAGTACGTCTTCCGCGAGACCTGCGAGACGCCGCAGCAGGGGTGGGATGCTCCGCCTCCGCACGCCGACTGACGCCGGGCATCCGCCCGCGCGAGGGGGCGCGGGTCAGCGGGAGCCCTCGCGGGGCAGGGCCTTCAGGTCGCTGAGCGCCGGGCCCTCGATGCGCGTGCCGTCGGGGGCGAACCGCGAGGCGTGCAGCGGGCAGTCCCAGCTGCACTCGGCGTCGTTCCACGTCAGCACGCCGCCGAGGTGCGGGCACACGGCGTCGACCGCGCGCGTCACGCCGCCCACCGTCGAGACGCCGACCGGTAGGCCGGCGCGGTTCGCGACCACGCCCTCGCCCTCGGCCGGGCGCGGGACGGGTACCGCGGTGCGCTCGGCATCCACCCATCCCTTGGTCGCCGCCGCTCCGACCTTCAGGCCCTCCTGCGCGCCCTTGGCCAGGTCGGCGGGCTGCGTCAGCCGGGTGCCGATGCGCGTCATCCACCGCGGCCGCTCGCTCCACTTCTCGCCGAGGATCTCGGAGGTCAGCCGCAGAGCGGCGGCGGGGGCGTTCGACAACCCCCACTTCGCGTAGCCGGTCGCGACGCGGATGCGGCCGAGTCCCCGGGGCAGCGACCCGACGAACGGGATCTGGTTGTGCGACTGGTAGTCCTGCGCCGACCAGCGGTGGGTCTCGACAGCGCCGGGGAAGTGCTCCTGCGTCCACGCCACGAGGTCGTCGATGGCCGCGGTCTCGCCGTCGGAGCGGCCGACGGGATGCCCGTTGCCGCCGACGATCAGCTGTGCCATGTCAGCCGGGCCGTCGCCGACCGAGACGGGACGGATCGAGCGCGTCGGACCGTCGACCGACAGGAACGTCTCGGCCGGGACCTCGCCGGGCACGCGGAACGAGACGCAGTACGACCGCATCCCGCTGGTCTTCGAGAAGTAGAGACCTCGATCGAGGATGGCGCTGCCGGTCGCGAGCACGATGTGCGCGGCGAACACGGGACCGTGGGCCGTGCGCACATGCGGATCGCCCAGCACGCGCGCGCCGGTCACGCGGATGCCCGTGTGCAGGGTTCCGCCCCCGGCGAGGAACTCCGCGGCCAGCGCCTGCGTGATCAGCTCCGGGTCGATCGTCACCTGGCGATCGAGCGCGACGGCAGCGCTCATCGGCACGGGCATCCGCCGGCGCTCGTCGAGGTCGAGCAGGCGCGTCGCGAGTCCCGCCTCGCGCGCCGCGCGATGCTGCGCATTCACCGACTCGATACCGTCGGGTCCCTGGGCGTACGAGTGATCGGTGCGCAGCAGGTACGGCACGCTCGCTCCGTCGGCGAACGCGGTGAGCCAGTCCATGCCGGCGCGGTTCGAGTCGACGTAGGCCTGCACGAGCGACGCGGGGTGGTGGCGGCGGATCTCGGCGAGACGCTGACCCTGCAGCAGGGAGAGCTTGCCGGTGTTGCCGCCGGAGGCGAGCTGGGCGATCTCGCCGGCCTCGAGCACGGCCACGTCCAGTCCGGCTCGGGTGAGCATGACGGCCGTCGAGAGCCCGGTGAGTCCGGCGCCGACGATCACCACGTCGTGGCGGGAGCCGGGTTCGAAGGCCGTGCCGGTCGGAGCGGGAGGGGCGGTCTTCCACAGCGGCTTCATGCGGCTCAGTCAACGCCCGTCGGTCCCCGCGCCCCAGCGCCTTGACATCGGCGTGGAGTCCTGCCACGCGGGGGTAGCGTGGTGCCCATGACCCTCCGCCGCCTGCTGCTCGTGCTGGCGGGGGGAACGGTCGGAACGGCGGCACGTCTCGCCCTCGGCCTCGTGCTGCCGGCCGCCGGATTCCCGTGGGCGATCCTCGTGGCGAACGTCGTCGGTGCGCTGTCGATCGGGATCGTGGCCGCCCGGCTTCCGGCCACGGCCGAGCTGCGCCTGTTCCTGGCGACCGGCGTGCTCGGCGGCTTCACCACCTACAGTGCGTTCACGACGGGCACCCTCGAGCTCTGGACGGATGCCCCCCTGGCCGCCTTCGCGTACGCCGCGGGATCACTCGTGCTCGGCCTGTCGGCGGCAGTGCTCGGACTCTGGATCGGGCGACCGCGCGCGGCGACGGAGGCCGGCGCATGACCCCGCTGCTGTTCGTGGGGGCTGCGCTCGCCGGAGGTGTGGGCAGCGTCATGCGATACGCGGTCGACCGCGGCGTGGGGCGGATGCTCGGGCGCCGGTACCCGTGGGGCGTCCTGGCGGTCAACCTCACCGGCTCCTTCGCGCTCGGCATCGTCACCGCGGCGCTGCCGTCTCAGCTCACCCTGCTCGGAGCCGGCCTGCTGGGCGGCTATACGACGTTCAGCACGGCGATGCTCGATGCGGTGGCGCTCTGGCGTGACGGTGCCCGACGGGCATCCGCGTTCCACGCCGTGGGCATGCTGCTGCTCGGGCTCGGGGCTGCGGGGGCCGGGCTCGCGCTCGGGGCTCTGCTGCGATGAGCACGGCTGCTCTCAGCCTCCTCCCACCGGGGCAATGTACATATGTACATGTACGGATGTTCCAGGAGGATCGATGACCGAGAAGCGCCGCCGTCGCGACCCCGAGGCGCGCCGCCGCGAGATCACACGAGCGGCCGCCGAGCTGATCGTCGAGGTCGGCGTCGAGGCGATCACCCACCGCAAGGTGGCCGCGCGGGCCGGAGTACCGCTCGGGTCGACGACGCAGTACTTCGCCACGCTCGACGACCTGCGCGACGAGGCGCTGCGCGAACTCGTGCGCGAGATCGAGGAGCACGTCGACAAGACGCGCGCCGCCGTCCAGGCGGCCGGGGTCACCCCCGAAGCCATCGCGCGTCTGCTGCGCGCGAGCCTCGCCGATGCCCGCGCCATCGAGACCGAGCGCGCCGTCGTCACCGCCGCCGTGCACGACCCCCGGGTGCGCGACCTGGCCCGCCGCTGGTCCGACGAGGTCGTCGGCTTCCTCGCCCCCGTGCACGGCCAAGACCGCGCCCGCGCCGCCGCCGTCTTCATCGACGGCCTCGTCTGGCACGCCCAGATCCACGACGAACCCCTCGACGAGCAGGTCATCCGCGACGCGCTCACCGGGATCCTCGCCCCCGTCCCCGCTGCATCCGTCCCCTCCGCACACTGAGGAACAGCCTTGTCGAAACTCGCCGTCCTGAGCCTGAAGAACCGCGCGCTCATCGCCCTCATCACGATCGTCGCCGCGGTGTTCGGCGGACTCGCGCTGACCAACCTCAAGCAGGAGCTCATCCCGTCGCTCGAGCTCCCCGCGCTCGTCGTCATGACCACCTACCCCGGCGCCTCGCCCGAGGTCGTCGAGAACGACGTGTCGACCCCGATCGAATCGGCCATCCAGGGTGTTCCCGACCTCGACGCCACGACGGCGACGAGCACGACGAACGCCTCGATCGTGCAGGCGTCGTTCGCGTACGGCACCAACCTCGCCACCGCCGAGCAGAAGATCCAGCAAGCGATCAACCGCATCTCGTCGACGCTCCCCGCCGACGTCACCCCGCAGGTGCTCGCGATCTCGATCAACGACCTGCCGGTGATCCAGGTCGCCGTCTCGGGCTTCGACGACGCCGACAACGCGCAGGCCGAGCTCGAGAACGTCGCGATCCCCGAACTCGAAGATGTCGACGGGGTGAACGCGGCCGAGATCGTCGGCGGCGTCGGTCAGCGCGTCACCATCACGCCCGATGTCGCGAAGCTCGCGGCGGCCGGGGAGAGCACGCAGGCGATCAGCGACGCGCTCGAGCAGAACGGCACGCTCTTCCCGGGCGGCGACATCACCGAAGACGGCCGCACCCTCACCGTGCAGACCGGGGCGAAGATCACCTCGGTCGACGAGATCGCCGCTCTGCCGCTCGTCGGCACCGATGTGACGATCGGCGAGGTCGCGACCGTCGTGCAGGAGTCCGACCCGGTCAGCTCCCTCTCGCGCGTCGACGGGAAGGATGCCCTGTCGATCTCGATCACCAAGCTCCCCGCCGCCAACACCGTCGAGGTGTCGAACGGCGTGATCGCCGCGCTCGACACGATCGGCGAGGCCTTCCCCGACGCAACGTTCACCGTGATCTTCGACCAGGCGCCGTTCATCGTGCAGTCGATCGAGACGCTCGCGACCGAGGGCCTGCTCGGCCTCGTCATGGCGGTGCTGGTCATCCTGGTGTTCCTGCTGTCGGTGCGCTCGACCCTGGTGACGGCGATCTCGATCCCGACCTCGGTGCTCATCACCTTCATCGGGCTGCAGGCGTTCGGGTACTCCCTCAACATCCTCACTCTCGGTGCGCTCACGATCGCCATCGGTCGCGTCGTCGACGACTCGATCGTGGTGATCGAGAACATCAAGCGGCACTACGTCGGCGATGCCGACAAGGGCGACGCCATCCGTCTCGCCGTGCGCGAGGTGGCGATGGCCGTCACGGCATCCACCATCACCACCGTCGCCGTCTTCCTGCCGATCGTCTTCGTCGGCGACATGGTCGGAGAGCTGTTCCGGCCCTTCGCGATGACGGTGTCGATCGCGATGATCGCCTCGCTGCTCGTGTCGCTCACGATCGTGCCGGTGCTCGCGTACTGGTTCCTCAAGCCCGGCAAGCCGCTGCTCGACGCCGACGGCCGGGCCATCGACCCCGAGTCGCCGGAGGCGCCGCCCACGCGTCTGCAGAAGGCGTATCGCCCCGTGCTCGGGTGGACGTTGAAGCACTCCGGCGTCACCGTCATCCTCGCGGTGGTGGTGCTCGGAGCGACGCTCGCGGCGTACCCGCTGATGAAGCAGAACTTCCTCGGCGACTCCGGCCAGAACACCATGACCGTCTCGCAGGACCTCGGACCGACGGCCAGCCTCGAGACCAAGTCGGAGGCGGCGCTGAAGGTCGAGGACGCGCTCGACGGCATCGACGGCATCGAGCACGTCCAGGCCTCGATCGGATCGAGCGGGTCCGCCGTGCGCGACGCCTTCTCGGGCGGCGGGGCCGGGGTGACGTACTCGATCCTCACCGACGAGAACGCCGACCAGGAGAAGCTCCGCGCCGAGGTGCAGGATGCGGTCGACAGCCTCGACGACGCCGGCGAGATCACGGTCGGATCGTCGGCGGGCTTCGGATCCAGCGACATCGAGATCACGGTCGCCGCGTCGAACGCCGACGACCTCTCGACCGCGACGGATGCCGTGGTCGCCGAGCTCGACGGGCGTGACGGCATCGGCCAGGTCACCGACAACCTCGCCGCCTCGTTGCCGTACATCGCCGTGGTCGTCGACCGAGACGCGGCGGCCGCCCGCGGACTCTCCGAGGTCGCCGTCGGTGCGCTGGTGTCGAACACCATGCGCCCGCAGGAGCTCGGCACCGTCGAGATCGACGACACCTCGCTCACCGTGTACATGGCGACGTCTGAACCGCCCGCAACGCTCGACGCTCTCCGGGCCCTCACGATCTCCAGCGCGCTCGGGCCGGTCGCGCTGAGCGACATCGCGACCGTCGAGGAGCGCAACGGCCCCACGTCGATCACGACCGAGCGCGGACAGCGCACCTCGACGGTCACGGTGCCGCCGGCATCCGACGACCTCACCGTCGCCACCGTGTCGGTCGCCGCCGCCCTCGACGCGGTCGACCTCCCCGCCGGGGCGACCGCCGAGGTGGGAGGCGTCGCCTCGCAGCAGGCTGACTCGTTCGCGCAGCTGGGTCTGGCGATGCTCGCCGCGATCCTCATCGTGTACGTGGTCATGGTCGCGACCTTCAAGTCGCTGCGGCAGCCGCTGCTGCTGCTCGTGTCGGTGCCGTTCGCGGCGACCGGCGCGATCCTGCTGCAGATCGTCACCGGGGTGCCGCTCGGCGTCGCCTCGCTCATCGGCGTGCTGATGCTCATCGGCATCGTCGTGACGAACGCGATCGTGCTCGTCGACCTCGTCAACCAGTACCGCGAGAAGGGGCTGTCGACGGCCGAGGCGGTGATGGCCGGTGGTGAGAAGCGTCTGCGTCCCATCCTGATGACGGCGCTCGCGACGATCCTCGCCCTGACGCCGATGGCGCTCGGCATCACCGGCCACGGCGGGTTCATCTCGCAGCCGCTCGCCATCGTCGTCATCGGCGGGCTGGTCTCGTCGACGGTGCTGACGCTCATCGTGCTGCCGACGCTGTACAACCTCGTCGAGGGCGCCAGGGAGCGACGGCAGGCGCGGCGAGCCGGTGGAGCGGGAGACGCCGGGGCGCCGAAGGGCACCGACGACCCCCGGGGTCCGGGCGAGATCGACGGGGCCGCGGAGCCGGTCGGAGCGGCGGTGCCCGGTGGGGCGGCGCCCGGGGACGAGGCAAACGTCTCGGACGACCATCACCTCACTCGGCGCGAGCTGCGCGACCGCGGGTTGCTCTAGCCGACAACACCTCAGGACGAGAGGCCCCGGAGACGTCGAATCCGACGCCCCGGGGCCTCTCGGCATGCGGCGGTCCTGAGTGGGCGCGGCGACTCAGTCGAGCGTGATGCCCCAGTGCAGGATCCACGTCTCGTCGGGGGCGAGCCGCCGCAGCCCGTCACCGCTGTTGAAGGCGTTGGCGGGTGCCGTCATCGGCTCGATCGCAACCGCCAGATCGAGGCCCGGGAACTTCGTCGTGGTCGTGAACACCTGTGCGTAGTCGAAACCGGGGCCGAGCCAGACCGTGACGCGCCGCCCGTCGGGCGCGGTCAGAGACACCCGCACCCGGCCGTCGTCATCGCGATCGAGGTCGGTGAACGCGGTGTCGAGGTCGACGTCGCCCAGGCGCACCCCGGAGCGGAGGGCGGGGTCTGCGGGTTCGCTGCCGGTCGGGATCTTGCGGTCGTCGGCGGTGAGCGCGGTCGCTGCGGGAACGCGCAGCACCAGATCGTGCGGATCGACGCCGCCGATCGTCGGGAAGGGGTGGATGCCGAGCGCCACGGGTGCCGGGTCGGCCGACAGGTTGGTCAGCGCGTGCGTCACTTCGACGCCCTGGTCGGTGAGCATGTAGGTGACCGAGGTCTCGACGAGATAGGGGTACCCGGTCTGCGGCACGATGTGGGCGCGCAGAATGGCGGCATCGTCGGTCTGCTCGACGTCGTACGCGGTGAAGCGCAGAAGGCCGTGGCTGGCGTTGCCGAGCTTCGGCTCGGTGATCGCGAGCTGGCGTTCGGTCCCCTCGTCGATCCATACGCCGTCGCGGACGCGGTTGGGCCACGGTGCGAGCACGACGCCCGCGCACACGGGGGTGGGCTGGTCGAGCGGATAGGTCGAGACGAGATCGATCCCGCCGACCTTCAGCTCGCGCAGCGAGGCGCCGACCTGGGCGATCTGCGCGGTGACGTCGCCGCGACGCAGCGCGACCTGGATGCCGGTGGGGGTCGGGGTGCTCATCCCGCCATCGTAGGGCGATGGAGGGGTTTCTCAGGGGCGGACGGTAAGCTATCGGGGTCGGCTTCGGACACCCGCGCAGGGCGCGGACGTTTTATGTGTGTGAAGTGTGAGTCCAGGGGCCGATGGTGAGCACCCATCGGTGCGCATGAACCATCACATGAATGGCCCCGGCCCTCGAGCGTCCGGCACCCGTCTTCCCGGGTGTCTCCGCATGCGCCGTGCTGTTCTCGTGCGAGAACGAAAGACACACCATGCCCAAGAACAAGAAGCCCCAGGGCGGCCGCGCCGCCCGCAACTTCGAGCCGCGCTTCGGCGCCAAGAAGACCTCCTTCCACGACCGGCACCACGGCGCCGGCCCGCGCGACGAGCGCGCCGGTCGCGACGAGCGCGGCGTGCGATCGGATGCGTCGGACCGCCGTTCCTCGACCGGCGGCTACGACCGCCGCCCGGGGAGCCGCAGCCCGAACCACCGCGGCTACCGCCCCGAGGAGGCCGAGTCCGACGCCCCGAAGCAGCGGTGGGGCGCGCAGCAGCGCGCCGGCCGCGACGAGGCCCGCGGCATCCGCAATCGTGCCGAGTCCGGTCGCCGAGAGGCGCCGCACCACCGCGACGAGCGTCCGCGTTTCGAGAGCGGCTCCGACCGCGGCCGGTTCTCGGATCGCCCCTCCGGTGACCGCCGGATCGACGACCGTGCCCGTCGCGACGCGCATGGCGGAGAACGTCCGCGTTTCGACCGCGGCGGCGACCGTCCCCGGTTCGAGCGCGACGACCGTCCGCGTCGTGACGAGCGTGCGGGCGAGCGTCCGCGCTTCGAGCGTGGTGGCGAGCGTCCCCGCTTCGAGCGTGGTGGCGAGCGTCCGCGTTTCGACCGTGACGACCGTCCGCGTCGTGACGACCGCGGTGGCGAGCGTCCTCGTTTCGAGCGTGACGACCGTCCGCGTCGTGACGACCGTGGCGGTGAGCGTCCTCGTTTCGAGCGTGACGAGCGTCCGCGTCGTGACGACCGTGGCGGTGAGCGTCCTCGTTTCGAGCGTGACGAGCGTCCGCGTCGTGACGACCGTGGCGGTGAGCGTCCTCGTTTCGATCGTGGCGGCGAGCGTCCCCGCTTCGACCGCGACGACCGTCCCCGTCGCGACGACCGTGGTGCAGACCGCAGCCGCTCGGGCGAGCGCACCGAGCGCCCGGAGCGCTCCTACGACGCCGACCGCGCGCGCCGCGCCTTCGGTCGCGACCGCGAGCAGCGCTCGTACGACGCGCCGGGCGAGCGCAGCCGTCCCTCGACGGGCGGGGCGTACCGCACCGAGCGTCCTCGTCGCGCCGATCAGCCCCGTCGCGACGAGCGGCCGAACCGCAGCGATTGGAACGCCCAGCCGAAGGCCGCCTTCGAGCCGACCGATGACGTCGTGCACGAGCGCCTCGAGGCGAAGTCGGTCGCCGCGGTCGAGGTCGACGGTGTGACCTTCGCTGACCTCGGTCTCGGCTCGAACATCGTCGAGACCCTGGCGAACATGGGCGCCGCGACGCCGTTCCCGATCCAGGCGGCGAGCATCCCCGCAGTGCTCGAGGGGCGCGATGTGCTCGCCCGTGGGCGCACCGGCTCGGGAAAGACCATCGCCTTCGGTGCGCCGCTCGTCGAGCGCGTGCTGCAGTCGCAGGCCGGCAAGCGTCGGGAGTTCGGTCGGTCGCCGCGCGCGATCATCCTCGCTCCGACCCGTGAGCTGGCGCTGCAGATCGATCGCACCATCCAGCCGATCGCCCGCAGCGTGGGTCTGTTCACCACCCAGATCTACGGCGGCGTGCCCCAGGGGCGTCAGGTCGGAGCTCTCAAGAAGGGCGTCGACATCGTAATCGGCACCCCGGGACGCATCGAGGACCTCGTCAACCAGGGCAAGCTCGACCTCTCGGACTGCCGCATCGCCGTTCTCGACGAGGCCGACCACATGTGCGAGCTCGGATTCGTCGAGCCGGTGCAGCGCATCCTGCGTCACACCGCCGAGGGCAGCCAGAAGCTGCTCTTCTCGGCGACGCTCGACCGTGAGGTCGCGGCACTCGTCGACGAGTTCCTCGTCGATCCGGCCGTCTACGAGGTGGCCGGTGAAGACCAGGAGTCGAGCACGATCGAGCACCGCGTGCTCGTGATCGAGCACCGCGACAAGGCCGAGATCCTCACGTCGCTCGTCGACCGCGAGGGCAAGACGCTCGTCTTCGCGCGCACCCGTGCGTACGCCGAGATGCTGGCCGAGCAGTTCGACGATGCCGGCATCCCCGCGGTGTCGCTGCACGGCGACCTGAACCAGGCCAAGCGCACGCGCAACCTGGAGCGGCTCACCTCGGGTCGGGTCAACGTGCTCGTCGCGACCGACGTCGCCGCCCGCGGCATCCACGTCGACGACATCGACCTGGTCGTGCAGGCCGACGCTCCCGACGAATACAAGACGTACCTGCACCGTTCGGGCCGCACCGGCCGTGCCGGTCGCTCCGGCCGGGTCGTCACGCTCATCACGCGGCAGCGTCAGCGTCGTATGACCGAACTGCTCGACCGGGCCGAGATCGAGGCGCCGTTCGAGAACGCGCGTCTCGACGACGACCTGATCGAGGAGATCGCCGGTCGGGTTCCCACGGCGGCCGACCTCACGAACTGAGCGCTGACCGCTCGCGCGCTTCGCCCGCGGCGGGGAGAGGCCAGTAACGGCCGGGGCGGCTGCCGCCGACCCGGCCTTTTTCGACCCCTCGCGCCGGAACCGGCGCACAACTTCGGAGTTCTGGGGGGACCCGCCGGAGTGCAGGGCGGTCGGCGCGGCGTGTCGCGCTCGATCTCCGAAGTTGTGCGGGCGGGGGCAGGCGGGGGGAGTCAGGCGATCGAGTGCTCGTGGATCGAGCTCGTGAGGCTGGTGCCGTTGAGGTCGAGGTAGAGCACCTGCTCGGTGACGGTGAGGGTCAGGGTGTTGCGGCGCTCGAGGTGCGGCACGACCTGCTCGATGAAGCCGGGGTCGAAGCTGAAGACGCGCAGGTGCTCGGCGCGGTGGATGCGCTTGCCGGCCCACGGCAGCATGACCTTGTCGGGATCGCGGTGCGTATAGACGACGCACCGCTCTGCCAGACGACTGCCGTAGTGCAGACGCTCCGCGTCGGGCGCACCGACCTCGATCCAGGCCGTGATCGCACCGGTGAGGTCGCGCACGAGCACGGCGGGCTCGTCGGTCTTCGAGATGCCCTCGCTGAACGCGATGCCCTCGACGTACTCGAGACCGTGGGCGAGCACACGCGTGAGCATGTAGGCGTCGGTCTCGGACGGATGCCGCGCGACGCGAAGCGCATAGTCCTCGTAGACGCCGCGGTCGGTGTCTGCGAGCTGCACGTCGAACGTGTGGATGGTGGAGCCGATGGCCATAGTCCTCGAGCCTACGCGGCGTGATGCGATGCGCCCGCCGCGCCCGCCACCAGCGTCGGCCCGCCCAGCCAATGCTGCCCTCCACGGCACGGCCCGCGGGGCCCGTGCTTCCCCCGCGGCGCGTGCCGTCGCTGCGCGCGATGCCGGAGTCAGAACAATCGCGGCTGCGCGGGCGGGGCCGAGCGCGTCGGCAGGAACGACACCGTCGCCGCGCGTCCGGGGGTCAGTCGCCGCGTCGTGCGCACGGGGCCGGGACTGACGCCGGAGCCGGGGGCTGTGGTGGACTCCCGCGCTCCACCTTGATCGTCGTTCTGCCGCCAGATGGACTGCACGTGTCCTTCGCCCGCACGCGATCCGCGGCGGGGGTAGTCGTCTTCATGCCGGCCATCGAGCCCGTGCAGCCGGATCAGCGGCTTCGCCCGTCGCGCCAGCCACTGCCGATAGGGCTTCGGGGCCTCGACCGAGGCGCCGGGGTAGAGCCCGCGGTACGACGACACGAGGTCGGGCCGGTGCTCGCCGAGCCACTGGAAGAACCACGGCTTCACGCCCGGGCGCAGATGAAGGGCGCCGTAGATGACGGAGCGCGCCCCGACCGCCTTGATGCGCGCGAGCGCATGGTCGATCGCCTCGACCGAGTCGGTCATGTGGGGGAGGATCGGCATGAGGAACACCGTGACCGGGAACCCGGCGTCCGACAGTGCCTTCACCGTGTCGAGTCGCGCCTGGGTGGTCGGGGTGCCCGGCTCGATCGCCTTCTGCAGGTCGTCGTCGTACATGGCGATCGACATCTGCACGTCGACCGGCACACGTTTCGCCGCCTCGACCAGCAGGGGGATGTCGCGTCGGATCAGGGTGCCCTTCGTGAGGATCGAGATCGGCGTGCCCGACGCCGCGAGCGCCTCGATGATGCCGGGCATGAGTTTGTACCGCCCCTCGGCCCGCTGATACGGGTCGGTGTTCGTGCCCAGCGCGACCGTCTCGTGCTGCCAGTTGCCTCGGCGCAGTTCGCGCTCGAGCACGTCGACGATGTTCACCTTGACCACGATCTGCGAGTCGAAGTCCGCCCCTCCGTCGAGGTCGAGGTACTCGTGCGTGCCACGCGCGAAGCAGTAGACGCAGGCGTGCGAACAGCCGCGGTACGGATTGATCGTCCAGGCGAAGGGCATCCGCGACGCCCCCGGCACATGGTTCAGGGCGGACTTCGACAGCACCTCGTGGAACGTCATCCCCGCGAACTCTGGCGTCGTGACCGATCGCAGAACGCTCGATCGGTTCTCGAGCCCGGGCAGGGCCGCGGCATCCGTGTCTTCGAGCTTCTGACCCTGCCAACGCATGCTCTATTCGAACATAAGAACGGATGCGATGCAACCCGGCGTCGAAGAAATATCCGAGAAGCGTCCGGCCTGTGGACAGTTCTCCGCGGACGCCCGCCGCTCGGGGCACAATGGAGGACATGCCCGAAACGCCGCACGCTCAGCATGCGGCACCGCGCTCTCCGATCCACGGTCCCGCCCTGCCCATCGGCGTCGCGGTGACCGCCGTGGGCGTTCTGCTGTCTCTGGCCTCCGCGCCCGTGGCGGCCCCGGTCGAATCGTCGCCGCTGCCCGAACCCATCGCGGTGATGCAGGTGCCGACGGTCGAGGTCGGTCAGACGACGGCCGTCGACCCGTGCGCAGAGAAGGCCGTGCAAGCGGCTCTCGCCGCCGGAGACGACGCCTCCGTGATCGCGGGTTTCGGTGGGGGCGCGGCGTTCCGCTCGGCGGTGGTCGCCGGTAACGCCCCGTGCATCTCGCTCAGCGATCCTTCGCGTCTATGGGTCGTGGTCAACAAGCTCCGTCCGCTCGATCCGGCCGACTTCGCTCCGAGCGGACTCGTCGAGGTGCCGCTGCAGACGACCACGCCCTCCGGCCAGGTCCGTTCCGACGTCGCGGCGGCGGTCGGCCAGATGGCCGACGCGGCCGACGACCAGGCCGGAAGGATCGGCGCGAACAACGGGTACCGGTCGTACGGATTGCAGGTCACCACATACGCCTCGCACGTGCACGACCAGGGACAGGCCGAGGCCGACGCGGGCTCTGCCCGGCCCGGGCACTCCGAGCACCAGACCGGCCTGGCCGTCGACGTGGTCGCCTGCGGGTCGGCGTGCGGCGGTCTGGACGGTTTCGGCGGCACGCCGCAGAGCGACTGGGTGGCGGCGAACGCGTGGCAGTACGGGTTCATCGTGCGGTACGAAGACGGCGGGTCGCCGATCACCGGGTATGCGCCAGAGCCCTGGCATCTGCGATACGTCGGCGTCGACCTCGCCGCGGCCTATCACGAGGGTGGGTACCACACGCTCGAGGAGTTCTTCGGGCTCCCGCCGGCCCCCGCCTACACCCCCTGATCGGTCCGGTTGCGGCATCCCACAAGGGCGGTACGCAGTGTCACCCGACCTGGGATGCATTCCCACAATCGACTGTCTCGGCGGCGCCCTCGCGCATAGACTCCCCAGGAGCAACGACGCCGAGATTCAGGAGGACGCGATGGAACGCGACATCTACGACGAGGATCACGAGGCCTTCCGCGAGCTGGTCAAGGACTTCGCGAAGCGCCACGTGAGCCACGAGGCCATCGAGCGCTGGGACGCTGCGGGAGAGGTCGATCGCGCGACCATGCTCGCCGCCGGCGAGGCCGGGATCATCGGCCTCTCGGTGCCCGAGGAGTTCGGCGGTGCGGGGATGCTGCAGGACTACCGCTTCCGGGCCATCGTCAACGAGGAGATCATCGCCGCTGGAGCGGGGTCGCTCGCCGGGGCGTTCGGAATTCAGGACGACCTGGCGGTGCCCTACCTCGTGCACATGGGCACGCAGCAGCAGAAGGAGAAGTGGCTGCCGCGGATGGCGACCGGCGAGGTCGTCGGCGCCCTCGCGATGACCGAGCCCGGAGCGGGCAGCGACCTGCGCGGCATCAAGACGACTGCCCGCAAGGTCGACGGCGGGTACATCGTCAACGGTGCGAAGACGTTCATCTCGTCGGGCGCGACGGCCGACCTGGTCGTGACGTTCGTGAAGACCGGCGAGGGCAACCGACCGGATGCCTTCAGCCTCGTGCTGCTCGAGAACGGCATGGAGGGCTTCGACCACGGCAAGAAGCTCCACAAGATGGGCTTCCAGGGCCACGACACCGCGGAGCTCTCGTTCAGCGACGTGTTCGTGCCGGACGAGAACCTCATCGGCGGGGTGGAGGGGAGGGGCTTCGTGCAGCTGATGATGAACCTGCCGCTCGAGCGCCTCTCGATCGGCGTCGCCGGCGCCGCCGCCGCGCAGGCCGCCCTCGACTGGACCATCGCGTACACGAAGGACCGCGAGGCTTTCGGCGAACGCATCATCGACTTCCAGAACAGCCGCTTCACCATCGCCGACATGGCGACGACGGTCGACGCGCTGTGGGCGTACATCGACCGGGCACTGCTGGCGTATTCGCAGGGCACGCTGTCGGCCGAAGAGGCCGCGAAGGTCAAGTTCTGGGCCACCGAACGCGAATGGGAGGTGCTCGACGCCGGCGTGCAGTTGCACGGCGGGTACGGGTACATCACCGAGTACCCGATCGCGCGGGCCTTCCTCGACGCACGCGTGCACCGCATCTACGGCGGCACGAACGAGATCATGCGCGAGATCGTCGGGCGCCAGATCGCCGGCAAGCGCTGAGCGGTCGTGCTACCCGGGTGGCAACACTCTTGCTACCCGGGTAGCATCGCGTCATGACCAATAGCAAGGTGAGTCTCAGCCTCAGTGCGAGCGACCTCGCCTTCCTCGACGCAGAGGTGGCGATGAAGCGATACGCCACGCGATCCGCGGCGGTTCAGAATGCGGTGGCGCTCTTGCGCGAGAGTCGTCTCGCCGACGCGTACGCCGAGGCCTTCGCCGATGGGTACGACGACGAGTGGGATGCGGCGACCGGCGACGGGCTCGCGACAGCGTGAGCGGTGCATCCGTTCCTTTGCTGCGCCGCGGGCAGATCGTGGTGGTCTCCCTCGATCCGGCGGTGGGAGCCGAGGCGGCGAAGACGCGTCCGGCCGTCATCGTCAGCAACAACACCGCCAACACCGCTGCTCTGCGCCACGACCGAGCGACGGTGACGGTCGTGCCCGTCACCTCGAACGTCGCGCGGATCCTGCCGTTCCAGGTACTGCTGCCGGCGGCGGTCACCGGGCTCGGCGTGGACTCGAAAGCGCAGGCCGAGCAGGTTCGCACGATCGCGGTCGCGCGCATCGTGCGGCCGGTCGGATGGGTGCCGTCCGAGCTGATGGGCGAACTCGACGAGTCGCTGCGCCTGCACCTCGCGCTGTGACCGGTCCCGCCGTCAGACGGAGGGATGCCAGGGCGAGGCGACCAGGAAGATCGCTGCGGTCGCGCCGAGCGAGAGCGCGAGGAAGACCACGTCGCGGCGACGGAACGGCACGAGGTGCCTCTCGGTGCGGATCGGATGCGCGCCGAACGCGCGGGAGTCCATCGCCAGAGCCACGCGCTCGGCGTGCCGGATGGCTCCGGCGAGCAGCGGCACGATGTAGCCCCAGCCGCGGGCGAGGCGGGAGAACGGTCCGCGCCCGCCGTGGTGGCCGCGCACCCGGTGCGCAGCGCGGATGACCGACAGCTCGTACCCGAAGCGCGGCACGAAGCGGAAAGCGGCGAGGGCCGTGTAGCCGATGCGGTAGGGCACGCGCAGCTGCTGGATGCTCGCGCGCACGAGGTCGGGGCCGTTGGTGGTGAGTCCGCCGACGAGGGCGAGAGCCACGATGGCACCGAGTCGGAGCGCGGTCGCGAGGCCGAGCATCAGCGCGCCGCTGTACAGCGTCCAGTCGCCGACGCTCAGCACGGGCACGGTGCCGTCGACCCGCGCGGTGTCGACCCACAGAGCGAAGCTGAGCCCGATCACGGCCATGCCGAGGGGCAGCGCGACCAGGAGCAGCAGCAGTCGCCACGTGATCCGCGCGCCGACGAGGAGCAGTACGACGGCGAGCGCGAGGAAGGCAGCGGGGGTCACCAGATCGCGCACGAACACGAGCAGCACCATGGCGGGCACGAACGCCGCGACCTTCGCGAGCGGATTGAGGCCGTAGAGGAACTGGTACGCCGACGTCGCCGTCGCCCGCGCGTAGGGGTCGACCGTGGTGGCGCTCATGCCTCGGCCCTCCGCCCGGGACGCGCGAGCACCCGCTGCACCGGGGGAAGGCGCAACCCGGCCGCGGCGAACACGGCGTCGTCGCGGAAGAGATCGCCGGTGGGACCGGCGGCGTGCACCCTGCCGCCGGCGAGCACCACGGTGTGGGTGGTCTGCTCGGCGACGAGCTGCAGATCGTGCGTGACGATGACGATGGTGGTGCCCTCGGCCCGCAGATCCTGCAGCAGCGCGAGCAGCTCGGCGGCGCGGGCGCGGTCCTGTCCGAAGGTCGGCTCGTCGAGGGCGAGCACGGCGGGCCGCGAGATGAGGGCGGTGCCCACCGAGAGCCGGCGCTTCTCTCCGCCGGACAGCAGGAAGGGATGCACCTCGGCCTTGTGCGCGAGACCGAATCGTTCGAGCATCCGGTCGACGCGCTGGACGACCTCGGGCTCGGCGGTGCGCCGCAGGCGCAGACCGTGGGCGAGTTCGTCGAAGACCGTATGCGCGATGAACTGGTGCTCGGGGTTCTGGAAGACGAAGCCGATGCGCGCCGCCAACTCCCGAGGGGAGGCGCTCGCCGGGTCGAGTCCGTCGATCGACACCCGCCCGCGCGGGGGCGGCACGACGCCGGCGAGCGCGTGGATCAGCGTCGTCTTGCCGGCACCGTTCGCGCCGACGATCGCGGTGAGGGTGCCGGGGTCGACGTCGAGGTCGACCGCGTGCAGGATCTCGGTGCGCCCCCGCCGAACGGTCAGAGCGCGTGCGCGGATGAGCGGGTCGGTGGCGGCTGCGTGGGCGGATCCCTCGCGCGGGGCCGGCGCCGTTCGAGGCATCGGATCCGCGCCGAGGGTCGCGAGCGGGAAGGATGCCGTGGGCAGCTGCGCGGCGAGTTCGTCGGGCGTGAGCGGCAGGGGGTCGAAGCGGATGCCCTCGTCTCGCAATCGCAGTGCGGCGAGCGTCGCCGCGGGCAGCCACACGCCCATCTCGACCAGCTCGTCGGTATGGCCGCGGAGGATGTCGCGAGCCGGGCCGTCGAAGGCGACGCGTCCCTCGCGGTCGAGCACGATCGTGCGGGTGACGAACCCCATCGCGGCGTCGAGATTGTGCTCGACGAGCAGCACCGCACGGTCGCCCGCGGCCACGACGTCGGCGAGCGCGGCGTAGACGTCGTCGATGCCCTGCGGGTCGAGGTTGGCCGTGGGCTCGTCCAACACGATGAGCGGCGACCCCAGGGCGAGGGCGCAGGCGATCGCCAGGCGCTGACGACCGCCGCCGGAGAGGCGGTCGGGGTTCTCGGCGCGTCGTTCCCACAGGCCCACGCGTCGCAGCGCGTCCTCCGCGCGGGCGATCACCTCGTCGACCGGCGCGCGGAGGTTCTCGGGCCCGAAGGCCACCTCGTCGAACACCGTGCCCGTGACGATCTGAGCATCCGGATCCTGGAAGACCATCGCGACCCGGGTGCTCAGCTCGGGCGTCGACGACGCGGCGGTGTCGACGCCGCCCGCCTCGACCGTGCCGGTCATGGTGGCGGGCAGGGCGTGGGGGATGAGGCCGTTGAGGGCGAGCGTCAGCGTCGACTTGCCCGACCCCGACGGACCGAGCAGGAGCACGACCTCGCCGGGGTGGATGTCGAAGGTCACGTCGCCCGGTGAGGGGTGCGCCGCACCGGCGTGGGTGAGCGAGAGATCACGCACGCGGAGGAGAGGCGCGGATGGGCGCACGGCGGAACCCCGGGTCGATGGAACGTACCCCTTCAGGTTAGTCCAGCCTTACCTGCCGTCCGGCCGGGTCTCGGCGCGCGTGAAAGGTCGCAGAAGGCCGCGTGGCGAGGCGCGGATACGCGTGTCTCGACCCCTCGCGCTGCAGGGCGGGGCGGGTCAGCGGCGGGCGACGCCGGCGCGGGTCAGGGCCGTGCCGACGGCGAGGCCGATCGCCGTCCAGGCGACCGGGCCGAGCACCGAGACCGCGAGGTACGCGATCTGGGCCCAGAGGGGCAGCGTGCTCAGGTGCGCGGCGAAGAACACGGCCACGGCCACGACGACGCCGATCAGCGCCGCCGAGACGAAGAACCGCCAGGCGCCCCACGCCCGGTAGCGGGTGAGTGCGGCGACACCCTCTTGGATCGCGCCGAACAGCAGGGCGGTGCCGAGGAATCGCAGCGCCCAGGCCGGATTGAACGCCGTCGCGACGAGCGCGGCGATGACGTGGGTGATGAGGGCGACGAGGGGGCGGCGCAGCACCTCCTGCGCGACGATGCCCGGCAGTACATGCGAACCCAGCACGAGACCGTAGAGGAACAGCAGCGGGCTCGCCAGCACGAGCGGCGTGATCCAACCCGCGACCCCTCCGACCAGACCCGTGGCGACACCGATCGCGGCGCAGATGAGCAGCACGCGCGTAGGGATAGCAGGGGTTCGGGCCACGGTTCCAGCCTAGTTGCGCGCCCCTGCGACGCGGTCGCGGGGGCGCCGTGCAAATGCGCCGCAACGCCGCGGGTGCGAAGACCGCGGGTCACGCCCCGAGGCGCGCCGCGAGATAGGGTGCCGTGCGACTCGCGGCGTCCCCTGCCACCTGCTCCGGCGTGCCCGAGGCGACCACGCGTCCGCCCGCGTCTCCCCCCGACGGTCCGAGGTCGATGACCCAGTCGGCAGCCGCCACGACGTCCATCTCGTGCTCGACGACGACCACCGTGTCGCCGGAGTCGACGAGGGCATGCAGCTGTGCGAGCAAGCGCTGCACGTCGGCGGGGTGCAGGCCCGTGGTCGGCTCGTCGAGAAGATAGAGGGTGTGCCCGCGCCGCACCCGCTGCAGCTCGGTCGCCAGCTTGATGCGCTGCGCTTCGCCGCCCGAGAGCTCGGTGGCCGGTTGGCCGAGCCGCAGGTATCCCAGCCCGACGTCGACGAGCGTGCGCAGACTCCGGGCCGCGGCCGGGATCGAGGCGAGAGCGTCGACCGCGTGCTCGACGGTGAGCGACAGCACGTCGGCGATCGTGCGCCCCTCATAGGTGACGTCGAGCGTCTCGGCGTTGTACCGGGCGCCGTCGCACGTGGGGCAGCGGCCGTAGCTGCCGGGCAGGAAGAGCAGTTCGACCGACACGAATCCCTCGCCCTGGCAGGTCTCGCAGCGGCCGCCGGCGACGTTGAACGAGAAGCGGCCCGCACCGTAGCCGCGCTCGCGGGCGAGATCGGTGCGGGCGAACGCGGCGCGCACGGCGTCGAAGAGCCCGGTGTACGTGGCGAGGTTCGAGCGGGGCGTGCGACCGATCGGCTTCTGGTCGACCCGTACGAGACGGTCGATGTGCTCGAGACCCCGCACGCGTCGCACCGTCAGCGTGTCGGCCCCGGTATCCGGCAGCGTCGCCTCGGCGAGCATGCGCTCGTCGCCCTCCCCCTCGGCGTCCGTCGCGTCGTCGATCTCGTCGAGGGTGTCGTCGGAGCGCAGGTGCGCGCGCACGACGTCGCGCAGCACCCGGCTCACGAGGGTCGACTTGCCCGATCCGGACACGCCCGTCACGGCCACGAGCGCGCCCAGCGGGAGCGAGGCATCGACATCGACGAGGTTGTGGAGAGTGACGCCCTCGACCGTGAGCCATGATGTCGCCTCGCGCCGCTCTCGACCAGCGGCAGAGGTCCGGCTGCCATCGTCGAACAGGAACGGCCGCGTGACGGATGCCTCGACCTCGGCGAGACCCGAGACCTCGCCGCTGTAGAGGACGTGGCCGCCGCCCTCGCCGGCGCCCGGACCCACATCGACGATCCAGTCCGCACGGCGCACGACGTCCATGTTGTGCTCGACCACGAAGACCGAGTTGCCGGAGTCCTTGAGCTGTTGCAGCACGTCGAGCAGCTGCTCGGCGTCGGCGGGATGCAGCCCCGCCGACGGCTCGTCGAGCACGTAGACGACGCCGAAGAGGCCGGAGCGCAGCTGGGTCGCGAGCCGCAGACGCTGCATCTCGCCGGGCGACAGGGTCGTCGTCGCCCGGCCCAGGCCGAGGTAACCGAGCCCCAGATCGGTGAGCACCTCGATGCGGGCGAGCAGGTCGGTGGTCAGGGCGACGGCGACGTCGGTGCGCTCGCCCGACAGGGTGGTGGGCAGCGCGGGGGAGACCTCGGTGAGTCGTGTGGTCGGGCGGATGACCTCGGCGAGCTCGGTCAGGGGGAGGGCGTTGAGCGCGGCGATCGAGCGGCCCGCGAACGTGACGGCGAGCGCCTCGCGCCGGAGTCCGGTGCCGCCGCACAACGGGCAGGGTCCCGAGCGCACGAACTGCAGCACCTTGCTGCGCATCATCTGGCTCTTCGAGTCGGCCAGCGTGTGGAAGACGTACTTCTTCGCGCTCCAGAACGTGCCGTTGTAGGGCTTCGCCACGCGGTCGCGCTGTGGGGTGATCTGCACCACGGGCTGCTCGTCGGTGAACAGCAGCCATTCGCGGTCGGCGGCGGGCAGCTCGCGCCACGGTCGATCGACGTCGTAGCCGAGCGCGATCGTGATGTCGCGCAGGTTCTTCGCCTGCCAGGCACCCGGCCATGCGGCGATCGCCCCGTCGCGGATGCTGAGCGTGGGGTCGGGCACGAGCGAGTCCTCGGTGACGGTGTGTGCCACGCCGATGCCGTGGCACTCGGGGCAGGCGCCCGCGACGGTGTTCGGCGAGAAGGCATCCGAGTCGAGGCGGGTGGTGAACCCCTCGGGGAACGTGCCTGCGCGCGAGAAGAGCATGCGCAGCGAGTTCGAGAGCGTCGTCACCGTGCCCACGCTCGACCGGGAACTGGGTGCACCACGCCGCTGCTGCAGGGCGACCGCCGGCGGCAGCCCCGAGATCGAGTCGACGTGCGGATCGTGCCCCTGCTGAATGAGACGTCGGGCATACGGGGCGACCGACTCGAGATAACGTCGCTGCGCCTCGGTGAAGATCGTGCCGAACGCCAGGGACGACTTGCCCGATCCCGAGACGCCGGTGAAGGCCACGATGCGATCGCGCGGCATGTCGACATCGACGGAGCGGAGGTTGTTCTCGTTCGCTCCCCGAACGCGGACGAAGGAGTCAGGGGCGTTCACGGAAGAGGAGGAGGGCACCGGGCCGAGTGTATCCGCGACCTCGGACGCTCTCCTGGGTGGCGTCCAGGAGCGGATGCCGCGGCATCCGCTCGTCGCAGAGGCGATGCCGCTCGTCGCACCGCACGCCGGGCCGCCCGGCGCCGCGCGCGTCTGCTTCCTACCGTGGGAAGACGCAACGACGCGTACCCCGAGGAGAACCCCATGACCGCACCTTCGTCGCGCCGCCGCGGCGCCGGCACCGTCGACGACGATCCCGTCGTCGTCACCGATCCGTCCCTCCCTCCCGTCGCCCTCAGCGACGAGCAGCATGAGCGCAGCCGTCGCTGGACGCTCCCGAAGATCCTGCTCTGGGCCGCCATCGCGCTGCTCGGCGGCGTCGCCTGGGTGATGCTCGCCATCGTGCGCGGCGAGACCGTGAACGCCATCTGGTTCGTGTTCGCCGCCGTGTGCACGTACCTCATCGGCTACCGCTTCTATTCGAAGGTGATCGAGCGGTACATCACGCGACCCGACGACCGTCGGGCCACCCCCGCCGAGGTGAAGCAGGACGGCAAGGACTACGTCCCCACCGACCGTCGCGTGCTCTACGGCCACCACTTCGCCGCCATCGCCGGTGCCGGGCCGCTCGTCGGCCCCGTGCTCGCCGCGCAGATGGGCTACCTGCCCGGCACGATCTGGATCATCGTCGGCGTCGTGCTCGCCGGCGCCGTGCAGGACTACACGGTGCTGTTCTTCTCGATGCGCCGCGGCGGTCGCACCATCGGCCAGATGGCGCGACAGGAGCTGGGCAAGCTCGGCGGCACCGCGGCCATCATCGCGTCGCTGCTCATCATGCTGATCATCGTCGCGATCCTCGCCCTCGTCGTCGTCAACGCGCTCGGCGAGAGCCCGTGGGGCGTGTTCTCGGTCGCGATGACCATCCCGATCGCGCTCTTCATGGGCGTCTACCTGCGCTACCTGCGCCCCGGCAAGGTCACCGAGGTCTCGATCATCGGCTTCGTGCTGCTCATGGCCGCCATCATCGGCGGCGGCTGGGTGGCCGGAACCGAATGGGGTCAGGCGATCTTCCACCTCGACCGCACCACGATCGCGTGGGGCATCATCATCTACGGCTTCGTCGCCGCGGTGCTGCCGGTGTGGCTGCTGCTCGCCCCGCGCGATTACCTGTCGACGTTCATGAAGATCGGCGTCATCGTCATGCTCGCGGGGGCCATCATCCTGGTGCGCCCCGAGATCACCGTTCCGGCGGTCAGCATCTTCGGCGAGAACGGCATGGGGCCGGTGTTCGCCGGTCCTCTCTTCCCGTTCCTCTTCGTGACGATCGCGTGCGGCGCCCTGTCGGGATTCCATGCGCTGATCGCCTCTGGCACCACGCCCAAGCTCGTCGAGAAGGAGCGCCAGACGCGTTTCATCGGCTACGGCGGGATGCTCATGGAGTCGTTCGTCGCGATCATGGCGCTCGTCGCCGCGATCTCGATCGACCAGGGCATCTACTTCGCGATGAACGCGCCGGCGGCGGCGACGCAGGGCACGGTCGAGGGGGCGGTGGCGTTCGTCAACTCGCTGGGCTTGACCGGCGTGAACCTGACCCCCGAGATGCTGACGAGCACCGCGGCGGCGGTCGGCGAGGAGACGGTCGTCTCGCGCACGGGCGGTGCCCCGACGCTCGCCCTCGGCCTGGCGCACATCATGCAGCAGGCCCTCGGCGGGCAGGCGCTGATGGCGTTCTGGTACCACTTCGCGATCATGTTCGAGGCGCTGTTCATCCTCACGGCGGTGGACGCCGGCACCCGCGTCGCGCGCTTCATGCTGCAGGACTCGATCGGCGCGTGGTTCCCCAAGTTCCGCGACGTCTCGTGGCGCCCCGGAGTGTGGATCTGCACGGCGATCATGGTGGCCGGGTGGGGAGCGATCCTCATCCTCGGTGTCACCGACCCGCTCGGCGGCATCAACACGTTCTTCCCGCTGTTCGGCATCGCCAACCAGCTGCTCGCCGCGATCGCGCTCGCCGTGGTGCTGGCGATCGTCGCGAAGCGCGGCCGGAGCTACGTGAAATGGCTGTGGATCATCGGTCTGCCGCTCGCGTTCACCGCGGTCGTCACGGTCACGGCGTCGCTCTACAAGATCCTCTCGCCGGTGCCGGCGATCGGATACTGGGCGAACCACTTCCGCTACCTCGAGGCGCTGAACACGGGTGACACGTCGCTCGGCGAACCGAAGGTGCTCGAGGCGGTCATCCGCAACACGGCCGTGCAGGGCACGCTGTCGATCATCTTCGTCACGCTCGCCGTGATCGTGATGATCGCGGCGATCATCACCACGGTGAAAGCGGTCCGCAACGGCGGCGGCGAGAACACCGAGGACGAGCCGGTCGCCTCGCGGCGCTTCGCCCCGGCCGGGTTCCTGCCGAACGCCGACGAGCGCGAGCTCGAGAAGAAGTGGGAGCCGATCCTGGCCGACGAGCGCAAGGTCTCGAGCCACTGACATGGTGATCCATCGCACGGATGCCGCCCCCACCCCGCTGCGCGCACTGCTCGGTGCCGTGGCGCGGGTGGGGCGGGGCATCCGCTGGTACATGACGACGCTGATGGGCGACACGGCCTACGCGACCTACGTCGCCCATCACCGCCGCCACCATCCGCACGAGGAGCCGCTCACCGAACGCCAGTTCTGGCGCCAGCGCATGGACGACCAGGACCGCAATCCCGGCGCCCGATGCTGCTGAGCAGCCGTGCCTAGGCTGGGGGCATGACCGACGTCGTTCTCGCGGCCGTGCTCGGCGCCCTGGGCGGCATCGCCCTGACGGTGCTGCTGCTGCTCGCGCGGAGGCTGGGGCGCGGGTCGACCGATCTCGGCAGCGATGGGGAGCGCGCCGCACTGCGGGCGTTGCACCATGCGAGCCTGGCGGCGCCCGACCTGCGGTCGGGACTCTCGTCGCCGACGGTGTCGACGGCCGCCCGTCACCTGCGGGTGCTGCTGGGCAGCACCGCCGTCGCCATCGTCGCCGACGACGGCACCGTGTCGTCGGACGGGGCCATCGAGGGGCTGGAGGCCGCCGCCGTGCGGATCGCCGCGCAGGTGCGCGAGTCGGGGCGGCGGCAGGTGTTCCCCGCGCCGACCGACGCGGAGGTCGCGGGGGTCGGCGCGCCGATCGTCGTCGACGGGCAGGTGATCGGCGTCGTCGTGGCCTTCTCCGCTCCGGTGCGTGCGGCCTTGGTGCGGGCGGCCGAAGAGGTCGCGTCGTGGTGCGCGGCGCAGGTCGAGCTCGGTGGACTCGATGCGTCGCGCACGCAGCTCGCCGAGGCCGAGCTGCGGTCTCTGCGCGCCCAGATCTCGCCGCACTTCATCTACAACGCGCTCACGGCGATCGCGTCGTTCATCACGACGGATCCGTCCCGGGCCCGCGACCTGGTGCTCGAGTTCGCCGATTTCACGCGCTACTCCTTCCGCCGCCGCGGCGAGTTCACGACGGTCGCCGAGGAGCTCGAGAGCATCCGCTCGTATCTCGCCCTGGAGCGCGCCCGCTTCGGCGAGCGGCTGCGGGTCACGCTGCAGATCGCTCCCGAGACGCTCGCCACCGTCATCCCGTTCCTCTCCGTGCAGCCTCTGGTCGAGAACGCGGTGCGCCACGGCCTCGAGCCGGGCGCCGACGGCGGCGAGGTGCGCATCGTGTCGCGCGACGAGGGTACGCACACCGTCATCACGGTCGAGGACGACGGCGTCGGGATGGACCCGGATGCTCTGCGCACCACCCTCACAGCCGCCGATGACGGCCTGCACGTCGGGCTGCGGAACGTCGACACCCGGCTCCGCCAGGTATACGGGCCGGACGGCGGACTGGTGGTCGAGACGAACACCGGCGCGGGTACCCTGGTGCGCATGCGGGTGCCGAAGTCGCAGCCGCGGAACGACCCGGACGACGACTGAGGTGCGGCCATGATCGACGTGCTCGTCGCCGACGACGAGGAACCGGCGCTCGACGAACTCGTGCATCTGCTGCGCGCCGACGAGAGGGTCGGTGACATCGTCACCGCCCGCAACGGCGCCGAGGCCCTGCGACTGCTGACCGAACGCTCCGTGCGGATCGCCTTCCTCGACATCCACATGCCGGGGTTGCGGGGCACCGATCTCGCGCGCTCGCTGCTCGCCCTCGCCGACCCGCCCGCGGTCGTCTTCGTCACCGCCGACGAGGCGCGCGCCGTCGAGGCCTTCGAGCTGCGCGCGGTCGACTACCTGCTGAAACCCGTGCGCGGGGCGCGACTGCGGCAGGCCGTCGATCGGGTGGTCGAACGCGCCGGCCCCCCGCCCGGCGGCGATGACGAGGTGCTGCCCGTCACCCTCGGTGCGTCGGTCCGATTCGTGCGACGCAGCGAGATCCACTGGGTGCAGGCCCAGGGCGACTACTCCCGGCTGCACGGCGGCGACGGCGCGGGGCACCTCGTGCGCATCCCGATCTCCGAGCTCGAGGCACGATGGGCGGAGGCGGGGTTCCTGCGCATCCACCGGTCGACGCTGGTGCGCACGTCGGCGGTCACCGGGGCGCGGCTCTCGGGGGCCGAGCCCTCCGTCTCGATCGGCGAGACGGTGCTGCCCGTGAGCCGTCGGCTGGTGCCCGGTGTGCGCGAGGCCCTGCTGCGCGGGGAGGCCGGATGACCGAGACCCCGAAACGGGTGCGGGTAACAGCGGATGCCCCGCCCGGCCGCCCGTCGGCGCAGACGCGCGGCATCGCTCTGCCCGGGGCGCCCGTCGACGAGGCCGATGCCGTGTACGCCCGCGCTCTGCGACGGAGCCAATTGCGTCTCGCCCTCGGCACGATCTCGGGGTTCGTGCTGGTCGTCATCGCGATGGCGCTGGTCATCGCGCTGATCCCCGAGATCGACGGCATCGTGATCGCCGGGGTACCGCTGTCGTGGGTGCTGCAGGCGTTCGCGTTCTACCCGGTGATCATCGTGTTCGCGGTGCTGCACGTGCGCACGGCGGCCCGCAACGAGCGCCGGTACCGCGCGCTGCGAGACGGCGGATGAACGCCGCGCTCGACCTCGTCGGCATCGCGCTGGTGGTGGCGGCGACGGTGCTCATCGGCGTCTACGGCCTGCGGATCTCGCGCACCACCGACGACTTCTTCGTCGCCTCGCGCACCGTGCGCCCGGTGTGGAACGCGTCGGCGATCAGCGGCGAGTACCTGTCGGCGGGCACCTTCCTCGGACTCTCGGGACTCGTGCTGCTCGACGGGGCGCGCGGCTTCTGGTTCCCGATCGGCTACGCCGCGGGGTACCTGCTGGTGCTCGTCTTCGTGGCCGCACCCCTGCGGCGGAGCGGGGCTTACACGATCCCCGACTTCGTCGAGGCGCGGTGGGAGTCGCCCGTCGCGCGACGCGTGACGAGCATCGCCGTGCTGGTGATCGGATGGCTGTACATCGTGCCGCAGTTGCACGGCGCGGGCATCACGCTCGTCGTCGTCGCCGGGCTTCCCGAGTGGGTCGGCGCGGTGACCATCGCCGTGCTCGTCGCCGCCGCCGTGGCCGCCGGGGGCATGCGGGCCATCACCTACGTGCAGGCGTTCCACTACTGGGTGAAGCTGGTCGCCCTGCTCGTCCCGCTCGTGCTCATCGCCTTCGCCCTGAGCGGCGGGCCGCACGAGTTCGACCCGGCGCTGGTGTTCCCCGCCGAGGCGGGACCGTCGGCCTTCGACGCCTACGAGACCGCATCCCTGCTACTGGCGCTGCTGCTGGGCACGATGGGTTTGCCGCACGTGCTGGTGCGCTTCTACACGAGCCCGAACGGGGTGGCAGCCCGGCGCACGACCGTGATCGTCATCGTGATGGTCAGCGCGTTCTACGCCGTGTCGAGCGGCATGGGCCTGCTCGCCCGCATCGCGGCTCCCGACCTCGCGCAGCCCGGACTCGCCGACACGGTGGTGCTGCAGCTGCCGTCGCGCGTGTTCCCGGGAGCGGTCGGCGAAGTACTCACGGCGCTCATCGTCGCAGGGGCCTTCGCGGCTTTCCTGGCGACGACCGCCGGGCTCGTGGTGTCGCTCGCGGGGGTGATCAGCCAGGACGTGTTCTCGGGATCGGTGCGCTCGTTCCGGCTCTCCGCCGCGCTGTGCGCGCTGGTGCCGCTCGGCGTCGCACTGCTGACCGCTCCGGCGGGTCTGGTCGCGAGCGTCGGCGTGGTGTTCGTGGTCGCGGCATCCACCCTGTCGCCCGTCGTGCTGCTGGGGGTGTGGTGGCGAGGACTCACGGCACGCGGGGCGGTGGCAGGCATGGTGACCGGCGGGGTGTCGTGCGCGCTCGCGATGCTCGTGCACGCGGCCGTCGGCGGCGTCGGCGTCGCGGCACCCTACCTCGCGCAACCCGCCGCCTGGACGATCCCGCTCGCCACCGCCGTCGCGGTCGTCGTATCGCGGGCCGACCCACGGGGGCCGTCGCCGCGCACGGACCGATTCCTCGCCCGGGTGCACACCCCCGAGCGCGACTGAGTTCCGGCGCCCCGTCGCATGACTTCCCCTCCCCGCCCGCACAACCTCCCCGCCCCGCCCCATCGCACAACTTCGGAGCGCCGGCTCGACACGCCGGGCAATCGGATGCGGTGGCGGCGAGTCGCACGGCGACTCCGAAGTTGTGCGG
>JASCNZ010000033.1 GCA_029959905.1 Microbacteriaceae bacterium PS02344
CCCCCCCCCCCGGCGGCCACCCCCCCCCCCCGGCGCCGGGGGGCCCCCACCCCCCCCCGCCCCCCCCCCCGGAGGCGGGGAGCCTGTTCGAGGCCGCCGAGCTGCTCGGCCTCCAGCCCTCCGACATCGTCAAGACCCTCGTGGTCAAGCGCTCCGACGACACCTACCTGTTCGCTCTCGTGCCGGGTGGGCGGTCGATCTCGTGGCCCAAGCTTCGCGCCGTCGTGGGCGTGAACAAGCTGCGCCTCCCCGAGCCGGAGCTCGCCCTCGCTGCCACCGGCTACGAGCGTGGCACCATCGTGCCCATCGGCAGCACGAACGACTGGCCCGTCTACGCCGACGAGACGATCGTCGGGCGCCGCATCGCCATGGGAGCGGGCGCGCACGGACACAGTCTGTTCGTCGATGCGGATGCGCTGATCGCCGCCTACGGCGCCACCGTCGCCGACATCTCCGAGCCGGAGAAGCCCCGCGGCTGACAGCCCCGGTGAGCGCTCGTCGGCCCCCGAGAGCGCTATAGCGTTTGCCCGCGAAACTCGCTCGAATACGAGGAAAAGCGGTGTACCGAGACCGCTCTCATCACGGCTGGAAAACGCTTCGGCGGGTCTCTTGACATCGCATCATGCGAGGGCATACATATAGTCCTGCGAGGCCGTCGTCCCCCACATGTGACGACCTCGCCGGGCAGGGGAGGCCCTTCGTTCGTCACGCTCCGGCGTGCGCGAAACATCTCCGCGCCCGTCCCCACAACCGGAGATGAAGGAACCCCCTTATGCGTGCAACCATCCGCCGCGCCGTCGAGGCGCACAAGGCACAGCGCGAGGATAACGGCGACGCCGGCTTCTCGCTCATCGAGCTCATCATCGTGGTCGTGATCCTCGGCATTCTCGCCGCGATCGCTATCCCGATCTTCCTCAACGTCCAGCAGGATGCTCGCAACAACGCCGCCAACACGGTCGCGGCGAACGCGGCCACGCAGGCGGCCACTGAAGCAGCAACGAACGGCGCGGCGGCGACTGCGACCGTCATCCAGGACAAGCTCACCTCGAACTTTAAGAAGGGCGATGTCACTGCGGTGACACTCGACGCCACCAAGTACAAGGCTGGTGACGTCGGATCGATCTGCGTCACCGTCACGGCCAACAACACCGACGCCGCGAAGGTCAAGCCCGCCGGCCCGGGCTGCTAAGGCATCCACCTCGCGAATCGCACCGGGTCGGCGTTCCCCACGTCGGCCCGGTGCGGTCGTCTCCACCCCGCACTCCCTCTCCAGAAGGGAGCCCGACCATCCGTCCCCCCACGGCTGATGACGGCTTCAGTCTCGTCGAGGTCATCATCGCGATGTTCCTGCTCGCGGTGCTCGCCCTCGCCGTGCTCCCGCTCATGATCGGCGTCGCCCAGACGAGCTCAGGCAACCGCACGCTGGCGAGCGCCAACACGTTCGCGAACGCGCAGCTCGCGCCCATTCGCGCCGCGTTCCCCACGGCCACCGCGTCGAAGGGATGCGGCGAGGCCCGCACGGCGCTGCCGCGCACCGGGGTCGTCGACCCCGCCGCCACCGGCCTCAGCGCCGACGTCGCGGTGGGCTCCTGCCCCGCGACCTATCCCGGCACCGTGACCGTCACCGTGCGCGTCTACCGCACGGGCGAGCCGTCGAAGCCGCTCGTCACGCTGCCCACCCGCATCCTGGTCGTGAAGGCGTGATGATGACCGCCTCCCCGCGCCGCTCCGCCACCACGCGCCGCCCCACCACCCGTCCTCGCGTCGCGCACCCCGTCGCCGACGACGCCGGCATGACGCTCGTCGAGCTCATCATGTACATCATGCTCAGCGCCCTGTTCCTCGGGCTGCTCGCGACGCTGTTCGCCACCACCCTCACCGCGGGTCAGCAGACCCGCAATCGCGACACCGCCACCGGTACGGCCCAGGTCGTCTCGGAGTCGCTGCAGACCTCGGTGCGCAACGCCGCGCTCGTACGCGTCGACGGGGCGCAGCTGCGCGCGGTCGTGGCGACCGGGGCGAGCCAGTGGGAGTGCCGCGCGTGGGTGTTGCAGTCGGGCGAATTGCGGTACCGGGCATCCGCCGCGGCCATTCCGGTCGGCACAGCGACCACCGGGTGGGCGGTGTTGGCGACGGGCGTCGTCGGCACGAAGGCCGCGGGCTCTCCGTTCGTGCTCAGCAGCACCGACTCGGTGTCGATCGGCTACCGCGTGACGGTCGGCGAGGCATCCGTGAACATCACCTCCGCCGCCACCGCGCAGGCGAAGTCGGAAGGGACGATCCCCGCATGCTGGTGAAGATCCGCGACGAGGGGTCGGCCCTCGTCTCCGTGCTGGTGATCATGCTCGTACTCACGATCACCGGCCTCGCCCTCGCGGCCATCGTGACGAACACCACCTCGGGACTCGCCGGCAGCCGCGACACGGCGCAGTCCCGGGCCGCTGCCGACGCCGGCCTCGCGACCGGGCTCGCCGAGGCGAAACGCACGGGACAGGCCTGCGGCATGGATATCGCGTCGACGACGCCCCCGAAATTCCGCGTGACGAGCGTGTGCGGGTCGGGACGCGTGACCTTCACGGTCACGGGCACGGGGGAGAACGGCGGACGCACCAAGACCGAGGCGACCTTCAGCTACTCGTCGGGCACGGCGGGCACCGGCGCCGACATGATCTTCTTCGGTGACACGACCTTCACGAAGGAAGTGCTGACGCACCCGCTCGACGAATCGCTGCTGAGCATCGTCATCCCCTCGGGCGACTTCACCTGCATGGCCAAGATCCCCGCCAATCTCGTCCTCGCCGGCGACCTGAACAGCAAGGGCAACTGCGACATCACGGGCTCGGTGGTCGCCGGGGGAGAGGCCGACATGTCGAACGGCGTCGACCGCGTCGGCGGCAGCCTGACCCTGGCCGGTTCGGGGTCGAACATCATTCGCGGATCGGTCGGCGGGATCGTCGACGCGCGCGGCGGAATCGCCTTCGGCTGGGAGGGCAAGACCATCGGCGGCAACGTGTCGTCCGGTGGCGACGTCTCTCTCGGCAGCGCGAAGATCGCGGGCGGGCTCACTCTGCCGAAGAGCAAGAACCTCACGCAGGACAGCGGTTCTGTCACCGGCGGAATCTCCCGTCCCGACACCGTCACGCCCCCCGCCGCACCCACCTTCGCCAAGTGGTTCGACTACAAGTACAAGCTCAGCGATTGGCAGCCGTACGAGGGGGGCACCTTCACCGCGCGCACCCTCGCCGCGTCGGGGAGCGGCAACAACACGTGCGCGTACTTCAACAGCTACCCGGCCGACGGCTGGAAGTCGCTCGGCGCCGCGACCACGCCCACCATCCTCGATGCCCGCGCCTGCACGAACCTCAGTTCCAACAGCGGCACCGCGCCCGTCGTCGAGCTGAAGAGCGACCTCGTGCTGCTCGCGAAGAGCTACGACCTGACCAAGCTCACCTTCACCGCCGCGCCCGGGGTCACCACGCCGCCCCGGGTGTGGTTCATCGTCGAAGACACGGTCGACGACGACGCCGTGACCTGTGCCGGCGGGGCGGGCAACATCAAGATCAACGGCACGGTGATGACGACCGCGATCACCGCAATGGCGTACACCCCGTGCACGATCGACATCGCGGGCATGGGCAACGACACCTGGAAGGGCTCGTTCTACGGCGGCAAGTTCAACTACGGCGGCGGCATCCAGTTCTACGGCTCGCCGATCGCGCTGCCGGGTATGCCCTCATCGCCCACGTCGACCATCCCGTCGACGCCGAGCGGCGGCACCGTCGGTGCGCTCATCTCGCAGCGGGACATCCCATGACCCCGGTGCTCGTCGTCTTCGCCGGTCTGCTCGGCCTCGTGATCGGGTCGTTCCTCAACGTCGTCGTCGCGCGCGTGCCCGTGGGCGCGTCGCTGCTGCCCGACAGCCGTTGTCCGCGGTGCGAGGCGGCCATCCGTCCGTGGCAGAACGTGCCCGTCGTCTCGTGGATCGCGCTGCGCGGACGGTGCGCGGCCTGCCGCGAACCCATCTCCCGCCGGTACCCGCTCGTCGAGCTCGGCACGGGACTCGCGTTCGCCGGGGTCGCGGCGTGGGTGCTGCTCGCGTTGCGTCCCGAGAACATCGTCGCGGGCATCCTGCTGTTCGCCGCCTACGCCTGGTTCGCGGCGGCCGGCATCGCCCTCGCGGCGATCGATCTCGACACCCGCCGGCTGCCGGATGCCGTGGTGCTGCCGTCGCTCGCGGTCATCGCAATACTCCTCGCCGCGGCCGCTCTGGTCGACGGCGACCTCGCGGCCCTGCTGCGCGCCGCGCTCGGCGCCGTCGCCCTCTTCTTCTTCTACTTCTTGCTGAGCGTCGTGCGCCCCGGCGGCATGGGCGGGGGAGACGTCAAGCTCGCCGCCGTCGTCGGACTCGTGCTCGGCTGGCTGGGGGCCGGGCCGCTCGTCGTCGGGGCCTTCGCGGCGTTCGTCGTCGGCGGCATCGTCGGCATCGTGCTGCTCGCACGGGGGAGCGCCGGCCGCCGCACGGCCATTCCCTTCGGACCCTGGATGCTGTTGGGCGCATGGATCGGCATCGTCGCCGGTGACCCGCTCGCGGCCTGGTATCTGCGACTGATCGGAGTCGACGCATGAACCCCGCCCCGCCCCGCGAATGCGACGAGAGACGAGGCACCCCGTGACCCGCACCGTCATCGGTCTCGAGATCACCGAAGAGAGCGTGCGCGCCGTCGAGGTGCGCACCGGCCGCGTGCCCGTGCTGCTCGCCGCCGGCTCCGTCCCGCTCCCTCCCGACGCCGCCCACGACTCCGAGGTGCTCGACCCCGAGGCCGTCACCCTCGCCGTGCGGCAGCTCTGGTCACGTGCCGGGTTCAAGAGCCGCTCGGTCGTGCTGGGCCTCGGCAGCCGCCGCATCCTGGTGCGCGAATACACGACGCAGGCGATGCATCCGCGACTGCTGCGCCAGGCCCTGCCGTTCCAGGTGCAGGACCTGCTGCCCGTGCCCATCGACCAGGCCGTGCTCGACTTCTACCCGGCGTCCCAGTCGGGCGACCAGGTGACGGGACTGCTCGTGGCCGCCGTCGCCGAGACCGTCGAGCAGCTGGTGTCGACGCTCACCGCGGCCAAGCTCGAGGTCGAGAGCGTCGACCTGATGCCCTTCGGCCTCGCCCGCATCGCCGCGGTGCGCGCGGCAGCCGGGGAGACCGTCGCGATGGTGCACATCACCGACCACACGACCTACGTGGTGGTCGTTCGCGACGGCATCCCCCTGTTCGTGCGCATCATCCCGATCGACGTGCCCACGACGGCGGCCCGCGCGCGGGCCGAGGCGCAGCGCGACGACACCGACGAGCAGGTCGAGGTCGAGACCTTCACCCCACCCTCGCTGTCGGACGTGGCACCCCTGCGGTCGCGCGCGTCGATGCGGGGCGATCTCGCGATCGCCGAGGCCACCGACCCGGCCGTCGTCGACATGGTGCGCCGGGTGCAGAGCACCGTGCAGTTCGCCGACAGCCGTCCCGGTGCGGCGCCGGTCACGAGCGTGCATCTCAGCGGCGCCGGCGCGGCGATCACCGGAGTGCAGGCCGCCCTGGCCCAGCTGCTCGGTATTCGCGTCGACCTCGTCGAGCTCGCGTCGCTCGCCACGATGAAGGCCCCGATGGATGCCGAGTCGGCGCTCGACCTCGTCGGCACGCTCGGCGTGGTCTTCGGAGAGGGGATCTGATGGCCCGCGCGACACCCGGATCGGTGCTCGTCGTCGGGGGGATGCCCCGCGTCGACCTGATGCCCGCCGCCGAACTCGAACGCCGGTACCGCCGCGGTCTGCTGCGCCGATGGGGGATCGGGTTGCTCGCCGCCGCCCTCGTCACGGTGCTCGTGATCGCGGGCGCCATGGCACTGCGGATCGTCGCCGAGACGCGACTCGCCGCGGAGCGGGCCCGCACCGATGCGAGCATCGCCGAGATCGCCGCGCTGTCGGAGGTCGGAGACACCGTTCGCACGCTCGACGACCTCGAGGCCTTCCGCACGGAGGCGATGCTCCCCGACTTCGAGTGGGCGCGGCTCATCGACGCCGTCGGCCAGACGCTGCCCGCGAACGTACGGATCGTCGGCTTCGACGTGACGACGGGGGCGGGTCCCGATCCGGATGCCGCCGATGCGGCGAGCGCGCCCGGCGCGACGGTGCTGCTGACGCTTTCCAGCCCGGTGCCGTTCGACATCGTGCCTGCAATTCGGAACATTCGCCCCCTGCCGAGCATCCTCGCCGCCGACGGCCGCGAAGTGCGGTACGAGGAGAGCGGGAACGACTACCGGTACGAGCTCACCATCCTGACCGACCAGGAGGCCTACTCGGGCCGCTACGCACCGGAACCCGCCACCGAGGAGGACGAGGGATGACCCTGTCACGCCAGCTCATCAACCTCGCCGGAGGGCTCGCGGTCGTCGTGATCCTCGCCCTCGGCATCCTGCTCGTCGCCCTGCCCACGTTCAACCAGTCGCGGGCGACCGAGCAGCAGGCCGACGAGATCGCCGCGACGAACGACGTCTACGACATCCAGGTCGAGACGTTGCGCGGCCAGCAGACGCAGCTCGGCGACCTGGAACGCGAGCTCGCAGCCCTGCGCGCGCAGATCCCTGCGACGCCGCTGAACGACGAGGTGTTCGAGCTCATCGGCGAGGCGGTGGAGACAACAGGCGTCTTCGTCGAGACGATCACGGCGGCAGACGCCGAGACGTGGCTGCCGCCGTCCGCCGACCCCGAGGGCACCGCTGCGGCTCCCGACGCCGCCACCACTGACGCCACCGGCACCGGCACCACCGCCTCGACCGGCACCACCGATCCGGCCGACGGAGCGACCGACCCCGCCGCCGATCCGAACGCGACTGCCGACGGCACGACGACCGCCGACGGCACCACCGCCGAGACCCCGGCGCCGGTCGAGGTCGACCCCCGGCAGATGGTGCCGTTCACGCTCGTGGTGACGCTGGGGGATGCCGCGCAGGCGGCCCGGTTCCTCGACGCGCTCCGCGACGACGACCGCCTGCTCACGATCGAACAGGCCGTGCTGACCGAAGAAGAGGGCGAGCTCCGCCTGACCGTCAACGCCCGCAGCCTCGTACTGCTGCAGAAGTGAGAATCCGATGAGCCAGCCCCTCACCCTCGACGCCCTCCTCACCCGCGCGGCGGCGGAGCGCGCATCCGATGTGCACCTTACGGCCGATCATCCGGCCCTCATCCGCGTCGACGGCGCATTGACCCCCGTGCCGGGAATCGAGTTCGCGCTGCCGGGCGACTGGCTCGACGCGGTGCTGCGGGGCATCCTCTCCACCGACCAGGCGCGCGAGTTCGACGACCACGGCGAGGTCGACCTGGCGTACGCCGTCGAGGGTGTGGGGCGCTTCCGTGTGAACGTGTTCCGTCAGCTCGGGCACACCGCCGTCGCCCTGCGCCTCATCTCGACGCGTGCGTTCTCGCTCGACGAGCTGGGCGCCCCCGCGATCGCCCGCGATCTCGCCCTGCGCCCCCGCGGTCTGGTGCTGGTGACGGGTCCGACCGGCTCGGGCAAGTCGACCACCCTCACCGCGATGGTCGACATCATCAACGAGACGCGGCCCGCGCACATCGTCACCCTCGAAGACCCAGTCGAGTTCCAGCACACGAGCAAGCGCTCGCTCGTGCACCAGCGCGAGATCGGCAGCGACACCCGCTCGTTCGCCGAGGCACTGCGCCGCGTGCTCCGTCAGGACCCCGACGTGATCCTCGTCGGCGAGCTGCGCGACCCGGAGTCGATCCAGACTGCGCTGTCGGCGGCCGAGACCGGCCACCTCGTGCTGTCGACCCTGCACACCCAGGGTGCGGCGAAGTCGATCAACCGCATCATCGACGCCTTCCCCGCGCACCAGCAGAACCAGGTACGCACGCAGCTCGGCGACACGCTGCAGGGCGTGCTCAGCCAGTCGCTGCTGCCCCTCGCGCAGAAGAACGGCCGCACCATCGCCACCGAGGTGCTCGTGAACACCCCGGCCGTCGCCAACCTGATCCGCGAGGGACAGGTCGCGCAGCTCTACTCGGCGATGCAGGCGGGTTCCGGCCAGGGCATGCACACCCTCGATCAGGACCTCAAGCGGCTCGTCAGCGAGGGCATCGTCTCGCAGCAGGTCGCGCGCACGTTCGCCGCCGACCCGCGCGACCTCGACGACGTGCGGGTGCGACCGCGCGAGCTCGATGCGGATGCCTGGACGATGCACGCCGACGAGCACAAGACGCTGGGCTGGACGCAGTAGCCATGGCCGTCACCGAGGAGTTCTCGTACCGCGCAGCCGACTCGGCCCAGGGGCGGATCGTGAAGGGCACGCTCGAGGCCGCGTCGCAGAGCGCCGTGGTCGCCAAGCTGCGGGCGCAGGGGCTCATCCCGCTCGAGGTCGTCGAGGTCTCGAAGACCGGACTGAACCAGGACATCACGATCCCCGGGTTCGAGAAGCGGGTGAAGACCGAGTCGCTCGCGGTGTTCGCGAAGCAGATGGCAGGTCTCGTCAACGCCGGCCTTCCGCTGCTGCGGGTGCTGGTCATCCTCTCGGAGCAGACCGAAGACAAGGTGCTGCCGTCGGCCCTCGTCACGGTGCAGTCCGAGGTGGCGCGCGGCGCCGCGCTCTCGACGGCGATGGCGAACCAGCCGAAGGTGTTCCCGCCCCTCATGGTGAGCATCATCCGAGTCGGCGAGACCGGTGGATTCCTCGGCGAATCCTTGCAGTCCATCGCCCGCACCTACGCGGGCGAGGCCGAACTGCAGAACAAGATCAAGGCCGCGACGACGTATCCGATCGTGGTGCTCATCATCGCCATCCTCGGCGTGCTCGCCATGGTCACCTTCGTCGTGCCCGTGTTCAAGGACATGTTCGAGGGCTTGGGCTCCGACCTGCCCGTGCCCACCCAGATCATCGTCACCCTCTCGAACCAGATGGGGTGGATCCTGCCGCTGCTGGCCGTGCTCGGCATCGGCGGATGGATCTGGTGGGTGCGCAACAAGCACACCGAGCGCGTGCGCCGTGTCGTCGACCCCCTCAAGCTCAAGCTGCCGGTGTTCGGGCCGCTGAACACGAAGATCGCGGTGGCGCGCTTCGCCCGCAGCCTGTCGATGATGCTCAACGCCGGTGTGCCGCTCATCCAGGCGCTGTCGATCGTGGGCGAGGCGAGCAGCAACCACCGGGTCGAGCAGGCGGTGCTCGCCGTGCAGGAGTCGGTGCGGCAGGGCCGCTCGTTCGCGGCGCCACTGGCGAACGCCGAGGTGTTCCCGCCGATGGTGTCGCAGATGGTGTCGGTCGGTGAGGAGTCCGGGTCGTTGCCCGACATGCTCACCAGCATCGCCGAGTTCTACGAGAGCGAGGTCGAGACGGCCACCTCGCAGCTCACCTCCACCATCGAGCCGGTGCTCATCGTCGGCATCGGCATCCTGATCGGCGGCATGGTGATCTCGCTCTACCTGCCGATCTTCACCATCTACGGCGAGCTCGGTTCGGGCTGAGCATCCGCCCGCCGGTGGAGCATCCGTTGGCCGACGACTCAGGCCCCGCCGCCGTCAGATCGTGACGCGCAGCACTTCCTCGATCGTGGTGAGGCCCTCGGCGACCTTCGACCAGCCGTCATCGCGCAAGCTCGTCATGCCCTGCTGCAGGGCGACGCGGCGCATGTCGGTACCCGTCGCGCTCGACACCACCATCTGCTCGAGCTCCTCGGTCACCGTCATCACCTCGTGCACGGCGATGCGCCCGCGGTAGCCCGTACCCGAGCACGCCGTGCATCCGCCGGCGCGGTACAGGGTCGGGGGATCGGAGGGGTCGTGCGGGAACCCGATGCCGGCGAGCACCGCCGCCGACTCGGTCACCGGCACCCGGCACTTCTGGCACAGGCGACGGGCGAGCCGCTGCGCCACGACGGCGGTGAGGGCCGTGGCGACGAGGAACGGCTCGCTGCCGATCTCGATCAGGCGCGTCAGCGCGCTCGGCGCATCGTTGGTGTGCAGGGTCGACAGCACGAGGTGGCCCGTGAGCGCCGCCTCGATCGAGATGTTCGCGGTCTCGTGGTCGCGGATCTCGCCGACCAGCACCACATCGGGGTCGGATCGCAGGATCGAGCGCAGCGCCGACTGGAACGTCAGCCCCGCCCGCGGGTTGACCTGCACCTGGCTGATGCCCGCGATGCGGTACTCGACCGGGTCTTCGACGGTGATGACGTTCACGCTGGGGTTCGCGACCGTGGTCAGGGCCGTGTAGAGCGTGGTCGACTTGCCCGACCCCGTCGGCCCCGTCACGAGCACCATGCCGTGCGGCCGGCCGATCGCGTCGCGGAACGACGCCTCGTTGCGAGCCCCGAAGTGCAGGTCGCTCATGGCGAGCGCCGTGCCGGAGTTGTCGAGGATGCGCATGACGATCTTCTCGCCCCACACCGTCGGCAGCGTCGCGACGCGGAGGTCGACCTGACGACCCTCGTGCGAGACCGACATGCGGCCGTCCTGCGGGCGGCGCCGCTCGGCGATGTCGATGGATGCCATGATCTTGAGCCGCGAGATCACACCGTCCTGGATCGCTCGGTCGGCGCGCTGCATCTCGTGCAGCACGCCGTCGATGCGGAACCGCACGGTGAGCTGGTGCTCGCCCGGCTCGATGTGGATGTCGCTCGCGCGGTCGTTGATCGCCTGGGTGATGAGCAGGTTGACGAAGCGGATGATGGGGGCGTCGCTGTCGGCATCGTCCAGCGACTCGGTGAACGCCGTGGCGCCCGGCGCGGCGGTCTCGCCCAGCAGCTCGGACAGGTCGCTGAGTTCTTCATCGGAGCGCAGGTAGCGCTCGAACGCCTGCCGGAGGCCGTCGCTGCTGACGACGACGGGCTGCACGGTCATGTCGGTCACCGACTGCACGTCGTCCATCGCGATGATGTCGGTCGGATCGACCATGCCCACCACGATCGTGCGCCGACGCCGTTCGAGGGGGATGAGCTGGTATCGCCGGCACAGCGAACCCGGCACGAGCGCGACGATCTCGGGATCGAGCTCGCGGTTCGCGATGTCGGTGAACGGCAGGTCGCGGGCCGTGGCGACCGCGTGCGCGAGCTGCGTCGGCGTGATCAGCTGCGCCTGCAGGAGATGCGCCGAGAGCTGCGGCCCCTCGCCCACGGCGGCCACCGCCGCATCGAGCTGGTCGGCCCGCACCGCGCCGCTCTGCAGCAGCGTCTGCGCAATGATGTCGTGCATGTCGATCCCTCGCATCCCCGCCGGATCTCATCCTATTCGGCGGGCGCGGGGCGACGGTCGGGTCGGGATCAGAAGATGCCGGCCATGCGCAGCGCGATGTCGACCAGCTTCACGCGCTGCAGCTGCGCGACCTGGGCGCGGGTGAACCACCCGGCCATGTCGGTCGAGCCGTCGGTCTCGAAGCGCAGGCGACCGCCGCGCACGCGGGCACGGTAGACGATGCGGAGCGTGTGCAACGGGGCGTCGGCCTTGTGCACACGGCGCCCGGCGGGGATCACGCGGGAATGGATGCCGAGGAGCTCGCCCACCTCGACGCTGTACCCGGTCTCCTCACGGAGCTCGCGGCGCACCGCATCCTCGGGTGACTCTCCGTCTTCCAGGCCGCCGCCCGGCATCGTCCACGCGACGCGGCGACCCTCGATCCACCGCGCGAGCAGCAGCCGGTCGTCGTCATCGGTGACGACCGCGTACGCCGCGACACGCAGGTCCATGCGCTCACACTATCCCCCGTTCATCCCGGGAAATGCGCATGTGACGCCGGCCCGTGCGCGGGAGCGGCACCCCTGGACGACCGCGCATCGCTCGCGTCATCATGAGAGAGGGCGCGACGTCTCCCCGGTGCGCCGCCATCCACCTGCAGCGAAGGAGCCGACCGTGGCCGAAGACACCAAGAACTTCACCGCCGAAGAGCGCGAGGCCATGCAGGCCGCGGCGAAAGAGGCGAAGGCGAAGCGATCGCGTGCGAGAAAGTCGCCCGAAGAGCAGCGCGCCGCCGGGGAGGCCGACCTGCGCGAGGCCGTCGACAAACTTTCGGACGAGAACGACAAGAAGCTCGCGCTCGCCCTGCACGACCTGGTGAGCGAGGTCGCCCCCGACCTCGTGCCGCGCACGTACTACGGCATGCCCGCGTGGGGGAAGGACGGCAAGGTGCTGTGCTTCTTCCAGCCGGCGAGCAAGTTCAAGGTGCGCTACGGCACGTTCGGGTTCGAGCCGATCGCGAACCTCGACGACGGCACGATGTGGCCGACCGCGTACGCCCTGCTCGAGCTGACGGCGGCGAACCGGAAGACCCTGACCGAGCGCATCCGCCTCGCCGTCGGCTGAGCGTCCGTCGGAGTAGCGTGGAGCGGGTGAGCACCCCGCCCTTCACCCCTGCCGTGTACGCCGCCCGTCTCGAGCGGGCATCCGCCCTCGCTGCCGACGCCGGGCTCGACGCCGTGATCGTCGGCCCCGGACCCGACCTGCAGTACCTCGTGGGCGTGGAGGGCGACACGATCGAACGTCTGACCGCGCTCGTGCTCGGCCCCGGCATCGCCTCGACCGTCGTCGTGCCCCGCATGGAGCTCGCCAAGGTGCGCAGCACGGCGGTCGGGTCGCTCGGGCTGACGGTCACCGACTGGGTCGACGGCGAGAACCCCTACGACCTTGTCGCGACCGCGGTCGGCTCGGCCGCGCGGGTGGGCGTGTCGGATGCCCTTCCCGCCCTGCACGTCGTGCCGATCGGCGAGCGTCTCGGCGTGCGCCTGGAACTCGCGACGCCCGTGCTGCGCGAGGGACGCATGATCAAGGATGAGGCCGAGGTCGCGGAGCTGCGCCGGGCCGGAGACGCGATCGACGCCGTGCACCGACGCGTGCCCGAGTGGCTGCGCGCCGGCCGCACCGAGCGCGAGGTCGCGGCCGACGTCGCCGCCGCCATCGTCGCCGAGGGCCACGAGACCGTCGAGTTCGTGATCGTCGGGTCGGGTCCGAACGGTGCCGACCCTCACCACGAGGTGTCGGATCGGATGATCGCAGACGGCGACGTGGTCGTGGTCGACATCGGGGGAGCGGTGCCGAGCGGCTACAACTCCGACAGCACCCGCACCTACGTGGTGGGCGAGCCGTCGCCCGAGGCGGCAGAACGCATCGCCGTGCTCGTGCGGGCGCAGCAGGCCGCCGTCGATGCCGCGCGCCCGGGGGCGACGGCATCCGAGGTCGATGCGGCGGCCCGGCAGGTGCTCGCGGATGCCGGCCTGGGGGATGCCTTCCTCCACCGCACGGGCCATGGCATCGGAGTCTCGGTGCACGAGGAGCCGTACATCGCCCCCGGCAACGACCTGGTGCTGCGCGAGGGCATGGCCTTCAGCATCGAACCGGGCATCTACTTCGGCGGCGAGTGGGGTGCGCGCATCGAGGACATCGTCGTGCTCACTGCCGACGGCTGCGAACGCCTCAACAACGCCCCGCACGCCCTCCGCTCGGTCTGACCCCCGCGCGCCCTCCGGTCGGTCTGACCACCGCGCGCCACCCGCACACAGCGAAGAGGCCACCCTCCCCTGGGGCGGGAAGGTGGCCTCTTCATTTCTGGGGATGGGGAGGGGTCAGGACTCCACGCGGCGGCGACGTGCGGCGAGCACGCCTCCCGCGGTGAGGAGCAGGAGCAGCGCCACGAGGGCTGCGGCGGGAACCGTTCCACCGGTGGCGGGGAGTCCGCCACCGCCGGCGCCCGGAGCCGCGGTGACCGCGAGGGCCGCCTCGGCCGACAGGCCCGAGTCCGCTCCGAGGGCGACCAGCGTGTGGTCGCCGACCGGGGCGTTCGCGGGGATCGTGACCGCGGCGCGGAAGGCGCCGGTGTCACCCGCGGTCACCGTGTCGAGCAGGATCGGCTCGGAGTTCAGCGTGAGCGAGACCTTCTCGCCCGCCGCGAAGCCCCGACCGATGACCTCGACCGTTCCGCCCTGCACCACGCTCTTCGCGCTGACCGTGATCTCGGCCTCGAGCACCGGAGCACTCCGCACGTCGAGCGTCAGCGGCGACGACTCCGATGCGCGGAACGCATCCTCGTCGGCCGGCACGAAGCGGGCGATGTAGGTGTGCGCCCCCGAGGTCGCGATCACGACGTCGGCCGTGGCCGTGCCGCCCGTGACCTCGGCGGATCCGACGATCTGCTCGCCCTCGAGGAACTCGACCTTGCCGGCCGCACCCGCGGGCTTGACCGTCGCGATCAGCGCCACCGACTCGCCGGCGACCGGGTCGTCGGTGCCTGCGGCGAGCGCGACCGAGGTGTTGCGCGGCGCGGTCGGGTCGACGGCGACCTGCACGGATGCCCGCGCCTCGACCTTCGACACGTCACCGAGAGCGACCACCGGGTGGGCCCCGTCGATCGCATCGACCCGCACGACCACCTCGGCACGGATGCCCCCGTCACCGTCGGCCTTCACGACCACCGGCGCCTCGTCGTCGATGCGCACCGACACGTTCTCGCCGGGAGCGAAGCCGGTACCGGTGATGACCGCGGTGTCTCCCGGTGCGACCGTGTCGGTCGGCGCCTGGATCTCCGGGGTGTACACGGGCTCGGGGTCGACGACCGTGATCTGCAGCTGGGCATCCGCCGAGGTCACCCCGTCGTCGGCCGTGACCGTCACCGTGTAGGTGCCCGCCGTGGCGTACGTGTGGGTGCTCTTCACGGTGCCGTCGACGACCTCCGCCGGGGCCACGGGCGAGCCGTCTCCCCAGTTGACGTTCGCCGATGTCTCGCCCTGACCGCCGGTGATCGTCGCGAGCGTCGCGGCGAACTCCTCACCCGCGATCTGACCGTCGACCGTGCCGGCCGTCACCTCGAGCGGTGCGGCAGCCGCGCGGTCGCCGTCGGAGGCGATGGCGAAGATGTGCACCCGGCCGTCGTTCAGCTCGCCCGGCTCATCGGGCATCGTGAGCGACTCGACGACCTTCGGCGCACCGTTGCCGTCGACCGCCAGGGCGATCGGGGCGGTGGCGTAGATGGCCGTGTTCTTGGCTCCGCCCGACTCGGCACCGGTGCCCGACAGGCGACCCTCCGAGATGGTGAGCACGGTGTTGCCCTTGTAGGGGTTGCCGGATGCTCCGACCCAGTCGCCCAGGCTGATCGTCACCGTCTGCGTGGTGCCGTCGGTGAAGTTCAGCGTGGCCTGCGAGTCGCGGTTGCTCTCGGTCGCGGTGCCGATGAACGCGAGCTGCGTCGCACCGTCGCCCAGCGACAGCTTGACGGTCTGACCCTCGCCCGTGATGTTGTCGGGCTGACCAGCGGGGATCGCCGGCAGGTCGTACGTGAGCGTCGTGTTCGGCACGGTCAGGGTCTGCCCCTGCACGAAACCGTCGGCCGCCAGCTTGTCGCGGAAGTAGCCGTGGCCCTGCGAGTCGCAGTTCGCGGCCGTGACCCCGAGGTCGCCGATGCAGACGTTGTTGAAGGCGCCGGTCAGCGACTCGTCGCGGAACACCTCGACGGTGGCGGTCGTCTGGGCGACCGCTCCGTTCGAGTCGCGCACCGTGATCGCCGCGGAGTAGGTGCCGGGGGTGGTGAAGGTGTGCGGGGCGCTGACCTTCCAGCCGCCCAGCTCGTCACGGGTGAGGGTGACGTCGTCGACCTTCGTGCCGTCGCCGTAGTCGACCGTGACGTCGTAGCCCGACGCCTCGGTCTCGGTGCCCACGATGGTCGCGAGCGAGCCGGTGAACTCCGTGTCCACGGCCACGCGCTGCGGAGCGCCGGCCGAGATCGAGAGGCCGTCGGCGGCCGCGGCGGAGGCGAACAGCTCGACCTCCGACAGTGCGAGCGCGTCGGCATCCGTCGTCATCGTCAGCCGCACGCTCGTGAACCCGGCGGGGTTCGCCGCCGTGAACGGACGCGTCTGCGTGTCCCACTGGAACGACTGCGACTTGCGCGAGTCGATCTCGGTCCACGTCGTGCCGTCGAGCGAGCCCTCCAGCGTCCAGCTCGACGGCGCGTTCGCCTTCGTGCCGCTGGTGAGCGTGTACTGGCCGATCGACACAGGGCCCGACTGCGAGGTCCACACGAGCTCGGCGGTCTTGCCCCCGAAGGTGACCTTGGAGTTCATGTTGTCATCGACGAGCGATCCCACCGGGGTGCCGTCGGTGGCCGCGAGAACTCCACGGCCCGGCTTGGTGGCGTCGACCAGGGTCTTCGGGGTCTCGAGCTCCTCGCCGAGATCCTTCGCACCCCACGCCGACGGGCTGTCGCTCATCGTGAAGTCGAGCCGTCCGCCCTCGCGCAGCAGGTCGCCGTCGAAGGTGGTCTCGGTCACGGCGGTGCCGTTGAGGCTGACGCCCGCCACGTAATCCTTGCCCGCGGATGCTCCGGGGGCGTTGATCACGAGCTCGGTGTCGCCGATCGACAGCGTCGCGCTGTCGAAGAGCGGCGTGCCGACGGTGTAGTCGCCGGAGCCGACCTCGAGCGGGTAGAACCCGAGCGCCGAGAAGACGTACCAGGCCGAGAACTCGCCGTTGTCCTCATCGCCGGGGTAGCCCTGGCCGATGTCGTCGCCGATGAACAGACGGTCCTGGATGTCGCGGATCAGCTCCTGCGCCCCCGACGGGTCGCCGGCCTCGGCCAGCACGTAGGGGATGTGGTGAGCGATCTGGTTCGACATGCCGAGCATGCCCAGGCGCACGTCGCGCGCCTCGCGGGCCTCGTGGATGCCCGAGTAGTCGGCCTTCTCGCGCTCGGTGAGGAACGCGTGCATCACGTCGAGCAGACCCTGCCGGCCGCCGTAGAGCGCGGCCAGACCGTCGACGTCGTGCGGAGCGTGGAATCCGAAGGTCCAGGCGCTCGCCTCGGTGAATGCCCCGCCCCACGCCTTCTTGTCGAAGTCGGCGCCCGTGGTCCACGAGCCGTCGGCGTTGCGCGAGGTGAAGGTGCCCGCCTCGGGGTTGAACATCTCGACGTAGTGCTCGGCGCGGGCCTCGAAGTACGTGGCCTCCTCCTGCAGCTGCGCGACGCGGTCGGCCGGGGTGTTCGGGTCTTCGGCGAGCTTCTTCGCCATCTCGGCGATGCCGAAGTCGTTGATGTAGCCCTCCAGGCCCCACGAGGCGCTCTCGTGCGTCGACGCCTCGGTGTACCCGAGGAAGATCGACTGCCCGAGCCCCTTGCGGCCGACGGCGTTGGATGCCGGCAGCACGGTGGCGTTCTTCACCGCCGCGTCGTACGCCTCGAGCGCCGTCTCGGTGCTCAGGGCGCCGGCGAGGTAGGCCTCGGCGAACGCGACGTCGGAGCTGGTGCCGGTCATGAGGTCGGCGTAGCCCGGCGACGACCAGCGCGCGATCCAACCGCTGTCGCGGTACTGCTGCACGAAGCCGTCGACGAGGTTCTCCGTCACGTCCGGGTAGAGCAGCGAGTAGAGCGGCCACGCGGTGCGGTACGTGTCCCAGAAGCCGTTGTTGACGTAGATCTCGCCGTCGACGATCTTCGCGTTGGTCTGGGTGTCGCTCGCCGATCCGGTGGTGCCGGCGACGGGGCTCGCGTACTTGTACACGGGTGCCTCTTCGGTGCCCGTGTTCTCGAACTGCGAGTTCGGGTACAGGTTCAGTCGGTACAGGCTCGAGTACAGCGTGACCAGCTGGGTGTCGGTGGCGCCCTTCACGTCGTGCACGACACTGAGGCGCTCGTTCCAGGCGTCCTTCACCGCGGCGTGCGCGGCGTCGAACGAGACGCCCTCGACCTCGAAGCCGTGGTTCTTCTTCGCCTGGTCCTGCGAGATGAACGACGAGGCGATGCGCAGCTCGACCGTCTTGTTCCCGGTCGTGTCGAATGCCGCGTAGCGAGCGGTGCCGTTGCGGTCGCCGACCGTGGTGGCGCCGGCGTTGGTCGGGGTCTGATCGAACGTTCCGTAGACGAACATGCGGGTGCGGCCGGGCCATCCCGATCCGCCGTCGACCCACCCGCTGACCGTGTTGCCCGAGACGGAGAGCTTCGAGTTGTTCACGAGCTGGTCGACGAGCACCGAGCTGGTGTCACCGGTGAACGTGAAGCGGTAGATCGCGCCGTGGTCGGTCGCGGTCACCTCGGTGCGGATGCCGTTGTCGAAGGTCACGTCGTAGATGTCGGGGCGCGCCGTCTCGTTCTCGTGCGTGAACGTGAGCTTGCGCCCCGAGAGGCTCGACGTGGGGGAGCCGTTGGCGGCGGGCATCACCGCGAGCTGGTTGCGGTCGCCCATCCAGATGCTCGGCTGGTGCGAGAACCCGATGCCGTTGAGGCCCGGACGGTTCTGCGCGTCGTTGCCCCGCTGGTACTGGTAGATCGTGCCGGTGTTGTCGGCGTTCGTCATCGGGGTGATGAAGTTGAACCCGTTCGGCCACGCGGTCGCGGGGAAGTTGTTGCCGCGCGAGAAGCCGCCAGTCGAGTTCGTGCCGCGACGGGTGTCGACGTACGAGACGAGGCCGTCGCTGGTGTCGATGGGAGTAGCCGCCTCGATCGACACGTCGTCGAGCCATCCGCTGAACGACGTCGCTGCCGTCGGCACCTCGATGTTCTTCACGTCGGAACCGGGGTGGTCGTAGGTGAACACGATGTCGTCGATCGTGCGTCCCTCGAACTGGCCGAGGTCGACGGTCACCTTGTTCCACTGGTTGGGCCACAGGCGGTTCGACCGACCCTGCTCCTGCGCGTTCGCGAGGTAGCCGTAGGTGTCGGTCGCTCCGGACGTCGAGAGTCGTCCGCCGTCGGTGAAGGTGATGTCGACGCCGACGAACGTGGCCGCGTAGGTCTGCTCGCCGTCGAGGATCGGGAAGACGGTGTACGACAGCTGCGTGTCGTCGCCGACCGCGGTGCCGACGTTCTCGTACAGGGTGGTCGACGACGAAGCGGCACCCGCGCCCAGGTGACGGCCGGAGTACTGCACGGCCTTGGTGCCGGTGAAGCCGACGCCGGTCTTGGCGGTGTCGGATGCCGTGGGCCCGTTGCCGACGGTCAGGCGCAGGTCGCTCGGGGTCGCGGCGCCGTCGCCGGCGGCGATGGGCTCGAAGTCGGCGAGCTGGATGAGGTTGGTGGTGGGGGTGCGGTTCTCGAGCACGTCGAGGCGGTAGTAGAGGAACGCGGCGCTCGGCTGCGCGAGCTCGAACGTGCGGGTCTGGCCGCGGCCGGTGAACAGCTCGCCGGTGCGCTCGTCGACGGGAGTCCAGGTCGTTCCGTCGTTCGATCCGAGCACACGGAAGTTCTTGGGGTCGCGTTCCTGCGCGTCGTTGCCCGAGGTGAGGGTGTAGCGGGCGAGGGGCTGCGCGGCGGTGAGCTCGTACTGCAGCCATCCCTTGTTGACGAAGGCGAGCCACTTGGTCGACGCGTTGCCGTCGGCGGCGAACGCGGCGGCCTCGTTGGGGGTGTTCTGCGCCGATGCCGTGACGTTCTTCACCCCGGGCAGCATGCTGCCGGGGGCGAACCGGTCGCCGGTGACGTTGACCGGCTGTCCCGTGCCGGTCAGCAGCGGCGCGGCATCCGCCGCTTCGAAGGACGACGAGAACGTGCCCCCCGGTGCGGCTGCCGCAGACAGCGGCGTCAGCATGGCCGCGGTCACGGTGATCGCGGCGCCGGCGGCCGCCCAGATACGACCCGTGGGCCGTGCGTTCCTCGAATGGGGAACCGTCATGGTTGCTCCTCAAACTCCACTGCAGTGTGTCGTTCGCCGACCGCAGCCCGGATGGGGCCGCGGCCGGCATGGTTTTATGACATCGCTGTCATACGTCGAGACGCTATCACAGCGGATGCCCCGTGGGGAAGGTGAGGGCGGCATCGGATCACCCGTCATAATGAGCAGATCGCTCGGAGCAGCAGGAGCACGATGACATCACACGAAGACGGGGCCGCCCCGCGCGCCACCCTCGCGCAGGTCGCCGCACGCGCCGGCGTCAGCCTCAAGACCGCGTCGCGCGCACTCGGCGGGGAGTCGTACGTCAGCGAGAAGACGCTGACGAGCGTGCTCGCTGCCGCCGCCGAGCTGGACTACCAGCGCAATGCCGCGGCCAGCCTGCTCGCGAGCGGACGCCTCGCCGACTCGATCGGCCTCATCACCGGCGACTTCACCAACCCGTTCTACTCGGCGCTCGCGCAGGCCGTCGAAGACGAGATCCGCCCGCGCGGCATGCACCTCTCGGTCGCGAACTCCCGCGAGTCGGCCGAGCAGGAGCAGCGGGTCGCCCACGACCTCGCCGACCGGCAGACCAAGGCCGTCATCACCGTCTCGGCGATGACCGACCACTCCGACTACGCGCAGCTGCAGGCCCGCGGCATCCCCGTGGTGTTCGTCGACCGGCCGGCCGAAGGACTCGCGGCCGACTCGGTCGTGTTCGACAACCGCGACGGAGGCCGCCTCGTCGCCCGGCACCTGCTCGACCGCGGACACCGCCGCATCGCCTTCATCGGCGACTACGCGTGGCTGCCCACCTACCGCCAGCGTCTGGCCGGGATGGGCGACGTGCTCGACGCCTCCGGGGTGCAGTGGCGCGATCTGCTGCGCACCGACGCGCACGACGTCGCCTCGTCACGTGCGTGCGTGCGCGAGCTGCTCGGGCTCGACGAGCCGCCGACCGCGATCGTCGCGGGCAACAACCGCATCCTGCTCGGCGCGATGGAGGAGATCGCCGAGTCGGATGCCTCGCCCGCGGTGATCGGCTTCGACGACCCGGAGTGGGCCCGCGTGCTCGGTATCAGCGTCGTCGCCGGAGACGTCGAGGAGCTCGGCCGCTGCGCCGCGCGCCTCGCTCTCGCGCGCCTCGGCGACCGCACCCGCGAGCCCGAGGCGGTCACGGTGCCCATGCGCCTCCTCGAACGGCGCTCGACCGCCCGCTGACCCGCGCTCGCCCCCCCTTCTCGCGCGCCCGGTGACGAGAGCCCGGTGACGAGAGCCCGGGGTCAGACGAGCGCCGACGCCCGACGGACCTCCTGCTCGCGCAGCGCGTTCTCGACGGCCTCGACGTCGCGCACGGCGCCGCGGTCGGCCGAGGTCGCCATCGCCGCATACGCCCGCAGAGCCAGCGACACGGGACGCTGACGGTCGACCGGCCGGTAGCCACCGGCCTCCAGCAGGCGCGCGCGACGCTGCTCGAGTTCGGCCTCGCTCACCTCGAGGGTCATTCCGCGGGAGGGGATGTCGATCGAGATGATGTCGCCGTCCTCGACGAGCGCGATCACGCCGCCCGACGCCGCCTCGGGCGAGACATGCCCGATCGACAGTCCCGACGTACCGCCTGAGAAGCGGCCATCGGTGACGAGGGCACAGACCTTGCCGAGACCGCGACCCTTGAGGAACGAGGTCGGATGCAGCATCTCCTGCATACCGGGGCCACCCTTCGGCCCCTCGTAGCGGATCACGACCACATCGCCGGGCTGCACCTTCTTGCCGAGGATCTTCGCGACCGCCTCCTCCTGCGATTCGCACACCACCGCGGGGCCCGAGAACACCAGGATCGACGGGTCGACACCCGCGGTCTTCACCACGGCGCCATCGACGGCGAGATTGCCGCGCAGCACCGCCAGCCCACCGTCGACCGAGTACGCGTGCTCGACATCGCGGATGCATCCGTTCTCGGCATCCTCGTCGAGCGTCTTCCACCGCTCCGACTGCGAGAACGCGCTCGACGAACGCACGCCGCCTGGTGCGGCGAACCAGAGGTCCTTCGCCGTGTCCGTCGCGCGGCCGCCGCGGATGTCCCAGTCGTCGAGCCACGCGGCGAGCGACGGCGAGTGGATGCTGCTCACGTCGTCTTTCAGCAGACCGCCGCGGCGCAGCTCGCCGAGCACGGCGGGGATGCCGCCGGCACGGTGCACGTCCTCCATGTAATACATGCGTCCGTACGCCGGGTTCGGGGCGATCTTCGCCAGGCAGGGCACGCGCCGCGAGATCTCGTCGATCTCGTTCAGACCGAAGTCGATACCCGCCTCGTGCGCAGCGGCGAGCAGGTGCAGGATCGTGTTCGTCGACCCGCCCATCGCGATGTCGAGCGCCATGGCGTTCTCGAACGCCGAGAAGCCGGCGACCTCGCGCGGGAGCACCGAGCGGTCGTCTTCGTCGTAGAAGCGGCGGGTGATCTGCACCGCCACCTCGCCGGCCTTCTCGTACAGGGCCCGCCGGGCGGTGTGGGTGGCGAGTACCGAGCCGTTGCCGGGGAGGGCGAGGCCGAGCGCCTCGACGAGGCAGTTCATCGAGTTGGCGGTGAACATGCCCGAGCACGAGCCGCACGTGGGGCAGGCGTTCTCCTCGATGCGCTGGATGTCGGCATCCGACACGGTGTCGTTCGCCGCTTCGGAGATCGCGTCGACGAGGTCGAGCGTGCGCACCGAGCCGTCGACGAGGGTGGCGCGGCCCGACTCCATCGGTCCGCCCGAGACGAAGACCGTCGGGATGTTCAGCCGCAGGGCGGCCATCAGCATGCCGGGGGTGATCTTGTCGCAGTTCGAGATGCACACGAGCGCGTCGGCCTGGTGCGCGTTGACCATGTACTCGACCGAGTCGGCGATGAGATCGCGCGAGGGCAGCGAGTACAGCATGCCGCCGTGTCCCATCGCGATGCCGTCGTCGACCGCGATGGTGTTGAACTCGCGGGGGATACCGCCCGCGGCCGAGATCGCCTCGGAGACGATGCGGCCGACCGGCTGCAGGTGCGTATGCCCGGGAACGAACTCGGTGAAGCTGTTCGCCACCGCGATCATCGGCTTGCCGAAGTCGGCGGCGTTGACGCCGGCGGCGCGGAACAGCGCGCGGGCTCCGGCCGCGTTGCGGCCATGGGTGACGGTGCGGGAGCGAAGAGGGGTCGGCATGATTCCACCCTGGCCGGGCGGGGCGGATGCCGGAAGACGGCGCTGACACTAGTAGTGGGAGCACTAGGTTTGTGGGTATGGCCGTCGACGAGGAACAGCGCAAGGAGCTCGGCGCCTTCCTGCGCGCGCGACGGGAGCAGCTCGACCGGGGTTCGTTCGGCCTTCCGCCCGCGGGCCGCGGTCGCACGGTGGGACTGCGCCGCGAAGAGGTCTCCTTCCTCTCGGGTGTCAGCGTCACCTGGTACACCTGGCTCGAACAGGGTCGCGACATCAACGCCTCACGCCAGGTGCTCGATGCCGTGGCCACCGCACTGCACCTCACGGTCGCCGAGCACGATTATGTGCTGCGTCTCGCCGGGTTCTCACCCGCGCGCCCGGGCGTCAGCGCTGCGGTCGAGACCGCGCCCGCGCACGTGCAGCGGTTCCTCGACGCGCTCGACGAGCATCCGGCGTACGCCCTCGCCCCCGACTGGGGCGTTGCCGGCTGGAACCAGGCGTACGAGGCGCTGTACCCGAACATCGGCACCACCCCGCCCGAGAAGCGCAACCTGCTCTGGCTGATCTTCACCGACCCCGCGGTGCGCGACCTGCTCGACGACTGGGACGACACCAGCCGCCGGTTCCTCGCCGAGTTCCGCGCTGAGGCAGGTCCGCGGCTCGGCGACCCGCGCTACCGCGACCTCGTGGGTCGGCTGAGGGAGGCGAGCCCGGAGTTCCGGGAGCGGTGGGAGAGCCACGACGTGCGGGGGTTCGAGTCGCGGGAGCGCGTGTTCCGGCATCCACGGCTCGGACGACTGGTGTTCGAACACCACCAGTTGCGCCCGTCGGACCAGACCGAGATCCAGCTCGTCGTCTACACCCCCGCGGATGCCGCGGCCCGCGCGCGCTTCTTCCGCCGCGGGGAGTGAGGCCCGATCACGCGCGGGAGACCGCTCGTGTCGCGAACCATCGTGCCGGCATGGCGAATAGCCAGCGCAGACCGATCCGGTCTGCGCCTAGCTTGATGCCGACACTGATGGCGATCGTGGCCACGATGATTCCGCCTGCATAGAGGGCCGCGGCGCGCGGACGCTCGCCCAACCACATTGCGATGCTGGGGTTCTCGACGAGCAGGTCGTTGAGCAGGATGAAGACGAAGGGGTTCAGGATGAAAACCGGAAGCGTATTGCGTCCGACGAGCCGCAGCACTCCCATCCATCTGTGATTCGACACGGCGGCGAGGAGTGCCACCATCGCCACCACCCCCACCGTCGACGTGAAGGGGTCGGAGAACCCCCACGGCCCCGTGGGGCCGAGCAGCATCGACGCGATGTACACGGCGGCGGCGCCTGCGAAGATCCAGAGACGTCGGGCCGAGGTCAATACGGAGGTGATCGCAGGGAACCGCGCGCCGGCCACATAGAACACCGTCGCCGACCCGACTTGTAGATAGGGGTGAGCGAGCACGAACGGGGCGGAGACGCTGATGGCGGCCGCGACGGCGAGGACGACCCATCCGGGCACTCGCCTCGTCGCCCACACCACCAGGAAGAGCACGATGAGCGCCCACAGGTACCAGAGGTGCGTCTCGGGGGAGACGAGGTTGCGACCGAGCACGACCAGTGGATTCTCGTTGGGCCGATCCATTGCGCGGTTCTCGATCCAGAAGAACGCCGTGGAGAATGCCACCCACAGCACGTAGAGGTAGAGAACCCCCAGCACTCTGCCTCGCCACGCGGACTTCCACGGTCTGGTCAGGGCGCGGGACGCGAGGAAGCCGGACACGAAGAAGAAGAGCGGGATGCGCAACGGGGTCGTCCACTCCACGACGTCCGCCACCACGCGCATGAACGCCGCATCGGCCGTCCAGTACGTCAGATGGATCGCCCACAGGTGAAGAATCACAATGAGGGTGACGCTGAGGCCGCGAGCCGAGTCGGCCCAGCTGAATCTCTCGGGGGTCATGGCGACGGCTGGGGGAGGAGTCACCCCTTCAACGTATCGGGAATCGCCCGCACGCTTTTCGGATCTCACGTGCCGGGGGGCGAGAACGGCTTGCCCAGGAGGCCGTGCGTCGACTCGATCTCGACCTGCTCGTAAAGGCCCGCGTAACCCTCGCACTGGTCGGGGTCGTCGGCGAGGTTCTCGAGGATGCGCATCTGCCACACCACGTTCTCGAACTCGCTCTCGAGCAGCTCGTGCACGCGCCGCTGCAGCTCGTCGAAAACCGCGGGTGGGGCGAGAAATCCGATCGACAGCTCGGCGAGGTCGAACGTACTCGGATCGGTCAGATCTTCATGCTCGGTCATGCGGCCACGGTAGCGAAGCCCCCTGCACGTCGCCTGTTCCGGCGTCGTGCACCGGGCGGATGCCGGCGTCAAGACCCTTCACCGCGGCCACCGAATGGCGGAGGGTGGGAGCATGTCCGCCGCCACTGAGCACCGAACCGAACCCGAACGCACGCCCGACGGGCACCACTTCGTGATCGACGGGCGACGGTGGCGGGCCACCGATCCGACGATCCCCGATTCGTTCCGTCAGGAGCTGGTGGACGAGTTGATGTCGGCTCGTCGCGCGGTGAAGGGTGCGGAGAAGAACGCCGAGAAGGATGCCCGAGCGCGCGTGCAGGATGCGAAGGTCGCTCTCGGCGAGCGCGGGCATCCGTGGTGGGAGGACCGCACGGGAGACGGGTTCGACGAACGGATCGCCTCGGCCGTGCGCGCCCTGGTGCGCAAGCGCGAGGGGTCGTCGATCTGCCCGAGCGATGTCGCACGCACCGTCGGCGGGGAGTCGTGGCGCGATCATATGGACGACGTGCGCCGCGTGGCATACGGTCTCGCCGCCCGGGGCGACATCGTCGTGACGCAGAGGGGCGAGCCGGTGCGCATCGATCAGGCGCGCGGCCCCGTGCGGATCATCCGCGGCCCCGGCCTCTGAGCGGCGCCCCGCCCGGGACTCCGATGCGCGCCGCCGCTCAGTCGGCCCGCAGCAGTGACACCGCGTAGACCGTGGGATCTCCCTCGAGGTCGAGCAGGATGCTCACCCCCGCCTCGGTGGTGACGACGTCGAACGCGACCGTCTCGTTCGTGCAGACGACCGGCCCGGCGGATGCCTCGGCATCGATCTGCCCGGCGGAGACCGTGATCGTGCCCTCACCCCGGCACGCGATCTGCCCCTGGAACGTGCCCGGCTCGAGTGATCGGAAGTCCGTGCGGTGATGGGCGGAGGTGTGCGCGCTCATCCACCCCGAGAACGGCCCCGCTCCGGTACCGGTGTCCGGCACGGGCACCGCCGTCGCAGCCCAGTCGCCGATCTCGTCGACCGGAAGCGGCAGCATCGCCTCGTCGGTCTCGGCATCCGCCGTCGGCGTCGGGGTCGACGAGGGCGCGGGCGTGGATGACGGCGAGGGTTGCGTCTCGGCGTCCGGCGCCTCGCCCGTGCATCCGGCGAGCGCGACGCCGACCGTCAGCAGCGCACCCATGATGAGTCCTCGTCTGGTGTTCATGGCTGCCACGCTACGGACGGGCCCCGCCGGGGGCGAGGCATCCGCCGTGACTCGGAGGAGGTACGGAGGTTCAGATCGAACGCGGAATGGTGCCGTTCACCAGGAGACGCCCATCGAGACGTCGTCGAGAGATCAGGCCGCCGGCGGCGGGAGCAGCGGCGGGCGCGGGCGTGCTGTGGGGGGCTCCGCGTCTCGGGCCGCCGCCAGGTCGCGAACGTTCTTCTGCACCGCGACGACCGCGAAGAGACTCATCGCGAAACCGATTCCGTAGAAGCCCTTCTCGGAGAGCAGCAGGTCGGCGTTCCATAGCCCGACGGTGAGGAGCACCACCGCGGCGAGCAGCATGCTCCACGCCACGCCGAGGTAGACGCCGGTGACGGGCACGTCTTCGGCGCGATCGCGCACCGCCTTCTGCACCGACACCGCGGCGAAGATGCCGAGCAGGAACACCGCGAGGTAGAAACCCTTCTCGGCGAGGGTCATGGAAGCGTTGTACAGGCCGATGAAGAACAACGAGGTTCCGAGCCCGAGGGCGACCCAGGATGCCCCCACGAACGCGCCGGTCGGGCGAGCGGGCACCGTCTGCGCAGGCTGATCCACGTCTTCTCCTTCGGTAGTTGCGCGCGCAGGAGACGACGATGCGTCGAGAGCGGCGGCAGTGACGCCGGAAGTCTCGCACGAAGCCGCCCTGCGATTCACGCGTTTCCAGAAGGCATACCGAAGTACTTCGGACCGGAGTTGTTAACAGGGTTGTTAACACCTGTGTACAACCCTCATCAGCTTCGTTTTTCGGGCGCGAGCGCCGGAACGACGGGAAAACGAGAAGGCCCCGCACATGGCGGGGCCTTCTCGAACTGTCTCAACACAGTGTGGAGCCTAGGAGATTCGAACTCCTGACATCCTGCTTGCAAAGCAGGCGCTCTACCAACTGAGCTAAGGCCCCGTGCGGGGATTTTGAGTTTCGGAGTGGGGCTACCAGGACTTGAACCTGGGACCTCTTCATTATCAGTGAAGCGCTCTAACCGCCTGAGCTATAGCCCCGTCAACCTCCGAAACTTTACCGGAGATTCGCGCAAAGTCCCAATCGGGGGCGAGACCCGGGTGAGTCCCGCCCCCGACGCCGGTCAGCGGCCCGGTCGGATGGTGGCGCTGCCGGCCGAGAGCGACACGTCGATCACGTTGCGCGAACCCGATGACTGCTTCACGGTGGCGTCGAGCGACCCGGCGTCGATGCTCTGATCGATGCGGTACTCGGCGTCGGGCAGGGTGAGGTCGAGCGAGCCGGCGCTCACGTCGATACCGGTGCGCGTGGGCGCGCTGCCGGTCAGCTCGACCGCCAGGTCGCCGGCCGAGACGGAGAGGGTCGCGTCGTCGACGTCGTCGAGCAGCAGGTCGGCGCGACCTGCGCTCATGTCGACGTCGATGCTGCGCGCCGACCCCTCGATGTCGAGCGCTCCCGCGTTCACATCGACGGCGAGCGCACCGAAGTCGCCCACCACGTCGAGGCTCCCCGCATCGAGTGACAGGTCGGCGTCGATCGCGTCGTCGCGCAGCGACTCCGGCAGCGTGATGACCGCCACCTCGCCCTCACCGAACCAGCTGCCGAACCACCAGCCCCATCCGCGGTTGGCGCTGTGCACGACGAGCTCGTCCGACTCGCGTTCGAACGTCCACGCCGGTCCGCGCGGGTTCGTCACCTTCAGCTCGGCCTCGTCGACGTCGGCGAACTCGACGCGCACACTGCTCGCGTCGGCATCCACGCGGATGCTCCCCAGACCGTCGACGTCGACGGTCTGCACGTCCGAGGATCCGTCGGTCGAGGCGAACATCGCCCCCGCTGTGGCGAACGCCGCGGTGCCGCCCGTTCCCACCAGCGCGAATCCACCGACGATCGCGGTGAGGATCCCGATCGCGGTGAACCCGGCGGTCCTCGACGGAGCCCCGGTGCCGCCCGCCGCGGGCGCGGGGGCCGTCGGCGGTGCCGGCTGCGCAGAGCCCGGTGCGGGTGGGGGAGTGAGTGGCGTGCGGTCGTCGTTGTTCGTGGTCATCGTGTCGTTCCCGTCTGGTGCGGCGACGCGGGGCCGCCGAAGTTCTCGATGTGGGCGAGGGCGGCGAGCACGCGGCGGTTTCCCGACTCGTCCTGCTCGAGGCCCAGCTTCTGGAAGATGGAGGTGATGTGCTTCTCGACGCTCGCCTCCGAGACGAAGAGCAGACCGGCGATGGCCTGATTCGACTTGCCCTCCGCGATCAGGGCGAGCACCGTGCGCTCCCGCTCGGTGAGGCGCAGCATCCGATCGTCGCGGTTGCGCCGCGTGAGCAGCTGCGCCACGACCTCGGGGTCGAGAACCGTGGCGCCTTCGGAGATGCGGTTCACCGATTCGAGGAACTCCGCCACGTCGGCCACCCGGTCCTTCAGCAGGTAGCCGAGGGGCCCGCCCTGCGCCGCGATGAGGTCGGACGCGTAGCGCTCTTCGACGTACTGCGACAGCACGAGGATGGCGAGCGACGGATGCGTCGCGCGCAGGCCGAGGGCTGCGCGGATGCCCTCATCGGTGAACGTCGGGGGAAGCCGCACGTCGAGGATGCACAGCTCGGGCGACTCCGAGACCACCGCCTCGGTGAGACCTTCGGTGTCGGGCAGGGCCGCGACCACCTCGTGTCCGGCGTCTTCGAGCAACCGCACGAGTCCTTCCCGCAGGAGCACGCTGTCTTCGCAGATCAGGATGCGCATGGCACGTTCACCTCCAGGCTCGTGGGTCCGCCGACCGGACTGTCGAGACGGAACGTCCCTCCCGCGGCGAGGATGCGGTTCGCGATGCCGTCGAGACCGCCGCCGGGCTGCACCTGCGCGCCGCCCATGCCGTTGTCCTCGACGCGGGCCCACAGCGTTCCGCCCTCGCGCAGCCGCACGACGACGCGCGCTTCGCTGGCCCGGGAGTGCTTCGCCGCGTTGGTGAGCGACTCGGCGATCGAGAAGTACACGGCCGCCTCGGCCTCGCGGCTGCAGCGTCCGTCCATGCGTACGTCGAGGTGCACGGGGATGTGCGATCGTCCGGCGAGCGCCGAGAGAGCGGCGTCGAGTCCGCGGTCGTCGAGCACGGAGGCGTGGATGCCGCGCGCGAGCTGCCGCAGCTCCGTGATCGCCGCCTTGGTCGAGGTATGCGCCTCGGCGATGAGTTCCTTCGCGGCCCCGGGGTCGTCGTCGATCTTCTGCTGGGCGAGGCCCAACGTCATTCCCACCGACACGAGCCGGGGCTGGACGCCGTCGTGCAGGTCTCGCTCGATGCGGGTGCGCTCGACATCTGCCGCACGCACCGCCCCTTCGCGCTGCGCGGTGCTCGTGCGCACCTGCTCGGTGAGCTCGGCCTCGCGGCTGCGCACCACGATGGCGAGCGACAGGGTGCGGTGTAGGAAGGCGAGACCGATCATGCCGCCCACCGCTGCGGCGATCCCGAGAATGCCGACGAGCGGCGCCCAGATGACCGGGATGCCTCCGCCGCCGAACGGGCCGAAAACGCTCTCGGCCGGGGTCAGCGGAGCGAAGAGGAGCACGACCGAACCGACCAGCGCGGCGAACAGGCGGAGGACGATGAATCCGAGGATCGCGGTGATGGCGAAGTTCGCCAGCGCGCGCCACATGCGCCCGTCGACGGCCTGGCGCCCGAGCGCGCGCAGCCAGCCGACGAACCCGGGGCGGTCGCGCGGCCGCCAGCGCAGCGGGGCGACCGGCACGCGGTACAGCGCGCCGACCCGGGCGATCTCGAACCAGCCGACGCCGAACAGCGCGTAGACGAGACCCACCAGGAAGACGAGGCCGATGCCGGCGACGAGCAGCAGACCCAGCCCGGTGCTGAGCACGCCGGTGAGCACGGTGAAGATCACACCGCCGATCAGTCCGACGCCGGCGAGATGCAGCACCGTGAGGAAGAAGCGCAGGGGCGGCCGGTCGGCTTTCGCCCGCTGCGGGATCGCTGTCTGTGTGGTCATGGTTCCACGGTAGAGCCGGGGGTCGCGCACCCGACACCGAGTCAACCGGACACCTCGATTCGGGTTTTCCCTACCGAGTTGTGGAGGAAGGCCCGCGGGAACGACGAAGGGGCGGGTGCCGCCCCCTACGCCCCCTGGAGAGCACCGTCACTTAGAGGTGTAGCCGACCCGCAGCCC
>JASCNZ010000034.1 GCA_029959905.1 Microbacteriaceae bacterium PS02344
GCGCCCCCGGGGGGCGGGGGGCGGGGCGCCCCCCCCGGGCGGCCCCGGCGGCGGCGGAGCAGCGGCATCCGCGCACGCGCGCCGCCGCGCCGGCCCGCGGGCCCGCGGGCCCGCGGGAATGCGGCACCGGTCCCGCGCGTTGCAGAGCGTGATGAATGACGTCGCCCTCTCCGTCCTCGACCTCGTGCCCGTCCGTTCCGGACAGACCAGCGCCGAGGCCATCCGCGCCTCCCTGTCCCTCGCCGAGATCGCCGACCGGCTCGGCTACCGCCGCTACTGGTTCGCCGAGCACCACAACATGCCGGCCGTCGCGTCGACCACCCCGCCGGTGCTGATCGCCGCCGCGGCGACCCGCACCGAACGCATCCGGCTCGGATCGGGCGGCGTCATGCTGCCCAACCACGCGCCGCTCATCGTCGCCGAGCAGTTCGCCGCCCTCGCCGCGATCGCCCCGGGGCGCATCGACCTGGGCCTCGGCCGCGCGCCGGGCAGCGACCCGGTCATCACGCAGCTGCTGCGGGGGTCGGGTACGACGAGCGACGTCGAGCAGTTCCCCCGCCACGTGCAGGACATCGCGGCGCTCGTCTCGAACGAGGGCGCCACCGTGCGCTTCACCTCCGGCGGCGAATACACCGTGCGGGCCACCCCCGCGGCGACCGACGCCCCCGAGGTGTGGCTGCTCGGCTCGAGCGACTACTCGGCTCAGCTCGCGGCATCCCACGGCCTGCCGTACGTCTTCGCCAACCACTTCTCGGGGCAGGGCCTCGAGCGCGCCCTCGACCTGTACCGCACGAACTACCAGCCCAGCGAAGAGCACCCCGAGCCGCGCACGTTCCTCACCGTCAATGCCGTGGCGTCGCCGACCGCCGACGAGGCCGAGGCGCGCGCCCTGCCGCAGCTGAGCATGATGGCGCGCCTGCGCCTGAACAAGCCGCTCGTCGCGCTCGAGACCGTCGAAGAGGCCCTGTCCGCCGAGTCGGATGCCGCCACCGATCAGGTCGTCGAGGCCGCCCGCTCTCGCTGGTTCGTGGGCACCGGCGAGTCGGTCGCCGCCGAGGTGCGCGAGTTCGCCACCCGCTGGGGCGTCGATGAGGTCATGCTCTCTCCGGTCGCCGGAGCGTACGCCGCCGAGGCCGCCGACTCGACGACCGCCCGCGCCCAGACGCTCGAGCTCGTCGCCGAGTCCCTTCGCGCCCCCGCCCCCGCCGCGTAGCCCCGGGCGCGCCCCCGCCCCCGCCCCCGCCCCTACGCCCCCACCCCCGCCCCCGCCCCGCGCCCCTGCACCCGACACCCCGGTGCGGGATCAATATGGCGGGTCCCAGGGCCGTTTTACGTGCGATTGTGATCCCGCAGGCGTGGGCGGGATGGGGCTACTCCCTTCCGGCTCCTCTCCTCACCCTCCCTCCCTCCTCCCCATGCGGGATCGATATGGCAGGTTCCGGGGCCGTTCTACGTGCGGTTTTGATCCCGCACGCGGGACTGGGAGGGGGAAGAAGCACCCGTATCCACAGGCGCGGATTATCCACAGACCCCGGGCGGCGGCGTGGGCGGGCGACAGAGCGGGGCCGATCAGCGCGACCCTGGGCGGATGCCCCACCGCATCGCCCTTCCGCCTCAGCTCGGCCCCGTCTTCTCCGTACGGGAGGCCGCGCGTGCCGGCGTGGGACGCAGCCGCTACTCGAGCGGTGACCTCGTTCGCCCCTTCGATGGCCTCCGTGCCCTCCGGCAGCCCGACACCTTCGCCGAGGTCGTTACGACCTATGTTCCGCGATTGCGGCCCGGACAGGCGTTCGCCGGTCGGACGGCAGCGAGGATCTGGGGCATCCCCCTGCCGATGCCCTGGCGCCACGGCGAGTTGCTCGACATCGCGGTCGACACCGGCACTTCCCCTCCGCGCACGGTCGGCGTTCGCGGCCGCCGCCTCCACCCGCAGCGCCGTTCGGTGATCGAGGTCGACGGCATCCCCGTGCTCGACCCGGTCGCCACCGTCTTCCTCTGCGCCGCCGAACTCACACCACTGCACACCGCGATCGCGGTCGAGGCCCTCATCACCCCCGCGCGGAACTATCCGGGACTTCGGCCTGACCGCCCTACCATCTCGATCGACGACATCGCGGATCGTCTGGCGATTTGGGGACGTTTCCGGGGATCGCCGGCCGTTCGGATGGCGCTCGAGGTCGTACGGGTGGGGTCCGAGTCGCCGAAAGAGACAGAGACGCGGATGCTGCTTCACCGCTTCGGACTGCCGGAGCCCGAACTGCAGCATGCCGTTCGGATCGACGGGCGCTTCGTGGCCCGCGTCGACCTCGCCTACCCGCGGTGGCGGATCGCGATCGAGTACGAGGGCGACGGCCACCGGACGGATCGCGAGCAATGGCGGCGCGACGTCCGGCGACAGCGCGATCTCGAGGACCACGGCTGGGTCGTGATCCGGGTCACGCAGCTCGACCTCGCCCACGGCGGCGCCGCACTCGCTTCACGCATCCGTCGGGCGATCGCTTCCCGAGCCTGACTTTCTCGATGCGGCGCGCAACCGCGCACCTGTGGCGGTGCGAAGCCCCGGTGCTCTCCTCCGCGGACGACGCGAACGCGCCGGCGGCCGAGGGGCTGGCCCCCGACGCACGGGCGGCGTACCCTCCAGAGAGGGATGCCCTCGACGGGGAGGGCGACCGTCGGAAGGAGTTCGATGATGAGCACCACCACCCTGGCCCTCTGGGTCGCTTACGGCAGGAACGGCGTGGTCGGCAGCATCCGCCACGACGCCGACGGCTACGTGGTGACGATGGCGGGAGCGGATGCCGTCGCCGGCACCTACCCGACGCTCGAGGTCGCGAAGTCGGCTCTGCACGCGCGCATGGCGCCCGGCAGCGACTGGCCGAGCTTTCGCGAGCACTGACTCGCTCCGTCGGGCGTGCAGGATCAAAATCGCACGCCAGAAGCCCCCAGAACCCGCCATATCGATCCCGCATCGCGGGAGTGGGGGCGGGGGTGGGGGCGGGGCGGGGGTCAGGAGTCGGGTTCGCCCGAGACGAGGCCGCGCAGCCAATCGCGCGCCTCGACGAAGACCTCGTCGGCGTAGCGCTCGGGGTAGTGCACGATGCGCCGGTCGGCCCGCGGGTACGACCCGAGGAACACCACCCGGGGGCTGAAGCGACGGATGCCGAGGAGCGCATCGGCCATGCGCTCGTGTTCGATGTGCCCGTCGGCGTCGATCACGAAGCGGTAGCGCCCCAGTTCGTCGCCGATCGGGCGCGACTCGATGAGCGACAGGTTGATGCCGCGGGTCGAGAACTGCTCGAGCATCTCGAGCAGCGACCCCGGATGGTCGTGCGGCAGCTCGACGATGAGGGAGGTCTTGTCGGCCCCGGTCGGCGCGGGCGGGGCGGTGGTGCGCGACACGAGCACGAACCGGGTGACCGCGTTGGCATTGTCGCCGATGCCCGAGGCGAGCACGTCGACGTCGTAGTGCTGCACGATGCCGGGGGCGGCGATCGCGGCCTGCGCGGGCGACGAGCCGTCGAGCACGCCGATCGCCGAGGCGACGTTGCTCGATGCGGGCACGTGCGAGTGCGCCGGAATGTTCTCACCCAACCAGCCGTGGCATTGGGCGTAGGCGACCGGATGCGCGGCGATGACCGTCACGTCGTCGATGGTCGTGCCCCGCGGCGCCACCAACACGAAGTTCACGCGCACCAGGTACTCGCCGACGATCCGCAGACCGGGCAGCGTGGCGAGGGCATCCTGCGTGGTCGAGACGCCACCCTCGATCGAGTTCTCGATCGCGATCATGGCGGCGTGGCTGCGACCCTCGAGCACATCGGCGAGCGCCTCGCCGACGTTGTGCACGGGCCGCCAGTCCTGACCGCGGGCCTCCGCCACCTGGTCGAGCGCCGCCTCCGTGAACGTTCCTGCGGGTCCCAGATAGCTGTAGGTGCGGCGTTCGGTCACGCGTTTCACCTTATAGCGCTGCGTCAAGCCCCGACGCGGAGTTTCGCCGCGGTGCAGCGCAGGTGCAGACTGAGAACATGACGAGCCGTGCCGGCCTCCCCGCGGAGGAAAGCGACCTGATCGATGTCGACGAACTGATCGCCGCCTACTACGACCGCGCCCCGCGCCCCGACGTCGCCACGGAGCGCGTCGCGTTCGGCACGAGCGGGCATCGCGGGTCGTCGCTGAGCGGCAGCTTCAACGAGAACCACATCCTCGCCACCACGCAGGCGATCGTCGACTACCGCACCGCGCAGGGCATCACGGGTCCGCTGTTCCTCGGCCGCGACACGCACGCGCTGTCGCTGCCCGCCGAGCGCAGCGCGATCGAAGTGCTCGTGGCGAACGGCGTCGATGTGCGGGTCGACTCCCGCGACTCGTGGGTGCCGACGCCCGCGCTCAGCCACGCCATCCTCACCCACAACCGCCGCACCGAGACGGGCACCACGGGCCAGGCCGACGGCATCGTCGTCACACCGTCGCACAACCCGCCCCGCGACGGCGGGTTCAAGTACAACCCGCCGCACGGCGGTCCGGCCGACACCGACGCGACCGGCTGGATCGCCGACCGCGCCAACCAGCTGATCGAGAACGGCCTCGACGGCGTGAAGCGCGTGCGATTCGCCGACCTCGACGCCGACACCCTCGGCACCTATGACTTCCGCGACGCGTACGTGCGCGACCTCTCGTCGATCATCGACGTCGACGCGATCCGCCGCGCCGGAGTGCGCATCGGCGCCGACCCGTTGGGCGGAGCATCCGTCGAATACTGGGCGCTCATCGCCGAGGTCTACGAGCTCGACCTCACCGTCGTGAACCCCGAGGTCGACCCGACGTGGCGCTTCATGACGCTCGACTGGGACGAGAAGATCCGCATGGATCCGTCGTCGCCGTCGGCGATGGCGTCGCTCGTCGCCAAGAAGGGCGACTTCGACGTGCTCACGGGCAACGATGCGGATGCCGACCGCCACGGCATCGTGACGCCCGACGCGGGCCTCATGAACCCGAACCACTACCTGGCCGTCGCGATCGACTACCTGTTCTCGCACCGCGCCGAGTGGCCGCGCGACGCAGCCGTCGGCAAGACGCTCGTGTCATCGATGATCATCGACCGCGTGGCCGAGTCGCTCGGCCGCCGTCTGCTGGAGGTTCCGGTCGGATTCAAGTGGTTCGTGCCGGGACTGCTCGACGGATCGGTCGCGTTCGGCGGCGAGGAGTCGGCCGGTGCGTCGTTCCTGCGCAAGGACGGCAGCGTGTGGTCGACCGACAAGGACGGCATCCTGCTGTGCCTTCTGGCGGCCGAGATCATCGCCGTCACCGGCAAGACGCCGTCGGAGCGCTATGCCGAGCTCGAGCAGGCATTCGGCTCGTCGGCCTATCAGCGGGTGGATGCTCCGGCCACGCCCGAGCAGAAGGCGACGCTGGGCAAGCTCGCCCCCGAGTCGGTCACGGCGACGACGCTCGCCGGCGAGGAGATCACGGCGAAGCTGTCGCACGCCCCCGGCAACGGCGCGGCGATCGGCGGCCTCAAGGTGCAGACCGAGCACGCCTGGTTCGCCGCTCGCCCCTCGGGCACGGAGGACGTGTACAAGCTCTACGCAGAGAGCCTGCGCGGCTCCGAGCACCTCGCCGAGGTGCAGGCCGAGGCCCGCGCCGTGGTGTCAGCGGCTCTGGACGCCTGACCCCTCCCTTCGTCCTTTCTCGCTCCCGTCGCACTTTCTGTCGCTCCCGCCCCGTGCGGGCGACAGAAAGTGCGACGGGAGTTGTGGTTGTTGGGGTAGTCGAAGCGCCAGAGGGATGACCGCTCGGCCTAGGCGTCGCTCGCCTCGGAGTGTGGAGCATCCCAGGCGTCGAGGTACTTGTCGGGAAGACGGAGTCTCGCGAAGCGATCGAGTACGGCGAATGCCCGGTGAATGCCCTCTCAAGGTCTTCAGCAACAGCGAGGGAGTTGCCTTCCTCCAGCCTCACGAACGATCGTCGGCAGACGCGTCCCACGCTGTGAGGTACTTGTCCGGCAGATGAAGGCGAGCGAAGCGATCAATCACCTCGAAAGCTCTCTCAACGTCCCGGCGAGTGTTTTCCACCGAGCCGAGCCAGACGCCGAAGAAATGCTGTGTTCTCAGCGATGAGGAGACTCTGAACTGGAAACTGATCCCTTCGCGTGAACTGGTCGGCAGCGATACGTAGAACACCTCTACTCCATACAACAAGAGCTGTACCGAATTGTCTGACAACCGCATCGACCTTGGTCCGCCGCGCCCGCGAAAGTAGTCCTCGATGGTGATGTATAGGTCCTCAAGGTCACGAATATAGATACTTCTCCCTCTCTCTGGCGTCATCATCAGCTTCGTCTCATTCCAGAGATCGCCGTCGGAGAAGGCGGCAGACTTCTCCGGGGTTGCCGGGGGAGCAGTCATATCCCACACCTTCTGGACCCATGACTCGATCGTCTTCCATACCGAAAGCACTCTCACTCCCGTCTCGCTCCGAACCCGGTTCGCTCACACTGATATCTCGCCATTGCATTTCCGCGGTTGAGTTCCGAAGCCGTACGCACACGCTCTTCGGGTGTCGACGCATGAGCACAGTAGTCGAACGCATCCGGCGCCGGAGGAGGGCTGTGGATAACCGGCTCACGTCCGCTCGCTGGAACGACTGGGGCCACTATCCGTCTCGGTCGCGTCGCACTCTTTGTCGCTCCTGCCCCGCGCGGGCGACAGAAAGTGCGACGGGAGTTGTGCGTTCTGAGGGGGGGTCAGCCGAAGCCGCCGGTGAAGAGGGCTATCAGAGTGATCCCGAAGGCGATCCAGGCGAGGACGCCGACGACTCCCGCGCGGAACGCGAGCCGGTTCCCGTTCGGTGCCCGGTCGGCCAGCCGTCCGCCGAAGAGCATCGCGACGCCGAACGGCGCGAGCAGCAGGAGGAAGCTGACCACTGCGATGCCCGGGATGAAGAACAGAGTGATCACGAACGCCCCGATTGGCCAGATCAGCAGCCAGGCGATGACGGCGGAGACCAGCGCCTGTAGCGCGGCGGGCCACAGCCGGGTCGGGTCGTTGTTCGTTCGCATCATGCTCTAGCCGCCGTCCGGATCGGTGTGCGGGGTGACGATGGTGAACATGAGCTTCTGGGCGTGGGGCGGGGGAATCGTATATGCGCGGACGATGAGGTGATATCCATCCCGGTAGTAGTGCCGCTCGAAAGATTCGTCCGACGGAGGGAACTCACTGTCGGTGTTCCGCTTCCACCCCTCTTCCTCCAACCACGGCTCCAAGTCGTCAGCCACCTGCGTCGGAGTGCGTAGCCCCTCACCCTTGAGCACGACGATCTGCGCCCAGTAGTAGTACTTCGGCCACTCTGCATAATGCTCGCTGACCAGCCGTGGACCACCGATGTTGCGCGACTGATGAGCCGGCTCTAATTCGAACTCCGAGATCTGCGCGAGGACCTCTGCACCAGCCGCGTCCGCTTGCTCCGCATACTGCTTCAGCTGATTCTTCTGCACGACGATTGCCTCCTCTCCGCTGACGGTGCACCCCGCTATCGAGCACGCCACCCCGAAAGCGAGGACGACGAACATGAAACGTCCGAACCGACTCATTCGTCGACTTCTTTCAACGTGATCGGGGAAATGAGTTCCTCCAGTTGAGCCACTCCGGTCGCAACCGCGCATGGGGAACTCAATCCGCGTCCGGGTCGGTCTCGGGCGTAACGATCATGAATTGGAGTGACTGAGCCTGCGGGGGTGGTTCGGTATAAACCTCGACGACGAGATGGTAGCCATCACGGAAGTAGTCGCGCTCGAAGGATTCCTCCCCGGGAGGGAACTCTCGGCTCTCGTCACGTTTCCACCCTTCATTCTCGAGCCAGGGGTGAAGATCTTCGGCGACGTCCGTCGGGGCCCGCGGCCCGTCCGCGCGAAGAGTGATGATCGCCGCCCAGTAGTAGTACTTGGGCCACTCGACCCCGTAATCGCTGGCCTGACGCACTCCGCCGTAGTTATTCGAGGGCTCCGAATCCGGCTTGATCTCGGTGGCGTCGATCTGCGCCACGATCTCCGCACCCCACGAATCTGCCGTGTGAATATACGACTCGAGTTGCTCCTCTTGACTCATGGCTTTCCCCGTCTGCCCCTCGTTCGGCGGCTCTTCGCCCTGGCCGCATCCGACGAGGAGCGCGACCAACGCGGTCAGAGCAAGAGCCGCGCCAGCACGCTGAGACTTAGGCACGGTCAGGATCGGTCTGCGGCGTGACGATCGTGAACGCGATCGTCTGCACTTGAGGAGGAGGAAGGGTATAGACCTCGACCACGAGGTGATACCCGTCCCGGTAGTAGTCACGTTCGAAACTCTGCTCGCCGGGTGGGAACTCCGAGTCCTCATCCCGCCGCCACCCCTCTTTCTCCAACCACGGCTCCAGGTCATCGGCCATTTCGGACGGTGTGCGCGCTCCTTCAGACTTCAGCTCGAGGATCTGATCCCAGTAGTAGTACTTGGGCCACTCTTCGTACTCGTTCGCCTTGCGCACCCCGCCGATGTTGCGAGAGTCCGCTGCCGGATCGATCTCCTCCGTCGGGATCCAGGCAACGATGTCCGCACCCCAACTGTTCGCTTGCGCGATGAAGTCCTTCAACTGCGCTTCCTGCACCGCAACCTTCTCCTCCGGACTCGTGGAATCGAACACGGCGCACCCGGGGGACACCGCCAATACCAGCGCAACAGCTAGCGCGACCGCCGCTCGACAGGCACGCCTCGTGACGCTCGGATCGGTGTGGGACGCCACAAATCGCAGCGAGCCCTGCGTCGCGCCACTCATTCCGCGTCCGCGTCGGTCCCGGGCGTGACGATCATGAATTGGAGTGACTGAGCCTGCGGGGGTGGTTCGATATAAACCTCGACGACGAGGTGGTAGCCATCGCGGAAGTAGTCGCGCTCGAAGGATTCCTCCCCGGGAGGGAACTCTCGGGGAGGGAACTCTCGGCTCTCATCACGCTTCCACCCTTCATTCTCGAGCCAGGGGTGAAGATCTTCGGCGACGTCCGTCGGGGTCCGCGGCCCGTCCGCGCGAAGAGTGACGATCGCCGCCCAGTAGTACTTGGGCCACTCGACCCCGTAATCGCTGGCCTGACGCACTCCGCCGTAGTTGTTCGAGGGCCCCGAACCCGGCTCGATCTCGGTGGCGTCGATCTGCGCCACGATTTCTGCACCCCACGAATCAGCCGTGTGAATATACGACTCGAGTTGTTCCTCTTGGCTCATCGACTCCCCCGTCTGCTCCTTCTTCGGCAGCTCTCCACCGTGGCCGCATCCAACGAGCAGTGCGACCAAAGCGGTCAGAGCAAGAGCCGCGCCAGCGCATTGAGACCTACGCACGATCGGGGTCGGTGTGCGGGGTGACGATGGTGAACATCAGGGTCTGCGCATCGGGCGGCGGCACCGTGTCCACGCGGACGATGAGGTGGTACCCATCCCGGTAGTAGTCCCGCTCGAAAGACTCCCCCGTCGGAGGAAACTCGCTGTCAGTGCTCCGCTTCCAGCCCTGCTCCTTAAGCCACGGGTTCAGGTCGTCGGACACCTGAGTCGGAGTTCGTGGACCGTCTGCTTTGAGCTCGATGATCTGCGCCCAGTAGTAGTACTTCGGCCACTCCTCGTAATAGTCACTCACCAGTCGGACTCCACCGATGTTGCGCGACTGATGAGCCGGCTCGAGCTCCTGCTCCGGTATCTGGGCGATGATCTCCGCGCCAGCCGCGTCCGCTTGCTCCGCATACTGCTTCAGCTGATTTTCCTGCACTGCGAGTGCCGCTTGTGGGGACGTCGCGCACCCCGTTGTGCATACCGAGAACAATGCGGTCGATGCGGCCGCAGTCAGAACCGCGACGGCTGACGGGCCAGCGCGCCTCATCCGTCGACCTCATCTTCGGACGGACGAGAAGTCAGGACGCAATGACCTGTGCGCGTGTTCGCATGCGGGACCGAACAGTGAGGCATTTCAGTTCGCCTCCGGATCGGTTTCCGGGGTGACAATCATCAGGGTGATCTTCTGGGCGTGTGGCGGAGGGTCTGTGTAGACCTCCACAACGAGGTGGAATCCTTGTCTGAAGTAGTCGCGTTCGAAGGTGTGACGCCCAGGTGGAAGTTCCTGCTCCTCGTTCCTCTCCCACCCCTGCTTCTTCAACCATGCGTCGAGGTCCTCTGCGACATCCACCGGAGTCCGTGGCCCATCAGCGCTCAGCTCGACTATCTGGTCCCAGACGTAATATTTCGGCCACTCGTGACTTTGATTACTGGCTCGACGCACGCCCCCACCATTTGTTGAGACGGCGACAACATCCTCGCTCGGAATTTCGGAGATGATCTCCGCTCCCCACGCATCCGCCCGCAACACGAAAGCGCTCAGCTGCTGATCTTGGCTCATCTCGGGCTCCGTTCGTTCCGTAGACGCCCGCTCTCCGGCCGGCATGCAGCCGGCGAGAAGAAGTGAGGCGGCGCACACCATGACGGCGAGCACGATTTCGTGACCGCGCCAGTGCATCACCCCACCTCGCCCAGCGTCACGGGAGAGATGAGTTCCTCCGCTTTCTCGACGCCCGTCCCGTACGCCGGCATCGGCGGCGCCTCCGAACTGCTGTTCAGCACGTCGTCGGGATGATAGAGAGACACCGGGTCGCCCGTGACTACGCCGGTGATGTTCTTCATCGCCGTGCTGCCGGGAGTGAAAACTGCGGAATGACTCGCCACACCGTCCTTGGTTTCGATAGCCCCTCTCTCCGGATGATCGTCATCCAGCCAGCCCGTCTCAAGACGGGTGATGTGCTTCCCCTCCAACGGATCAGCAAAACCGTGGCCGAGTCCCAGACCAGAAAGCTTCCCCTGAATGAGCCCAACCACGACATCATTACGCGCCTGCAATGAGAAGTGGGGAACGTCGCCAGTCTCCGGAAATGCCGATACCCCGGATGCCGACTCTCCCAGACCCGCCGGCGCCACATACACCACGCGATCAGCTCGCATTCCCAGAGCTTCCGCTTGAGCCAGGACAACCGCGCCGTAGCTGTGTCCAATGGGTACGACGTCTGTCCATCTGTTCAGCGACAAGCTGTTTGTGAAGGCGGCGAGCCGCGGAGCAGCCTCATCGGCAAAACCCCGCGCGGCGGCCTCAAGACCGTGGTTCAGGTCGAACTGCGGCATCGGTGCACCGTGCCATGTGAAGTAGGCAGCCTTGTCTCCCGATCCCCGCATCAGATCTTTTCCGCGATCAAGGTCATCTGTAAACGCCGCGAGGCGTGACGTCGTGCCCGGAACGACAATTCCGACTTCTTCTATCCATGGCGGCACATCACCTGTTGCAGGGTCCAAAGCGCCTTGATACGTGATGTAGCTGTCTCGGAAGGGACAGAAGCCGACCATCACGATGCCGTTCCGGTCAACCGGCCTTCCGGCTTCGTCGTAGACGCGGTAGATGCCGAACGGCTGCCCGTTGTCCTCACCGTCCGCCTTCTCATCGTCGTCTGCTCGGACATACTTCTCATTGCGGTCGCCGAGCATCGCGTCGATGCTCTTCACTTCGCCCTTCATGTCGGCGATGAGCCCTTCGAGGTCGGCGACCTTCGTGGCGGCGATCGGGTCGTTCATCTCGACGCTCTGACCTTGTTTCTTCAGTGCTGACAGCAGTTCGATCTGCTTCTCGAGCTCGGCGCGATGGGCCTGCGCGGTGATGACGTTGGCGGTGTTGCGGTCGCGCAGCGGGATGCCTTCGAGGTTGCCGATCAGCATCGGATAGTCGGTGATCAGGGCGTCGCGCTGCTCGGGGGTCATCGCGTCCCACACGGCTCGGATCGCGGCCGGATCCTTCAGCTTCGCGAGGTCGACGGCCGAGAACGACTGCACCGTACCGTCGGGCATCGCCACCGACACCTCCACGCCGGCCGACAGCTGCGGCGCCGAGGGCAGGGCGGACCGAATGGCCGTGTACTGTGCGACCGCCTCGGTGAGCGCCGTCACCGCCGTCGCGTCGATACCGCGCCGCTCCTCATCCAACGCCGCCAAGCGCTGCTCCGACGCGGCGACCGCATCGCCGGCGTGCTCGGCCTGGTTCATGAGTCCTCGGCGCTCGCGCTGAGCATCCGCGTCGTCAGCATCGCCTGCACTGGCCTCGCTCAGCGCCTTCTGCGACGCCGCCGCGGCGACCTTGGCGAGCGCGAGGGTCACCTGTTCACTGCTCGCACGACGAGCGATGTCCTCCATCTGCGCGCCGTACGATTCTGCGGCGTCTCCCCATGCGACGTCGGCGACCTGCACCAACCCGGCCGGCGCGAGAGCCGACTGGATCACGGCCGTGATGCGGTCGACCGATACCGCCGCGCCGGATTGCAGCCCGAGCTGGTACGCCGCGTCGATGAGCTTCGCCCCGACGTCGGTTCCGAAGGTGCGCCCGCGCAGGTCGGAACCGACGTCGCGAACCGAACCCGAATCTCCCGCCAGTGCGGTATCCCCAGCGACCATGACTCTCCTCTCGTCGCGTCCTCGTTCGTGTACGTTACACGCACGGATGTGGTCGGAGATTCGTCTTGTGGATAACGCCGAGAGCGCGCGGGCGCCTGGCTTCGACCGCACCCCGCGGCGCCAGAAGCGGCCAGCGGAGAGGAGAATGCACACCGGGACACCGGTGGCGGTGCCCGCAGCACATGCTCACGAATCTCGAGATCTGACGCCGGGGTCCCCGCCTCTCGTGGGGGCGGCGTCGATTCGTCCGCACGCTCCCGGACGATCGGACGCGCATCCCTGCACTTCATGCCGAACATCGAAGGCGCTCGTAGTTGTGCGGTCAGCGTCGCCGCGAGTGGGGAGCCAGTTCTCGCGGTTCTAGTGGCCGAATTTGCCACGGCGTTGCACTCGCCGTTGGCTCGCGAGCGCGAGGTCGCTGTGCACCGCGAGAGCTGGGTGCGCTATGTCTTCCTATTGCGACGCCGGCATCTCTAGTTCAGAAGGCGCGACTTGGTGGGTCTCTATGGCGCCCGCGCCCGTTGCGCGACGCGGCTCATCACCACGGCATTCAGCGGTTGGCTAAGCACGTCCCTCGATCGCGCCTCACGGACCATCGGCGGCAGACGCGCCCCACGCTGCAAAGTTCTTGTCCGGCGGATGAAGACGAGCGAAGCGGTCGATCACCTCGAAAGCTTCCTCGACGTCCTGACGGGTGTTCTCCACCGAGCCCAGCCAGACGTCGAAAAAATCCTGTGTTCGGAGGGATGACGAGACTTCGTATTGGAAGCTGATCCCTTCGCGTGAGCTGGCCGGCAGCGACACGAAGAAAGCTTCGGTTCCGTACAATAAGAGCTCTACCGAGTTCTCAGCAATTCCTTGAAGAAACGCGTTCTAAACAGCGCGAGCACCCCCAGCACGACACCCCGAAATGTGAGCTCCACCACTCCCCCGGAGCTCCTCGAGGGGGCATCTGGCGTCCGGCCCAAAATTGTCTAAAATAGCGCCCTAAGAATCTCTTGCCGCCGACACCGCCCACGCCTCAAGATATTTGTCCGGCAGATGCAACCGGGCGAAATTATCTATGATCTCGAAAGCCCGCTCGACCTCCGGCTTCGCATTCTGCACTGAGCCCAACCTCGCACCGAAAAACTCATGAGTTCGTGTCGTGCTCGACACCTCGTACTGGAACGAGAGGCCCTCTCGCTCTGAAGTCGGCATCCCCAGGTAGAAGACCTCGGTCCCGTAAAGAATAAGCTTCGCGGTACGCTCTTCACTACTGAACGACCGAGAGCGGCCGCGGGCAGAAAAGTATTCGTTCGCTTTCACTCTGAAGTCGCGAATGTCCGTGACATACATCTCATAAGCCCTTTCCTGGGACCATCATCATCGTGTCGACATCGAACTCATAGCCAGAATCTTCCAGAAAATCGAACTCGTCTCGAAGATATCCCGTCTCTTTTTCCGGATCAACCGTGAACCGTACCGGCATCCGCTTCTCGACGATCTCCTGGAGAAACGGCTCGTTGAACAGTTCAAACATCTCATCGTTGGTGAGACCGTGTTTCTCCTGCGTCTCTTTCCATAGATCCCTCGGCTTCGAGGGCATGTTGAAGTAGGCGTCGCCGGATGCCTCGGCCACGTTCTCGTAGCTCCTTGCCTCACCCGGATAGTACTTGCCGAGGGTCGCGCGGACCGCGTCCATGTTGTGGACACTCGCCTCGTAGGTGCTCAACCAATCGGTCACGCTCATCTTAGGTGCGCCGTTGACGAACACGGTCTCGTTCTTGACCCTGACTGTCTTATTGCCGGTGAAGAGCCTGACGGCCCTCGCCTCGGCCTCTCCCAGTCGCGCGAGTCTCGCCGCTTTGCTGGCGACACTGGCAGTACGAACCGCTTCGCCGGCGACGGTGGCGAGCGCGGCAGTGTTGTACACGACGCGACCGAAGGCGGCGCCCGGCTGGGTGGCCCAGTGCTCCGCGGCGAAGAACTCGGCGACGAGTTCCGACGACACCTCTTGCCAGTGCCCTGACACGTAGGCGACACCGTCGCCCACCTCCCCCATACGTCTGAGGAAGTTGTCCGCCCACGCTTGCTGCCAGGGATCGCCGAGGTTGAAATCGTCGACCATGAAACGGACCGGGTCGAAAGTCTCGAACGTCCACCACGCAGACTCGGCGACCCCGACGATCGTTTCGGCAAGACCGCCCAGGATCCCTTGCAAGAGCATGTCACTCGGGAAGAAGAGCACCTGATCGAGCAGAGTGCGATCGTCTGGATCGGACGGCGACCAGGTCGTCGGTGGACGTATGGCGGCCGCGACCTCCTCACCGATCTGCCCCAGTGTCGCGACAGCAGTGTCGAGAGCCGCGCGCGCTTCCTCCCTCACGTGACGTCCGGGATCGACGAGAGTCGGCGAGACGACGGAGAGCACCGAAGTCGCGCTGCCCGCTACTCCAGTCTCCGCCGCGGCGCGCTCGTTGTTTGCTTGCGAAAGTGCGTCTGCACGGGCTGTTTCGTCGATCGCATGCTGCGCCGCCGACTGTGCAGCCCGGACGGCAGCTTCCCAGCGGTCAATCGCCGACGCCGCCCTCCGGCAGGCGTCGGACAGCGCCATAACCCGCTGTGCTTCTGCGGGCGGGATGTGGGCGAACCGGTCAGCTGACAGCCCTGACCAGCGGTCGATCCGTACACCGCTCAGCGCGGTCAGAGCGGCTTCCGCCGGCCCGATGCGGCCGCCCAAGGCGTCTCGGATCGCACTGATGGCTGCCAAGTCGCCCGGCACAAGCTCCTCGGGGCGCGATCGAGCCGTCAATGCCACAGTCATGACGTTGCCAGCCGATCGGCTCGCTCCGTGAGTAATTCATCCGCTCGCGCGACGTCGGTGGCGGCGCTATCCAGTGTCGCCGCCACCACGGTGGCGAGCAGAGCACGTCGTCGCGCGTAGCTGGTCCACTCGTCGCGGAAGAGGCGCACCGCGTTCTCCACTCGCTCGGAACCCAGGTCACCCACATCGATACTCGGCAGCGGCTGCGCCGCGAGTACATCGGCCACCTCCTCAAACCGCGCGCCCGCCGCCCGCAGCTCCTCTCCGGAAATCTCAAATCTCGTCGTCATTCGTTCTCCTTGGGCGGGTTGACGCGCGCGCCGCTCGATATGGTGCCGTCAGCGTTTCGTTGCAGATCGATGCCGAAAGGCGGGGTGCGGTTCGCGGATAGCGGCCGAGGGACCCGCGATCCCAGATCGATGATCACTGTCGATTGACTCCCCGGATCGATGGCGAGGAACCGCGCGCGCGTGGGCAAGGCGAAGATGCCGGCCCCTGTCAATCGCACCCACTCCAGCGCTGTGTCGTGCTCCGACCTTCGAGCAAACGAGAACCGCATCAAGAGCTCGAGGGTGGAGAACACCGGGGTGACCAGAATGCGGCCGGTGTCGAGGATCGGCGCCCCCAGGTAGCCCGGCTTTTGCAGATACATCTCGGCGGTGTCGAACAGCGCCCAGAGCGTGTGACCCTCGACGTTGCCGCGAGCGAACATTCCCGCCACCTCGACGAGAAATGCCGACTCCGCCCTCGAGCCCTGCGCGCAGGCCCTGACATCCTCCCCTTGGTCGGGCAACACCTTCAGGATCAGTTGATCTTCGACGCGATCTGCGCGTCGAACTCCCGGCCGGCGTTCGCCGTGCCCGAGATGAACGCCGAGATCTCCGTCAGCTGCGCGATCACCGAGTTCGCACTGGTCGTGTACCGCGAATACGCGTCATTGAACTTGCCCGACGCCTGATCCGTCACGAACCCCGACGCCACCAACCCCTGGATCTTCACCTGCATGCTCTGCAGCTTCTGCGTGATCTCCTCACGCCCCGCATCCAGATCCTTCGCGGAAGCATCCATCTCGTCATAGCTGAGCTTCATGTTGGCCATGGAAATCACCTTTCCTGAGTTGTCCACACCCGGCTCCTCCGTGTGTCGACGTTCGAGTACAGTAACCGAACGCGACAGGCGCTCTGGGGGCCCTGTGGATAACACCGCGCACGCACACTGGGGGGGGTTCCGTGAGGCTGAAGTTCTCGCTGCTCGCGACCGAGCCACAGGGCGGCACGACCGCCCGCGACATCGTCGTGACAGCCGACGTCACAGCGACGATCGGCGAGCTCGCCCGCACCCTGGTCCGGGCGGGAGGCGGCGATCAGACGCTGCTGCCGTTCGCGATCGACCGCACGCTCCCTTTGACGGTGCGGGTGCATCGGCGTCACGACCGGCCGCTGGTCCTCGACCCCGACGACCCGCTCGGCCGGGCCGGCTTGCGCACGGGCGCGGTGATCGAGGTGATCCGCGAGCAGGATGCCGAAACGGCGCAGCGCGCGGTGCCTCCGACCGCGCACCTCGAAGTACTCGACGGGGCGCAGGCGCATGCGCGCTTCTCACTCGTCGAGGGCGACAACGGCATCGGCCGCGACCGCACCAACCGCGTCGAGCTGCGCGACCGCAGCGTCTCACGACACCACGCCGTGGTGACGGCTACCGAGAGCGAGCGCACCGTCCGCGACCTCGGCTCGGCGAACGGGGTCAAGGTCTTCGATGAGACCGGCATCCCGCGACGTGTCACCCGCCCGCTCCCCCTCGTGGGGCCGACGATGCTGCGCCTGGGAGAAGTGCGTGTGCGCATCGAGCCCGTGGCGACCCGCGGCGTGGCCGCACCGCGCGAGCGTGCGACCGTGCGCCACCAGCGCTCGCCTCGCGTCGACCCCGTCTACGCCCCCGACCCGCTCGAACTCCCCACCCCACCGACGCCCGCAGAGCCTGCCCGCTTCCCACTCGTGGCCATGGTGGCGCCCCTCGCAATGGGCGCCGGACTGTTCGCCGTCACGCAGTCGGCATTGAGCATCGTGTTCGTCGCGCTCTCGCCGCTCATCATGGTCGGCAGCTGGCTCGACGGGCGCATCGGGCAGAAGCGCCGCCTGAAGAAGCAGCAACGCGAGTTCGCCGCGACGCTCGACGACGTGCGCGCCGAGGTCGAGCGCCGCCACGACGAGGAACGGCCGGCCCGGCAGCTCGAGAGCCTGCCGCTCGCCGAACTGCTCGTCGCCGCCCATGACCGCACGGCGGTGCTCTGGACCCGCCGCGCCGAGCACCGCTCGTACCTCGAGATCCGGCTGGGCAGCGGCGCGCTCCCCAGCCGCACGACCCTCACGCTGCCGTCGCGCGGATCCGCGACGACCGACGACTGGCGGAAGCTGGAGGATGCCCACGCCGCCCTCTCGACGGTCTCCGACGTGCCGGTGCTCGAGCGGCTCGACCTCAGCGGTTCGATCGGCGTCGCCGGCGAGGGCGTGTGGGCCGACTCGATCACCCGGTCGATGCTCGTGCAGCTGTTCGCGCTGCACTCCCCCGCCGATGTCGTCTTCACCGCCTTCCTGCCGGAGTCCGCGGCGAGCGGCGACTGGGACTGGGTGAAATGGGTGCCGCACGTCGACTCGGTGTACAGCCCGATCCGCACCGCCCACCTCACGGCATCCGCCCGCGACCGCGCACTGCTGCTCACCGAGCTCGAAGGGCTCATCGCGACCCGCTCGGCCGCCGCCGCGCGCACCATCCGTTCGCGCGAGCAGTCGCGGGCGACCGACACCGACGAGCGGCTCGCAGCGGTGAAGAAGTCACCCCTGCTCCCGACGATCGTCGTGCTGGTGGTCGTGGGCACCGACGACCACGACCTCACCCGCCTGGTCGGCCTCGCCGAGGACGGACCGGATGCCGGGGTCCACGTCATCTGGACCGCCCCGAGCCTCTCGGCGATCCCCGCGGCGTGCCGCACGGCGGTCGACGCCACGACCGCCACGCCGAGCGCCCACTTCGTGCGCCCCGGCACCATCGTGCCCCTCGACACGGTCGAACGCATCGACATCCCCGCCGCGGAATCGTTCGCCCGCAGCCTGACGCCCGTCGTCGACGCCGGCGCCCGGGTGCTCGACGAGAGCGACCTGCCGCGCAGCGTGACTCTCGCCGACATCGGCCGACGCAGCCTCCTCGACGACCCTCGCGAGGTGATCGCCGCCTGGGAGGCGACCGACTCTCTCACGAACCGCTGGTCGCCCGGCGCCGACCGCGATCCCGGCACCCTCGCGGCGCGCGTCGGGCAGAGCGACGCCGGTCCGGTCGAGATCGATCTGCGCACCCACGGCCCCCACGCCCTGGTCGGTGGCACGACGGGCGCCGGCAAGTCGGAGTTCCTGCAGACCTGGATCCTGTCGCTCGCCGCCGCTTACTCCCCCGACCGCCTCACCTTCCTGCTCGTCGACTACAAGGGCGGCGCCGCGTTCGCCGACTGCGTCTCGCTGCCGCACACCGTCGGCCTCGTCACCGACCTCGATCAGCATCTCGTGCGCCGTGCCCTCACGTCGTTGCGCGCCGAACTGCGCCACCGCGAGGAACTCCTGAACGCCCATGGCGCGAAAGACCTCGCGGGCCTCGAACGCCGCTCCGACACGGCCGCCCCTCCCCTGCTGCTCATCGTCATCGACGAGTTCGCCGCCCTCGCGAAAGAGATCCCCGAGTTCGTCGACGGGGTGATCGACATCGCGCAACGCGGCCGTTCCCTGGGCCTGCACCTGGTCATGGCCACGCAGCGGCCGGCAGGGGTCATCGGCGACAACCTGCGTGCGAACACCAACCTGCGCATCGCCCTGCGCATGGCCGACGCGAGCGACAGCAACGACGTCATCGGCATCCCGGATGCCTCGCACTTCGCCCCGGAGACACCGGGGCGCGCGGTGGTGAAGATCGGGGCGGGCCGCGTGGTGCACTTCCAGACCGCCTACCTCGGTGGCCGCTCCGATCAGGTGCGGCGCGACGCGATCGACGTGGCCGACCTCGCGATCGGCCCGACCCGGCCCTGGGCCGTCGCGGCGGAGCGAACCTCGGCCGACGGCGCGCGCATGGAAGCGAAGCGCGACATCGAGCGCCTCGTCGGGAACATTCGCGCGGCCGCGGAGAGCATCGGCATCCGCCCGCCCCGCCGACCCTGGGTCGATCAGCTCCCCGCCGTGCTGCCCCTATCGGAGCAGTGGGCGGCGGATGCTTCACCGGGTGGCCCCGGACGCCTCACCGTCGGACGACGGGACGACCCCGCTCGCCAGCGCCAGGACGCTCAGGTCATCGATCTCGGCGCGACGGGCAACATCGCCCTGTTCGGAGCGCCCGGCGCGGGCAAGACGACGGCGCTCGTCACCGTCGCGGTGGCCACCCTCATGGCCGACGAAAGGACCCGCGTGTACGGGATCGATGCGGCGAGCGGTCGCCTCTCGACCCTCCTCGCCCTGCCCGCCACCGGCGACGTGGTGCCGGCCGACGATGTCGATCGCACCGCCCGCCTGCTCGGAATGCTGCGCGACCTCATCGACGCCCGGGAGGCCGGTGCACCGCCGTCGTCACCCGTGCTTCTGCTGGTCGACGGGTTCGGGGCGTTCCGCGACGCGTACGAGCACCACTCCACCGACGGCGGCGTGTTCGCGTCGCTCATCGAGATCGTGCGGACGGGCCGGCACGCGGGGGTGCACGTCGTCATCGCCAGCGAGCGTGCGATGTCGTTGCCCGGCGCGATCGCGGCGGGGATCGGTGAGACCTTCGTACTGCGGATGCCCGCCGAGGCCGACTACGGCATGGTCGGCGCCTCGCTCGACATGCTGCGGGCGGCGCCTCCCGGGCGAGCGATGCACCTGCCGTCGGGCTGCGAGATGCAGTTCGCGGTGCCCGTCGCCTCGCCTGGTACCGAGGCCGAGAACGAGACCGACGCTGTCATCGAGACCGACGCCGACGCCATCGACGCCGCTCTCGAGCGGCTCGCCGCGACCCTCCGCGACCGCGGCGTGCCGGCGGCGCCCGGCATCCCCGAGGTGCCGTCGATACTGCCCCGGTCGGATCTGCCGAGCACGGCGCGCGCCGCCGCCTTCGCCGTCGAGACCACGCGGCTCACCCCCGTCGACGTGCCCCGCGACGGCATGATGCTCGTCACGGGTCCCGCGGGTTCGGGGCGTACGACGGCGGTGCGCAGCATCCTCGTCGCGCGGCGCAGTCATGCCGAGCACCACGGCCGCCCGCTCGACCTCGTGCTGCTCGCTCCACGCCCGTCCACACTCGCCGACGCTCAGCCCTGGACACACCGCGGCGACGCGGCGGGCCCGCGACGCCAGCTCATCGACGCCCTGACCCTCGTGCTCGGCGGCACCCCTCGCAGCTCGCCCGCATCGCTGCTCTCCGCACTACCGCTGATCGGCACGCCCTCCCCGGACTCTGCCGACCGCGCCGAGGCCGCCCCGGATGCCCCGACACCCCTCGTCTTCCCCCGCCCGGGTCACGAAGGCATCGTGGTGATCGAAGACATCGGCGGCTTCGACGGCACGGGCGACGAGTCGGCGCTCGCGACGCTGCTGAAATTGCTGCGCCGCAGCGAGCTCACCGTGATCGTCGAAGGCGAGAACGCGACCCTCACATCGGTGTGGGACCTCGCGAGCCCCCTGCGCGGCGCCCGGTGGGGCCTCGCCCTGCAGCCCGACGTGAACGATATGCCGAGCATCTACACGGCCCATGTGCCGCGCGCCCGACGCGCCGACTTCCCGCCCGGCCGCGGCTACCTGATCCGCGGGGGAACCGTCACCGGCGTGCACGTCGCACTTCCGTGAGCCCCGGCATCGGGGCACGGCACCCGCCTGAGAGAATGGGCAAGCGTGTGTCGTGCCGACGCGCGCGGGAAGGAACCTCATGTCCTGGATCGTCACCGGCGGCGCCGGCTACATCGGATCGCACGTCGTGCGCGCGCTCGCCTCCGCGGGTCTGGCGCCTGTCGTGCTCGACGACCTGTCGACGGGCGTCGCGTCGTTCGTGCCCGACGGCGTGCCGTTCGTGCGGGGCAGCATCCTCGACCGTGCCCTCGTCGAAGAGACACTGCGGGCGCACGACGCCGAGGGCGTCATCCACGTCGCGGGCTTCAAGTACGCCGGGGTCTCGGTGCAGCGGCCTCTGCACACCTACGCGCAGAACGTGGAGGGCATGCGTGTCATCCTCGAGGCGATGGAGGCGGCGGGCGTCGCGAACATGGTGTTCTCGTCGTCGGCTGCGGTGTTCGGCACCCCCGACGTACCGCTCGTCGTCGAAGACACCGCGAAGAAGCCGGCCAGCCCGTACGGTGAGTCGAAGCTGATCGGCGAGTGGATGCTGCGCGACCAGGCGATCGCGACCGCCGACGGCCCGGCGCCGCTGCGTCATACCTCTCTGCGCTACTTCAACGTGGTCGGCTCGGCCGATCCGACGGTGCACGACGTCAGCCCGCACAACCTCTTCCCCATCGTCTTCGAGGCGCTCCTCGCCGGGAAGACGCCGCGCATCAACGGCGACGACTACGCCACCGACGACGGCACCAACGTGCGCGACTACGTGCACGTCGGCGACATCGCCGCCGCCCACGTCGCGGCGGCCCGGCGCCTCGCCGCGGGCGAGCCCATCGAGCCGGCGTACAACCTGGGGTCGGGTGACGGCCTCAGCGTGAAGCAGATCATGGATGCCGTCGCCCGGGTCACCGGCATCCCTTTCACCCCCGAGATCGGGCCGCGCCGCGCGGGCGACCCCGACCGCATCGTGGCGACGGGCGAGCTCGCCGCCCGCGACCTCGACTGGCGCATGCGCTACTCGGTCGACGAGATGGTGCGCACGGGCTGGGAGGCCCGCCGCGCCGCCGACTGACGGGTCAGAGGTCGCGGCTGCGGATCGGGTAGAGGAAGAAGCAGAGCCAGGCGAGGGCCGTGAAGCCCAGGGGGATGACGGCGAGCATCAGACGGATGCCACCATCCACCGCGTCGGGCTGCGCGTCGCCGAGCGTGGCATCGAAGCCGGATGCCGTGAGCACCACCGCCACCACGACCGCCTGCAGCACGACCGACCCGCGCACGATGAAACCGTTCACGCCGAAGTAGGCCCCTTCGCGCCGATGCCCGGTGCGCACGGCATCCTCGTCGATGATCTGCGCCAGCACCACCTCGAGCAGCTGCAGCAGCCCGCCGACACCGACACCCGCGGCGACGCCCACCAGGGCCGCGGCCAGCACGCTCTGCGGCAGCACGAAGCCGAGCACCGCGACACCGAAGACGGCGACGCTCCACAGCAGCGCCGTGCGTGGACTGGTGCGCCGCACGACCGCGCTCCACAGCACGATCGACGGGATGGCGGTGACGAAGATCGCCCCGAGCAGGATGCTGCCCCCGGCCTCGGGCGCGCCCAGCGAGTAGCGCACGTAGAACGGCAGCGCCGCCAGGATCACCGCGATCGACGTCTGGATGAACAGGGATCCGATGACGTAGGGCACGAAGGCGCGGTTCGCGAAGGTGTACCGCATCTGCATGCGCCACGGCATCGCCGACGCGACGGCCGCCTCGGGCACCCGTCGCTCGACCATGCCGCCGGCGAACGACCAGACCAGGATGATCAGGCACACACCGCCGAGCACCACCGCCATGCCGGGCCAGCCCAGCGGTGACCCGTACAGCAGCGGCGCACCCGCGGTGCCGAGGATCATGCCGAGGATGGCGAAGATCTGCCGGGGCACGTTGCCGCGGGCGCGCTCGTCGGTCGTGCGGAAGATCTCGGGGAAGAGGGCCGAGATGTTCAGCACCACCACCACGAAGGCGATGTCGTACACGGCCACGACGACGAGGAACCACACGATGAGTCCGCCGGCGGGCAGCGCGGGCGGCATCCACACCAGCGCGAAGGCGACGACGAGCGGCACGATACCGAGGCCGATCCACGGGATGCGGCGCCCCCACGGGGTGCGCAGGCGATCGGAGAGCGCCCCGACGACCGGGTTGAGCACCGCGTTCAGCACGCCGTGCGCGATCATCGCGGCGGCCACCCACCCGGCGGGCACGGCCAGGTGCGACACGTAGAAGTAGACGACGAACGCCGAGAACGTCTGCGTCATCAGCTGCGTCGGGAATCCCGATGCTCCGAACGCGATCGACTGCGCGCGGCTCGGCGCCGCGTCGAGCCGACGGTCGCGCAGACGCTCGGTCAGGGTGCTCATCGCTCTCCTCCTCGCTGCAGGTCGCGCAGGTCTCGCCAGCCGATGCGCACGAGACCCTCCTCCTCGATCGCGCGCAGCACGACCGGGTCCTCCAGCAGCCGCCGTTCGTACTCCCGCTTCGGCGCGGCGAAGTCGACCGCGGCCCGCAGCTCGTCGCCGTCGACCATCGGATGCAGGTAGATCTCGGTGACCCCTGTCGGCACGGCGCGCAGCAGCGCGACGAAGGCATCCCGCACCTGCTCGTAGGTCTCCTCGACTTCGGTGCCCTCACCGGCGAGCTCGAACGGGTGCGTCCACAGACGGTCGACGATCTCGATGCCCAGGGCATCGGCGGCCGCGGCGGCGCCGTCGAGCTTCTCGCGCAGCGCGGCATCCGTCTCGTCGCCGTTGATGCGCCGCGGCAGGCGGAACGGAAGGCCGTGCCGCGCGGCGAGGGCGAACACCGGATCGAGGAAGTCGCGTCCGGTCTCGAGGCCGTAGACCGAACCCATGTGGTTGTCGAGGTGCGTGACGTCGACGCCCGCGGCGAGCGCGGCCTGCAGCTGCGCGTTGAGTTCGGCGGCGACCTCGTCGATCGCCGCTCCTCGCTCGACAGCGGCGGTCTCGGCCGGGAAGTACCCGTCGGCGTCGACGAGCGTCGACCCACCGGTGAGCGGCCGCCAGCGGTACCGGGTCCATTCGCTGGTGAGCACCAGGTGCACGCCGACGTCGAGGTCGGTGCGGTCGGCGGCGAAGGCGAGCGCTTCGGGCGCCCACGGGCACGGCACCATCACGGTCGCCGAGTCGATGCGGCCCGCGTCGAGCAGTTCGCCGATGGCCACGTTCGCCGCGTGGCACATGCCGAAGTCGTCGGCGTTGAGGATGATCGCGCGGGTGCCGTCGGGCAGACCGAGGCGGCGGGTGAGGGCGGCGCGGGGGATCATCGGGGTCCTGTCGAGGGGATTCAGTGCCCGGTGCGTTCGACCGGGGAGAGGATGCGGGTGAACAGCGTGGCGCGCAGCGCCGCCGACGCTTCGCCGATCGCGCCGAGCAGGGGGGCCTCGGGCCCGAACTCCGAGAGTTCGAAGCGCAGGGGCAGGCGAGGCGCGTACTGCTCGGCGGTGCGATGCACGGCGTCGACGAGCACCGGATGCGTGCCGTAGCCGCTCAGCACGAACGCCTCGGGGTCGAGCACGAGGCTGACGGTGCCGGCGACGACGGCGATGCGGCGGCCGATCTCGGCGGCCATCGCCTGCGCTCCCCTGTCGCCCTCGGCGGCGGCGCGCAGGTGCACGGGCAGCGGCAGCGTCTGATCGAGGCCGTTCACGAGCGCGAGGTCGGCGTACACCTGGTCGTTGAGCACCGGGGCGCCGAGCGGAAGCGGCGACTGCGGCACGTAGGTGACCTCGCCCGCCACACCGGATGCTCCGCGATGCAGGGCACCGTCGATGATGATGCCCGCACCCAGGCCGTCGTCGACCAGCAGCAGTGCGAAGCTCGACAGCGCGGCCCCCACGCCGTGGCTGAGCTCGGCGAGGGCCGCGAGGTTCACATCGTTCTCGATGCGTACCGCGCACCCGAGCCGGTCGGTCAGGGTGGCGCGGAATGCTCCCCCGTCGGGGCCCTGTTCGTTGCGGATCATGCCCTCGGCCGACACGATGCCGGGCACGCCGATGACCGCCAGATGCACGGGCCCGCCGACCTCGGCGCGGCACTCGTCGACCAGTGCGACGATGCGGTCGACGCGACGGGCGGTGTCGTCCCGCTCGGCCACGGCGCCGTGCCGCTCGGCCCGCACCGCACCGGTCGCGTCGACGAGGGCGACATGGGCGCTGCGATGGTCGACGTGCACCGCGACCGCGGTCCCCAGCGAGGGATGGAGGCCGACGCGCCCCGCGGCGGGTCCGCGTGCCCCCGGTTCCACCCCGGCGGGGGCGACGGCGCCCGCGCTCTCGAGCATCCGCAGCACCTGCGACACCGCGGTGCGCGACAGACCGGTTGCGGCCATGAGATCGGTGCGGGTCTGGGGGCCTTCGCTCGCCAGCGACTCGAGGATCGCGCGGCCGTTGATGGCGCGCAGAAGCGTCTGCGGCCCTGCGAGCGGTCTGGTCATGCGGCGGCGGTCTCCCCGGTCGGTCGCTCTACTTTCCCATACGGCTCCCACCGGGGATAGCGCCACTCGATCCGTGTGGCGTCTACCGTGCGCGGTGCCGTGCGGGAAGTGTCACGGGGTGTGGACGATACCTGCGAATACCGCTGGAATGTGAGCATAAGACGACGAAATCTGTTGCCATTGCCGCGCCCTCCTGTCAGGATCGACGCATGGTCACGAAGCCGGCACCCGCGCTCGACGACATCGCGAAGCGCATCATCGAGCTGTTGCAGGAAGACGGTCGGCGACCGTACGCCGAGATCGGCCGAGAGGTCGGACTCAGCGAGGCGGCGACGCGTCAGCGCGTGCAGCGGCTCACCGAAGCCGGGGTGATCCAGATCGTCGCCGTCACCGACCCGCTGCAGCTCGGCTTCCCCCGCATGGCGATGATCGGCATCCGCGTCACCGGCGACCCGCGCACGATCGCCGAGGCCCTGGCCGAGATCGGCGAGCTGGCGTACGTGGTCGTGACCCTCGGCGGCTTCGACATCCTCGCCGAGGCCATCTGCGAGAGCGACGAGCACCTGGTCGACCTCATCTCGACCCGCATCCGCACCATCCCGGGCATCGTCCACACCGAGAGCCTGCTCTACGCGGGCCTCTACAAAGACCTCTACAACTGGGGAACGCGCTGAGGCGCCCCGCCGAGGAGAGCACCATGGCAACCACCGTCTTCGAGCGTCATCGGCCTGCGGCATCCGTCATCGATGCCTCGCTGCGCGACACGGCCTTCGCGGTGTTCTGGCTCGACGACGTCACCCGCACCACCTACCCGTCCCTGACCGGCACGACCCGCGCCGACCTCGTGATCGTCGGCGGCGGCTACGCCGGGCTGTGGACCGCGGTTCGCGCGAAGGAACGCGACCCCGAGCGACGCGTCGTGCTGCTCGAGGCCTCGCGGGTGGCGTGGGCCGCGTCGGGTCGGAACGGCGGATTCTGCGAGGCCAGCCTCACCCACGGCCACGAGAACGGCATGAATCGCTGGCCCGACGAGATGGACGCGCTCACTCGACTCGGGCGCGAGAACCTCGCCGCCATCGGCGAGACGGTGCAGCGGTACGGGATGGATGCCGGCTTCGCCCGCACCGGACAGCTCGCCGTCGCCGTCGAACCCCACCAGGTCGAGTGGCTGCGCGACGAGGAGGGCTTCCTCGACCGCGAGGCCGTGCAGGCCGAGGTGCACTCGCCCACCTTCCTCGCCGGGGCGTGGGACCGCGACGACACCGCGCTCGTGCATCCCGCGAAGCTCGGCCTCGAACTGGCGCGCGTCGCGGCGGAATCGGGCGTCGAGATCTACGAACACACCCTCGTCACCGGCCTCGAGGGCGACGGATCAGGCCCGGTCGCCGTCGTCACGAAGCACGGTCGAGTGATGGCGGATGCTGTCGCACTCGCGACCAACGTCTTCCCCTCGTTGCTGCGGCGCAACCGCCTCATGACCGTCCCGGTCTACGACTACGTGCTCATGACCGAGCCGCTGAGCACCGAGCAGCTCGCCTCGATCGGCTGGTCGCACCGGCAGGGCCTCGCCGACAGCGCCAACCAGTTCCACTATTACCGACTCACCGACGACGACCGCATCCTGTTCGGCGGCTACGACGCCGTCTACCACTTCGGCGGGAAGGTGCGCCCCCGGTACGAGGACCGCATGGAGAGCCATCGCCGCCTCGCCTCGCACTTCTTCACGACGTTCCCGCAGCTCGAGGGCCTGCGCTTCACGCATCGATGGGCCGGCGCGATCGACTCGTCGAGCCGCTTCTGCGCCTTCTTCGGCACCGCAAGAAAAGGCCGGGTCGCCTACGCGTCGGGGTTCACCGGACTGGGGGTCGGGGCGGCGCGGTTCGCCGCCGATGTGATGCTCGATCAGCTCGCCGGTCAGCCCACCGAACGCACGGAGCTGGCGATGGTGCGGGAGCGCCCGGTGCCGTTCCCCCCGGAGCCCGCGGCGGGGATCGGCATCAACCTCGTGCGTGCCGCGATGGACCGCGCCGACCACCACGGCGGACGCCGCAACCTGTTCCTCAAGACGCTCGACGCCCTCGGCATGGGATTCGACTCGTGAGACGCGTGCGGCGTCAGTGTCGCCTGTGAAGGAGATCTCGCGGATTCGAGGAGCGCATCACGAGAACGCTCCTTCGTTGCGGGAGATCTCCTCCCGAGTGCGGCGGCGGATGCTCAGTCGAGGCGGGTATCCCGAGTGCGGCGGCGGATGCTCAGCCGAGGCGGGTGACCTCGGCGTGGGGCATCCGCTCGCGCATCACGCGGACGGCCTCGGGGTTGTCGTCGACGAGCACGCTGTCGCGGCCGAGGGCCGAGGCGACGGCTCCGGTGGTGCCGCTGCCGGCGAAGAGATCGAGCACCCGGTCTCCGGGGCGGCTCGACGCACGGATGATGCGCCGCAGGATGCCCTCGGGCTTCTGCGTCGGGTACCCGGTCTTCTCGCGCCCCGTCGTCGGCACGATCGTGTGCCACCACACATCGGTGGGGAGCTTGCCACGCGCCGCCTTCTCGGGCGTCACCAGCCCCGGCGCCATGTAGGGCTCGCGGTCGACCTCGTCGGAGTCGAAGAAGTATGCGCGGGGATTCTTCACGTACACCAGGATCGTGTCGTGCTTGGTGGGCCAGCGCCGGCGCGACTTGGCGCCGTAGTCGTAGGCCCAGATGAGCTCGTTGAGGAATGAATCCCGCCCGAACACGGCGTCGAGCATGACCTTCGCGTAGTGCGCCTCGCGGTAGTCGAGATGCAGGTACAGCGTGCCGTCGTCGGCGAGCAGGCGCCAGGCCTCCTCGAGCCGCGGCATGAGGAAGTCGCCGTAGTCGTCGAAGCGGTCGTCGTAGGTGCGCAGCATGCCGCGCACGCGCTCGTACCGGTGCCCGTGGAACCCGTGGCGCACCTCTGCCGCGGGCGCCTCCGCGACGGCTCCGTCCGGGGTCCCCTCGGGGGCCTCGTCGGGAAGCCGACCCGAACTCAGGACCGACGCGTCCATGCCCGCCTGATCCTGCCCGCCGCCCTCCGTGTCCGACGCGTCCTGAGTCGATGTCGCCCGGCGGGCGGTGACGATCTGGCGCTCGCGGGTGCGACCGGTATTGAACGGCGGGTCGAGGTAGACCAGCGTGAACGAGGCGTCGGGCAGAGCGCGCACAGCCGCCAGATTGTCACCCTCGACGATCGAGACCGAGCCGCGGCGCACCGGCTCGACCGACACATCCGGGGCGATCGCGGCAGTCGGCGCGACCGGCACGTTCGGGGCGCCCGGCACGACGGAGGCGTCCGCGGCGCGCGGGGTGACCGCCTCGACGGAGGCGTCCGGCGCGACTGTCACATCCCGGGCATCCGGCACGATCAGCGCGGCGCGCTGCTCGGCCTCTGGCGCGCCTTCGGGCTCGTCGCGCGTCACGGGACGCGATGCAGCCACGCGTCCGTCGCGAACTTCGACTCGATGAGCGCCTCGGCGTCGGCGAGCTCGTCGGGCGAGACCGTGCTGTCTTCGGCACCGGTCAGCGAACGGAACGTCGCGACGAACCGGTCGATGATCTCCTCGCGGCTGAGGCCGGTCTGGCTGCGCAGCGGATCGACGCGCTTCGCGGCCGACGTCGTGCCCTTGTCGCTCAACTTCTCGCGCCCGATACGAAGCACCTCGGTCATCACCTGACCGTCGATGTCGTACGAAAGCGAGGCGTGGTGCAGCACGCCCCCGTTGGCGAGGCGCTTCTGCGCGGCGCCCCCGATCTTGCCGGTCGGGCTCGCGATGTCGTTGAGCGGACGATAGGTCGCGTCGATCCCGAGCGACCGCAGCGCCTGCAGCACCCAGTCGTCGAGGAACGCGTACGAGTCGGCGAACGTCATGCCGGCGACGAGCGAGGCGGGCACGTACAGCGAGTACGTGATGATCTGCCCCTGCGGGATGAGCATCGCGCCACCGCCCGAGATGCGGCGCACGACCTCGAAGCCGTGGCGCGCGGCACCCTCGGGGTCGACCTCGTTGCGGTACGACTGGAACGAGCCGATGACGACGGCCGAGGCATCCCACTCCCAGATGCGCAGCGTCGGGCGGCGGCGCCCCTCGCCCACCCGCGAGGTGAGCACCTCGTCGAGAGCGAGGTTCATCTGCGGCGACACGGCCTTGTCGTGGATGATCTCCCAGTCGAAGTCGCGCCACCCCGGTGCCGTGACGAGCGCCCGCCGCACCGCCGTGCCGACCGACTCGGGCGTGAATCCGAGCAGCTGGGCACCCTCGGGCAACGCCGATCGCACCGCGGCGCTGATGGTCGAGGCATCCGACTCGACGGGCAGGCCGTTGACCGCCGCATTGATGTCGTCGAGCGCCGAGTCGGGTTCGAGGAAGAAGTCTCCCGCCAGACGGAACTGCGCGATCGCGCCGTTCTCGACCTCGAGGTCGACGACGACGAGCTTCCCACCAGGAACCTTGTATTCTCCGTGCACCCACCCAGCCTACGACCCGCCCCTCACGGTTCGCCCGCGCTGCGGGATCAATATGGCACGCTCCCGAGCCCCTGAACCTGCCATATCGAGCCCGCATCGCCGGGGGGGCGGGGGGCGGGGGGGCGGGGGGGTGGGGGGTGGGGGCGGGGGCGGGGGGCAGGGGCGGGGGAAGCGGGCGTCGAGCCAGGCGAGGGTGTCGG
>JASCNZ010000035.1 GCA_029959905.1 Microbacteriaceae bacterium PS02344
TTCACGGGGGGTTGTGCGCGGGGGGCCGTGCTGTGGCGGGGCCGGCGGGGCCCCCGGCCCCCTCTCTTCTCAGGCGTCAGACGCCGAAGAGCGCCTCGATGGGACCGCGCGCGAAGAAGATCACGAAGCCGACCCCGACCGCCCAGAGCAGCGGGTGGATGGTCTTGGCGCGACCGGAGAACGCGTTCACCACGATCCAGCTGACGAAGCCCGCGCCGATGCCGTTGGCGATCGAGTAGGTCATCGGCATGACGGTGGCCGTGAGGAACACCGGCAGCAGCACACGGAAGTCGCTGAGGTCGATGTTCTTGATCTGCGCGAGCATCAGCGCGCCCACGAGCACGAGGGCGGCCGCCGCGACGGCGCCGGGCACGAGCGAGGTGAGCGGGGTGAAGAACATCGCGACGAGGAACATCGCGCCCGTGATGAGGGTCGCGAAGCCCGTGCGCGCGCCCTCGCCGATGCCGGCGCCCGACTCGACGAACACGGTCGCCGACGACGACGAGGTACCGCCACCGGCGATCGCGCCGATGCCCTCGACGACGAGCGCCGACTTGATGCGCGGGAAGTCGCCCTTCTCGTCGGCGAGGTCGGCCTCCTTCGCGAGGCCGGTCATGGTGCCCATCGCGTCGAAGAAGTTCGAGAAGAGGAGCGTGAAGACGAACATCACCAGGGCGACGATGCTCACCTTGCCCAGGTCGAAGCCGAAGTCGACCTGGCCGACGAGGCTGAGGTCGGGCAGGCCGACGATCGACCCCGTGAAGCCGAAGTCGAGGCCGAACGGCCAGATCAGGTTGACGATGCCGCCGAGCACCGTGCCGCCCACCAGGGCGATCAGGATCGCGCCCTTGACGCGCAGGGCCGTGAGCACACCGCCGATGAGCAGCGTGATGACGAACAGCAGCGTCGGGATCGAAGCGACCGAGCCGCCGATGCCGAGATCGACCGGGGGAGAGGCGTTGTTCGTCGCGGTCACGAAGCCGGCGTTGACGAAGCCGATGAACGCGATGAAGAGGCCGATGCCGACGGTGATGGCGAGCTTGAGCTGCACGGGCACGGCATCGAAGATCATCTTGCGCAGGCCGGTGGCCGCGAGCAGCACGATGATGAGTCCGTTGATCATGACGAGGGCCATGGCCTCGGGCCACGTCACCGAGCCGACGACCGAGAACGCGATGAACGCGTTGATGCCGAGCCCGGCGGCGAAGGCGAAGGGCAGGCGCGTGATCAGGCCGAACAGGATGGTCATGACGCCGGCGGTCAGGGCGGTCGCCGCGGCGACGGCCGGCCCGGCGAGGGTGTTGCCGTCGACGTCGGGGGTCGAGAGGATGATCGGGTTGAGGATCACGATGTACGCCATCGTGACGAACGTCACCAGGCCCCCTCGGATCTCGGTGCCGAAGGTGGAACCGCGCTTCGTGATCTCGAAGAAGCGGTCGAGGCCGTTCTTCGGCTCGGCGCTCGCGGTCGCAGGGGCGGGGGACGGGGCAGTTGTCATTCGGGTGAACCTCCGGATGAGACGATATCGTGTCGCCCGAGCCGCGCGCGCCCGCCGAGTGCACCTCTGTTCTCGTCGTAGTCTCGAAGCGCTATGCAACGCCTCCTCGTCGCGCTCCTCGCCGCGTTCGACGCCGCCATCGCGGCCGCCGTCGGACTCGCCGTGCTCCTCGCGCCCCTCACACTGCTCTGGACCCTGGCCTTCGGCGCCACGGCCGACTGGGGCGCGCTGTGGCCGCTGACCGGTACCCTCTGGGCCTTCGGGCACGGCGCGCCGCTCGACGTGACGATCGCCGACGTCGTGCTGGTCGCGGTCGGCGTGCCGGCCGAGGCCGCACGCTTCACGGTCTCGGTGACGCCGCTGGCCCTGCTCGTGTTCACCGCCCTGTTCGCGGCGCGATCGGGCGGCCGTGCGGCGCGTGCGGGGGCCTGGATCACCGGGGTGCTGTCGGGCACCGTCGCGTTCGCGGCGATCGCTGCGGTCGTCGCGCTCTCGTCGCGTCTGGGCGGAGCGGAGACGTCGCTCCCGCTCGCCCTGCTGCTGCCGCCCGTCGTGTACCTGTGCGGCGCCGTCGCCGGCGCGGTGCGGGCCGCGTGGGAGGACGGCGACGGAGGGCTGCTCGACATGATCCACGACGTGATGGATGCCTGGGGCGACTGGACGCCCGTTCCCGCGTCGATCGTGCGGGGAGCCGCCTTCGCCCTCGTCGCGGTCATGGGGGTCGGGGCGCTCGGGGTCGCCGTGGCGACCCTGCTGCGCGGTGGGGAGGTCGTCGCGCTCTTCCAGGCGGCGCGGGTCGACGGGCTCGGAGCGAGCATGCTCGCCCTCGCCCAGCTCGTGTACCTGCCCACGCTCGTCGTCTGGGCTGCCGCCTGGATCGCGGGTCCGGGATTCGCCGTCGGTGCCGGCACAGCGGTGTCGCCCGCCGGCACCTCGCTCGGTGTCGTGCCCGGACTGCCGGTGTTCGGACTGCTGCCGGAGAACGGCTCGATCTGGATGCTCATCGTCGTGCTGCTGCCCATCGGGGCCGGCGCCGTCGCCGGGTGGGCCGTACGGTCGCGCCTGGTGTGGGAGGGGACCCCGCTCGGCATGCTGCCGCGCGCCGCCATCGCCGTCGGCATCGCCGCCGTGAGTGCGGGCGTGGCCGCGCTCGCCGCGGTGCTGACGAGCGGATCGATCGGGCCGGGGCGTCTCGCCGACGTCGGGCCATCCGCCGGTCCGTTCGCGCTCGCGCTCGGCGGAGAGGTGCTGATCGGCGCCGCCATCCTCCTGCTCTCGCCGCGCAACCGTGAGGAATTGGCCGAGGAGCGCACCGACCGATGGATGGCCGAGATGACGGCATCCGGAATCGCCACGGCGTCGTCTGTCGACCCTGCCGTCGCGACGCCCTGGAGCGCGGAGACCTGGCGGGACGAGACATCCGGACCGGCGGACGACGACGGCGCGGCCGGTCGGCACGCCGAAGCGCTCCCGTCGTACGCCGACACCGCCCCGCTCGACGACGTCACCGGGCACGGCGGGTCGAGCGACCCCCGGTAGACTGGCCGCGTGCTCACGGTCGCCGTTCTCATCTCGGGCACCGGCTCGAACCTTCGTGCCCTCCTCGAGGCTGCTCGTCACCCCGATTTCCCGGCGCGGGTGGTCGTGGTCGGTGCCGATCGCGAGGCCGACGGTCTCGCCCACGCCGAGGAGTTCGGCATCCCCTCGTTCACGGTTCCCTGGCACGAGCACGACAGTCGTGAGACCTGGGGCGAGGAGCTCGGACGCCAGCTGGCGGTCTGGGAACCCGACCTCGTGGTGCTGAGCGGCCTGATGCGCCTGCTGCCTCCCTCGCTCGTGGCGCAGTTCTCACCACGACTCATCAACACGCATCCGGCGTATCTGCCGGAGTTCCCGGGCGCTCACGGCGTGCGCGACGCCCTCGCCGCCGGCGTCGCGCAGACCGGCGCGAGCGTGATCGTCGTCGACGACGGCGTCGACACCGGGCCGATCCTCGCGCAGGAACGCGTGCCGATCCTCGCGGGCGACACCGAGCACGCGCTGCACGAGCGGATCAAGCCCGTCGAGCGGCGGCTGCTGATCGACGTGGTGCGGCGCATCGCGACCGGCGAGCTCAGCCTCGAGCCCGCCTCCTGACTTTCCCCCCCCCTCACGCCCGACGCACGAAGGAGCATCACCATGGCCGGCCCCCGCCACGACCCCTCGCTGTACCGCGATCGCGACACGGTGCCGATCCGCCGCGCCCTGGTCTCGGTGAGCGACAAGACCGGCCTGATCGAGCTGGCCGAGGCGCTCGCCGCCGCCGGCGTGCAGATCGTGTCGACCGGCTCGACCGCGAGCACCATCCGCGAGGCGGGCTTCGAGGTCACCGATGTCGCCGCGGTCACGGGCGTCGCCGAGATGCTCGACGGGCGCGTCAAGACGCTGCACCCGAAGATCCACGGCGGCCTGCTCGCCGACCTGCGCCTCGAGGACCACGAGCGCCAGCTCGCCGACCTCGACATCGCGCCGTTCGAGCTCGTCGTGGTGAACCTGTACCCGTTCGTCGAGACCGTGGCCTCGGGGGCCGAGGGCGATGACGTCGTCGAGCAGATCGACATCGGCGGCCCGGCGATGGTGCGCGCCTCCGCCAAGAATCACGCGAACGTGGCGATCGTCGTGTCGCCGCAGTCGTACCCCGGCATCATCTCGGCGATCGCCGACGGCGGGACCACGCTGTCGCAGCGCCGCGAGCTCGCCGCCCGCGCCTTCGCCCACACCGCGGCCTACGACACGGCCGTCGCCTCGTGGTTCGCCGAGGGCACGCTGCAGGACGAGGGCGACCTGCCCGCGCACCTGACGATCCAGGCCGAGCGCCTCGCCACCCTGCGCTACGGCGAGAACTCGCACCAGCGCGGAGCCATCTACACCCGCGCCGGCGGCCACGGCATCGCGCAGGCCACGCAGCTGCAGGGCAAGGAGATGTCGTACAACAACTACGTCGACGCCGACGCCGCCCTCCGTGCCGCGTACGACATGATCAAGCCGGCCGTCGCGATCATCAAGCACGCGAACCCGTGCGGTATCGCCACCACCGCACCCAACGCGCTCGACCCGATCGCGAGCGCGCATCTGCGCGCGCACGAGTGCGACCCGGTGTCGGCGTACGGCGGCGTGATCGCGGCCAACGGCACGGTCACGTTGAAGATGGCCGAGAACCTGAAGGACATCTTCACCGAGGTCATCGTCGCCCCCTCGTTCGAGCCCGCTGCGCTGGAGGTCTTCAAGAGCAAGAAGAACCTGCGCCTGCTGCAGCTCCCCGAGGACTGGCAGCAGGAGCGCATGGATGTGCGGCTGGTGTCGGGTGGGCTGCTGCTGCAGGACGCCGACCGGTTCCCCGATGACATCGTCTCGGTCGCGAAGAACTGGGAGCTCGTCTCGGGCGAGCGTCCGAGCGACGAGGAGATGGAGAACCTCATCTTCGCGTGGAAGGCCTGTCGTGCCGTGAAGTCGAACGCCATCGTGCTGGCCAAGGGCAACGCGACGGTCGGTGTCGGCATGGGCCAGGTCAACCGCGTCGACTCGTGCCGCCTCGCGGTCGAGCGTGCGGGGGAGCGCGCGGCCGGTTCGGTGGCGGCTTCCGACGCGTTCTTCCCGTTCGCCGACGGCGCCCAGGTGCTCATCGACGCGGGGGTCACGGCGATCGTGCAGCCGGGCGGCTCGGTGCGCGACGAGGAGGTCGTCGACGCGGCGCGCAAGGCCGGCGTGACGATGTTCTTCACCGGAGAGCGCCACTTCTTCCACTGACCCCGAGGGTTCTCCTTCTCCTTCATCCGCTCCCGTCGCATTCTCCGCCGCCCCGCCGCTTGGCGGGCGACAGAGAATGCGACGGGAGCGATGTGGTTCGGAAAGGATACTGCGGTGTCCGAAAACCGCCAGTGGTGGGGGAGGGGTCGTGGCAGCATGGGGGCATGAGCCTCCCCCTGACCGACTTCGATGAGCGCTACCGGGCGATCGACGCCCGCGACACGCGCTTCGACGGGCAGTTCGTCACGGCGGTGCGCTCCACCGGTATCTACTGCCGGCCCAGCTGCCCGGCCCGCACCCCCAAGCGCGAGAACGTGACGTTCTACGCCACGAGTGCGGCGGCCCACGAGGCCGGGTACCGGGCGTGCAAGCGGTGCCTTCCCGAGGCGGCACCGGGCTCGCCCGCCTGGGACGTGCGCGGTGACGTGGTGGCGAGGGCGATGCGCCTGATCGGCACCGGGGTCGTCGAACGCGAGGGCGTGTCAGGGCTCGCGAACCGGCTCGGGTATTCGAGCCGGCATCTCACGCGACTCCTGGTCGCCGAACTCGGCGCGGGTCCGCTCGCCCTGGCCCGCGCGCACCGTGCCCATACCGCCCGCATGCTGCTGGTGGGCACCGATCTGCCGGTCGCCGACGTGGCGTTCTCGGCCGGGTTTGCGAGCATCCGGCAGTGCAACGACACGATCCGCGAGGTGTTCGGCCTCACTCCGACCGCGTTGCGCGCACGACGCCGTATGCCGTCGGACGCCGTTCCCGGGGCCATCGACCTCGTCCTTCCGTACCGCGGGCCCCTCGATGCGGTCGGCATCTTCGACTGGATGGCGGCGCGCGCGCTGCCCGGTGTGGAGGAGGCGAGCGCGACATCTTTTGCTCGGCACCTGCGCCTGGCCGGCGGGCCGGCCTGGTTCGAGGTGCGGCAGGAGCGTGCCGACCGGCTGCACCTGCGTGTGCGAGTGACGCAGCTCGGCGATCTCTCACCTGTCGTCGCGACGGCCCGCCGACTGTTCGACCTCGACGCCGACCCCGATGCGATCGACGGCGCGCTGCGCGCTCACCCCGAGATCGCCCCTCTCGTCGCCCGTACGCCGGGCATCCGCGTGCCCGGCGCCGCCGATCCCCACGAGATGCTCATCCGCGCCATGGTGGGGCAGCAGATCACGGTCGTGGCCGCCCGCACCGCTCTGAGCACGCTCGCCGAAGCGCTGGGCGAGCGAACCGAGACGGGCCTGCTCTTCCCGACCATGACGGCGATCGCCGAGCGCGGCGCCGAGGTGCTGCGCGGCCCCGCCGCCCGCATCCGCGCCATCACGGGAGCCGCCGCCGCCCTGGCCGACGGTTCGCTGCGTCTGACGGTCGGTGATGACGGGGCGGAGCAGCGCGCCGCTCTGCTCGCCATGCCCGGCATCGGCCCGTGGACGGCCGACTACGTGCGGATGCGCGTGCTCGGCGACCCCGACGTGCTGCTGCCCGGCGATGTCGCGATGCGGGCGGGTGCGGTCGCTGCGGGACTGCCGGGCGAGCCGCGCACGCTCAGCGCCTGGGCCGAACGAGCGGCGCCGTGGCGGAGCTACCTCACCGCCCACCTCTGGCGCGCGGCACCCGTACGGCCCACGCGGCGCGTGACCCGCGCCGATCGCTCGCCCGCGTCGAACACCGTCCCCGACCATCAGGAGAAGATCTCGTGAACGCCATCGTCCAGACCGTCGCCACCCCGGACGGCCCCTTCACGATCCTCGTCGACGAGCAGCAGCGGGTGCTCGCCTCCGGGTGGACCGGCGACCGCGATGTCGTCGTAGCGCGAATCGCCGCGGCCGCCCGACCCGCCCAGGTCCGTGCAGGACGCACCGAGGCCGCACAGGCCGTCGCCGCCTACTACGCCGGCGACCTCGCCGCGATCGACGCCGTGCCGGTCGCGCAGCGGGGCACGGCACTGCAGCACGCGGGATGGGCGGCCCTGCGCGGCATCGACCCGGGCACCCCGCTCACCTACACGTCATTCGCGGCCGCCCTCGGCTCGCCCCGTGCCGTGCGAGCGGCCGCGTCCATCTGCGCCCGCAACGCACCCGCCCTGTTCGTGCCCTGCCACCGAGTGCTGCGCAGCGACGGCACGCTCGGCGGGTTCGCATGGGGACTCGACGTGAAGCGGAGCCTGCTCGACCGCGAGGCCGCGGGCGCCTGAGCCGGGAATTCCTGTTGCATTCAGCGTGTTCACAGCAATAGGCTGGAGGGCTGTCGCACCGACCGGGCGGCACGGCCGAGCCTGAGGAGGACACCATGTTCACGATCTCCGTCGCACGGCTCGCCACTCTCGGCACGGCCCCGGTACCCGCGTCCGCATCGCCGCGGCACTAGCGCCGCACCGCGCCACCGTCGTCCGCAGCGGTCCTCTGCCACCGCTTCCGCTCCTGCCCCGCGATCACGACCGTCCCGGCCGTGTGATCGTCTCCCGCCCCGCCCCACGCATCTGAGAGTCATGTCCTCCTCGTCTCCGCAGAATCCCCCGCCGTCCTCCTCGCTCTCCACCGTCGCCGCGCTGTGGCGTCTGAAGCCCTTCGTGCGCCCCGTCATCTGGCGTCTCGCCGGGGGAGCGGCCAGCGCGCTCGCCGCTGCCGTGATCGCTCTGATGATCCCGATCGTGCTCGAGCAGATCATCCGCGGTCCGGTGCGATCCGGCGAGCTCGGCGCGATCGTCTGGGGCGCCGTGGCCGTGCTCGGCCTCGCCCTGGGCGAGGCGCTCATGGTGTTCCTGCGCCGCCAGTTCGTACTGAAGCCCTCGACCGAGGTCGAGTACCGCATGCGCACCGAGCTGTACGCCCGCCTGCAGACGCTGCCGGTGGCGTTCCACGACCGGTGGCAGTCGGGTCAGCTGCTCAGCCGCATGATGCAGGACATCAGCCTCATCCGCCGCTGGCTGGCGTTCGGCCTCGTGCTGCTCGTCGTCAACGTGCTCACCATCATCATCGGCGCCGCCCTGCTGTTCCGGTGGCACTGGCTGCTGGGCACGATCTTCATCGTCACGGCGATCCCGCTGTGGATCCGCGGGTACCTGTTCGAGAAGCGGTACGGCGCGCTCACCCGTCGCTCGCAGGATCAGGCGGGCGACCTCGCGACGAGCGTCGAGGAGAGCGTTCACGGCATCCGGGTGCTGAAGGCGTTCGGCCGGGGCACGCACGCGCTCCGTCGCTTCAGCCGACAGGCCGAGACGCTGCGCGAGACCGAGATGAGCAAGGCCTCGGCGATCGCCTCGATCTGGTTCTGGCTCGACCTCATGCCGCAGATCGCCTTCGGGCTGAGCCTCATGTCGGGCATCTGGCTCATCTCGCAGGGCGCGATCGAGCTGCCGGAGCTGTTCGCCTTCTTCGCCATGGCGACGGTGCTGCGGTGGCCGATCGAATCGATCGGATTCCTGTTCTCGTTCATGCTCGACGCCCGCACCGCGACCGACCGCGTGTTCGAGATCTTCTCCGAGACGAATACGATCGCCGACCCCGAGCATCCGGTGCACCTCGCCGCGCCGCGCGGCGAGCTGGCGTTCGAGGGCGCGCACTTCCGTTACCAGGATGCCGCCGCGCACGAGCGCGACCTGCTCGACGGCATCGACCTGGTCCTGCGACCGGGCGAGACGATGGCGCTCGTGGGTCTCACCGGCAGCGGCAAGACCACTCTCACGACACTGCCGACCCGCCTGTACGACGTGACGGGCGGGCGGGTGACCCTCGACGGCGTCGACGTGCGCGAGCTTCCGCTCGCCGAGCTGCGTCGGCACGTCGCGATGGCCTTCGAAGACGCGACGCTGTTCTCGGCATCGGTCCGCGAGAACGTGCTTCTGGGCCGCGCCGAGCTCGACCCGCACAGCGAGGAGGGGGAGCGCGTCATGCGCGAGGCCCTCGACGTGGCACAGGCATCCTTCGTCGACGCGTTGCCCGACGGCACCGAGACGGTGATCGGCGAGGAGGGGCTGAGCCTCTCCGGTGGCCAGCGCCAGCGTCTCGCCCTCGCTCGCGCGGTCGCCGCGAAGCCGCGGGTGCTCGTGCTCGACGATCCGCTGTCGGCGCTCGACGTCGACACCGAGGCGCTCGTCGAGGAGGCCCTGCGCCACGTGCTCGCCGACACCACCGCGTTGATCGTCGCGCATCGCCCTTCCACCGTGGCGCTCGCGGATCGCGTCGCCCTGCTGCAGGACGGTCGGATGACCGCCGTCGGCACGCACAGCGAGCTGCTGCGCTCGAGCCGCCACTACCGGCACGTCATCTCGAGCCTCGAGGCCGAGGAGGCTGCCCGCACGGGAGCCATCCCCATCGTCGGTGCGCCGCCCGCCGCAGCGGGAGAGGACGGCGGGACCGAAGACCCGCGCGTCGTGATCGACGAGGGCATCCACCGCGCCGGGGGCGATCACGCCGGCGAAGAACTGATCACCGAGAAGGAGGTGCGCCCATGAGCACCGCTCTCACCGGTACCCAGGACGAGGACCGTTCCCGGTACACGAAAGAGGAGAGCCGGGCCATCCGGCGCCGTTCGCTGCGGCTGCTGGGGTCGCTCGTGCGCCCGCTCAAGGCCCGGATCGTGCTCGCCGCCGTCGTGCTGGTCGTGTCGACGGCGCTGCAGGTCGCGGGCCCCATCCTCATCAGCGTCGGACTCGACCGGGCTCTTCCGGCCGTGCTCGAACGCGCCGACTGGATGCCGACGTTCCTGATCGGCGGCATCTACCTGCTCGCGGGCGTGCTCGCCGCCGTGCTGATCGCCTGGTACGTCATCATCGCCGCCAAGCTCACCCAGGCGGTGCTCCTCGACCTGCGCAAGCGCATCTTCCTGCACACACAGCGCCTGAGCCTGGAGTTCCATGAGTCGTACACGTCCGGTCGCATCATCTCGCGGCAGACGAGCGACCTCGACTCGATCAAGGAGCTGCTCGACGGCGGGCTGAACGAGCTCGTCTCCGGCGTGCTGTTCGGCCTGCTCACCTTCATCGCACTGTGCATCTGGGACTGGCAGTCGGGACTCATCCTCGCGATCGCCGGCGTGCCGCTCTTCTTCCTGATGCGCTGGTTCTACTCGCGCTCCCAGCTCGTCTTCCGCGAGTCCCGCGTGATCAGCGCCCAGGTCATCGTGCAGTTCGTCGAGACGATGACCGGCATCCGCGCCGTCAAGGCGTTCCGCAAGGAGCCCCGCAACGACGTCGCGTTCCAGAAGGTCGCCGGCGAGTACCGCGACGTGAACCGTCGCTCGCTCATGCTCTTCGGCACGTTCGAGCCGGGTCTCATGGGCGTCGCCGCGCTCACCCTGGGCATCGTCGTGCTGTGGGGCGGCGTGCGCGTGGCCGAGGGCGCGCTGACCGTCGGCGTGCTGCTGTCGGCGGTGCTGTACGTGCGGAACTTCTTCGCTCCCATGCAGGAGATCGCGATGTTCCTGAACTCGTACCAGTCGGCGACCGCCGCGCTCGAGAAGGTCTCCGGCGTGCTCGAGGAGGTGCCGACGGTTCCCGACCCCGAGAAGCCGGTCGACCTCTGGGAGTCGCGCGGGCACGTGCGTTTCGACGGGGTGACGTTCGGCTACAACGACGAGTCGACGATCCTGCCGGACTTCTCGCTCGACATCCCGGCCGGGCAGACGATCGCGCTCGTCGGTACCACCGGTGCGGGGAAGTCGACGCTCGCGAAGCTCATCTCGCGGTTCTACGACCCGACCGTCGGCACCGTCACGCTCGACGGCGTCGACCTGCGCGAACTGCACCCCAAAGACCTGCGGCGCGCGATCGTCATGGTCACGCAGGAGGCCTATCTGTTCAGCGGCACGGTCGCCGACAACATCGCGCTGGGCAAGCCCGACGCGACGCTCGACGAGATCCGCGCCGCGGCGAAGGCGGTCGGGGCGGATGCCTTCATCGAGGCGCTGCCCGACGGATACGACACCGATGTGAACAAGCGCGGAGGCCGTGTCTCGGCGGGGCAGCGCCAGCTGATCTCGTTCGCCCGCGCCTTCCTCGCCGACCCGTCGGTGCTGATCCTCGACGAGGCGACGGCGTCGCTCGACATCCCGTCCGAGCGCCTCATCCAGGAGGCGTTGCAGACGCTGCTCGCCGATCGGACGGCGATCATCATCGCCCACCGCCTCTCCACCGTGGCGATCGCCGACCGCGTGCTCGTGATGGAGCACGGCCGCATCATCGAGGACGACACCCCCGACGCGCTGATCGGCGGCACCGGCAAGTTCGCGCAGCTGCACGCCGCCTGGCAGGAGACGCTCGTCTGACCGGAGCGCACCGTTCGCCGAGGTCGGTAGCATCGGATCATGGACCCGTTGCTGCTCCTCGGCGAATGGTGGTGGACCGCCGCCGTCGGTGCGGGCGGTTTCACCGCCGGTGCGCTCGCGGTGCGGCGGCGCAGCACGCGCAGCGGACGCCGCATCGCTGTCGATGCGGCGCGCCATGATCTGCGCGCGGCGCGTGCGACGGTGATCGAGCGCCGGTCGGCCGTGCGCGTCGCCCGGGCGGAGCACGCGCACATCGCCGCGGAGCGGGGAGCGCGACGGGCATCGCCGGAGCAGGTGGCGAGTGCGAAACGGATGCTCCGCGATGCCGAGCGTGCGGCGAAGGCCGCCGTCGCCGACGTGCGGGCCCGGAACGCACAGCTCAGCGCCGCCAGAGCATCGGTGCCCCCGGCATCCGCACCACGGCCGCTCGACCGCCTGCGGGCGCAGCACGATGCCGTGGTGGCGCGATGGATGCAATACGAGACCGACGCCGCCCTGCAGATCGCCTACCCGGCGATGTCGGATGCGCGGCAACCCGCGACCGCCGCGTACCTCCGCGCCGCGGGGGAGGCGGCCGAGGCCCGCCGGTACGCCGGAGACGCGCCGACGCCCGCGGAGTACTCCGCGTATCGCGACGCCGTCGCACGGCTGGCCAGGGCCCTCGACGTCGCCGAGTACGCCGCACGTCATGCGGACGCCGCCCCCGGCGCAGCGGCGGGCTGGCAGGACGCCGCCCAGGAGGCGTTCGCGCGATCGAGCGAGGCGATCGATCGCACCGCGCGGGCGGCGGCGTCGGCCCTCGCGGCGTGGAACGCCCGGCGTCGCCCGCGCGACCCCGACGATCCGCGTCCGCCGCGCCGGTAGCCGTCACAGCCGGGATCGGTCAGCCGGCGACCGTCCGCGTGCGCACGAGTTCGCGGTACCAGAGGCCCGAGTCCTTGACTGTGCGCTCGAGGGTCTCGAAGTCGACGCGCACGATGCCGAACCGCTTGGCGTAGCCGTACCCCCACTCGAAGTTGTCGAGCAGCGACCACACGAAGTAGCCGCGCAGGTCGACCCCTCGTTGCAGAGCGCGGTGCGCCGCCGTGAAGTGTCGGCGCAGGTAGTCGGTGCGCTCGGGATCGGGCACGCTGCCATCGTCGGCGACGGCGTCATCGAAAGCAGCGCCGTTCTCGGTGACCATCAGCGGCTGCTCGGGGAACTGCTCCGCCAGCGACACGAGCAGCTCCTCCAGCCCTTCGGGTGCGATGTTCCACCCCATCGCGGTGTACGGGCCGGGCTGCGCGACGAACTCGACCACCTCATCGCTGCCCGGCCAGGCCGTGCCGCCTTCGACGCCCTTGTGTCCGTCGTTCTGCTGCTTCGGCGAGACGCCGTCCCACAAGCGCACGGTCGCGGTGGAGTAGTAGTTGACCCCGAGCACGTCGATCGGCTGACGGATGGCGTCGAGATCGCCGTCCCGCACGAAAGCCCAGTCGCTCACCGCTGCGGTGTCGGCGATCACGTCGGCGGGGTACTCGCCGCGCAGCATCGGCCGGGTGAAGACCCGGTTCGCGAGCCCGTCGATCCGACGCATCGCCTCGTCTGCGCCATCGCCCTGGCCGCGCAGCACGTGGAAGTTCAACGTCACCGAGTAGTCGGGGTCACCCGCCGACGTAGCGCGCAGAGCCTGCACCGCGCGTCCGTGGGCGAGGTTCAGATGATGCACCGCCGCCAGAGCCGAGGAGGGCTCGTGGCGGCCCGGCGCGTGCCCGCCCTGGCCGTAGCCGAGGTACGCCGAGCACCACGGCTCGTTAAGGGTGGTCCACGTGTGCACGCGGTCGCCCAGTGCCGCCCCCATGACCTCGGCGTAGCGCTCGAACGCGTCGGTGGTCGCACGCGCGGTCCACCCGCCCGCGTCTTCGAGGTACTGGGGCAGATCCCAGTGGTACAGGGTGGCCACGGGACGGATGCCGCGATCGAGCAGCCCGTCGACGAGCCGCGAGTAGAAGTCGACGCCTGCCGCGTTCACCTCGCCGGAGGCGGTCGGCACGATGCGCGGCCAGGCGATCGAGAAGCGGTACGCCTGCAGCCCGAGGTCGGCCATCAGGTCGAGATCCTGCTCGACGCGGTGGTAGTGGTCGCAGGCCACGTCGCCCGTGTCGCCGTTCCAGACCTTGCCCGGCGTGCGACTGAACGTGTCCCAGATCGAAGGGGTGCGGCCGTCCTCGGCTGCGGCGCCCTCGATCTGGAAGGCGGCGGTGGCCGACCCGAACGTGAAGCCCTCGGGGAAGACGAGGCCCGAGCCCCGGTAGTCGTCGTGCGGCGTGAACGGCGCGGTCATGCGGTGCTCTCCTCGAGGTCGACGGTGCAGGTCTCGGTGCGCCCATCGGGGCCCGTCCCGGTCGCGATGGCGCGCCGAGGGCGACGGGGTCTCGATGGGGGAGGGGATTCGAGACCCCGCCGCCGGTCTCAGGCGGCGACGCGGATGGAGGCGATGACCTCGCCGTACTCCGTCTCGCCGACGGGGGTGAAGCCGACGCGCAGGAAGAACGCCTCGGGGCCGTCGTCTCCGGCCTCGTAGATGACGTTCACGTGGTCGAAGCCGCGCTCGCGGGCCTCGTCGACCAGCTGCTCGACCGCGAACCGGCCGACACCGCGGCCCTGATCGTCGGCGTCGACGTTGATGCGCCAGAGCACCGAGCGGAAGTGCTCCTCGGGGGCCTCGGCGTCGAAGTTGGCGCTGACGAAGCCCACGACGGCATCGCCGTCGAGCACGACGCGCTGCCACGACGTCGCCGGGTTGATCACGGTCGCCGCGATCCCGTACGAGACCGGGGCGAGGAACTGCTCCTGCCCGGGCTTGAGCGACAGGTTGTTCACGGCGACGATCGTCGCGGCGGAGAGTTCGACCATGCGCAGTTCGGACATGACCCCAGGCTAGCCCTTCGTCTGCGGGGGCACACGCGCTCGTGGCCAGATTTCTCGCGGAGAAGCGCTCAGGTATCTTGGTATCGAGACAAATCGCCCTCGTGAACGGAGATCATCCGGTGACTGACGACGCCATCATCTACACCTACACCGACGAGGCACCCGCTCTCGCGACCGCTTCCCTGCTGCCGATCGTGCAGGCCTTCACCGGCCAGGCGGGGATCGACATCGAAACCCGCGACATCTCGCTGGGCGGCCGCATCCTGGCCGCCTTCCCGCAGAAGCTCACGCCCGAGCAGCAGGTCGGGGACGCTCTCGCCGAGCTCGGCGGTCTTGCGACCCTGCCCGAGGCGAACATCATCAAGCTGCCGAACATCTCGGCATCCATCCCCCAGCTGAAGGCGGCCATCGCCGAGCTGCAGAAGGCCGGGTACGACATCCCGGACTTCCCCGACGACCCCTCCTCGCTCGAGGAGAAGGACGTGCGTGCCCGCTACGACCGCATCAAGGGCTCAGCTGTGAACCCGGTGCTGCGCGAGGGCAACAGTGACCGGCGTGCTCCGCTCGCCGTGAAGAACTACGCGAAGAAGCATCCGCACCGCAACAAGGCCTTCGCCGAGGGATCGAAGACCCGCGTCGCCACGATGGGCCACGACGACTTCAAGTCCAATGAGAAGTCCTGGGTCGCCGCGTCCGACGACGTGCTGAGCATCCGCCACACCGCCGCCGACGGCACCGTGACCGTGCTGAAGGAGGGGCTGAAGGTCCTGCCGCGCGAGATCATCGACGCGACGTTCCTCTCGGCCGCAGCGCTCGACGCCTTCCTCGCCGAGACGCTGGAGCAGGCCAAGACCGACGACGTGCTCTACTCGGTGCACCTCAAGGCGACGATGATGAAGGTCAGCGACCCGATCATCTTCGGCCACGTGGTGAAGACGTTCTTCGCCGACGTATTCGCGAACTACGGCGACCAGCTCGCCGCCGCCGGCCTCAGCCCCAACGACGGTCTGGGGTCGATCCTCGCCGGCCTGTCGCAGCTCGCCGACGGCGAGGCCATCGCCGCCGCGTTCGACAAGGCCGTGGCCGAGGGGCCGCGCCTGTCGTACGTCAACTCCGACAAGGGCATCACGAACCTGCACGTGCCGAGCGACGTGATCGTCGACGCCTCGATGCCCGCGCTCGTGCGCAACGGCGGAAAGCTCTGGGGTCAGGACGGCGGTGAGGACGACACGATCGCGGTCATCCCCGACTCGTCGTACGCGGGCGTCTATCAGGCGGTGATCGACGACGTGATCGCCAACGGCCCGCTCGACCCCGCCACGATCGGCACCGTCCCGAACGTCGGTCTCATGGCGCAGGCGGCCGAGGAGTACGGCAGCCACGACAAGACGTTCGAGATCGCCTCGGCGGGTGTCGTGCAGATCCTCGACAGCGAGGGCAACGCGCTCATCGAGCACGAGGTCGAAGCGGGCGACATCTGGCGCGCCACGCAGACCAAGCACATCGCGGTCATGGACTGGGTGAAGCTCGCCGTCTCGCGCGCCCGCGCCACGGGTGCCCCCGCGGTGTTCTGGCTCGACGCGAACCGCTCGCACGATGCGCAGATCATCGCGAAGGTGCACCAGGGTCTCGCCCTGCTCGACACCCACGGTCTGACCCTCACGATCCTCGCTCCCGAGGAGGCCACCCGCTACACGCTCGCGCGCATGCGCCACGGCCTCGACACGATCTCGGTCACCGGCAACGTGCTGCGCGACTACCTCACCGATCTGTTCCCCATTCTCGAAGTGGGCACGAGTGCCAAGATGCTCTCGATCGTTCCGCTGCTCGCGGGTGGCGGCCTCTTCGAGACCGGCGCCGGCGGTTCGGCGCCGAAGCACGTGCAGCAGCTGGTCGAGGAGAACTATCTGCGCTGGGACTCGCTGGGCGAGTTCTTCGCGCTGGCGGCCTCGCTCGAGCACTTCGCCGACCGCACCGGCAACGAGAAGGCTCGCGTGCTCGCCGAGACGCTCGACGCCGCGACCGGGACGTTCCTCGAGGAGGACCGTTCGCCGGGGCGCGCGCTGGGCACGATCGACAACCGCGGAAGCCACTTCTACCTCGGCCTGTACTGGGCGCAGGAGCTGGCGACGCAGACGAAGGACGCCGAGCTCGCAGCGGCGTTCGCCCCGGTCGCTGAGGCGCTGTCGGCGAACGAGCAGAAGATCGTCGAGGAGCTGAACGCCGTGCAGGGGTCGCCCGTCGACATCGCCGGCTACTACCGCCCGGACGACGCGCTCGTCTCGGCGGTCATGCGTCCGTCGGCAACGTTCAACGGGATCGTCGACGCGCTGCGCTGACCCCCGGGGACGAAGAAGGGCGGATGCTTCGGCATCCGCCCTTCTTGGTCCCTCCGCTCATGCCGGAGGGGCGTCGACTCAGTTGTGGACCGCGACCTCGCGCCCGACCGGCGCCCAGTCGTAGACGTACTTCGCGAGGTTGATCGGCAGGTTCACGCAGCCGTGGCTCATGCGCTGACCATAGTTGTTGTGCCAGTAGGTGCCGTGGAAGCCGATGTTGGTCGTGAACCAGGTGATCCACGGCACGTCTTCGGTGCAGTACGGCGCGCCGGGGTAGCAGCCCATGTCCTGCTTCGCGGTGTGGGCGAAGACCTTGAAGTCGCCCGTCGGCGTCGGCGTGCCGGGAAGGCCCGTCGAGACGGCCCAGCTGTTCACGACCGCGCCGTTCTCGTACAGGGTCGCCCGCTGGGAGCTGAGGTTGATGTCGATGCGCCGGAACAGGTTGACCGACTCGAACGGCACCTCGGTGACCGGCAGGGCGTACACGCCGTTGCCCTCGGCGAGCTGCTCGGCGAAGCCGGCGGCGACGCCCGAGGTGTCGCCCACCGTGCGGCCATTGACGCCCACCTTCTCCTCGCGCAGTACCTTGCCGGCGGAGTCGACGATGTTCGTGGCGTTCTCGGGAGCGCGGTCGACGAGCCCCGGGAGGGTGTCGACGGTCGCCTGGATCGCGGCCTGGTCGGTCTGGATGCGCAGGGTGCCGTCGTCGTTCACGATGCTCAGCCAGCTCGCGGCGACCGCGGGCTCGACGGGGACCGTGCGCTCCTCGCCGACGTAGAAGCCGATGGTGCCCAGCATGGTGTTGAGCGTGGTCATCGTGGCCGTGGCGTCGTCGTCGGAGACGGCGGGGGCCGCGGGCACGGGCTCGCCCGAGAACTCGACGCTGTCTCGTCCCTCGGCGACGGCGTCGGAGACGGCCGCGGTGAGGGCGTCCACGTCGATGGCGGTGCCGGGTGCGGACGGGGTGATGACGTACGCGTTGCTGGCCGCATCGAACACCACGCCCGCGTCGACCGGGTCACTGAAGCTGGAGGGCACGGCGCCGCGGAGCACGGCGGTGGCCGTGGCGGCGTCGACCGAGATCTCGCCGGCGAGCGGCTCGCCCATCCATGACCCGAGGTTCCACATGGGGCGCGAGGCGAAGGCCTCGTCTGCGAGAGCCTCGGCGTCCATGTTCATGCCGAGGTCGGAGCCGGTGAGCTCGGTGTCGCCGCCCGCTCCCGTCAGAGTCACGGTGGTCTCGGCGAGGTGCGACTCGATCGCCGAGGCCGCGGCTCCGGGAGTCATCCATCCGACGTTGATACCGGCGACGCTCGTGCCCGGGGCGATGAGCACCATCGACGCGGCTCCGGCGCCGAGGGCGACGACGCCGAGCGAGAGGCCGATCCAGAGGCCGAGGCGGCGCTTCTTGGGCTCGGGGTCGCGGGGCGCCCAGGCGAGCGGCTGGTCGCCCGTCGGCGGCACATCGGCGCTGCTGTCGGGCGCGTTGTCGCGCTCTTCTGTCGCAGCATCGTGAGTCGAGATCACATCCGTCACGAACTTCACCCCCCGGTCGTCAAACGTGTCGGCTTTTGACAATCGTACGGGAAAGCATGTAACGGGGAGGCAACGGTCGTCCGCCGCCTCCCGGTGGATCACTCGACGATGGCGATGCCGTCGATCTCGACGAGCATCTCCTCGCGCGGCAGGCCGGTGAAGACCGTGGTGCGCGAGGGCAGGACGCCGTTCGTGGTGTGCGCCTCGACGAACGCGCCGTACGCGTCATTCATGATCGGGAAGTCCTCGCGCTTGGTGAGGTAGACGCGCAGCATGACGACGTCGTCGAACGTGGCGCCGGATGCCTCGACGATCGCCTTCACGTTCTCGAGCGTGCGGGTGGTCTGTGCGGCGACGTCGCCGGGGAAGAGGTACTCGTTGGTGTCGGGGTCGACGGGGCCCTGGCCGGACACCTGGACGAACGGGCCCTTGCGCACGCCCTGCGAGAAGGTGTGCGCAGGAGCGGGGGCGAGGTCGGTGGAGATACGGGTCTTCGCGGTCATGGGACCAGACTAGTAGCCTTGTTAGATGCCTCAACAAATTCCGTATGACGTCGTCGGAAGCGTGACGGAGACCCTCGTCCTCAGCGGTGAGCGAGCCGCCGAGGGTCGTGTACGCGTCTATCGCGGCGCGACGGTGGTCGACGGGACGGGCGCGGATCGCTACGCCGCCGACGTGGTGGTCGAAGGGAGCCGCATCGTCGCGGTGCTTCCCGAGGGGCGGCCCCAGCCGGAGGTCGTGATCCCCGAGGGAGGGATGGAGGTCGACGCGCGAGGCCTCGTGCTCGCGCCCGGGTTCATCGACATGCATGCCCACAGCGATCTCGCCGTACTCTCCGGCGCGGTGCACGACGCCAAGATCCTGCAGGGCGTCACAACCGAGGTGATCGGACAGGACGGGCTCGGCTACGCGCCGCTCGACGACGCCACCGCACCCGTCGTGGCCGCGCAGATCGCGGGGTGGAACGGTCCGACGACCGCGCCCTGGCGGAGCGTGGACGACCTGCTCTCGGCGATCGACGCGGCCGCCGTCGCGAACGTCGCCGTGCTCGTCCCGCAGGGGAACCTGCGGATGATGGTGGTCGGTCATGAGAACCGGCCGGCGTCGACGGCCGAGATCGCCCGCATGCAGCGACTTCTGGCGGATGCGCTCGACGACGGCGCCTTCGGCATGTCGAGCGGGCTGACGTACACGCCGGGCATGTACGCCGACACCGCGGAGCTCGAAGCGCTCTGCCGGGTGGTGGCCGAGCGCGGCGGTTACTGGGCTCCGCACACCCGCAGCTACGGAGCGGCGGCGCTCGACGCCTACCGCGAGGCGCTCGACATCGGCCGTCGCACCGGATGCCCCATCCACCTCACGCACGCCACCATGAACTTCGCGCCCAACCGGGGCCGCGCCTCCGAACTCCTCGCGCTCGTCGATGAGGCCGTCGCCGACGGCGTCGACGTGACGCTCGACACCTACCCCTATCTCCCCGGCGCCACGACGCTCGCGGCGCTCCTGCCCAGCAGACTCGCCGAGGGCGGGGACCTCATCGGCACCATCGCCGCGCTCGACGCCGCCGGTCGCGAGGCCGTGCGGGCGGAGCTCGAGGACATCGGCTGCGACGGGTTCCACGGAGAGCGCGCCGATTGGGGCCAGATCCAGATCTCCGGCACGGCGAGCCCGGGCCTGGCGCACCTCGTGGGGCGCACGATCGAGGAGATCGCCGCCACCGAGGCGCGCCGCCCGGTCGATGTCGTCCTCGACACGATCGTCGCCGACGGCGGAGCGACCGGCATCCTCATGCACATCGGCGACGAGGCCAACGTGCGCGAGATCATGCAGCATCCCCGCCACACCGGCGGCAGCGACGGCATTCTCATCGGGGCGCGTCCGCACCCGCGAGGTCACGGCACCTTCGCCCGCTACCTCGGCCACTACGTTCGCGAGGAGGGCGTGCTGACCCTCGAGCAGGCGGTGCAGCACCTCGCCGGAGCGCCGGCCGCACGGCTGGGTCTCGACCGCGGCGACGCGCCGCGCGGGGTGCTGCGGGTGGGCGCCGTGGCCGACCTCGTGCTCTTCGACCCCCGCACGGTGGCCGCCGGGGCGACGTTCGACGCGCCGCGCACCCCGCCCACCGGTATCCGCGAGGTCCTGGTCTCGGGTGCCGTCGTCGTGCACGACGGCGCCGTGACCGGCGCGACGCCCGGGGGAGCCCTGCGCATGCCGCCGCCCCTTCACCGGGCGACCGTGCCGCGCACGCAGGTCGACATCGACGTCGACGCGCCGGGGTTCCGCTGGGGGCCCTCCACGCCCGTCGTCGGAGATGAGGCGCTCGCCGCATCTGTGCGGCGTCTCGGTGCGGACGGCATCCGTGCGACGCACGCCGCCGGCACCGAGGTACCTGCCATCCGCCTGATCGTCGACGCCGATCTGGCCGCCGAAGCCCGGGCGAGCGGACGCATCGGCGAGGAGGCCTTCCGCCTGACCGTCGACGCGCGTGGGGTCGAGGTCCGCGGTGGCGGAGCGGCGGGCGTCTTCCGCGGCGCGACCGTATTGCGCCAGCTCCGCGAGCCGGGGGCGACCGACGCCGTCATCCCCGCCGGCGGCTGGAGCGGGGCGCCCGCGCATACCTGGCGCGGAGTGATGCTCGATGTGGCTCGCCACTTCCGCCCCGCCGCGGACGTGCGCCGACTGATCGAGCTGGCCGCCGATCACCATCTGAACGTCGTGCACCTTCATCTCACCGACGATCAGGGGTGGCGGTTCGAGGTGCCCGGGTACCCCCGCCTGACCGAGGTCGGTGCCCGCCGCACGGCGACGCAGCGCGGCCACGGCCCCGACGCGACCGTCGAAGCCGGCCTGCACGAGGGCTTCTACACCGCCGACGAGCTGCGCGACCTGGTGGCCTATGCGTCGGAGCGATTCGTCACGCTGGTGCCCGAGGTGGAGCTTCCCGGGCACATCCAGGCCGCGCTCGCCGCGTATCCGGAACTCGGCAACACCGATGCCGGCGATCCCGTCTCGGGCCCGTGGGAGCGCTTCGGGGTGAACCCCCGAACCCTCGCACCGACAGAGGAGTCGCTCACCTTCGGGCGGGCGGCGATCGACGCGCTGTGCGACGTGTTCGACTCGCCATGGATCGGCATCGGCGGCGACGAGGTGCCGGTTACGGAATGGGCGGAGAGCCCCGCCGCTGCGGCGCGCAGGCACGAACTCGGCCTGGCGACGCCGCATGACGTGCAGCCCTGGTTCACCCGGCATTTCGTGGCGCACGTGCGCGCCCGCGGGCGCATGGCCCTGGCCTGGGACGAGGTGCTCGAGGGAGAGGTCCCCGAGGGGGTGCGGATCCTCGCCTGGCGAGGGCCGGTGGCGATGCGAGAGGCCCTGCGACGACGCATCCCGGTGGTCGCGTGCCCCGACCTGCACGTGTACCTCGACTATCCGCAGTCGGAGTCGGCCGAGGAGCCGATCCGCGTGGGACCGCCGCTCGACCTCGAGCGCGTGTACGAGCTGCGCGTCGAGGAGGGCGCGGTCGGCGGGCAGGCCAACGTGTGGACCGAGCATCTGCCGACGCGCGACCGCGTCGATTTCGCTCTGTTCCCGCGCCTTGCCGCCGTGGCCGAGCGGCTGTGGGACGGGGGAGACCCGCCGCCCTTCGCGGACTTCGCGCTCCGCCTGCCGACCCATCTGCGCCGGTTGCAGGCCGCGGGTGTGCGCTACCGTTCCCCTGACGGTCCGACGCCTGACCAGCGGCGTCCGGGGGTGGCGGGAAAGCCCATGACGCGCGAGGTGCGGGAGCAGATCGTGCACGGGTTGGTGGCCCGTCTGCGCGAGCGATCGGAGGGGGTGGGCGAGGCGGATGCGCGCAAGTAACATTTCGGTAACCGGCCTCCGGCGGCTCCGCGTGCGGGGTTGCGAAAATCATGTTCGTAAGGTTCACTAACAAACATGCCCGTGTCCGATGAATCGCGCTCAGCGTCGACGTCTTCGTTCGTCGACGCCAACGCGCACGCCTTCGGTCCCGGTCGACACCTGCGCTCCCGTGCGAAGGTCCTGCCGGAGCACGCCCGCGGGCACAATCGCGCGCTCGTGCTCCAGACGCTCTACCACGCCGGAGCGATGTCCCGCGCCGACCTCTCACGCGAGACGGGACTCACCCGCGTGACCATCTCGGACCTCGTCGCCGAGTTCATCGCCGACGGCATCGTGATCGAGATGGGCGTGCGCGAGACCGCCGGCCCCGGCAAGCCGCCGATCCTCATCGACATCGACCGGGCGGGCCATCAGATCATCGGCCTCGATCTCTCCGGACCGACCTCCTTCGCAGGAGCCGTGCTCACCCTCGACGGTGACGTGATCGAACGCCGCGAGGTGGCTCGGCCGCAGAGCCCCGACGGCGACGCCGCGTACGCCGCGACGCTCGAGCTCGCCCGCGCGCTGGTCGAGGCTTCGACGCGTCCCCTGCTCGGGGTGGGCATCGGCACCCCCGGTGTCGTGCGCCCCGACGGCGTCGTGCTGAGCTCGCCCAACCTGGGCTGGAGCGGACTGCCGCTCGAGGAGAAGCTCGGCGCCGACCTCGACCTCCCGGTGCTGGTGCGCAACGACGCCAACGCCGCGGTGCTGGCCGAATACACCTTCGGCGACGCACGCGCCGACTTCATGCTCGTGAAGATCGGCCGCGGTGTCGGTGCCGGTGTGATCACCGGCAGCCAGCCCCTGCTCGGCAGCCGATTCGCGGCGGGCGAGATCGGACACGTGACCGTCGGTACCGACGGCGGTCCGCGCTGCGCCTGCGGCAAGGACGGATGCCTCGAAGCCTGGCTCAGCGAGACCCGCCTCACCGAGGCGCTCGCCGCGCAGCCCGACCAGCGGGAGACGCTGCTGCGCGACGCGGGGACCCGAATGGCCATCGCGATCGCACCGATCGTCGCCGCTCTCGACCTGTCCGAGGTGGTGCTCTCCGGCCCGGGCGACCTGCTCGACGGTGTGCTCATCGACGCCGCGGTCGAGACGCTGCACGCCCGGACGCTGGAGGGCGTGTTCGAGGACGCGCTGATCAGACTCACCCGGCAAGAGGACATCGTCCTCCGCGGCGCTGCGGTGATGGTGCTGTCCGCCCAGCTGGGAGTCTCGTGACCTTCACCGCCCCGAGCCCTGACGGCGCGGAGCTCCGCTCGCAGCACACGATCGCTGTCGACGAGCCCGCCGGTCGCGCGATCCGCGTCGGCCTCGACGTCGGCGGCACCAAGATCGACGCCGTCGCGGTCGACCGCTCCGGAGACATCGTCGGTCGTCACCGCCGCCCGACCGGCTGGGGGGATGACGCCGTCGTCGACAGCATCACCCAGGCGGTCGCCGCGCTCGCCGCGGAGAACGGCCTCTCGCTCGCGTCGATCGGCTCGGTGGGCGTGGGCATCCCCGGCGTCGTCGACGTCGAGACGGGCCGGGTGCTGCATGCCGTGAACCTGGGCGTCGAGTCGCTCGACCTCGCCGGTCGCGCCTCGGCCGCTCTCGGCATCCCCTTCCGCATCGAGAACGACGTCAAGGCCGCTGCGCTCGGCGCCGCCGTGCTGCGCGGCGCGACGGGGTCGATGGCCTATCTCAACCTCGGCACCGGCGTCGCCGCGGGCATCGTGCTCGACGGGCGCATCCGCCGCGGCGCCCGGGGGACGGCCGGCGAGGTCGGTCACATCTCCGTCGACCCGAACGGGCGCCTGTGCGGCTGCGGGCAGCGCGGATGCATCGAGACGCTGTGCGGCGGGGGAGCACTCGCCAAGGCGTGGGGCCGCCCCGGCGCACTGCCGGTGGCCGACATCCTCGACGCCGCCGACGCCGGCGACCCGACCGCGATCGCCCTGCGCGCCGACCTCCACCATGGAGCCGCCGCCGCCGTGCGCGTGCTCGTTCTCTCGGCCGATGTCGAGACCGTCGTCATCGGCGGCGGGTTGACCGCGCTCGGTGCACGACTCGACGAGGGCATCCGGGCCGCGCTGCGCACCGAGGCGGAAGCGTCGCCGTTCATGCGGTCGCTGCACCTCGACGAGCGCATCGAGATTCTGGCGACGGGTTCGCCCGCCGCCGCCTTCGGCGCCGCACTCGTCGGCGCCGCCGTTCCCGAGAAGGAGATCGTGTTCCATGGCTGAGGTCATCATCGTCGAGAACAAGGAAGCCGCCGGCGCCCTGGTGGCCGCCGAGATCGTGGCGCTGATCGACGGGCGGCCCGACGCCGTGCTCGGCCTCGCGACGGGGTCGACCCCCCTTCCGGTGTACGAGGCCCTGCGCCCACTCGTCGCCGACCGCGATGTCTCGCAGGTGCGCGGCTTCGCGCTCGACGAATACGTGGGCATCGACCCCGCTCACCCCGAGAGCTACCGATCGGTCATCACCCGCGAGGTCGTGGAGCCGCTGGGTCTCGACCCGCAGCGCATCCATGTGCCGAATGGCGCGGAGGAGACCATCCCGCACGCGGGTGAGGACTACGAGCAGGCCATCGCGGCGGCCGGCGGCGTCGACCTGCAGATCCTCGGCATCGGCACCGATGGTCACATCGGTTTCAACGAGCCCGGCTCGTCGTTCGCGTCACGCACCCGCGTCAAGACGCTCACCGAGCAGACGCGGATCGACAACGCACGGTTCTTCGACTCGATCGACGACGTGCCCATGCACTGCATCACGCAGGGTCTGGGAACGATCCTCGCGGCTCGGCATCTGGTGCTGCTCGCCTTCGGCGAGAGCAAGGCCGCCGCTGTCGCCGCGGCGGTCGAGGGCCCGCTCTCGGCATCCCTCCCCGGCTCGGCGATCCAGCTGCACCCCCACGCGACGGTCGTCGTCGACGAGGCGGCGGCGTCGCAGCTCGCACAGGCCGACTACTACCGGTACACCTTCGCGAACAAGCCGGCCTGGCAGGGCATCTGACTCCAGCCGGTCGTCGGGGTCGGGCCCCTCGGGGCGGAGGGTCAGGCGGATGCCCGGGGCCACGCGAGCGGCAGCAGGTGCTCCACGCTCAGGGGAGCGAGCGGCAGACCGTCGACATCCGACGGGGTGATCCAGCGCAACTCCGCGAGCTCGGCCTGCACACGAACGGAGCGCGGGTCGATGGTCGCCGAGAACGCGTCGGCGACCACTCGGTGGCCCGGCTCGTTCGCGGCGGCCGACACGAAGCGACCGAGCGGTCGGAGGTCGTCGTCCCCGAGCACCAGGCCCAGCTCCTCGTACAGCTCGCGGCGCAGCGTCTCGGATGCGGTCTCACCGCTCTCCGGCTTGCCGCCGGGTTGCATGAACCGGGTCGTGCCCTGCTTGCGCACGACGAGCACGCGGCCGTCGGTGTCGGTGAGGATGGCGGCGCTCACGAGGATGTCAGGCACGGTCGGCGAACACCTTTCCCGGATTGAGCAGGCCGAGCGGGTCGAACACCCGGGCGATCTGCCGTTGCAACTCCCACTGATCGTCGCCGAGCTCTTCGGCGAGCCATCGGCTCTTCAGGGTGCCGATGCCGTGCTCGCCGGTCAGGGTGCCACCGAGGGCGATCGCGGCGCGGAACAGCTCGTCGGCCGCGCGCCACACGACGTCGGGGGTGTCGGACCCCTCGAAGATGAAGTTCGGGTGCAGGTTGCCGTCGCCGGCGTGCGCCACCGTGGGGATCGACAGTCCGTAGCGGCGCTCGATCCGCGCGATCTCGTCGAACATCACGGGCATCGCGCTGCGCGGCACCGCGACGTCTTCGATGAGTGTCGTGCCGAGCGACGCCATCGCGGCGTGCATGGAACGGCGGATCGCCAGCAGGCGTTCTCCCTCGTCGGGATCGTGGGTGACGGTGGTGGACCCGCCGTGCGTGCGGAGCACGGCCGCGATGGCGTCGGCGTCGGCGGCTGCCGCGGGACCATCGGTCTGGATCGTCAGCTGCGCGGTTCCGGGCGCGGGGGCGGGCAGGCGGAGCAGAGCGTGCACGGCGCGGAGGCTCGCGGCATCCATGAGCTCCATGATGGCGGGCTGGATGCCGGCGGCGGTGACCGCGGCGGATGCGGCGGCGGCGGCGCGCACGTCGGGGAATGTGGCGGCGAGGGTGCAGACGGCGCCGGGCGTGCGTCGCCGCAGCTTGAGGGTGGCGCCGACGATGACCCCGAGAGTGCCTTCCGAACCGATGACGAGCGCCGTCAGGTCGAGACCGGTGACGCCCTTCACGCTGCGGTGGCCGAGGTGCAGCAGGCGCCCGTCGGCGAGCACGATGTCGACGCCGAGGACGGCGTCGCGCACGACTCCGTACTTCGCGCACAGCAGGCCGCCGGCGCCGGTCGCGATGTTCCCGCCCACGGTCGAGATCTCGCGGCTCGCGGGGTCGGGCGCCCACCACACGCCATGCGGGGCGAGAGCGCGGTCGAGGTCGGCGTTCAGGATTCCGGGCTCGACGACCGCGAGCAGGTCGTCGGCGCGCACTTCGAGGATCGCCGTCATGCGCGCCGTCGAGAGGACGATGGTGCCGTCGCCGGCGTTCGCCGCACCCGCGAGGCCTGTCCCGGCGCCCCGCACGACGACGGGGGTACGCGTGGCGGTCGCGATGCGCAGGGTGTGCTGCACGTGTCCGACGGTTTCGGCGTGCACGATCGCGAGAGGCCGGCCGGGCGCCGCGTGCCCCGAGCGATCGGCACGGGCTGCTTCGAGCGCTGCGGCATCGGTGTCGACGAGATCGCCGAGCACGGCCGTCAGCTGCTCGACAACGGTCATCCGAGTGCGCGCCGCCCGCTGATCACGCCGGCGACCACCGCGACCAGAGCGAAGGCCGAGCCGATGAGCGCCTGATCCATCGACCACCATGCGATGGTCACGCCGACGTAGATGAGGAGTTCGACGGCGGCCCGCAGGAACGGATGCACGCGCAGCACGGGCCGCGGCGAGAGGAACAGCGCCCAGACGAGGATGACCAGCACCGGAGCTCCGATGCCGAACACCACGTTCCACGGCAGGTCCCACGTGGCGAAGCCCCACAGGGCGAGCGAGGCGACGGCCACGACCAGCACGACGGCGCGGATGACGTCGAGCACGGTGATGACCGGCCGTTCGACGCCGGGGACGGGAGCGGGATCCTGCGGCATGGTCCCAGTCTATTCGGCGGGGACGGGCTCTCCGGCCGGAGCCTCGGCGGGCACGGTCTCGTCGACGGGAGGGGCGACCGGAGCGAGCGGCTCGGACGTCGTGACCGGTGCCGTGGTCTGCGGAGCCTGCTGCGGCTCGACGTCGGCGGCATCGTCATCGTCTTCGAGGCGTGCCACGGGCGACGTGTCGGCGGCCGGGTCGACCGGGGTGTCGACCGGCGCCTGCTCGGCCGGCGTCGTCGTCTCGTCGACCGCATCGACCGTGCCCGGATCGCACTCGCCGAGCATCTGCACGGGCAGGTCGCTCAGCACGACCGGCTCCGAGAAGGTGCCCTTCACCGGCTGACCGTCGACGGTGTAGGAGAAGGTGATCGGCAGGTTGCTCACCAGCTGCCAGTGCTGCGGGAGCAGCTCGACCGTGCCGAGGCCCTGCGCGTCGAGCAGGTCTCCCAGGGTGAAGTCGAGGAATCCACCGATGTACGCGGTCACCGTGGCGCCCGCTACCCCCTGCATCTCCACGGTGTACCGCGTGAGCGTGACGTCCTGGACGGTCGCGGGGTAGGTGCAGCCCGAGACCGCGACGATGCGGGGCGCCCCCTGCGGCACCCCGGGATCAGGGGTGCCGGTGTCGGGGTCTTCCGTGCCGGGGTTCTCCGTGCCGGGCTCTCCGGTGCCGGGCTCTCCGGTGCCGGGCTCTCCGGTCCCGGGCTCTTCGGTGCCGGGCTCTTCGGTGCCGGGCCCACCCTCACCCTCGCCGGGCGTCGAGGGCGTGGTCGGGGCGGTCGGGGTGGCAGGAGAGGGTGCAGCGGGGGCCGCTCCGACGGGAGCGATGTCGGGCGCGTCGATCGCTGACTCGGGGCCGCTCTGCTCCGCGTCCTCGTCCGGTGTCTCCTCCGGGTCGACCTCGACCTCGTCGGCATCCTTCTCGGTGTCGTCGGTCTTATCGAGTTCGTCGGCGTCGGCATCGGCGTTCATGGCGTCGTCGGGCTCGACGTTCGAGGAGATCGACGAGTCGGAGTCACCGGCGCTGGGAAGCGAGGTGGCCGCGTCACCGCCTGCCAATCCCGGGAGGATCGTGGCTGCGGCGACCACACCGGCGACGACGAGGGCCGCGGAGCCGGCGCCGACCAGCGCTCCCATTCCCGAGAGGATCCCGCCAGACGCCCCCGCGGAGCCGCCCGCGCCACCGGCACCGCCGGCTCCGCCGGCACCTGCTCCGTTCCCGGATCCCGTCGCACCCGCACCACCGGCGGAACCCGTTCCGGCGGTCGCGGCCGCCCCCACCGTACCCGTGCCGCCGTCGCCCACGACCACGCCGTTCGCGATGCTCGATGGCATCGCGGCGAGGGCGGCGATCGGCGCGGCACCGCCCTGCAGAGCGGCGAGGTAGCCGGACGCGCCGGTGACGCCGAGCACCAGAGGGAGGAGCACGAGCGCCAGGCGCTTCGAGACGTCCTTCGCCTCGGCGGCGACGATCATGCAACGTGCGCACTCGTCGAGGTGCGCCTCGATGCGGCGGTGGTCGCGGGTGCCGAGGTTGCCGCGCGAATAGGCGCCGAGGTGCTCGATGGTCCACTGGCACTCGGAGCCCGGAGCTGCGCTGCGCAGGTGCGCCTGGATCCAGGCCTCGCGCAGACCTTCGCGTGCTCGGAAGGCGAGCTGTGAGACGGCGCCGGCCTTCATGCCGAGGAGCGGGGCGACCTCATTCGGGCGCATCTGCTCGATCTCGGTGTACCAGAGCACCTCCTGCCATCGCGTGGGAAGGCTGCGGAACGCCTGCGCGGTGAGGCTGCGGTCGAGGGCTTCGTTCGAGGCCTGCTCGGTGCTGTCGGGATGGGCCACGGTGTCGAGCTCGTCCATGGCGTCTTCGCGGCGGGAGCGGCCCCAGGCTGCCGCGGTGTTGCGGATGCTGGTGAAGAGGTAGGCGCGGAACGAGCCGTTGGGACCGCCGCCCTTGACGATGGCCTGGTAGATGCGCGTGTAGGCCTCTTGCACGAGGTCGTCGGCATCGATCGAACTCGTGACCGAACGCGCGACCGTGATGCCGGCGGGGTAGTGGCGACGCCAGAGTTCGCCGAACGCCTCCGAGTCACCCGAGCGGGTGCGGAGGATGAGATCGGCGTCGGCGGTCGTGTCGTCGATGCCCGCAGCGGTGTTGTCTTCGTGCACAATCGTCCCTCGGTCGTGGAGCGCGGCTGCGCATCCACACGGTGAGACGCGCGATGCCTGGTTTCATCACGCGGATCCTCCATTCTCTCCCGGATCTCCCAGGTTGACCAGGGGTGTGGATAACTCGCGGAGCCATGCGTTCACCACGAAGAACCCCAGATCAGAATAGGAATTTGGTGAGGCACCGAAATCAGTTTCAGAATTCTCTCGCCATCCGCGTAATGAATCGCCGCCTCGGGCGTCTCTTCAGTGAGAAAGCCATGACGAACTCCACCGGGGGGCGGAGTTCCGGCACCGGTGCGCGGGGGTATCACGCAGCGGTCGGGCGGCTCGGGAGCCTCGGGGGAGGAGTTCCCGGCCCCCTTCTCTCGTGCGGGGAACGGGGCCGCAGTGCCGTGCCCGTCCACACGCGCGCGATGCGCAGATCGCCGTCGAGAAGCACGGCGTCGGCCAGCATCCCCGGCTGGAGGC
>JASCNZ010000036.1 GCA_029959905.1 Microbacteriaceae bacterium PS02344
CCGCCGGCCGGGGGGGGTGCAGGACATCCCGCGGTACGGGGGGATGCCGGGGGGGCCCGGGGGGGGGGGCGGGGGCCCTTCGTGATGGTCACATCGAGGTCAGTGCGTGTCCTCGGCCTCGATCTCGGTGCGGTCGCCCGACCAGAGGGTGTGGAACGTGCCCTCCCTGTCGATGCGCTTGTAGGTGTGCGCGCCGAAGAAGTCTCGCTGCCCCTGCACGAGGGCGGCCGGGAGGCGGTCGGCGCGGATGCCGTCGTAGTACGACAGCGACGACGAGAAGGCGGGGGCGGGGATGCCGGCGGTGGCGGCCGCGATCACGACACGGCGCCACGCGGACTGCCCGCGCGTGAGGGCCTCGGCGAAGTACGGCGCCGTCATGAGCACCGGCAGGTCGGGGGTCTCGGCGTACGCGTCGGCGATGCGGTTGAGGAACTGGGCGCGGATGATGCATCCGCCGCGCCAGATCTTCGAGATCGCACCGAGGTCGATGTTCCAGCCGTACTCGGCCGCCCCCGCGCGGATCTCGTCGAAGCCCTGGCTGTACGCGACGATCTTCGAGGCGTACAGCGCGAGCCGCACGTCTTCGATGAACGCCTCGACATCGCCGTCGGCGACCGTGAACTCCTCGTCGGGGCCGGGGAGCGTCCCGGCGACGGCGCGCTGTTCGGGGTGGCTCGACAGCGAACGCGCGAAGGTCGCCTCGGCGATGCCCGAGACGGGCACGCCCAGCGAGAGCGCGGTCTGCACGGTCCACGCACCGGTGCCCTTGGCGCCGGCCTGGTCGACGATCACGTCGACGAGCGGCTGACCCGTGGCGCCGTCGACCTGGCGCAGCACCTCGGCGGTGATCTCGATGAGGTACGACTCGAGCTCGCCGCGGTTCCATTCGGCGAAGATGTCGGCGATCTCGGCGGGCGCCTTGCCGGTGCCGCGGCGGATGAGGTCGTAGGCCTCGGCGATGAGCTGCATGTCGGCGTACTCGATGCCGTTGTGCACCATCTTGACGAAGTGGCCGGCGCCGTCGTGGCCGACGTGCGTCACGCACGGCTCGCCCTCGGCGACCGCGGCGATCGACGTGAGGATCGGGCCGAGGGTGACCCACGACTCGTCCGAGCCGCCGGGCATGATCGAGGGGCCCGTGAGAGCACCCTCCTCGCCGCCGGAGATCCCCGCGCCGACGAAGTTCACCCCGGTCTCGCGCACGGCCTTCTCGCGGCGGATCGTGTCGGGGAAGTAGGCGTTGCCGCCGTCGACGATGATGTCGCCGGGCTCGAAGACCTCGAGCAGCGAGTCGATGACGGCATCCGTCGGGCCGCCGGCCTTCACCATGATGATCGCGGTGCGCGGCTTCTGCAGGCTGTCGGCGAACTCCTGGTACGTCGACGCGGCCACGAAACCGGCCTCCGGATGCTCGTCGAGCAGCGTCTGGGTCTTCTCGTAGCTGCGGTTGAAGATCGCCACGGTGTTGCCCTCGCGGCTGGCGAGGTTGCGGGCGAGGTTCGACCCCATGACGGCGAGTCCGACGACTCCGATATTCGCTGATGCTGCGGGCACAGAAGGCTCCTCGATCGTGAAGAAGGGTTGCTCTCAGGGTATCGCTGTCACGCGACGGTCGCGCGCGTGTGTCACGCCCGGTGTCGGTGCAGAGAGGATGCCGTGGCGCGGGCCTCTACGCTGGGAGGACGACGACTCGAGGAGGAACAGCGTGGCGGACAGCGGCAGCAGGCTCAGGGCGGTCGTGGCGGTTCCTCTTCCGGAGGAGCTGTGCCGGCTCATCGAGGAGATCGAGCCCCGGGTCGAGGTCGTCCGCGATCACGCGCTCGAGCATCCGGCGCGGTGGCCGGCCGACTGGTCGGGCGATCCCGCGCACACCCGTACCCCCGCCGAGCAGTCGGCGTACGAGCGGATGGTCGACTCCGCCGACGTGCTGTTCGGCATCCCCGATGTGGATGCCGAGGCGCTCGCCCGCACCGTGCGCGCCAACCCGCGGCTCCGCTGGGTCATGACGACCGCGGCCGGGGGAGGGGCGACGGTGAAGGCCGCGGGCCTCGATCGCGACGAGCTCGACCGCGTCGTCTTCACCACGAGCGCGGGCGTGCACGGCGGGCCGCTCGCCGAGTTCGCGGTGTTCGCCGTTCTGGCGGGGGCGAAGGGTCTTCCCCGTCTGCTCGACGATCAGCGCAACCGCACGTGGCCCGACCGCTGGCGCATGCGTCAGCTCGACGAGCTGACCGTGCTCGTCGTGGGGCTGGGCGGGATCGGCGCGGAATGCGCCCGTCGGTTCCATGCGCTGGGTGCGACGGTGTGGGGGACCACTCGGTCGGGTGAACCCGTCGACGGCGTCGATCGCCTGGTGCCGATCGACGACCTCGCCGACGTCGTGACCGAGGTGGATGCCATCGTCGTCACGCTCCCCGGCACCGCGCAGACCGAGCACCTGATCGGCACCGAGGTGCTCGCCGCGGTGCGGCCCGGCGTCATCCTCACCAATGTCGGGCGCGGGTCCGTCATCGACGAGGCGGCTCTCCTCGAGGCGCTCGACGACGGCCGCGTCTCGTTCGCCGGCCTCGACGTGTTCGAACAGGAGCCGCTCGCCGACGACTCGCCGCTGTGGACCCACCCGCGCGTGCTCGTCAGCCCGCACACCGCCGCGATCGATGCGCGCGAGGAGGAGCGCATCGCGCGCCGCTTCGCCGAGAACGCCGGCCGCCTGATCGACGGACGCCCGCTGCAGGCGGTCGTCGACACCGTCGAGTTCTACTGAGGAGCTGCATGCACAGCGTGCGCATCGTCGTGATGGGGCCGAGCGGCTGCGGCAAGTCGACGGTCGGCCGCGCCCTGGCGGAACGCATCGGGGCGACGTTCGTCGACGCCGACGACCTGCATCCGCTCACCAACGTCGAGAAGATGGCCGCCGGCATCCCTCTCGACGACGCCGATCGGATGCCGTGGCTCGGCGTCGTCGGCACGACCCTGGCCGCCCACGGCCGGATCGTCGTGGCGTGCTCCGCGCTGCGGAAGATCTATCGCGACGCGATCCGGGTCGAGGCGCCGGACACGTTCTTCGTCGAGCTGCGCGTCGACCGCGACGAGCTGGAGCGGCGGATGCGCGCCAGGCCCGGCCACTTCATGCCGGCGGCATTGCTCGATTCGCAGCTCGAGACGCTCGAACCGGTGGAGTCCGACGAGCGGGGCGCGCGCATCGCGCCCGGGGGAGTCGCGGAGCAGGTGACGGCGATCGAGGATGCCGTCGGCGCAGGGATGCGCGGGAGCGATCAGTCCTTGCGGTAGCCCGAGCGCCCGAGCGAGAACAGGGCCGCGAAGCTCGCGACGCCGGCGCACACGGTCATCGCGCCGATGACCCAGAGGATGATGTGCGAGAAGAGGGCGCCGTCGAGCATGGAGGTCTCCGAGATCTGCGAGAGGGAACGGTGTCCTCAGCCTACCGGGTCATCCGGTACCATTGACCGAGTACCTCGGCGAGGGACGCTTTCGCGCGTGCGCGGGCATCCGTTATCGACGCGGCGAAGCGAGTCCCGGTGGCTCTTTTCCCGTGTCCCTCTCGAGAACACGAACCACAGACCACCGCGCGGCGCTTCGCTGCGTGCCCCGAAGGAGAACCTCATGTCTGAAGACACCAAGGTCCACGCCGAGCTGCGCGACAGCTTCGGCAAGGGCTTCGCCCGCCGTCTGCGCGCCGCCGGCAAGATCCCCGCCGTCATCTACGGCCACGGCACCGAGCCCGTGCACGTCGCCCTGCCGGGCCACCAGGTCTCGCTGATCATCCGTCGTGCCAACGCGCTGCTCGAGCTCGACATCGAGGGCACCGAGCAGCTCGCGCTCGTCAAGGACGTGCAGAAGGACCCGGTGCACCAGATCATCGAGCACATCGACCTGCTCGTGGTGAAGAAGGGCGAGAAGGTCACGATCGACGTTCCCGTCGTCGTCACCGGTGAGTCGGCTGCCGGAACCATTGCGAACCTCGACGCGACCACGCTGTCGCTCGAGGTCGAGGCGACCCACATCCCCGAGAACGTCGAGGTCTCGGTCGAGGGACTCGAGGACGGCACGCATGTCACCGCCGCCGACGTCACCCTCCCGAAGGGCGCCTCGCTGCTGACCGAGGGCGACGTGCTCGTCGTCGCGATCTCGGTCCCGGCCCTCGAGGTCGAGGACGACGCCGAGGCAGCGGAGGGCGACGAGTCCGCCGCCGAGGAGACCGCCGCGGAGTGATCTCCGCCCGCAGTACGACAGAGGGGACGCGATCGGATCGCGTCCCCTCTCTCGTACCCTGACCCGCACACCGCCCGTGAGGCGGAACGAGAGGACGACGGCATGACTTCCACCTGGCTCGTGGTCGGGCTCGGCAACCCCGGTCCGCGGTACGAGGCGACCCGCCACAACATCGGCCAGATGGTCGTCGACGAGCTCGCGGCACGGCGCGGCGAGTCGTTCCGCGAGCACAAGGGCGGCGCCCGCGTCGTCGAGACCTGGCTGCGGCCCGGTGCCGACAAGATCGTGCTGGCGAAGCCGAACACGTTCATGAACGTCTCGGGCACCCCGGTGGCCGCGCTGGCGCGCTTCTACTCGGTGCCGCCGGAGCACATCATCGTCGTGCACGACGAGCTCGACATCCCGTTCGACTCGCTCAAGCTCAAGACCGGAGGAGGGCACGGCGGCCACAACGGCGTGCGCGACGTCGCCCGCGCCCTCACGACGCCCGACTTCCCGCGTGTGCGCGTGGGCATCGGCCGACCGGTCGGTCGCCAGGACCCCGCCGACTGGGTGCTCGCGCCCTTCGGCAAGGACGAGCGCGCGAACCTGCCGATCCTCGTGTCGGATGCCGCGGACGCGGTCGAGCAGGTGGTCGGCGAGGGGCTGCTCGCTGCGCAGCAGAAGCACCACGCCCCGCGCTGAGGCGCGGATTCGATCACTCGGCGGGCTTCGCGGGCTACGCCGGGACGGTCGGCCGTCAGCCGTAGTACGAAGCCGCTCCGGCACCCGCGCCGACGCCGAGGCCGATGCCCAGCAGCAGGAAGAACAGCACCGGGCCGATCACCGCGATGACGAGTCCGGCGATGCCCTGGCCCCGCCCGCGCTTGCGCACGATCGCGAGAATGCCGAGCACGATCGCCGTGACACCCAGGATGGTGCCGGTCCAGAACCCGATCTCGGCCCACAGCACCTGATCGCGGGCGGGAGACAGGAAGGCGAGCGAATCAACGGAGTTGTCGCCGCTCAGCTCCATGATCGCCTCGGGCACGCGCCGCCCGATCTCGTAGCCCATGATGGCGGCGATGATCGGGGTGACGACGGTCGCGACGAGGCCCAGGACGAGCGAAAGCACGCCGAAGAGCTTCGACGGGCGGCCCGTCGAGTCGGGCGTGCGGTAGTCGCCCGTCGGCGCGGCGTAGCCGCCCACGGGCACCTGGTAGGCGCCGGGCGGGGTGGCGTACTGCTGCTGCGGTGCGGGCGCGTAGCCCGGGGCCTGCGGGGCGGGCGCGTAGCCCGGGGCCTGCGGCGCGGAGGGAGCGGAGGCCGACGGCTGCGGCGGCGCGACGAAGCCGGGCGCCAGCGGCACCGGCGGCACGGCCGGGGGAGCGGGCGGGGCCGGGGGCACGACGCCGTGCGGCGGCGGGAACTGGGGATCGGTCACGAGGCCATCCTAGGGGCGGACGTCGTCAGACGCGGCGGAGCAGACCCACGCGGTCGTAGACGCGGCTGAGGGTCTCGTCGGCGACGGCATCCGCGCGTCCGGCGTTCTCGGCGAGGATCCGGTCGAGCTCGGCCGGGTCGTCGAGCAGCTCGAGAGCGCGGTCGCGCACGGGCTGGAACTCCGACACCACGACCTCGGCGAGACCCTTCTTGAAGTCGCCGTATCCGCGGCCGGCGTACTCGTCTTCGATCGAGGCGACCTGACGGCCGGTGAGTGCCGCGTAGATCGTGAGCAGGTTCGAGACGCCGGGCTTGTTCTCGCGGTCGAAGCGCACCGCGCCCTCGTTGTCGGTCACGGCGCGCATGATCTTCTTCGCCGACTTCGCGGGGTCGTCGAGCATCCAGAGCACACCGGCGTCGCTCTCGGCCGACTTCGACATCTTCGACGTCGGGTTCTGCAGGTCGTAGATGCGGGCGGTGTCCTTCTGGATCACCGGCATCGGGATCGTGAACGTCTCGCCGAAGCGCGAGTTGAACCGCTCGGCGAGGTCGCGCGTGAGCTCGACGTGCTGCTTCTGGTCGTCGCCGACGGGCACCACGTCGGTCTGGTAGAGCAGGATGTCGGCGGCCATGAGCACCGGGTAGGTGAAGAGTCCGACGCTCGTGGCGTCCTGCCCCTGGCGGGCCGACTTGTCCTTGAACTGGGTCATGCGGCTGGCCTCGCCGAAACCGGTGATCGTGCTGAGGATCCAGGCGAGCTCGGCGTGGGCGCGCACGTGCGACTGCACGTAGAGGGTCGACTGCGAGGGTTCGATGCCGGCGGCGATGTATTGGGCGGCCGTGCGGCGCGTCTTCTCGCGCAGCACCTCCGGGTCCTGCGCCACCGTGATCGCGTGCAGGTCGACGACCGAGAAGAACGCGTCGTACGACGACTGCAGGTCTCGCCACTGGAGGAGCGCCCCGATGTAGTTGCCGATCTGGAGGGAGTCGGCGGAGGGCTGCATTCCGGAGTAGAGGCGAGGCTTGGTCACCCTGCAATCCTATGCCGCGTGCGCGCCCGCACCCGTCGCGCTCGTCCTCTACGCTGGCGGGATGGGGGAGAAGGCGGCTGCGGCGCGACGCGACAGGGCGCTGTACGTCGAGATCCTGATCGATGCGCCCCTCGACCGCGTATGGGAGCTGACGCAGACTCCGCAGGAGCACGTGCGATGGGATGCGCGGTTCACCGCGATCCGTCCGACCCGCATCCGTGACGACGGCGCGCAGGAGTTCGTCTACGAGCTCGACCTCGGGGTGCACACCATCCGCGGCACGGGCGTCTCGCTCGGGGAGCGGCGGTCCGCCGGCGGAGAGCGCACCTCGGCGCTGCTCTTCGACACGTCCGACCGGCTGTCACCGCTCGGGAAGGGCCGCGGATACTGGCGGTACGTGCCGACGCCCGACGGCGTCCGCTTCCTCACCGGCTACGACTACGCGCCGGGGTGGGGGCCGCTCGGCCGCGTGCTGGATCGATGGATCACGCGGCGGGTGGTCTGGTGGCTGACGGCCTGGAGCTTCGACCGTCTGCGTCTCTGGGCAGAGAGCGGCATCGAGCCCGAACGCACGGCGTGGTGGCGCGGCCTGCTGCCCGGACGCCCTCGCGCGCGGGCACGCCGATGCCTCTCGCGTCCTCCGCAGCGCGGCGCGCGACGGATCATGGAAGACGCCCCGGCGTCGCTGGAGAGGATCGACCGATGAGCGACGGAGTGTTCGTGCGTGCCCTCGGCGCCGACTTCGAGCGGTTGCACCCGCAGATGCAGCGCCGCTTCGGCGTCGGGCTGACGGCGGGCTACGGCTGCGTCGGGCGCGGCGTGATGACCGAGGTGCGACGCGGGCCGTGGTGGACCCGCCCGTTCCTCCTGCTCGGGGCGATGCGGAACATCCTCCTCTCGGAGCACGGACGCGGCATTCCGTTCCAGATCGACAATCACGCGTATCTCGACGGCTTCGGCCGCGAGACGGTGACCTTCGTACGTACTATGACCACGCGCCCGGGGCGGCGGCGCCGGTTCGACGCGACCATGATCTACAGCGAGGCGCGCGGATGCGTCGTCGACTACCTCGGCACCCATCAGCATCTCGCCGTCGATCTCGACCTCGCCGTCACCGAGAACGGCGGCCTGCGCCTCACCTCCGGGGAGCAGAGGTTCTACGAGGGGCCCGTGGCGTTCCGATTCCCGATGATCTTCAGTGGCCGGGCCCACCTCGTGGAGCACTTCGACGACGAGAAGGAGTGCTTCGTGATCGACCTCGAGGTGCACAACGACCTGCTGGGATTCCTGTTCGGCTACCGGGGCGAGTTCCGCTGCACGTACGTGCCGACCGACGCGGTGCCCGAGACCGTCAAGCCGTATCGCGAGGAGGTGCGCGAATGATCGCACAGGGTGAGGTGTTCCTCCGCGCCCTCGGCGACCAGGTCGAGGCGCTGCACCCCGAGCTGCGGGCGCAGATGGGCGCGGAGGGTGCGACGGCCCGGGCGGAGGGGGTGTTCGCCGTCGCCGGCAGCCGTTTCGGACGCCTCACCGCGCTCGCCCGCCCGTTCGTCGGGCGACGGATGCTCGTGACCCGTCACGGGCGCGACGTGCCGTTCACCCTCACCACGCGATCGGCGACCGACACTCTCGGCCGCGCGACACTCGACAGCGAGCGGGCATTCCGCTTCTCGTCGGGCACGCAGTTCATCTCGGACCGGCTCACGGTGAGCGTGCGCGCGGGCCTGGTGCGGAATCTGCTCGGCGCCCGCGGTCGTGTCGAGATGATCGAGGAGTGCAGCGTCACCGACGAGGGGTTCCTGCGCATGCGCACGCGGCGGATCGCGCTGCGCATCGGCGGACGGCGCATCGCGCTGCGAGGCATCCTCGGCATCCGCGTCGATCTCGTGGACGGGTGGGACGCCGAGAACGCCCGTCGCACGATCGACATGCGCGCCGTGAACCCGCTCGTCGGCACCGTGCTGGAGTATCGCGGCTGGTACCGTCACGTCTCGCTCGAGTCCGACGTGTCGGCGGGGGAGCCGGACTCTCAGAAGGAGTAATCGACGACCACCGGGGCGTGGTCGCTCCACCGCTGGTCGTAGGCGGCCGCGCGTGCGACGTGGTAATCGACCACGCGGTCGGCGAGCGTCGGGCTCGCCAGGTGGTAGTCGATGCGCCACCCCGAGTCGTTGTCGAACGCCTGTCCGCGCATCGACCACCACGTGTACGGCCCCTCGACCTCGCCGTGGAAACGACGCCCGACGTCGACCCAGCCGAGCCCCATGCCCACCGACCCGTCGACCCCGGTGATCTCGGTGCCGGCCTCGCCGAGGAAGCGGTCGAAGTAGGCGCGCTCCCGGGGGAGGAAGCCGGCCTTCTTGCGGTTGCCGCGCCAGTTCTTGATGTCGAGTTCGCGATGCCCGACGTTCAGGTCGCCCGTGACGAGGGCGAAGGCGCCATCGGCCGCGAGTTCGGTGAGCCGAGGCCCGAACGCGTCGAGGAACCGGTACTTCTCGTCTTGCTTGGGGGTGTCGGCCTCACCGGAGTGCACGTAGGCGCTCACCACCGTGAGCGGACGGTCGCCGAGCAGGAAGTCGGCCTCGATCCACCGGCCCTTGGCATCGAAGTCGTCGGGGCCGAACGCGGTGCGGGCGGCCAGGGCCGGCACGCGGCTCGCGATGGCGACGCCGGCGCGTCCCTTCGCCGTCGCCTCGTCGTGGACGATCGACCAGCCGGGAAGGGCGGCCTCGAGGTGCTCGTCCTGACCGCGAACCTCCTGCAGGGTGAGGATGTCGACACCGGCATCGTCGAGCCAGCCGCTCATGCCGTTGCGAGCGGCGGCACGGATGCCGTTGACGTTGACGGAGGCGACGCGCAGATGGGGCATGTCCTCCAGCCTACGGTCGGGGTCGGACATTCCCCGCCGTCACCCCATCGTCCTCGGCATCCGCCCTGGCTTCCGCGAGCGCGGCCCGCGCGGCGCGCAGCTCGCGCTCTGCACCGAGCCGCCGATACCAGGGTGCGTGATCCGCGGCCTCCTGCGCCTCGCGCAGCCGCACCCGCGCCGCGATCAGGAGAGCCTGCTGCTCGGCGCGCCGGGCCGTCTCGGCGTCGACGTTCTCGAGGGGCTGATCGTGGTCCTCCGCCGCGACGGCGATCCACGAGGCCGCCATCAGCATCACGATCGCGAGCCAGCGGCACCACAGCAGCAGTCCGATGATCACGGTGAACGAGGCGAGCAGCGGGTTGCTGGGCACGTGCGAGAGCAGCAGTCCCGCCCCGAGCTGCAACACCGTCATGGCGCCCCCACCGAGCAGGGCACCCGGCACGATGAAACGCCACCGCAGCTGCGTGCCCGTGAGGAAGCGCACCAGCATGGCGAGGGCCGCCGCGTCGAGGGCGAACGCGACGGCCACCGACGCGACCTGCCCGCCGAACGAGAAGACCCACGACTCGGTGCTCCACGCGAACAGCCGGAAGACCTGCTCCAGCGCCCAGGCGCTCAGCGAGATGAGCACGGCCCCCACGAGCATCGCGCCGCCGAACACCACCGCCGCGAAGGCATCCCGCGCCTTCAGCAGCCAGTAGGCGCGTGCGTCGAACGGCAGCCCGAACAGATCGCGCACCGCGCGGCGCGTGAAGGTCACCGCGCTCACGGCGGTCCACAGCGCGATGCCCACCGCGATCGCACCGGTCACGCCCAGCACGCCGGTCGCGTTCTGCGCGATCTGGGTCACGTCCGCGACGGTGAACAGTCCGTCTGCTCCGATGAGGCCGGGGATGTAGGTGTTGGCGAGCCGCACCAGCGCCTCGACGGCGGTGTCGCTGCCGCCGAGCCACAGGCCGGCGCTCGCGAATCCCACGTACAGCAGCGCGAACAGGGCGAACAGCACGTAGTAGCTCATGCCCGCCGACAGCAGGAACCCATTGCTGAACGCGAAGTTGCGCCAGACGCGCACCGGGAACGCGGCGAGGGTGCGGTCCTTCAGCTCGGTCACGCGCTCGATGGGCGCCTCGAGGCGCTCACGGAGGGGACGGGAACCGGACACGCCTTTCACACTATCCGCCGCCGTCCGACCGACGGAAAGCGGGTCGCCCGGATACGCGAACAGGCGGCCTCCGAGGAGAGCCGCCTGTTCGCGTATCGATGTCGGATGCCGCTCAGGGGCGTCCGCGCAGCACGGCCTGCTTGACCTCGGCGATGGCCTTGGTGACCTCGATGCCGCGGGGGCACGCCTCGGAGCAGTTGAAGGTGGTGCGGCAGCGCCACACGCCCTCCTTGTCGTTGAGGATGTCGAGACGCACGGCGGCGTTGTCGTCGCGCGAGTCGAAGATGAAGCGGTGCGCGTTGACGATCGCGGCGGGACCGAAGTACTGCCCGTCGGTCCAGAACACGGGGCACGACGAGGTGCACGCGGCGCACAGGATGCACTTGGTGGTGTCGTCGAAGATCTCGCGGTCGGCGATCGACTGCGTGCGCTCCTTGCCCTTCTCGGGCACCGAGTTCGCGACGAGGAACGGCTGCACCTCGCGGTACGAGGCGAAGAACGGCTCCATGTCGACGATGAGGTCCTTCTCGAGCGGCAGACCCTTGATCGCCTCGACGTAGATCGGCTTCGAGATGTCGAGGTCCTTGATCAGCGTCTTGCAGGCGAGGCGGTTACGGCCGTTGATCCGCATCGCGTCGGACCCGCAGATGCCGTGGGCGCACGACCGGCGGAAGCTGAGCGAGCCGTCGACCTCCCACTTGATCTTGTGCAGCGCGTCGAGTACGCGATCCGTGGAGTAGAGCTCCACGTCGTAGTCGACCCAGTGCGGCTCGGCGTCGACCTCGGGGTCGAACCGGCGGATGTTGAAGGTGACGATGAAGGATTGGATGCCGGTGTCCTCCGCGGCCGCTGCGGGGGCCTCGGCAACTGCATTCGACATTCTCAGTACTTCCTCTCCATGGGCGGGTAGTTGTACTCGCCCTTCTCGTTCTTGGTGAAGACGACGGGCTTCCAGTCGAGCGCGATGTGATCGCTCGGGTCGGAGGAGTGCGGGTCGCCCGTGAGGTACGCCATGGTGTGCTTCATGTAGTTCTCGTCGTCGCGCTTCGGGAAATCGTCGCGCATGTGGCCGCCGCGGCTCTCCTCGCGGTTCTGCGCGGCGTAGACGACGACCTCGGCGATGTCGAGCAGGAAGCCCAGCTCGACGGCCTCGAGCAGGTCGGTGTTGAACCGCTGGCCCTTGTCGTCGACGTGGATGTTCTTGTACCGCTCGCGCAGCTCGGCGATGACGCCCAGCACGTGCTGCAGCGAGTCGTGCGTGCGGAACACCTGCGCGCCCTTGTCCATCTCGTCCTGCAGCGTCTTGCGCAGAACGGCGATGCGCTCGGTGCCCTGGTTGTTGCGCAGGCCCTCGAGCATGTCCGACACGAAGGCGGCGGGGTTCTCGGGCAGGGGCACGAAGTCGGCCGTCTGCACGTACTTCACCGCGTTGCGGCCGCTGCGCTTTCCGAAGACGTTGATGTCGAGCAGCGAGTTGGTACCCAGGCGGTTGGCACCGTGCACCGACACGCACGCGCACTCGCCGGCGGCGTACAGGCCCGGCACCACGGTGTCGTTGTCGGCGAGCACCTCGCCGTCGTTGTTCGTGGGGATGCCGCCCATCGCGTAGTGGGCGGTGGGCATCACGGGCACCGGCTCGACGACCGGGTCGACACCGAGGTAGGTGCGCGCGAACTCGGTGATGTCGGGCAGCTTGGTCTCGAGCACCTCGGCGCCCAGATGCGTGCAGTCGAGCAGCACGTAGTCCTTGTGCGGCCCGGCACCGCGACCCTCCGCCACCTCCTGCACCATGCAGCGCGCGACGATGTCGCGGGGGGCGAGGTCCTTGATGGTGGGGGCGTAGCGCTCCATGAAGCGTTCACCCGATGCGTTGCGCAGGATGGCGCCCTCGCCGCGGGCACCCTCGGTGAGGAGGATGCCGAGACCGGCGAGTCCGGTCGGGTGGAACTGGAAGAACTCGAGGTCCTCGAGGGGGAGGCCCTTGCGCCAGACGATGCCGACGCCGTCACCGGTGAGGGTGTGCGCGTTCGAGGTCGTCTTGAAGATCTTGCCGAAGCCGCCGGTGGCGAAGATGACCGCCTTCGACTGGAAGACGTGCAGCTCGCCGGTGGCGAGGTCGTAGGCGACCACACCGGCGATCTGGGTCTTGCCCGCGTCGTCCTTCACCGTGATGAGGTCGAGCACGTAGAACTCGTTGAAGAAGTTGATGCCGAGCTTGACGCAGTTCTGGAACAGCGTCTGCAGGATCATGTGGCCCGTGCGGTCGGCCGCGTAGCAGGCCCGGCGGACGGGCGACTTGCCGTGCTCGGCGGTGTGCCCGCCGAAGCGGCGCTGGTCGATCTTGCCCTCGGGCGTGCGGTTGAACGGCAAGCCCATGTTCTCGAGGTCGATGACCGCGTCGATGGCCTCCTTGGCGAGGATCTCCGCCGCGTCCTGGTCGACGAGGTAGTCGCCGCCCTTGACGGTGTCGAAGGTGTGCCACTCCCAGGAGTCCTCTTCGACGTTCGCGAGCGCTGCCGCCATGCCGCCCTGTGCCGCTCCGGTGTGGGAGCGGGTGGGGTACAGCTTCGAGATCACCGCGGTGCGCGCACCGGGGCCCGCCTCGATGGCGGCACGCATGCCGGCGCCGCCGGCGCCGACGATCACGATGTCGAACTGGTGGTAGTGCACGCCGTCACGGACGACGGAATCCTGCGTATCGGTAGTCACTTCTCGTATGCCTTCTTCTCTCAGTTGCCCAGCGACTGGCACTGCTCCCAGAGCGTGCTCGACTCCGTCACTCCGAGGCACGGGTCGAACGTGAAGACGACCAGGGTGCCGAGGAGGATGAGGAGTCCGGCCGCGAGGCCGAGCGCCCAGACGAGCGCCTTGCGCGCGGTGGCGTTCGTGACGTAGTCGTTCACGATCGTGCGCATGCCGTTGGAGCCGTGGATCAGCGCGAGCCACAGCATGATGACGTCCCACCACTGCCAGAACGGGGTGGCGAACTTGCCGGCGATGAAGGCGAAGTCCAGGGCGTGGATGCCCTCGCCGACCATCAGGTTGATGAAGAGGTGGCCGAAGATCAGCACGACGAGCACGACGCCCGAGGCGCGCATGAACACCCAGCCCCACTTCTCGAGGTTGATGCCGCGGCGGCGACGAGCGGGTGCCGCGATGGTCTGAGCGGTCATCAGTGTCCTCCTCCGAAACCAGCGAAGGCCAGCATCAGGTGGCGCGGCACGAAGCCGGCCATGATGACGACCCAGACGGCCAGGACGCCCCAGAACAGCTGACGCTGGTAGCGCGCGCCCTTCGACCAGAAGTCGACCGCGATGATGCGCAGGCCGTTCATGGCATGGAACACGATGGCGGCGACGAGAACGACCTCGCCGATCGCCATGACCGGGTTCTTGTACGTGCCGATGACGGCGTCGTATGCCTCGGGGGAGACCCTGATGAGCGCCGTGTCGAGCACGTGCACCAACAGGAAGAAGAAGATGGCGACTCCGGTGATGCGGTGAAGCACCCACGACCACATGCCTTCGCGTCCCCGGTAGAGGGTGCCGCGGGGGGTCTTGGACGTGGTTTCCGAAATCGACGGTGTCAAGCGAGCGCTCGTGGACACGGTCGTCCTCCCTGGATCGATGTGCGTCGGTCGCATGCCGCCAGGCACGCCCGATCGCCCTCCATCCTATTCCCGTCTGAGAGGGGCGGGCGACGAAGGGGACCCTAACCGTCGGCGCGCCACGACGCGCCTTGAGCGCTTCTTGAGCGACCGCGACGAGGAGGGGGTGGCGACTACGCTGGCGGGATGACGGAACCGATCGACGACTTCTACGCCGTGATCCCCGCAGGCGGCATCGGCAGCAGGCTCTGGCCGCTCTCCCGCGCCGACGCGCCGAAGTTCCTCCACGACCTCACCGGTTCGGGCCATTCCCTCCTGCGCGACACGTGGGATCGGCTCCTCCCGCTGGCGGGACCCGACCGGATCGCGGTGGTCACGGGGCGCGCGCATCGCGCCGCCGTCGAGGAGCAGCTGCCGGGTATCGCCGACCTCAACGTCTTCCTCGAGTCGGAGCCGCGCGAGTCGGCCGCCGCGATCGGGTTGGCCGCGGCGATCCTGCACCGGCGCGACCCCGACGTGATCATCGGATCCTTCAGTGCAGACCACGTGATCCGCGGCACGCGTGTGTTCGAGTTCGCGGTGCGCGATGCGGTGGAGGTCGCCCGCGAGGGGTACATCTGCACGATCGGCATCTCGCCCACCGAGCCGGCAGTCGGCTTCGGCTACATCAAGATGGGTCCGGAGCTGGTGGTCGAGGGCGCTCGCGAGGCCGCCCTGGTCGAGAGCTTCGTCGAGAAGCCCGACCTCGAGACGGCCCGGCAGTACATCGCCGACCGCGGTTACCTGTGGAACGCGGGAATGTTCATCGCGAAGGCGAGCGTGCTCCTCGATGAGCTCGCCGCGAACGAACCCGCCCTCCACGCCGGTCTGCTCGAGCTGGCTGAGGCGTGGGACGACCGCGAGCGCCGCGGACCCGCCGTCGACCGCATCTGGCCGCGCCTCAAGAAGATCGCCATCGACTACGCCGTCGCCGAGCCGGCCGCCCGGCGCGGGCGGCTCGCCGTCGTGCCCGGTCACTTCGACTGGGACGACGTGGGCGACTTCGCCTCGCTCACGAAGCTGATCACCAACGGCCGCAAGAACGACCTGGCCGTGCTCGGCCCGCGGGCCCGGGTGCTGTCGGATGCCGCGAGCGGCATCCTCGTGAGTCAGACCTCGCGGGTCATCAGCCTGGTGGGCGTGAAGGACATCGTGGTGGTCGACACCCCCGACGCGCTCCTCGTGACGACGGTCGAGAACGCGCAGCGCGTGAAGGGCGTCGTGGAGTCGCTCAAACTCACGGGACGGGGCGATGTGCTCTGATGCGCAGCATCCGCTGCTCATCCGCTGCCCAGGTTTCAGCTTTGTAAAGATTCGTCTGCGCGAGGGCCGCCGGTATACGGAATCGCTGAAACAGTAGGTAACTTTGATCGACCCGCGAGGGACGCGGTTCCGTTCAGGGAGGCACTGAGTTGACCATCTCCACCACCAAGAAGCTTCTCGGCGCGACCGTCGCCGCGGGCGTCGTCTTCGCCCTGGCCGGCTGCGGCCAGGCACCCGCCGAGTCGGGCGGCGACGGCGGCGAGGCCGCATCCGACTTCCTGCCCTGCCTCATCTCCGACGCCGGCGGCTGGAACGACAAGTCGTTCAACCAGTCCGCCAAGGAGGGCATGGACCGCGCCGCCGACAGCCTGGGTGTGAAGCCGCTCGAGTTCGAGTCGGCCAACGACAACGACTACGCGCCGAACCTCGAGACCGCGGTCTCGGAGGGCTGCTCGCTCATCGTCTCGGTCGGCTTCAAGCTCTCGGCCGCGACGGTCGAGTCGGCGCTCGCGAACCCTGAGATCGACTACGCGATCATCGACGACTGGGCGGACAACGACTTCGACGGCGAGGTCGACGCGCCCAACATCAAGCCCCTCGTCTTCGACACGGCCCAGGCCGCCTACCTCGGTGGATACGCCGCGGCCGGCTGGTCGGCGCAGAGCGGTGTGAACAAGGTCGGCACCTTCGGCGGCATGCAGATCCCGTCGGTCGCCGTGTTCATGGACGGCTTCGCGCTCGGCGTCGACAAGTACAACGAGGACAAGTCGGCCGCGGTCGAGCTGTTCGGCTGGGACGTCGCTTCGCAGAAGGGCTCGTTCACGGGCGGCTTCGACGCGAACGACACCGCGAAGCAGACCGCTCAGGGCGTGCTCGACCAGGGTGTCGACGTGATCCTCCCCGTCGGCGGACCGATCTACCAGAGCGCCGCGGCTGCCATCTCGGACAGCGGTAAGGACACGCTGATGGTCGGCGTCGACAGCGACCTCGCCGTCGCCGACGAGTCGGTCGCCGACGTCACGCTCTTCTCGATCATGAAGGCGATCGACGTCGCCGTCGAGGACGCGACCATGGCGGCATCCGAGGGCGAGTTCGACCCGGCCCCCTACGTGGGCACGCTCGACAACGAGGGCGTCAAGCTCTCGGGCTTCGGCAGCTTCGAGGGCGACCTGCCCGACGGGCTGATGGACGAGATCATGGCTCTGCAGGAGCAGATCATCGCCGGCGACATCACGGTCGAGTCCCCGAACTCGCCGAGCGCACAGCAGTAACTCCGTTCCACGCACGGGGCGAGTGGCAGCACGACGGCCACTCGCCCCGTCGCATGGACGGGCACCAGCGACTTCCGTCGCGGGCACGATGACGTGCGCCGCGCACGACCACCCTCGAAAACCTCTGGATAGGGTTCAGATATGAAGCTCGAACTCCGCGGCATCACCAAGCGATTCGGCACCCTCGTCGCGAACGATCACATCGACCTCGTGGTCGAGCCCGGGCAGATCCACGCGCTGCTCGGCGAGAACGGCGCCGGCAAGTCCACCCTCATGAACGTGCTCTACGGCCTGTACCAGGCCGACGAGGGCGAGATCCTGCTGGACGACGTCGTCCAGCGCTTCCGCGGACCGGGCGATGCCATGGCGGCCGGAATCGGCATGGTGCATCAGCACTTCATGCTCGTGCCCGTCTTCACGGTCGCCGAGAACGTCATGCTCGGTCACGAGCAGACCAAGGGCGCCGGCACCCTCGACATCGCGAAGGCCCGCGAGCACGTGCGCGCCGTCGCCGCCCGCTTCGGCTTCGACATCGACCCCGACGCAATCGTCGGCGACCTGCCGGTCGGCGTGCAGCAGCGGGTCGAGATCATCAAGGCGCTCTCGCGCGACGCGAAGGTGCTCGTCTTCGACGAGCCGACCGCCGTACTCACGCCGCAGGAGACCGACGAGCTCATGGGCATCATGCGCCAGCTGCGGGAAGAGGGGACGGCGATCGTCTTCATCACGCACAAACTGCGCGAGGTGCGAGAGGTCGCCGACACGATCACGATCGTGCGTCTCGGCCGGATCGTCGGCGAAGCGTCGCCCACGGCGAGCAACTCCGAGCTCGCGTCACTCATGGTCGGGCGCGCGGTCGAGCTGACCGTGCAGAAGGATGCTCCGCGCGTCGGTGACGGCGGCCTCGAGGTCGCCGGGCTCCGCGTGCTCACGCCGTCCGGCGCGATCGTGGTCGACGGCGTCGACTTCACCGTGCGTCCGGGCGAGGTGCTCGCCATCGCCGGCGTGCAGGGCAACGGCCAGACCGAGTTGGTCGAGGCCATCGTCGGACTCGCGGCGCGGGTCGAGGGGTCCATCCGCCTCGACGGCACCGAGCTCGTCGGACGGAGCGTGCGAGCGATCCTCGACGCCGGGGTGGGCTTCGTGCCCGAGGATCGCAACGAGGACGGTCTGGTCGGCGGATTCTCCGTCGCCGAGAACCTGATCCTCGACCGGTCGACCGACGAGGCGTTCAGCCGCGGGGGCACCCTGCGGCGCGCCGCGCTCGAGGAGTTCGCGAAGGAACGGATCGCCGAGTACGACATCCGCACGCAGGGTCCGCACACGCCGGCCGGCACGCTGTCGGGCGGCAACCAGCAGAAGGTCGTCATCGCGCGCGAGATGAGCCGCGAGCTGCACCTTCTCGTCGCGGCCCAGCCCACGCGCGGCGTCGACGTGGGCTCGATCGAGTTCATCCACAAGCGCATCATCGAGACGCGCGATGCGGGCATCCCCGTCGTCGTCGTCTCGACCGAGCTCGACGAGGTCGCAGCTCTGGCCGACCGCATCGCGGTCATGTACCGAGGAACCATCGTCGGCATCGTGCCCGGCGACACCCCGCGCGAGACGCTCGGGCTCATGATGGCGGGCGCCGCCGAGGGAGAGGTGGCCGCATGAGCGGGACGACACCGGGAGCGGAAGACGCGACGACGGGCCTGCCCGCGGAGCAGCTCCCCCGAGCGACGGGGCCCCTCACCACCGACGTGCCGCCGCCGCCGCGCGGGAACGTCATCCTCAAGGAGATCCTCCGGGGGAGCGCCGTGTCGACGGTGCTCGCGATCCTTCTCGCCCTCGTCGTCGGCGGCATCCTCATCGCCTCGACCAACGAAGACGTGCAGAAGGCCTCCGGCTACTTCTTCGCGCGACCCGGCGACACCCTCGCCGCCGCCTGGAACGCCGTGTACAACGGCTACGAGGCGCTCTTCCGGGGCGCGATCTTCAACGCCCGCGGCGCGGACTTCGCGGCGCAGATCCGTCCGCTCACGAACACGCTGGGCTTCGCCGCCCCGCTGATCGCCGCCGGACTCGGTGTCGCGTTGGCGTTCCGCGTCGGCCTGTTCAACATCGGCGCCCGCGGACAGATGCTCTTCGGCGTCGGCATCGCCGGTCTGCTCACGTTCGGCCTCGATCTGCCGATGTGGCTGCACATCCCGGTCACCCTCGTCGCGGGTATCGCGGGTGGAGCGCTCTGGGGTGCGATCGCCGGTCTCATCAAGGCCCGCACGGGTGCGCACGAGGTGATCCTCACGATCATGCTCAACTACGTCGCGTACTACCTGCTGCTGTGGATGATCCGCACGCCGGGCCTGCTGCAGAAGCCCGGCACCAACCAGGCGCTCGGCTCCGCGACCCCCGAGACGGCGCAGTTCCCGGAACTGCTCGGTCCGAAGTTCCCGCTGCTCGACCTCGGCTTCGTGATCGTGATCGTCGCGACGCTGTTCGTGTGGTGGCTCATCGAGCGCTCGTCGCTCGGCCTGCGCATGCGCGCGGTGGGGGAGAACCCGCACGCCGCCCGCGCCGCGGGCATCAGCGTGCCGCGGGTCTACGTGTACGCCATGCTGTTCGCCGGCGGTCTCGCGGGCCTCGCGGGCATGAACCAGCTGCAGGGCGCCGTCACCACCGGTATCACCGAGACGATCGACGCCGGCATCGGCTTCGACGCGATCACCGTCGCACTGCTCGGCCGCAGCCGGGCATGGGGCACCTTCGCGGCCGGCATCCTGTTCGGCGCGCTCAAGGCGGGCTCGTTCTCGATGCAGGCGCAGGACATCCCCGTCGACATCGTGCTCGTCGTGCAGTCGCTCGTGGTGCTGTTCATCGCGGCCCCGCCGCTGCTGCGCGCCGTGTTCTTCCTCCCCAAGTCCGAGGCCGAGAAGGCCGCCAAGGCGAGAGCCAAGGCCGCGAAGAAGGCGGTGGCCGCATGATGTCGCTCGTCCAGACCGAAGCAGCCGACGGCACGGTGCAGCTCGCCACCGTGCGCGAGCGGCACCTCAAGGCACCGATCGTGCTGGCCGCGGCGACCGTGCTGCTGGCCCTGCTCGTGCTGCTCGTCCCACGGTCGGGGACCAGCACCTTCCGCCTGGGCGACTCGTCGCAGTCGTTCGATCTCCCCGACATCGCCCTGCCCACGGCAGCCACGATCTGGGTCACCATCGGCATCCTCGTGGTGCTCGTCGCGATCGCGTTCTTCCGGGCGTGGACGTACCGCTCGTCGTCGCTGTGGCTCATCGGCGGGTTCGGCGGTCTCGCCATCTTCGCCTTCCTCGTCTGGGCGGGCGCCGGCGGCCTCGTCCCGGTCACCAGCCTGCTGTTCGGCGCCGTGTCGCTGTCGGTCCCGCTCGTGTTCGGTGCTCTCGGCGGCGTGATCGGCGAGCGCGCGGGCGTCGTCAACGTGGCGATCGAGGGGCAGCTGCTGCTCGGCGCCTTCTCGGCCGCCGTGCTGTCGAGCATCACGGGCAACCCGTTCGTCGGCCTCATCGGTGCGGTGATCGGCGGCGTGCTGGTCTCGAGCGTGCTGGCGGCGTTCGCTATCAAGTACCTCGTCGAGCAGGTCATCGTCGGTGTCGTGCTGAACGTGCTGGTCAGCGGCCTCACGGGCTTCCTGTACGGCGCGCTCCTGGCGCCGAACGAGGCGCAGCTCAACACCCCGGTGCGCTTCTCGAGAATCGAGATCCCGCTGCTCAGCGACATCCCGATCCTCGGCCCGGTGCTGTTCAACCAGACGTTCATCGTGTACCTCATGTTCATCACGGTCGCGGTGGTCGCCTGGGGTCTGTACCGCACGAAGTGGGGTCTGCGTCTGCGCGCCGTGGGCGAGCATCCGCAGGCCGCAGACACCGTGGGCATCAAGGTCAACGCGACCCGGTTCTGGAACGTGCTGCTCGCGGGTGCGATCGCGGGCATCGGCGGTGCGTACTTCACGCTCGTGTCGGTGCCGCAGTTCGGCAAGGACATGACGGCGGGTCTCGGGTTCATCGCCCTCGCTGCCGTTATCTTCGGGCGCTGGGACCCGATCCGCGCGACGCTCGCCGCCCTGCTCTTCGGATTCGCGACGAACCTGCAGAACCTGCTGTCGATCCTGAAGACGCCCATTCCCGGCGAGTTCATGCTGATGCTGCCGTACATCGTGACGCTGCTCGCGGTGGCCGGGTTCGCCGGCCAGATCCGCGGCCCGGCGGCCAGCGGCAAGCCCTACATCAAGTCCTGACCCCGAGGAGTCCGAATCACATGACCGACATCGACTGGGACGAGCTGCGCCAGGTCGCCACCTCCGCCATGGAGCGCGCGTACGCGCCGTACTCGCGGTACCGCGTGGGGGCGGCGGCGCTCGTGGGCGACGGACGCATCGTCGCGGGATGCAACGTCGAGAACGCGTCCTACGGGGTCACGCTCTGCGCCGAGTGCGCCCTCGTCGGCGACCTGCACATGTCGGGCGGCGGCCAGCTCGTCGCCTTCGTGTGCGTCAACAACGACGGTCAGACGATCATGCCCTGTGGCCGCTGCCGCCAGCTGCTGTTCGAGCACGCGATGCCCGGCATGCTGCTGGAGACCGTCTCCGGCATCCGCACGATCGACGAGGTGCTGCCCGACGCGTTCGGGCCGCGCGACCTGGAGGACGCCCGATGAGCATCGAACCCTACGACGCGGTCGACGTCATCCGCGCCAAGCGCGACGGGGGCGTCGTGCCGGAGCCGGCGCTGCGATGGATGGTCGACGCCTACACCCGCGGATACGTCTCCGACGCGCAGATGGCCTCGTTCGCGATGGCGGTGTTCCAGCGCGGCATGGAGCGCGACGAGATCCGCGTGCTCACCGACGCGATGATCGCGTCGGGGGAGCGGATGAGCTTCGCGGCCCTGGGCAAGAAGACCGTCGACAAGCACTCGACCGGCGGCGTGGGCGACAAGATCACCCTGCCGCTCGCGCCCCTCGTCGCCGTGTTCGGTGTCGCGGTGCCGCAGCTGAGCGGCCGCGGCCTGGGTCACACCGGAGGCACGCTCGACAAGCTCGAGTCGATCCCCGGGTGGCGGGCAGCGCTGAGCAACGACGAGATGTTCGCCCAGATGCAGAGCGACGTGGGCGCGGTGATCTGCGCCGCGGGCTCGGGTCTCGCGCCCGCCGACAAGAAGCTCTATGCGCTGCGCGACGTCACCGGGACGGTCGAGGCGATCCCGCTGATCGCGTCGAGCATCATGTCGAAGAAGATCGCCGAGGGCACAGACGCACTCGTGCTCGATGTCAAGTTCGGGTCCGGGGCGTTCATGCAGGACATCGACCGCGCCCGGGAGCTGGCCCGCACCATGGTGGCGCTGGGCACCGACTCGGGCGTCGCCACCACCGCGCTGCTCACCGACATGAACGTGCCGCTCGGCCGCGCCATCGGGAACGCCAACGAGGTCAGGGAGTCGGTCGAGATCCTCGCCGGCGGCGGTCCCGCCGACGTGCGCGAGCTCACGCTGGCGCTCGCCCGGGAGATGCTGGCCCTGGCCGGCCAGCCGGATGCCGATGTGGAGGCGGCGCTCGACGACGGGCGCGCGATGGACCAGTGGAAGGCGATGATCCGCGCACAGGACGGCGACCCGGACGCCGAGCTGCCGACGGCACGCGAGACCCACGTCGTCACGGCTCCGGCCGACGGGGTCGTCTCACGTCTGGAGGCGCTGCCGTTCGGCATCGCGGCGTGGCGCCTCGGCGCCGGCCGCGCCCGTGCCGAGGATCCCGTGGTGTTCGAGGCCGGGATCGATCTGCACGCCAAGCCCGGCGACCGGGTCGTCGAGGGGCAGCCGCTATTCACCCTGTCGGCCGCCGACGACGCCCGGTTCGCCCGTGCCCTCGACGCACTCGACGGCGCCTGGGAGATCGGCGACGACGCGCCGGCGCGTGGATCCATCGTGCGCGAGCGCATCACGGCCTGACACCCTCTGGCACTACCCTGGGCGGGGGCGATTCCCGCCCCCGACTCTTCATGACTGGAGGATCCCATGGCGATCGATGCGAACGGTGACGTCAAGGTCGAGGGGCTCTCGCTGCGCGGCCTTCCGAAGGTGTCGCTGCACGACCACCTCGACGGCGCGGTGCGTCCGGCGACGATCGTCGAACTGGCGGATGCGGCGGGCATCGCTCTCCCGCAGGGGGACGCGCGCTCCCTCGCCCGGTGGATCGCGGAGCAGAGCGACTCGGGATCGCTGGTCGAGTACCTCCAGACGTTCGACGTCACCATCGGCGTCATGCAGACGCGAGAGGCGCTGACCCGTGTCGCACGGGAGTTCGTGCTCGATCTCGCCCGCGACGGCGTGATCTACGGCGAAGTCCGTTGGGCTCCCGAGCAGCACCTCGCCGGGGGCCTCACTCTGGAGCAGGCCGTGGAGGCCGTGCAGCAGGGGATCGAGGAGGGCGAGGACGCCGCCGACGCGAAGGGCAGCAGCATCCGCGTGGGGCAGCTGCTCTCGGCGATGCGGCAGCACGACCGTGCGCGCGAGATCGCCGAACTCGCCGTCGACTTCCGCGGCCGCGGCGTCGTCGGCTTCGACACGGCCGGCCCCGAGGCGGGCTTCCCCGCGTCGAAGGATCGTGCGGCATTCGATTTCCTCGCCGAGAACTTCTTCCCCGTGACGGTGCACGCCGGAGAGGCGGCGGGGCTCGACTCCATCCGCTCCGCCCTCATCGACGGCCGTGCGCTGCGTCTCGGACACGGTGTGCGGATCGCCGAGGACCTCGACGTCGTCACCCGCGAGGGCGACGAGGTGCAGGTGCAGTTCGGCGACCTGGCACGCTGGGTGCGCGACCGCGAGATCCCTCTCGAGCTCTCGCCGTCGTCGAACCTGCAGACGGGCGCGATCGCCGCGTGGGGCACGGAGCTCGCCGACCATCCGTTCGACCTGCTCTATCAGCTGGGCTTCGCCGTGACGGTCAACGTCGACAACCGCACCATGAGCGGCACCTCTCTCACGCGCGAGCTCGCGCTGCTCGTCGAGGCGTTCGAGTACGACCTCGACGATCTCGAGACGTTCCAGTTCAATGCGGCGTCGGCCGCCTTCCTGCCGGTCGAGGAACGGGAGGAACTCGTCGAGCTGATCGGCGAGGGCTTCGACGCCTGACGTGGGGGCTCGGGGGAGGCGTCCGGGGGGACGCCGTCGCGGCCTATGGATCGCGACGACGCTGGCGGCGGTGACGGTGTTCGGCGCGGGCGCCGTGGCGTGGGCCGCGATATCGACGCCGACGGAGCCGACGCCGCGGGCCGCCGACGATGCCCTCGTGCATCCGCTCACGCCCGCAGAGCAGCTCGTCGCCGACTCCGGCGACCCGAACGGGTGCGCGGTGTCGTTCGAGGGCGAGGGGATCGCGCTCGACATGCAGGTGCAGTCGGAGGGGGCGCTCTTCCGATCCCTCCCGATCCCCGCGCAGGACGGTCGCGTCTTCGCCGGCTGGTACCCGACGGCGGATTCGGCGGCGGCGATGGATGCCGCCGCACGGGTGAACGGTGCCGACGCCGTCACCTGCACCGATGACGAACTGGTGCTCTTCGGGGCGTGGACGACGCCCGAGGCGAACGCCGCCGCCGACGTGCAGGTGCCGATCCTCATGTACCACCAGTTCACGACCAAGCCCGAGGGGGAGTCGGGATGGCTGCGCGGCAACTACGCGTACATCGGCGACTTCGAGGCGCACATGGAGCACATCGCGTCCACCGGGTTCTACCTGCCGACGTGGGACGAGCTCAGCGCCTTCATCGACGGTCGTCTCGCCCTCCCCGAGCGCAGCGTGATCGTCACCGACGACGATGCCGATCAGTCGTGGTTCGACCTGGCGGTACCGGTCGTGGACCGTCATCAGGTGCTGGCGACGTCGTTCATGATCACCGCGTACCGGCAGGACCCTGCGCCCTCGCCGTACGTGCAGCGACGGTCGCACACGAACGACATGCATCGCCCGGGGGCGAACGGCGCCGGGATGCTCGTCAACGCGTCGCCCGACGAGATCGCCGCCGACCTCACCGCGTCGGTGCAGGTGCTCGGAGTCGCCGAGGTCGTGGCGTATCCGTTCGGGCACTACAACGACACCACGAAGCAGGGTGTCGCACAGGCGGGATTCGAGATGGGGCGCACGATCGAGCCGGGCACCGTCGGGATCGGCACCGACAAGCTGGCGCTGCCCGTGGTGCGCATCGACTACGGCATGGGCCTCGACGCGCTCATCGCCCGCATCGGCTGAGCGGCCGCGACCTCATCGGGGCGCCACCGCCTCGAGGAACGGACCGAGCCGCTCGGTGACGACGCGATGCATCTCGTCGTCGGAGATCTGCGGGGTGCCGTCGCCGTCCTGCGGGCCGTAGTCTCCGAACGAGGCGTGCGCCGCTCCCTCGATCTCCACGAGCTCCGCGTCCGCCGGCAGGTTCCCTCGGGCGTCGGCGATCTTCTCCGGGGTCGACAGGCCGTCTTCCGAGCCCGCGAGGCTCAGGACGGCGAGATCGTCGCCCGAGAGGTCGTTCGCGCAGTACGAGCCGAACAGCACCAGGGCGTCGGCATCGGTCGCGAGCTGGCACGCTCGAACGCCGCCGAGGGAGTGCCCGCCCACGGCCCACACGTCGACCTCGGGGGCGGCGGCGGTGAACGCGTCGAGGGGGCGGAGGTCGAAGAAGGCGAGGTTCAGCCAGGGGCGGGTGATCACGACGGTGACCCCGTCCTCGGCGACGCCCTGCAGCACGGCGGCGTACGCCCAGGGGTCGACCTTGGCGCCGGGAACGAATACGAGCCCCACCTCGGAGTCACCGTCGGCCGGTGCGAGGACGATGCCCTCTGCGGTGTCGTCGACGGTGATGGCCGAGTTCTCACGCACGTCGGTCAGCGGCTTCTGCTCGGCGGGCATGACGCCGATCTGGCTCCAGACGACGATGCCGCCGGCGCCGACGACGAGGACGATCAGGATGCTCCAGAGCGTCCACCGGAGGACGCGACGACCACGCTTCTTCTGCACCTCTCCACGGTACGCGCGGCAGGCGGGGAATCGACTCCGTGCGCGGTCAGTCGCGCCTTTCCAGCGCGTCCTGCTCGCGCCGCAGGGCGCGCCGATATGCGTGCTTGTCGACGTAGTGCGCCATGCGGGGCAGGGCGACGAAGCGATACCCGCCCGTGAGGTCGGGCCATGGCCGGGTCGCCACGCGCGCCCGGAAGCGTGCGGCCCGATCGGGATTCCGGTCGACGGCGTCGAGGTAGGCGGCCAGGAGTTCGGCCTGGTCGGCACGGCCCTGCCACCCGAGTCCGGAGGCCTCGACCATCCCGATCACGAAGAGTCCGCCGAACGAGGCGGGGAACATGTGCAGGAAGAGCCGCGGCGTCGCACCCTCCCCGCCCAGGTGCGTGCGATCGACGAAGGGGTAGTCGAGCCGGTAGCCGGTGGCCAGCAGCACGAGGTCGTACGGGTCGGCGGTGCCGTCGCGGAACCGCACCCGGCCACCCTCGAACCCCTGCACGCCGGGCCGGATGCGCAGATCGCCCTGACCGAGATGATCCAGCACCCGCGTGTTCACGATGGGGTGCGATTCGTAGAGCCGGTGGTCGGGCCGGGGGAACCCGAACCGGCTCGGATCGCCGGTGAACAGTCGCAGCACGCGGGTGTCCACCGCCTGCTTCAGGCGGGGCGGTAGCGGCCGGCCGCGCGAGATCGTGTCGCCCGGGCGGCCGAACAGGTACCGCGGCACGAAGTACGACCCGCGGCGCACGCTCATGTCGACGGAGGCGGCGTGGTGCACGGCATCCACGGCGATGTCGCAGCCCGAGTTGCCGGACCCGACGATGAGCACGCGCTTGCCGCGGAGCGCGTCGGCCGACGAGTAGGCGCTCGTGTGCAGCAGCTCGCCGTCGAACGTTCCGGGGAAGACGGGCACGTTCGGTTCGGCGAGGGTGCCGTTCGCCAGCACGATGCCGCGATACCCGCGGGTCGACGTGCCGTCTGGGCCGTCGGACGTGAGGTCCCACCCGCCGTCCCGCGGCTCCAGCCGGGTGACCCGGGTGTCGAAGCGGAAGAGCCCCGTGAGTGCGAACGCGTCGGCGTACGCCTGCAGATACGCGAGCACCTCGCGATGCCCCGGGTAGTCGGCTCGCGATCGCATCGGGAACTCGCGGAACTCGGTCGTCGTGCGCGACGAGATGAGGTGCGCCGAGTCGTACATGGTACTTCTGGGGTTGGTGATGTCCCATAGGCCGCCCACGCCGTGCGACGCCTCGAACCCCTCCGCCGCGATGCCGCGCCGCTGCAGGGCGCGCATTGCTGCCAACCCCGACGGTCCGGCGCCGATCACCGCGTATGCGTCCACCTTCTGCCCCCGCACGTCGATGTGTCGAAAACGCCCCCGTCCCGATGGTAACGGGGCGGGGGCGTTCGCGGATGGTCCGGGGTCAGCCGGCGCGGAGTGCCTCCTGGCGGGCCTGCACGACGGCCTCCACGGCCGCGAAGAGCGGATGCTGCGGCTCGAGCCCGGTGGTGCGCGTGGTGAAGGTGCGGGCGTCGTCGGAGTGCAGCAGCTGCTGCAGTTCGACGGCCTGCGGGTCATCGGCGTCGTCGAACTCGAGCGCGGCGCCCACGGCGGCGACGAGCGCCTCGGTCGACAGACCGTGCTCGGCAGCTACCGCGGCCGGTCCGATGAAGCGCTCATGGCGGGAGATCTTGCGCAGGGGCTGCCGTCCCACGCGCTGCACGGTGTCGACGAGCGCGGGATTGCGGAACCGGTCGAGGATCGTCGCGCGGTACGCGGCGAGATCGGCCGGGTCGAGGCCGTGCACGGTGGCCAGCACGGCCGAGGTCTCTTCGAGGGCGGCGGTGACCGCCGCGGAGATCTCGGCGTCGGCGAGAGCGTCGGAGATGCGCTCGACGCCGGCCCGCGCGCCGAAGTACGCGGTCGCCGCGTGCCCGGTGTTCACCGTGAACAGCTTGCGTTCGATGTACGGTGCGAGATCGTCGACGAAGTGCGCGCCCGGGATGTTCGGCAGGTCGCCGCCGAACGGCCCGGACTCGATCGTCCACTCGAAGTACGGCTCGACGGTGACGTCGACGCCCGCGCCCTCCGGCTGCGCCGGGACGATACGGTCGACCGCGGTGTTGGCGAAGACGGCGCGGTCCAGCAGGTCGGGGGCGTCGACACCGGCGACGCGCTCGATCTCGGCGCGCAGCAGGTCGGTCGCCCCGATCGCGTTCTCGCACGCCATGATCTTCACGGGCGCCGCGTCGGGGGAGCGGCGGGCGAGCCCCTCGACGATCGTGGGGGCGATGAACCGCAGCACGGTCGGACCGACCGCGCAGGTCACGACATCGGCGGTCGCGACCTCGTCGGCGGCGGCATCCGGGTCGGCCTTGCTGTTCACCGCGCGGAAGCCGGTGACGACGCGATCGACGCCGCCCGGGCCGACCTCGTGCACCGTGTACTCCGAGACGGCGTTGATCGCGTCGACGAGCGCCTCGGCGACGTCGGAGAACACGATCTCGTAGCCGCCTTCCGCGAGCAGCAGCCCGACGAAGCCGCGCCCGATGTTGCCGGCACCGAACTGGACGGCCTTCATGCCTCGTTCACCGCCGAGAGAAGCGCGTAGAGCTCCTCGGGGGTCTGCGCCGCGTTGAGCTTCGCGACGTCGTCCTCGTCGGAGAACAGGATGGCGATCTGCGAGAGGATCTCGAGGTGCTCGTCGCCCTTGCCGGCGATACCGACCACGAAGGTCGCGGGCTCGCCCGCCCAGTCGACCCCGCCGTCGTAGCGCACGACCGAGAGGGCCGATCCGAGGATCGCGTCCTTCGTCTCGTTCGTGCCGTGGGGGATGGCGAGGCCGTTGCCCATGTAGGTCGAGACGGTCTCCTCCCGCTGGCGCATGGCGTCGACGTAGGCCGGGGTCACGGCTCCCGCCTCGACGAGGATGTCGGTCGCCTCCTGCAGCGCGGCCTCCTGGGTCGCCGAACCTGCGTGGATGCGGACCTGGCCGGGGGTGAGAACGCTCATCATCTTCCTTTCGCGGTGTTCCTCTGGAAATGGTCCGGTGGGGGGGGGGCGGGGGCGACCCCCCCCCCGGGGCGGGGGGGTTTAAAAACAAGGCGCGGGCGCCCCGAATTT
>JASCNZ010000037.1 GCA_029959905.1 Microbacteriaceae bacterium PS02344
CGGGCGCGTGCCGACGGCCTGCGAGGCCGCGTCGGCCGAGGGGGCGGCGGCCGCTCCCGTGAGCTTCTCGGAGGCCGCGCCCCGCGGCCCCGTCATCACCACGGGCGCGCCCGATTCACGGCGCGCGACTCGCGCCGCGAAGCAGCAGGGAGCAGCTCGCGACCGTGACGACCTGCCCGTCGCGTCGCGCCCCCGCACCCGCTCCCCGCTCGTCGCCGGGATCATCGGCGCCGTCGTCGGAGCCGGCGTGATCGCCGCGGTGGGCGTGGGCGTGCTGCTGCTCACGGGAGTGATCTGATGGCGATCGGCGACCGCACGCGCACCACCGTGAAGCCCCGCTCCCGCAGCCGGCTGATCGCCGGGATCTCCGGCGTCGCGGCGCTCGCGGTGGTCGTCACGCTCGCGGTCACCGCGCAGGGCTACCAGTCGCAGGAGGTGCCTCGGCTCGAATCCACCGTGTGGGTCATGCGCGACAGCGGGCAGTACGCCCGCGTGAACACCGACCTCGGCGAGATCGACACGGTGCGCGAGGTCGACGACCCCGAAGCCGTGTGGCAGAGCGGGGCATCCGCCGTGCTCTACTCCCAGGGCAACCGGCAACGCTGGGACCTCGACCCGGCGAAGCCCGCCGATCTGCTCAGCGATGCCGCCGACGCCGGCACACCCTCGGCGTCCGAACCCACACCCGCCGGCACGCGGGAGATCGTCTCGGCCGGCCCCTACGCGGCCTACCGCACCGACACCGGCCAGGTCTCGGTCACCACGCTCGACGCAGGCGCGGGCACCGCCCCGGTCGATCCGTTCGCCGAACTCGAGGTGGCCGAGGGCGAGGACCCGCCGTCGTACTCCGCCGACGCGATCGGCCTCTCACCCGACGGGGTGCTCGCCATGTATTCGGCCGAGGAGGGCGCGGTGCGCCGCTTCGACATCGGGGAGCACCGCTTCCTCGGCGACGCTGCGGACATCGCCGACGCCCCGGAGGGCGGCGAGGGGCTGGCCCTCACCGTCGTCGGCGATCGGTGGGCGCTCCTGCAGTCCGGCGACGGCGACCTCTGGCTCTCGGGCCGCGACGAGCCCGTCTCGCTCGACGTCGCCGACGACGCGCGGCTGCAGCAGGGCGCGGGGCGGGCGGATGCGGTGGTGATCGCCGACTCGGGCGGCCTCGTGTCGGTCGACCTCGGTTCGGGTGAGGCGGAGCGCATCGTCGAGGCGACGGGCGTGCCGGCCACGCCGATCGTGGTGCGCGACCGCGTGCATGCCGCCTGGGTCGACACGAGCGCGGGAACCCTCTGGGTCGACGGCGAATCGCGGGCACTCGAGGTGCCGGGCGACACGCTCGAATCGGCGAGCATCGTGCCCGCCTTCCGGGCGAACGGCGATCGTGCCGTGCTCAGCGAGGTCAGCACCGGCCTGCTGTGGACGGCGCCCGACGGCACGCTCATCCCCCTGGAGCAATGGGCGCTCGAAGACGACACCGAGAAGGAGGAGGGCACGGTCATCGTCGAGGACGTGGCCGAGCAGCTCCCGCCCGTGGCCGTCGACGACGCATTCGGCGTGCGCGCCGGCGAGCAGGTGCTCCTGCCCGTGCTCCTCAACGATCACGACCCGAACAAGAAGGACGTGCTCACGATCGAGCCGTCGTCGCTCTCGGGCACGTCGGATGCCGCGTTCGGGCAGCTGTCGCTCGTGGCCGACGGGCAGGCGATCGTCGTCGACGTGACGGCGACCTCGGGGCAGGCGAGCTTCACCTACTCCGTCACCGACGGTGCGGCGGTCTCGCCGCCGGCGACCGTGACGTTGACGGTCGTCGACACCGGGGTGAACTCCGCGCCGGTGTGGTGCGGCGTCGACGCCTGCACGCAGGACTGGCCGACCCCGCAGCTGCTGCCCGGCGGCAGCACCGTGGTGTCGGCGCTGTCGGCCTGGGTCGACCCCGAGGGCGACCCCTTCGTGCTCGCCGACGCCTACGAGGCGGATCCGGCGTCTCCCGTGATGGTCGTGCCGATGGCCGACGGGCGGGTCGCCATCCGGCACACCGACCCGAACGCGACGGATGCCGTGATTCCCGTGACCGTGGTCGTCGAGGACTCGCGCGGCGCGCGCGCCGAGAAGACGCTCGACGTGCAGGTGACGGGCAGCCCGGCGCTCACCGCGTCGCCCGTCGCGGTCACCGCTCGCATCGGCGAGGCGCAGTCGATCGCCGTGGCCGATCACCTCTCGGGCGGCTCCGGCTCGTACCGCCTCGTCGACGCCGTGCAGACCGCGGCGACGGCGCCCGGGCTGGAGGTCGCCCCGAACCTCGCATCCGGCGACGTCGAGCTCACGGTGGCCGAGCCGGGGCAGTACGTCGTGACCTACACCGCGCAGGACACGCTGACGCAGGCCGAGCAGTCCGCCGTCATCCGCATCACCGCCGTCGACGGCGCCGCGCCCCTCGCGATGGCGCCCCTCACCGCGTTCGTGCGGGAGGGGGAGGACACGACGGTCGACGTGCTCAGCGCCGTGCAGAACACGAGCGGACGCGTGCTCATGCTCTCGGGCGTCGAGAGCTCGACACCGCAGCTCAGCGCGCGGGTCGTCAACAACGAGAGCCTGCGGGTGAGCGGCATCACCGAAGACGGCACGCCCGGGGTCATCGGCCGGGCGACGGTCACGGTCGAGGACGGCACCGGCGCGGCGGTCTCGGGGTCGGTGACGGTGTTCCTCACGCCGCCGTCGACCGTCACGCGTCCGATCGTGTTCGCCGACGCCGCCACCGTGCGGGCGGGTTCGCTGACCCGCATCCCCGTGACCGCGAACGACGTCGCCCCGCGCGGTGAGCCGCTCGTGGTGCGGCCGGAGGTGACCGGCTCGGGCGAGGCGGGCGAGCTCGTCTTCGCCGACGGCAACGCGTTGCGCTACCTGGCCCCCTCCACGCCCGGCACCTACCGCCTCACCTACTCGGTCTCGCTCGAACGCAACCCGACGCTCTCCGACGACGGCGCCGTCACGGTGACAGTGCTTCCGCCGGGCACGAACCGGGCTCCTACTCCGACGACCCTCACCGGCCGCGTGCTCAGCGGGCAGACGGTGACGCTGCCCGTTCCTGCGACGGGCATGGACAGCGACGGCGACCGCGTGGTGCTCGCGGGCATCGATCAGCCGGGCAAGGGGGCAGGGACGGCGACGATCTCGGCGCGCGGCGACGCCATCGTCTACCGCGCTCCGGCGGGCGGCGTCGACGGCGGGCAGGTGAGCTTCGCCTACACGGTGCGAGACCCGCAGGGCGAAGAGGGCACGGGGCTCGTGCGCATCGGAGTGCTCGACGCCGAGGTCGACGACACCGCTCCAGTGACGTTCAGCGACTACGTGCGGGTCGAGGCGGGGTCGTCGACGCCCGTGGTGCTCGACCCGCGCTCGAACGACCTCGACCCCGCGCAGGGCGAGCTCGAGATCACGGAACTCGTGCCGAACGCCCCGGCGGTCGAGGGCAACCCCCTCTACGAGCGGCTCGACGCACTCATCGACTCCGACACCTCGCTCCCCGACGGCCGCGTCGTGCTGCGTGCCGGCGACGTGGCGGGCACCAACTCGTACTTCTACACCGTGCGCTCGTCGCGCACCGCGAGCACCGCGCAGGGACTCATCGTCGTCACCGTCACCGACGGCGCCGTCACCGATCAGCCGACCGTCGCCGACACCGTGCTCACCGCACGCGACCGCACCGATCTGCCCGAGCGAGGCGTCGACGTGGTCTCCGATCGCGTGCGGTGGCCCTCCGGCGATGTCAGCTCACTGAAGCTGAGCCTGTGGGGCGACCAGCCGGGCTACTCGGTGCAGGGCAACCGCATCATCGGCCCGGCGCCCGAAGAGGGCGGCCTCGTGCCGTTCCAGCTCACCGGCACCGCCGCGGGCGGTCGCGACATCGTGGCCTACGGCTTCCTCCACATCCCGGCGTTCGACGACATGCAGGTGCAGATCCGGCCCGGGGCCACTCCCGTCGTCGTCGACGAAGACGCCTCTGCATCGTTCGCGGTGCGGGACTACGTCGACCTGCGCGGATCCGACGAGATCGAGGTCGGGTCCGACGACTTCACCGCTCAGCGGGCCGCCGCCACGTGCGTGCCCGAAGGTGCAGGTCGCGCGACCTACAGCGCCGGTCGCGACGCACCCTGGTCGGACACCTGCCTCGTGCCGGTGCGCCTCGCGGGGCAGGAGCGGTGGTCGTACATCGACGTGCCGGTGAGCATCCGCCCCGCCGAGCCGCAGCTGCTGCTCTCGTCGATCGCCCACACGGTGGCCCCCGGGGCATCGGCCCAGTTCGACCTCTTCGCCAACATGGCCTCGTGGGAGGGCGGACGCGAAGGCAACGCACGGTCGCTCGAGTTCCGCACCGTGTACTCCGGCACCGCCTTCGTCGTCACGCAGCAGGGCACGTCGCTGACGGTCGAGGCCCGGGCCGATGCCCGGCCGGGAACCGCCGAGACCGTGACGGTGAGCGTGCCGCAGTATGGCGAGCCCACGGCATCCATCCGACTGGTCGTCGCGCAGGCGCCGCCGGATGCTCCGCGCGGCGCCACTCTCACCCGCCAGTGCGTGGTGACGAGCTCGAACTGCTCGATCGATCTGGTCGACGTGGCGGGGGAGTACGACCCGTTCGCGGGCAAGCCGGGCGCAGGCCTGCGGCTCGTCTCGCTGGGCGCGGGCGCGCGCTGCGACGTCGCGTCGATCACCGTGTCCGGCGACCGCGCCGTGACCGCCACCTGGCCGCGCGGCGGGCAGACGCCGGGCGGGCAGTGCGTGATGCCGTTCGTCGTCGAGGATGCGCAGGGCCGCACGGGTACCGGCACCCTCACCCTCGACCTGCAGGGCTTCCCGCAGGCGCCGGCGAGCGTCACGACCGTCGCCTACGACCGCGCCTCCGTCGTGCTCGAGGTTCCTCTCGGCGAGGCGGGGCGCGCGCACCCCGCCGTGAGCGGCGTCACGATCCTGCAGGACGGTGCGCCGTCGAACGCGTCGTGCGTGCCGTCGAGCGGGTCGTCGTACCAGTGCACGGTCTCGGGCCTCGTGAACGGCGAACGCCATGCCTTCTCCGCCGTAGCGGTCAACGCGGTCGGCACCTCGGGGCCGACGTCGGCTCACACGAGCTGGGCCTACGCCGCACCGGTGGTGTCGAACGCCACGGCGACGCCCGTCTACCGTCCGGGCGGCAGCGACCGCGGCCGCGGCGTGGTGGCCCTGTCGATCGCGGCCTCCGACGACGCGCGCTCCTTCCGCGTCGAGGAGACCGGTCAGGTGATCGATCGCACCGGCCCGACGACGACGGCGGAGATCTCGCTCGCCCCCGGTGCGCAGACCCTCACGATCGTGCCCATCAGCCAGTTCCAGCCGCCGACCGGCGGCGGCAGCAACGAGGGCGGTGCCTTCCAGACCTCGGTGACCGTGGCGGGTGCGCCGTACTTCGACGCGGGGACTCAGGCGGGGGCATCGTCGAACACCTCCATCAGCGTGACCTCGCCCACCTCCGCACAGCCCAACGGCAGCGCCCAGGGCGTGCAACTGGTCTACGTCGCCTGGCGCTCGGGCAACGTGTCGTGCTCGGCGAACGCGAACGGCGGCCTCGTGGTCTCGGGCGCCGAAGCGCAGTCGGCGAGCCCCTCGATCACCGGGCTGGCCGAATACCAGCTCTACAACGTGAAGGTCTGCGCGTCGAACGGCTACGGCGTCACCGAGTCGAACGCGACGCAGGTGTTCACGTTCACCTCGGTCGACGGCCCGTCGGGGCAGGCGCGGTATCGCGTGGCGACGACGCCGCAGGTCGATGGCAACCGGTACGAGTATCGGCTGGAGTCGGCGCCGTCGATCACCGTGCGAGACGGCTTCGCCGCGCAGTACAACCTCTACAACGAGTGGAAGCGCGACTTCGCGCTCAGCCCCGACACCGCTCCGAACCAGCCGACCGCCCGCGCGTGCCACACGACCTTCACCCTCTCGTGCTCCGCGCCCGTCGCGATCTCGGCCGAGACGGTGCCCACCGTCGTGAACGTGCAGTTCCAGGCGTGCCTCCCGGCGAACACGGACGACGTCGTGACCGTCTCGGTGGCCGCGCGCGGCTCCTATCGCGTCGGCAAACCGGTACCGGTGGCAGACGTTCCCGGCGCATCCGACGTGACCGTCAGCTGGAACGGCGCCTACGGCTCCCTGCAACCGATCACCCACCGCGTGACGGGTGTATGCCCGTGATGACCGACCGCTCCCGCGATCCCCGCCCCTCGACTTCAGGACTGTGAGTGCCATGCCCGCTGCCTCCACCGCACCCGTGACCATCTCCGCCGAGCAGGCGTCGTGGTTCGCCGAGACGTTCTCGATCCTCACCGGCAACGTCGAGCAGGTGGTGCTCGGCAAGCGGCACATCGTCGAACTCGTGCTCGCGACCGCCGTGACGGGCGGCCACGTGCTTCTCGAGGACTTCCCCGGCACCGGCAAGACCGCCCTCGCTCGCGCGATCGGCCAGACGATCCGCGGCACGAGCACGCGCATCCAGTTCACCCCCGACCTCCTCCCCGGAGACGTCACGGGCATCACCGTGTACGACCAGAAGGAGGGCACGTTCGAGTTCCACGCCGGACCCGTCTTCGCGAACATCGTGCTCGCCGACGAGATCAACCGCGCGAGCCCGAAGACCCAGTCGGCCCTGCTCGAGGTGATGGAGGAGGGCACCGTCACGGTCGACGGCGTCACCCGCCCCGTCGGCTCGCCGTTCCTCGTGCTGGCCACGCAGAACCCCATCGAGCAGGGCGGCACCTACCGTCTGCCCGAGGCGCAGCTCGACCGCTTCATGATCAAGTCGTCGATCGGCTACCCCGACGAGGCCGCGACCATGCGCATCCTCCAGGGTGCGGCGCAGCCTCCCCGCGTGCTCGACGGTCTCGTCGGCACCGACACGATCCTCACCATGGGCGAGATGGCCCGCGGGGTGTACGTCAACCCGCTCATCTCGGACTACATCATGCGCATCGTCGACGCGACCCGACGCGCATCCGAGGTGCGCCTGGGCGTCAGCGTGCGCGGCGCGCTCGCGCTCTCCCGGCTGGTGATGACCTGGGCGGCGAAGAACGGCCGCACGTTCGTCACCCCCGACGACGTGCGCGAGCTCGCCGTCGTGGCGCTGGCCCACCGCCTGGTTCTCGAGCCCGAGGCCGAGTTCGACGGCGTCACCGCCGTGGCCGTCATCGGCCAGATCCTGCTCGACGTCGAGCCGCCGCGCGAGAACGGCGCTGCGTGAGCTTCACCACCGAATCCCGCCTGACGCGCACCACCGCCGGTACGTCGACCTCGACGCGCACGGCGACGGTCACGCGCTACACCCGCACGCGTCGCGGTCCCGTGCGCGGGGCGGTGTTCGGGTTGCGCCGGGCGGCGCGCGCGACGGCGCGCACGGCTCGGCGCACGGCAGGGTGGGTACGCGAGACCGTGACCGCCGCTGGGATGCTCACGGTCGTCGCGCTCGTGCTCGGCGTCGTGGCGGGGCTGGCGTTCGGCTGGATCGAGGGCTGGGCCGTCGCCGCCATCGCCCTCGTGCTCCTCGTCGTCTGCGTGCCCTTCATCCTCGGCGCGCACGACTACGGCATCCGCCTGACGCTCGATCGTGACCGCGTCGTCGCCGGATCGGAGATCGCCGCGACCCTCGACGTGCGCAACAACGGTGCGCGGTTGTCGCTGCCCGGCGTCGTGGACGTGCCCGTCGGCGAAGGACTCATCGAGGCGCACGTGCCGCTGCTGCGCCCGCAAGCACAGCACCAGGAGCAGCTGACGATCGCCGCCCGCCGCCGCGGTGTGATCGACGTCGGCCCGATGACCATCACGCGCGGTGACCCCATCGGCATCCTGCGCCGCGAGATGCGCTGGCCCGAGGTGCAGCGCATCCACGTGCACCCGGTGACCGTGCGCATCCCCCGCACGAGCGCGGGTCTGATCCGCGACCTCGACGGCACTCCCAGCACGACCCTCGTCGACGCCGATCTGTCGTTCCACGCCGTGCGCGAGTACGTCGTCGGCGACTCGCAGCGCCACGTGCACTGGAAGTCGACCGCGAAGACCGGGCGGTTGATGGTGCGGCAGTACGAGGAATCGCGTCATGCGCGCATCGCCATCGTGCTCGACCTCGATGCCGAATCGTACGAGACCGACGACGAGTTCGAGAGCACCGTGAGCGCCGCGGCCTCGCTCGCGCTGCAGGGCGTCCGCGACGGACGCGACGTGCTGTTCGTCGTGAGCGACGAGATCCCCGAGCAGAGCCGGTCCGAGGTGTTCTCCATCCGCACTCTGCCGACCGTCACCCCGCAGGCGCTCCTCGACGCCACCTCGACCCTCGACGCCGCCGAGCGCGTGATGCGTCTCGAGGCCGTGACGGCGCTGACCGCGCAGTCGTACCCGGATCTGTCGATCGGGTTCCTGCTCACCGGTTCGCGCACCCCGCTCGATCGCCTGCGGCTCGCCGCGGTCAAGCTCCCCGCCGCGGTCGACGCGGTGGCCGTGCGCACCGAGCTCGGCGAGGAGCCTACGATGAAGTCGGCGCGCGAACTGTCGGTGATGACCCTCGGCGCGCTCGGCGACCTGCCGCAGATGCTGGCGAGGGGAGCCCTCGGATGAGCGCCCCCGCGTCCACGCGCATCCGCCTTCCTCGCGAGGCCGACAGGCGCATCTCGGCGCTGCAGGTCTGGGCACTCGGCTACGTGCTCGTCGGCATCCTGCTCGCGACGGCGGCGGCCTGGCCCGTGTACCAGACCCCGCGCGTGCTGCTCGTCGGCCTCGTCGGCGGCGCTCTCGGTGCCGCGGTCGCGGTGACCGCCCGTCTGCTGCGGTGGGGGCTGCTGCTCAGCGCGCTCGTCGCGGTCGGCGTGTATCTGATCGTGTCGGTGCCGCTCGCGATCCCCTCGGCCCTCTCGCTCCCCGGGCTGCTCGGCGGCCTGCGCGACGCGGTGCTGGGCGTCGTGCTGGGGTGGAAGCAGATGCTCACGCTCACCCCGCCCCTCGGCGAGTACCAGGCGGTGCTCATCCCCTTCCTCGTGGTGTCGCTGTTCGGCGCGTTCCTCGCCACTTCGTTCGGCCTGCGTGCGGGACGCCGCGCCATCGTCGCCACGCCGATCGTCGCAGCCATGACCGTGTTCGGCATCGCGTTCGGCCTCGGCGCGACGAGCGACGGGGTCACGATCGCCGGAGTCGAGGTGCCGGCCCCGCGCGAGTGGCTCATCGGCGTCGCGGTGTTCGCGGCGTCGCTGGTCTGGCTCGTCGGGCGCTCGCGCATCCAACGTGCACGATCGCTGCGACTGGTCGCCGCCACGGGGGTGCGCCGGCGCGGCGCGCCCGTGTGGCTCGCGGTACGCCGCCACCTGTTGTCGGGGGCGCTGGTCGTGGTGGCGCTGGTCGCGGGTCTCGCGATCGCCCCGGCCGCCGCCGGATGGACCGACCGATCCGTGCTGCGCGACGAGGTCGAGCCGATGGTCGTGGTGCAGCGGCAGACCAGCCCGCTCAGCGCGTACCGCGGATGGTTCACCGCCGACCGCCTCGAGACGCCCGTGATCGAGCTGGGCGGCGACGTGAGCGAGGTCGACCGCATCCGCTTCGTCACCCTCGATGCGTACGACGGCGACGACTTCCACGTGGCTCCGGAGGAGCGGTTCAGCCGCCTTCCGCGCACCGCACCGCCGGCCGACGGCCGTGTGACCATCGACGTCACGGTGGGCGAGGGCTACCGCGGCATCTGGGTGCCGGCTCCGGCCGGGCTGGCCGAGGCGCCGCGCTTCTCGGGGGAGCGGGCGGATGCTCTCGCCGACGGCTTCCATGTCGACATCGACGGCGACACCGCCCTCACCGTCGCCGATGCGCCCGGTGCCGGCGACGGTCTCGTGCCCGGCGATGCCTACACGGTGCTCGCCGACGCGCCCGCGCGCACCGACGGGATCACCGAGCTGCGCGGAGGCGACTCCACCCTCGACGCCGACGCCTACCCGGCACTCGTGGAGTGGGCCGAGATGCAGGAGCAGCCCCGCACCGGCGCCGGGTTCGTGGAGCTGGTCGATCGGCTGCGCGCCCGCGGCTACCTCAGCCATGCCCTGCTCGACGACGCCTCAGCGGCGGCGTGGGTGGGTGCGCTCGAGCAGAGCGACGGATACTCGTTCGCGGCGAGCTACGCCGGTCACTCGGCCGCGCGCGTCGAAGAGGTCTTCACGACGATGATCGACCAGGAGCGTCGGGCGGGTGCCGACGCGGCGCCCGAACTGCTGGTGTCGGCCGTCGGCGACGACGAGCAGTTCGCCGCCGCGGCGGCTCTGCTCGCGCGGCACTGGGGTCTCGACTCCCGCGTCGTCGTCGGTGTGCGCACGCCCGCGGCCGACGAGGTGCCCGGCATCCCCGCCTGCGACGAGGTGTGCACGGGGGCGAACATGAGCGCCTGGGTCGAGGTGCGCTCGCAGGGCGGCGCCTGGTTGCCGATCGACGTCACCCCGCAGTTCGCGATGCTGCCCAGCGCGATCACCGAGGGCGAGCAGCTGCCGGAGCATCCGACCGTTCCCGAGCAGCCGCGCTCCGAGGCGCTCGACCCGCCCCAGGCGCAGAGCGACTCGAACGACGATGCGCCGCCGCTCGAGGCGCCGGATTCCGGCTTCCTCGCCATCCTCCTCCCGATCCTGCGGGCGGCGGGTCTCGGGCTGCTCGTGCTCGCGCTGCTCGCCCTGCCGCTGCTGGTGCTGCTCTTCGCGAAGCGCCGACGCACCCGGTCGCGCCGACAGGCCGACGACCCCGAGACCCGTCTGGCGGGCGCGTGGGAGGAGCTGGTCGACCTCTACGCCGACCACGACATCGCGATGGACGCGCAGGGCACCCGCGTGCAGCGGGCGCGCTCGACCGACCGGGGCGCGGCGCTGCGACTCGCGGCGCTCGTCGACCAGGGCGTCTTCGCGGGAGACCCGCCGAGCGCCGACCAGGCCGAGGCCGGGTGGCGCATCGTCGACGCCGAACGCACCGCCCTCGTCGCCGACCGGAGTCGGTGGCAGCGCCTGCGCGTGCGACTGCGCCCCGCCTCATTCCTGCGTCGCGCGCGGCCGGTCGACGCGCGCGGTTTCGCGGGTCGGCGTCTCGGAATCGGTACGCTCGCAGTAGCCGGTCCGCCACACGACCGGGAGAAGGAGACCCCATGACTCCGTCGGAAGCGTCGGGCGCGATCGCCACGTTCTTCGTCGCGATCGGCATCGGACTGGTCATCGCGATCGCCCTCTACGTCTGGTACGCGATCGCCCTGTCGCGGCTCTTCCCGCGCCTCGGCGGCGAATCCTGGAAGGGATGGGTGCCCGTTCTCAACGAGGCCGAGATCCTCGCACGCGGGGGAGTGCCCGCCTGGTCGGTCGTCTTCTACTTCATCCCGATCGTGCAGCTCTACGGGCTGTATCTGAAGGTGACGGCGACGCACCGCATCAACCAGCAGTTCGGCCGCGGTGCCGGGTCGACCGTGCTCGCCATCCTGCTTCCGCCGGTCTGGGCGACGGTGCTCGCCGCCGGTGCCCCGCCGTATCCCGAAGGTGACCGTCTCGCGGCGCTGCAGCCCCCCGGGCCGCGCCGCACCCCGCAGCCGTACGCGAGCGACGAGGCCGAGGGTTCTCGTGGACTGCTCGCGCCGCCCGCCCCGCAGCGGCTCGCGACGAGCCACGCCGGCGCGTCGCCCCAGGGCGGATTCATCCCCTCCGCGCCCGCAGCGCCGGCCGCGTCGTCGGCGCTCCCGCCCGAATGGCAGGCCTTCGCTCCGGCGCCGCAGCCCCCGGCGGCCCCGGCTCCCCCCTCCGCTCCGGCCTTCGCGCCGGCCTCCGCGGAGTCGCCCGTCCCACCCGCGGCCTTCGGAGAACACCCGGCCGCGGCGGAGCCCTTCGCGGGTTCGCCGTACCCGGCCCCGCCCGCCTCCCCGGCCCCGCCCGCCTCCCCGGCCCCGCCCGCCTCCCCGGCCCCGGCCGCACCGGCTCCGTCCGCGCCCGCATCGGAGAGCCCCGCGGTGCCCCCGGCATCCGTGCCGGCTCCTTCCCCGTTCGCACCGCCCGTGGCATCGGAGGCGCCGCTCGACACGGTTCCGGCGCCGCCGCCCGCCGCGCCGTATGCCCACGCGTCGTCGCCGGTCGCTCCGGATGCCGCGGACGCCGGCCCGGTGGCGTCGGCATCCGAGCCCTACGTCCTCACGCCGCAGGTGCTCGCGGCCCCCGGCGCATCGCCTCTCACGCATCCCGCGCCGCCCGCCGAGCCGGCCGCGCCGACGGTGCCGTCGCCGATCGTCCCCGCTCCGCCCGCCGATGCGCTCGACGAAGACGTGGCGAAGACCGTCGTGGTGCCGCGTCGTCAGGACGACGACCTCGAGGCGACGATCATCGTCGCTCGTAAGCGCGGTGTGCGTCGCTCGCTCGTGCTCGACGACGGGCGCACCTTCGCGCTGTCGGGCGCGAGCGTGGTCATCGGCCGCAACCCGGTCGGCGAGCCCGGTGAGCAGCGTCTCGCGATCACCGACGCCACGCGAACCCTCTCGAAGACCCACGCCCGCCTGGTCGTGACCGACGACGAGTGGCGGCTCACCGACCTGCACGCCACGAACGGCGTGGTGGTGGTCGCTGAAGACGGCACCGAGGTGCTGCTCGATCCGGGCGAGAGCGTGCTCGGCACGGGGCGCTTCGTGCTGGGCGAGGTCGGCATGCACGTCGTCGCGGAGAGCATTTCGTGACTCTCTCGTCCGTCGTCCTCAATGTCGCCGCGCTGAGCGACACGGGCCTCAAGCGCGCCGCCAACGAGGACTCGGTGCTGGCGGCGGCGCCGATCTTCCTCGTCGCCGACGGCATGGGTGGGCATGAGGCCGGCGACCGTGCGAGCGCGGCAGTCGTCGACGCGTTCGCTCCGCTGAGCGGAACCGCGGTGGGGATCGACGACATCCGCATCGCGCTCGGCCGCGCGGCAGCGGTGGTCGAGGCGATCGCGGCTGCGCACCGGCAGGGAGCGGGGAGCACCGTCGCGGGCGCGGCACTCGTCGAGCACGAGGGCGTGCCGCACTGGCTGATCTTCAACGTCGGAGACTCGCGCGTCTACCGGCACCAGGCGAACGAGTTGGTGCAGCTGACCGTCGACCACTCCCTCGGGCAGGAGCTCGTGGATGCCGGTGAGATGCGACCCGAAGACCTCGCCACGTTCCCGCAGCGCAACATCATCACCCGCGCGATCGGCGCCACCGACAGCGCCGCCGACAGCTGGCTCGTGCCGGTGGTCGACGGAGAGCGCCTGCTGCTGTGCTCCGACGGCCTCAGCGGTGAGGTCAGCGACGAGGCGATCCGCGCGACGCTCACGATGTGCGGGCGACCCGAGACGGCGGCCGCAGCGTTGATCCGCCGTGCACTGCAGGCAGGCGGGCGTGACAACGTCTCGGTCGTAGTGGTCGACGTCGTCTCCGGAGGGCTGCGGGCAGGACGCGACGACGACACCGCCGGACGTCTGGCTGTCTCGATCGGCACCGAGACCATGCTCGAGGGCACGACCGTGCCGGTGCGCGCGCGATGAGCATCCCCGGCGACGAGGGCGAGAGCGAGGTCGACGAGACGGTCGTCGTCTCGCGCCGCGCGCGTCGCCGCGCCGCTGACCACCTCGAGGCCGCAGCCCCGCCCCCGGCGGATGATGAGTTCGCGCACGAGGCGACGGTGGTCATCGACCGGTCGCGGCCGGCGGATGCTCCCACCCCTGACGCCCCGGCGGATGATGAGTTCGCGCACGAGGCGACGGTGGTGGTGGATCGCTCGCGCCCCGCGGATGCTCCCACCCCTGACGCCCCGGCGGATGACGAGTTCGCGCACGAGGCGACGGTGGTGGTGGATCGGTCGCGGCCCACTACCGAGCCCGCTTCCGATGAGTCGGGGAGCGACGGCCCTGCCGAGCCGGATGCCGACGGCGCCGTCGATGACCGCACCGTCGCGATCGATCGCTCCCTGTCTGCGGGGAGCGGCTCCGTGGAGCGGTCGGCGGAGGCTTCGCCCGACGAGGCGACCGTCGCCGTGCCCCGCCGCGGGCGTCGCCTGCTCCGTCGCCGCAGCCCGGCCCCCGCAGACCCCGACGGCGCATTCGACGACGCGTTCCCGGCCGATACCGTGCCCCGTTCGACGACGTCGTTCGAGCGACCGGCCGGACTCGCGAACCCCGCGATCTACAAGCCGCGCCCCGCGCCGCTCGTGCCGTCTGCTCCGCCCGTGCAGGTGCAGGGGGCATCCGCCCCGACTCGCACGCTCGATCCGGCCCGTCCGTCGGTGGCGAAGGGCGCCGTGCGCGAGAGCCGCCTGACCCTCGCCGCGTTCGTCGCCGCCTGCGTCGTCTCGGTCGCCGGCCTCACGGGCCTCGTCTTCTTGATCATCGGATGATCAACACAATCGACCCGCAAATTGCACAAATCGTGTCATATGTACATATGAGTTCCATCACTCTCTCCGCCGCCCGAGATTCCCTCGGCTCCGTCGTGAACGACGCCCGCCATGCTCCGGTTTTCCTCACCCGCCACAACAAGGCTGTCGCCGTCGTCGTCGACATCGCCGAGTTCCGGCGACTCCGCGAACTGGCCGAGGATGCCGAGGATGCGGCGGCGGCAGCCGCAGCACGCCGCGAAATGCGGGAGACGGGCGAACTTCCCGTGCCGTGGGAGGAAGTGAAGGCGGAGCTGGGTCTGGGGTGACGTACTCGGTCGTCATCGCGCCCCCCGCTCTCCGGCAGTTGCGCAAGCTGGACCCGACCACGAGACGTCGAGTTCAAGCGGCGATCGAGTTGCTCGCCGCCGAACCGCGTCCTCCCGCGGCGAAGCGCCTCGTCAACTTCGAGGGCGAGTGGCTCGTGCGGGTGGGTGACTACCGCATCATCTATGACGTCCACGACGACGAACTCGTAGTCCTCGTCCTCTCTGCGGCGCACCGTCGCGAGGTTTATCGCTGAGGCTGTCCGACACGTCTGCCGCGTCGTGCTGCTCTCCGGCGGTGACCGGTCAGTGCCGGGACCATCGGGCGATGAGCGCGGTAGGGAGCGGCAACCAGCAGGCGACGCGGGATCGATAGTGGCGAAACGGGTCGCCGAACCGAGCTTCGAGGTCCGCTTCCTCCACCGGGCGGATGAGAAGATGCCAGACCACCGCCGCGGCAAGCGCGTAAGCGACCGTCATCCATGAACTCATCGCGAGCCCGACGCCGAGCGCCTGGCCGATGCCGCCCACGGCCATGGGGTTGCGCACGAACCGGTACGGTCCCGAGGTCACCAGTTCCCTGGCCATCGCCGACGGAACCGGGGTTCCGCGACCTCTCGATGCCATCGTCACGACGGCCGACACCGACACCGCGGCTGCGAGAGCGACCAGGATCCAGCCGCCCCATCGCACAGACGCGGGCGCGTCGACATGAAGCCCCCATCGCTCTTCGATCGCGCGTATGCCGCAGGGGACGGCGGCGATGAGCACCGCGGTGAACACCACCATCTGCAGAGTGGTCACTCCCAACAGTCGGAAAGGTGTTGACGGGCGTGCCGACCGGAAGCGGAACGGCCCGATCATCAGCTTCTCCATCGAGAGGGAAACACCCTGATTTGTGGTGAGGGCGGTCAGCGAGCCGCAGGCGCCGCAGAGCGTGAGGACCGCGCCCCACCCCGCAGTTCCGGTGATCGTCGCGAATACCACCAGAGCGGCGGCGACGCCCGTCATGCCCAAGAAAGTCACTAAGAGCGCACCCCGCACGCCGAATGCGGCGCAGAAGGACGCCGCGCTGAGCGCCAGCATGACGAGAGGCACCCACGGCAACCGTCCCGCCGATCCCAGCGTCGCGTCCGGAACGACAGCCGACATCAGGTACCAGACAGATCCCGCCGTGCCCTGAAGGAAGAGGAACGACCGGAGGGGTGCCTAGAGGGAGTTCCGTGCAACCACCGTCTTCCTCCTCTGGTCCCGTCGAAGTGCGAGCCGTCGGGATGGTAGCGCGAACGCACTCGCGTGAGCGGCGCCATCCACAGGAAAGTGGGCAACTCTCCCCATGTTTCGGCATTCCAGGCGCGGTTAGGATGACAGGGTGCGCCGTGCGGCCCGAGCCGACCGGCAGGGCGCCGAGCACGGGCACGTGGGGGGAATCACCGGATGAAGGCGATGTCGTGGATGCGCTCGCGCCCGAAGACGCTCGCATCCGCCGCGGGCGTCACCGTCGGAGTGGTCGCGATCACCACCATGGCCTTCGCGTACGAGGGTTTCCCCACCACGAAGGTCGATCTCAACGACGGCGGCGTCTGGATCACCAAGACCTCGAGCCTGCTCGTCGGGCACTTCAACCACGAGTCCACCGTGCTCGACGGCGGCCTGCGCACCACGGGCGACAACTACGACATCCTGCAGGATGCGACGAACATCCTCGTCGTCGACGAGAACGCCTCCACCGTCACCGCCGTCGACCCCTCGCGCGTCTCGTTGGGCGACTCGGCTGCTGTGCCCGCAGCCGCGAAGATCGCCCTCGGCCACCACACGACCGCCATCCTCGACGAACAGACCGGCGAGCTCTGGGTGCTCCCGGTGCAGGGCGTCTCGGGATTCGAGCCCGAATCGCAGGATCCGGTGGCCGAACTCGGGGCCGACGCCGATGTCACCGTCGCGACCGACGGCACCGTGTTCGGACTCTCGTCGGAGCGGGGCGAGATCGTCACGGTCCCCGTCGACAGCGAGGGCGAGGCGCTCGAACCCACGACGGCGTCGCTCGGCGAAGAAGGCGCGTCGTCCGAGGCGAGCATCACCGCCGTCGGTGCCACCGCCGTCGTGCTCGACCCGGCCGCCGGTGTCGTGACGACCGCCGACGGACTGCGCACCGAGGTCGGCGGGGCCGGCGATGCGGTGCTGCAGCAGGCATCCGCCGAGAACGACGCGGTCGCCGTCGCGACCGCCGACGGTCTCGTGAGCGTGCCGCTCGACGGCAGCGAGCCGACCACGGTCGACGCCGGTGCCCCCGGCACACCCGCGGCCCCGGTCTACCTGCGCGGCTGCACCTACGGGGCGTGGGCTGGCTCGGCGACATTCATCCGCGAGTGCCCGGGCAGCGCGAACGACGTCAACGCCACGGTCGAGGGCGCGCAGGATTCGGCGAGCCTCGTGTTCCGCGTCAACCGCGACGTCATCATCCTCAACGACGCGGTGGGTGGCGCGGCCTGGCTCGCCGACGAGAGCCTGCAGCGCGTCGACAACTGGAACGACCTGACTCCGCCGGAGGGCGAGACCGAGAACGAGGACGACTCCACCGAGGAGACCGTCGAGACGACGCTGCCCGAGCGCAAGGAGGAGAACACGCCTCCGATCGCCGAAGACGATTCGTTCGGTGTGCGGCCCGGTGTCACGACCCTGCTCCCGGTGCTCGACAACGACAACGACCCCGACGGCGACGTGCTCGTCGCCACACTGGCCGAGAGTCAGCCGTCGATCGGCACCATCCAGCAGGTGCAGAACGGCGGGGCGCTGCAGATCGCGGTCGAAGCGGATGCCTCGGGATCGTCGACGTTCACCTACGAGGCCGAGGACGGACGCGGCGGGAAGGACACCGCCACGGTCACCCTGACCGTCTACGAGGAGAGCATCAACACCGCCCCTGTACCGAAGCGCAAGACGTCGCTCACGGTCGAAGAGGGCGGCACGATCTCGTACAACATCCTCCCCGACTGGATCGACCCCGAGGGCGACGACGTCTACCTGAAGGACGTCGTGCCCGCCCCGGGCGACGAGGTCGACTTCAGCACCGACGGTCAGATCACCTACAAGGCGACGGCCAGCGCGCAGGGCCGCAAGGAGATCCAGGTCACGGTCGCCGACGGGTACAACGAGACCGCCACCGCCTCGGTGTCGCTCGACGTGCGTCCGGAAGGATCGACCAAGCCCAAGACCAACGCCGACCATGTGGTCACGCGCGTGGGTGAACAGGTCACGATCGCCCCGCTCGCCAACGACACCAGCTCGGGCCGCGAGCCGCTGCGCCTGGGACGCGTGAACGAGACGCCGGGTGCGACGATCGTCCCGGACTTCCAGAACAAGACCTTCACCTTCACGGCGCAGAGCCCCGGCACCTACTACGTGCTCTACCTCGCGACCGCCGGCCCCGAGAACGGCGAGGGCATCGTGCGCGTCGACGTGCGCGAGGAGACCGCGAGCGACCTCCCTCCGGTCGCCGTGCGCGACGTGGCGCTCCTGCCCACCGGCGGCGACGTGCTCGTGGGCGTCCTCGCGAACGACATCGACCCCGGTGGCGGCATCCTGGTCGTGCAGTCGGTCTCGATCGAGGACGATTCCGGAATCTCCGTGTCGGTCATCAACCACGAGACCCTGCGCATCACCGATCAGGGATCGCTCACCGACCAGGCGCGCATCACCTATCGCATCTCGAACGGATCGAAGTCGGCCGAGGGCGAGGTCGTCGTCATCCCGATCCCGGCGTCGGACGAGATCCTCCAGCCGGTCGCCAACCCCGACACGGCGGTGGTGCGCGCCGGTGACGTCGTGACCATCCCCGTGCTCGACAACGACACGCACCCGAACGACGACGTGCTGCACGTCGCCCCGGAACTCGTCGAGGCCCCTGACCCGGAAGACGGCGAGGCGTTCGTCTCGCAGGACACCGTGCGGTTCAAGGCCGGGCCCGAGGCGAAGACCGTGTACCTCACGTACGACGCGGTGGACTCCCGGCAGCAGAAGGCCGCGGCCTACGTGACGATCCAGATCCTCCCCGTCGACGAGGAGACGAACGCGGCCCCGCGTCCGCAAGACCTCGTGGCGCGTGTGCTGGCCGGCTCGACGGCGAACATCGCCGTACCCCTCGACGGCATCGACGCCGACGGCGACTCGGTCGAGCTCATCGACATCGCCAGCAGCCCGTCGAAGGGCCGGATCACCGAGACGGGGCAGAACTACTTCTCGTACGAGGCGTTCGACGACTCCACCGGTGTCGACGTGTTCAAGTACCGCGTGCGCGACCGGCTCGGCAAGGAGGGCATCGCCACGATCCGCGTCGGCATCGCCCCGGGCGAGCAGGTCAATCAGGCGCCGTACGCGGTGAAGGACGCCGTGGTCGTGCGCCCGGGCCGCGAGATCGCCGTGCCGGTCATGGAGAACGACTCCGACCCGGAAGGGGACAAGCTCTCGCTCGTCGAGGACGGACTCGAGGTGCCCGCCGACGTCGGCATCGAGGCGCGCGTCTCGGGCGATCGCGTGCTCGTGCAGGCGCCGGATCGCGAGCTGGAGACCTCCCTGCAGTACACGATCGAAGACGCGCGCGGAGCCACGGCGACCGCCGCGCTGCAGATCACGGTCAACGAGGATGTGCCGTTGCAGGCGCCCATCGCCCGAGACGACCGGGTGCGCCCCACCGACCTCACCGAGGGCACGCTCAGGGCCGACATCGAGATCCTCAAGAACGACGAGGACCCGGACGGCACGACCGACCGGCTCGACGTGACCCTCGGCGAGGGGGCGACGGCGCTCGAGAACGGCAAGGTGCGCGTCGAGATCGGCGAGGAGATGCAGCTCATCCGCTACACCCTCACCGATCAGGACGGGCTCGAGGCATCCGCCTTCATCTTCGTGCCGGCCGAGTCGGAGCTGCGTCCCATCCTCGACTCCACCAAGCCCATCGAGGTGATGAGCGGCGAGACCAAGGAGATCCCGCTCTCCGAGTACGTCACGGTCGCTGGCGGCGGCACGGCCCGCATCACCGAGCACGGCAAGGTGAGCGCCGTGCACGCCAACGGTGCCGACCTGGTGCAGGACGAGACGACGCTCGTGTACACCTCGGCCGACGGCTACTTCGGTCAGGATGCGATCACGTTCGAGGTGACCGACGGCACCGGCCCCGACGACCCCGAGGGCCGGAAGGCCACCCTGAGCATTCCGATCAACGTGCTCCCGCCCGACAACCAGCAGCCGGAGTTCATCGGCACCGAGGTCGTCGTGGCGCCGGGTGAGGACCCCACGGTCGTCGACCTCGCCGCACTCACGACCGACCCCGACCCCGAAGACGCCGACAAGCTCCAGTTCCGCTACATCGACGGCGCGGGCAAGGGCATCAGCGCGCGCACCGAGGGCAGCGAGCTGCTCGTTGAGGCCTCGTCGAACGCCGAGAAGGGTACGACGGCATCGCTGACCCTCGAGATCACCGACGGCACCACCGAGCCGATCGAGGGCACCGTCACGGTGAAGGTCGGCGCATCGACCCGTCCGCTGCCGACCGCGAACACCGACACCGTCTCGGAGGCGAACCAGGGCGAGAGCATCACGGTTCCGGTGCTCGCGAACGACTTCAACCCGTTCCCCGACACCCCGTTGAAGCTGATGACCGCCGCGACCGAGTCGGGCTCCGGCGGCGCCGCGGTCAAGGGCGACGACGTCGTCGTGACCCCGGCGGCGGACTTCGTCGGCACGATGGTCGTGCGCTACCGCATCCAGGACGCGACGAAGGACCCCGAGCGCGAGGCGAACGGGCAGATCGTGGTGACGGTGCAGGGCGTGCCAAATGCTCCGGGCGCACCGACCGTCACGAGCGTGCAGGATCGCACCGTGGTCGTCTCGTTCGGTGCTCCATCGAACAACGGCGCCGAGATCACGAAGTACACCGTGCGCTCGGTGAGCGGCAACGCGTACTCGAAGGAGTGCGCGTCGACCACCTGCACGCTCGACGGGCTCACGAACAATGTCGAGTACAGCTTCCAGGTCACGGCGACGAACCGCGTCGGCGAATCCGACCCGTCGGGTGCATCGGCCGTGGCGCGACCGGATGCCCGCCCCGACACCCCGAACCCGCCCACCCTCGCCTTCGGCGACAAGTCGCTCAAGGTGGCGTGGACGACGCCCACGACCCCGGGTTCGCCCGTCGAGCGCTACACGCTCGAGATCTCTCCCGCGCCGCCCTCCGGTGTCACCCAGAAGGAGGTCACCGGCAACTCGATGACCTGGGAGGGCCTGGAGAACGGCTCGAACTACCAGGTGCGGGTGCAGGCGCACAACCGCGCTCCGGAGCCGTCGAGCTGGAGCGGGTGGTCGGCATCCGAGATCCCCGCCGGGCCGCCGATGCCCGCCGCGGCGCCCACCACGGCCGAGATCCCCGGCGTGGGATCGCAGGCGCAGATGCAGGTGCGCTGGCAGCCGGGCAATGCCAACGGCGACCCCATCGACGCCTTCGAGCTGCAGGTCTACGAGGGGTCGACCCTGCGCAGCACCCTGACCCCGGGTGCCGGCGCCACGTCGCAGGCCGTCACGGTGCAGACGTCGGAGACCGCCTACACGTTCCGCATCCGCGCGCACAACAAGGCCGGGTGGGGGGAGTGGAGCCCCATGTCGGCTCCCCGCCGCGGTGTGAACAAGCCGGGTGCCCCCTCGTTGTCGTCGGTGACCCCCGGCGACCGTGCGCTGACGCTCGCGTGGACCCCCGGTGCGCGCAACGGCGCGAAGACCAGCGAGATCCAGTACCAGTACTCCCTCAACGGCGGGAACTGGGCGGCCATGCCGGGCGACAACGTCGTGCGCGGTCTCACCAACGGCCAGAACTACAACGTGCGGGTGCGGGGTGTCGCGACCGTCGACGGAACCCAGTACGGCGGCGACCCCTCGAATCAGGTCGCCGGCAATCCGTATGGTCCGCTGCGCAATCCCGACGTCTCGGCGAGCCAGAACCCGAGAAGCGTGACGTTCGCGTGGGACGCCCGCCCGGCGGCGAACGGGCGCGACATCTCCGTGCGCATCCGCATCGACGGCGGCGGCTGGCAGGGCGTGGGCACGACCGGCAACCGCACGGTCGGCGACGGCTACAGCGAGAACCACACCATCGACGTCGAGGTGACCGACACGGCGGGCCAGCGCATCGTGCGCTCCGCACAGCAGACGTCGGGCGCCGCCCCGCAACCCCGGGCGTGGGTGACCTCGTCGGGGGACGCCAACGGCCAGCCGAACTGCAACGACGGCACCTGCGCGTACTTCTACGTCACCGCGCAGAACTTCCCGCCGAACACGAGCATGTACCTGCAGTGCGCGAGCAACGCCCCTGCTCCCTACGGGGGCACGTTCGGCGGACGCACCATCCGCACCGACGGCAACGGCAACTACTCCGAGCAGATCGGCTGCTACCTCGGTCTGCGCCGCGGCACGATCGAGGCGTGGGTGGTCATCGACGGCAAGGCCTACGAACACCGCGTCTGGCAATGACCCCGCTGCGCGCACCCGCCCCCCGAGAACGAGGAACGACACACCCATGACCATGACCCCCGAACAGGCCGCCTGGTTCCAGGGCACCTTCCAGCGCCTCGTCGAGAACGTCGACAAGGCGGTGCAGGGCAAGCAGGAGATCGTCGGCCTCGTGATCTCGGCGATGCTGGCCGAGGGCCACGTGCTGCTGGAGGATGCCCCCGGCACCGGCAAGACGAGCCTCGCCAAGGCGCTCGCCGCCACCGTCAAGGGCACGAGCGCGCGCATCCAGTTCACCCCCGACCTGCTGCCCTCCGATGTCACCGGTGTGACGATCTACGACCAGCAGCAGCACCGCTTCGAGTTCCACAGGGGACCGATCTTCGCGTCGATCGTGCTCGCCGACGAGATCAACCGCGCGTCGCCGAAGACCCAGTCCGCCCTGCTCGAGGTCATGGAGGAGTCGCGGGTGACCGTCGACGGCGTGACGCACGAGACCGGCCGCCCGTTCCTCGTGATCGCGACCCAGAACCCCATCGAGCAGGCCGGCACGTATAAGCTGCCGGAGGCGCAGCTCGACCGCTTCCTCATCAAGACCTCGATCGGGTACCCCGACCTCGCGGTCACCGAGAGCATTCTCGCGGGGGCATCCGACCGCAACCCGTCGGCCGGGCTGCCCGCGATCATCACCACGAGCGCGGTCGCCGATATGGCCGACCTCGCGGCCACCGTGCACGTCGAGCCTGCGGTGCTGCGCTACGCAGCCGAGCTCGCCGAGGCGACGCGCGGCGACAGCGCGATCCGTCTGGGCGTATCGGTGCGCGGTGCGATCGCGATGATCCGCGTCGCGAAGGTCTGGGCGGCGGCGCACGGCCGGCACTTCGTGCTGCCGGACGACATCAAGGCGCTCGCGCGGCCGGTGTGGAAGCACCGCCTGCTGCTCGACCCCGAGGCCGAGTTCTCGGGAACGACGAGCGAAACCGTGATCGCGCGGGTGCTCGAGACGGTGCCCGCACCTCAGGCGCGAACGGCGGCCTGATGACCACGGAGGCCCTGCAGACGGCGTCGCCGACGACGGAGCGCGACGCCGACTGGCGTGACGTCGCTGCCGTCCTCGGCGCTCGCGCTGCCGCGCGCCTCCGGACGATCGCCGCCGCGATCCGCCCGCTCGCCTGGGTGCTGATGGGCGCAGCGGTCGGATGCTGGATCCTCGGGCAGGTGGCCGGATGGTGGGAGTTCACCATCGTCGGACTCGTCATCGCCCTCACGCTCGCGCTCTGCGCCCTCTTCCTCATCGGGCGCACGGCCTACGACGTGTCGCTCGACCTCGCGCGCACACGCGTCGTCGTGGGCGAGCGGGCCATCGGCGCCCTCACTCTCGCCAACCGCGGCACCCGCGCGATCCTGCCGTCGCGGGTCGTGCTGCCGGTCGGCGCGGGGCGTGGGGAGTTCGGCATCCAGCGGCTCGCACCGGGCGCCAGCGCCGAGGAGCTGTTCGCCATCCCGACCCAGAAGCGCGGGGTGGTGAAGGTCGGTCCCGTGAGTGTCGTGCGTGGCGACCCGCTGGGGCTCTTCGAGCGGGCGCATCGCCGCGACGACCCGGTCGACCTGTTCGTGCATCCGCGCACCATTCTGTTCGACGGCCAGTCGCTGGGCTTCCTGCGCGACCTCGAAGGGATGCCCGCGACCGATCTCTCGCGCGACGACGTGTCGTTCCACGCGCTGCTGGAGTACCAGCCGGGCGACGATCTGCGCCACGTGCACTGGAAGTCGACCGCACGCACCGGCACGATGATGGTGCGTCAGTACGAGGAGACCCGTCGGTCGCACTTCGTCATCGGCCTCTCTCGGTCGTCCGGCGACTACGCATCGGTCGACGATTTCGAGCTCGCGATCTCGGCGGCTGGGAGCATCGGGCTGCGTGCGCTGCGCGATTCGCAGCGGGTCGACGTGCGCGTGCAGGGGCGTGAACTCGCGTCGGGAACGGGTAAGCAGCTGCTCGACTCGCTCGCAGCGGTCGAGGATTCGCGCCCCCGCGACGGCGGCATCGCCGATCTCGCGGGTGTGGTGGCGCGCAACATGCCGCTGGCCAGCGTCGTCGTTCTCCTGTGCGGGGGGCGTGTGCCCGCCGAGGAACTCCGGGTGGCGTGCTCCCGGCTGCCCTACGGCGCCCGCGTGCTCGCCGTGGTCGCCGACACCTCGACGCCGTCGCCCGCTCTCCGGCGCATCGGCGACGCCGACGTGGTCACCGTCGGAACCCTCGAACAACTGCCGCTCGCCCTGCAGAAGGTGCTCGCGTGAGCGCGCCCGCCGCGTCGCCGACCGCGCTTCCGCTGCGCCGGTGGCTGCTCGACCTCGGCTCCGCGGGCGTCGTGGTGATCGCCGTCCTCCTCGGCTTCTGGCCGACGTTCGCGGGCGGATCGTTCCTCCCCGCCGCAATCGGCGGCATGGTGCTCGGGCTGGCCGTCGCCGGGCTGTGCGCGTGGCGTCGATGGGGGATCCTGCCCATCGCCGGCCTCACGGTCGCGGCGTACTTCGTGTTCGGCGGCGCGCTGGCGCTGCCCGGCACGACGATCGCCGGATTCGTGCCGACGCTGGAGACGCTGCAGCGGCTCGCGCTCGGCGTCGTGACGGCGTGGAAGCAGATGCTGACGACCGTCGCGCCGGTGTCGGCCGCCGACGGGCATCTGCTCGTGCCCTTCCTCCTCGGGCTGGTCGGTGCCGTCGTCACCGCATCGCTCGCCCTGCGGCTGTCGACCGTGGCCTGGGCGCTGATCCCGGCCGTCCTGCTGTTCGTGGTCGTCATCGCCCTCGGCACGCCCGAGCCGGCGTTCCCTCTCGCGCAGGGACTCGCGGTCGCCCTCGTCGCGGTCGTGTGGCTGGCGCTGAGGCAGCTCTGGGCGCCGCAGAACGCCGCGATCTCGGTGAGCGACATCGACCCGTCGCGGGCGGCCCGCATGCGCCTGCGCCGCATGCTCGCCGGTGCAGGCGTGCTGGCGATCGCCGCCGGCGCGGGAATCGCCTCATCGGCGGTCGCCGTGCCGGGCGAGACGCGGCACGTGTTCCGCGACGTGATCATCCCGCCCTTCGACATCCGCGACTACCCGAGCCCGTTGCAGTCGTTCCGCAAGAACACCCGCGACCTCGACGAGAAGACCCTGTTCACGGTGCGCGGTCTGCCCGAGAAGGCGCGCATCCGCATCGCCGTCATGGATCAGTTCGACGGCATGGTCTACAACGTCACCGACGGCGGGCCCGGGTCGTCGAGCGCGTTCACGCCGCTGCGCTCGGACATGGCGCCCGAGGCCGAGGGGCTCCCGGTCACGCTGCAGGTCGAGATCGGCGAATACGCCGGGGTGTGGGTGCCGGATGCCGGTGCCGTCGACGAGATCGAATACACCGGCGACCGCGCCGAAGAGCTGCGCCGGGGCACCTTCTACAACGCCGAGACCGGCACCGCCGTGGCGACTCCGAAGCTCGGGGCGGGCGACACGTACACGGTCGACACCGTCATTCCCGGTGAGGTCGACGACGATCGGCTCGCGGAGGTCGCGTTCGGCAACGTCGCGCAGCCGAAGCAGCGCAACGTGCCGGAGGAGCTGACCTCGCTCGCCGCCGAGACGATCGCCGACGCCGAGAGCCCGATCGAGCAGGCCAGGGCGCTGGAGACGATGCTCGCCGACGGCGGGTTCTTCAGCCATGGTCTCGAGGGCGAGGTCATCTCGCGCGCCGGGCACACGGCCGAGCGCATCTCGACCCTCGTCGGCGGCGACCAGATGATCGGCGACGACGAGCAGTACTCCGTCGCCATGGCGCTGCTCGCGCGCGAGGTCGGCATCCCCGCCCGCGTCGTCATGGGGTACTACCCCGACGAGGAGGATGCCGGCGACGCCGAGTTCGCGGCGACCGGCGACGACGTGCACGCCTGGGTCGAGATCAACTTCGAGGGCGTCGGGTGGCTGCCGTTCGATCCGACCCCGCCCGAAGATCAGGTTCCCAACGACCAGAACACCAAGCCGCGGGTCGATCCGAAGCCGCAGGTGCTGCAGCCGCCGCCTCCGCCGCAGGAGCCCGTCGACCTGCCGCCCACGCTGCCCGACGACCGCAAGGCCGAGGACGAGACGCTCAACCTGCTCGGCATCCTCGGGGTGATCCTGGCGATCGGAGGCGTGACGCTCGCGATCCTCGCGATCCTCGCGTCGCCGTTCATCGTCATCGCGGCGTGGAAGGCGGCGAAGAGGCGCGCCCGGCGCACGGCCCCGCGGCCCAGCGATCGGATCAGCGGCGGGTGGGACGAGCTCACCGACCGAGCGGTCGACTACGGTGCACGCCTCCCCGCGGGGGCGACCCGCGTCGAGGAGGCGACGGCGGTCGTCGGCGCACTGGGCGTACCGCGCGCGGCCACGCTCGCCCAGCGCGCCGACATCGAGGTCTTCGGGCCCACCGAACCCACGCCGGCAGACGTCGATGCCTTCTGGAAGGAGGTCGACGACATCGTCGGCGGCCTCGGTGCGGAGGCCGGGTTCTGGCGACGCTGGAAGGCGCGCGTCAACCTGCGGTCGCTGCTCGGCGGCACGGTCGTCTCACAGGCCGTGCAGAACCTCCGTGATGCCGCGACGGCGCGCGTCCGCGACACGGGCGCGCGCGGACGCCGCGAACCTGGCACCATCGAGAACAGCACCCCCGCCCCCGCCCCCGAGAGCGAGAGACCATGACGATGCTCCCCTTCGGCCAGATCGCGCCGATCTCCCGTCGCGCGGTGGCGTATCTGATCGATGCGGTCATCGCGGGCGGCCTCGCGATCGTGCTCGGCGTCGTGCTGGCGCTCATCGTGTCGTTCTCGGGCGGCATCGAGGCGTCGCTGGTCACGCTGGCGGTCGGCGGCCCGGTCGTCGGTCTGCTGCTGCTCGGGTGGTTCGTCGTCTACACCTGGATGCAGTCGGGCGCCGGATCGATCGGCATGCGGGCGCAGGGACTCGCGCTCGCCCGCGACGCCGACGGTGCACCGCTCGGGTTCGGACGCGCGCTGGTGCGCAACCTCATCTTCGGTCTCGCCGCCGGGATCGTCGTCGGCTACTTCACGCCGCTCTTCGACGGTTCCGGCCGGTTCCAGGGCTGGCACGACAAGGTCGCGAAGTCGGTCATGCTCGATGCGCGTGCCGCACGCAACGGCCGCGCCGCGGGCGTCGCCCCGAACTCGGGCGTGGCCGCGCGCGATGCCGATCTCCAGGGCTTCCCGTCCGGCGCGGGCACCGCCTCTCCGGCGATCCCCGGGCTCGCGCAGCCGACGCCGGCGGGTGCCGCGTCGCCGCAGGCGTCTCGCTTCGCCGCGCCCCAGCCGCCGACCGTGCAGCCGGCGGGCGCTCCGCAGTGGCCCGCGCAGGCGCCGGCTCCGGCCGCGGCGCCCGCCCCCGCGGCACCCTTCCCCTCGGCGGCGGCGCCGGCGTTC
>JASCNZ010000038.1 GCA_029959905.1 Microbacteriaceae bacterium PS02344
CCGGGAGGGCGGGACTCGACATGGTGCGCCTTCGTTGGCGGGGAGCGCGGCGGGGCCGGACCGCGTCCGGCCCCGCAGGAGTGCTCAGCCCAGGAGGTCCTGGAAGAGCGCGAACTGGTCGTCGACGAACGTCGTCCACTCGGCCGAGTCGCGGTAGACGACGAGGTTGCCGGCATCCGCCTGGAACTGCTGGTAGCCGTCGGACTCGACGGCCTCCTTGACGGCGGCCTCGAGGGTCGACTTCACATCGTCGGGCAGACCCTTCGGGGCGTAGATGCCGCCCCAGCCGCCGAACACGACGTCCTCGCCGATGGCCTCTTCTACCGTCTCGACGTCTTCGGCGTCGGGGTGGCGCTCGTCGTTCATGACGGCGAGGATGCGCACGGCTTCGCCCTGGGCCAGGGCCTCGCCGAGACCCGAGACGGCGGCGACGGTCTCGCCGGATGCCGCGGCCGCGACGGCGGTGGCGCCGCCGTCGTATGGCACTGGCGTGAACTCGGCGTCGGTGGCGTTGCCGAGCCCGATGGTGGCGGCCTCCCAGATGGAGCCGGCCCCGGAGTTGGCGACGGTCACGGCGCCCGACTCGGCCTGGGCGACGAGGTCTTCGAGGGTCTCGATACCGCTGTTCGCACCGACGGTGATGACGCCGGGGGCGAGCATGATCTGGCCGAGGAGGTCGAAGTCCTCCGGCATCACGTTGGCGCCCTGGGTGGTGTTGAGCATCGCGATCTCGACGGGCGCGAAGCCGATGACGTAGCCGTCGGCGTCCTGCGAGCCGACGTACTCCATGGCGAGCGCGCCGGCAGCCCCGGGCATGTTCTCGGGGATGACGCTCACGCCGAGGATCTTCTCGAGCTCCGTCGCGAGGGCGCGCGACGACAGGTCGGATCCGCCGCCGGGGTTCGCCTGGATGATGAGGCGGATGTCCTTCTCGGGGAATGCCGACGCGGCATCCTCGCCCTCCTCGACCTTCGTGCAGGCCGAGACGACGAGGGCGGTCGCTGTGAGGGCGGCGAGTGCGGCGGCCGCCCGGGTGATGCGCTTGCGGGGCATCTTTGCTCCTCTACGTGGGTCGACCGTGTTGTCGACGCTGCGAGAGTACCAGTGTTGACTGTTAACAGTCAACACTGGTACTCGGGCGAAGAGTCGGGTCGACCCGGGTGCACGTCCTCCCGACCGGTGTCAGGATGGCAGGGAGCCAAACCGTGGGAGGGACGGACGTGTTCGACGAACGACAGCGCCAAGCCGCACTCGATGCCCTGGAGATTCTCGACACCCCGCGCGACGAGCGCGTCGACCGGGTGGCACGACTTGCGAAAGAGATGTTCGGCGTGCCGATGGTCGCGGTCTCGCTCATCGATCGCGACCGCCAGTGGCGCAAAACCCAGATCGGTCTCGGCGCCGACGAGGCTCCGCGACAGGACTCCTTCTGCGACTACACCGTCAGCCAGGACCGCCCGGTCGTGATCGAGGATGCCGCGCTCACCGACCTCTTCGGCGACAACCCCTTCGTGATCGGCGACCCTCACCTGCGCTTCTATGCCGGGCATCCGCTGCACGCCCCCGGCGGCGAGCCGATCGGCACCCTCTGCGTGCTGGACACCGAGCCCCACACGCTCGACGACGCGCAGCTCGACCTGCTGCGCGACCTCGCCTTCTGGGTGCAGTCCGAACTCGCGAACGACGCCGAGCTCGACCACGCGGCCGTCATCCAGAGCGCCCTGCGTCCGCACACGCATCCCGAGGTCGCGGGCTACACGATCGCCGGTGGATCGGTCTCGCGCGGCGCTCTCGCCGGCGACTTCTACGACCTCGGCATTGTCGACGGGGCGCTGCGCATCACCCTCGCCGATGCGATGGGCAAGGGCACCGGTCCCGCCCTCGTCGCCGCCAGCGTGCGCGCCTCGCTGCGGACGGCGCCCGAGCGCGGACTGGCCGAGTCGATCGCCGAGATCGACCGCCTGCTCGAAGAGGACCTCGGCGACACCGCGATGTTCGTCACCGCCGTGCACGCCGAGCTCACCCCCGAGACCGGCGACCTCGAGGTGATCGACGCCGGGCACAGCCTCGCGTTCATCCTGCGCGCCGACGGCTCGTGGGAGCACCTGCGCTCGACGAGCCTGCCCCTCGGCATGGGCATGGGCCTGCAGCCGCCCGAGGTGCGCGAACCGCGCCACTCCCGCCTCGAACCGGGCGACGCCTTCGTCTGCTGCAGTGACGGACTGCTCGACGTGCTCGACCCCGACGACCCGTACGCCCACGTGTACCGCGTGTTGAGCGAGCTCGGACCCGACGGCGCCATCCGCGAGGCGATGGGCCTGGCGACCGCCGACACGGCCACCGACGACATCACCGTCGTCGTGGTGCGGAGGGATGCATGACCGCCCGCTTCGCGACCATCCGCGTGCTCGCACTGCTGTCGGTGCTGCTCGGCGTGAACTACGTCGCCTGGCGATGGCTCGAGTCGGTGAACTGGTCGGCGTGGTGGATCGCCGTGCCCCTCGTGATCGCCGAGACCTACAGCCTCATCGACACCTTCCTCTTCTGCCTCACCATGTGGCGCGCGAAGGAACGCCCCGGCCCGACCTCGCCGCCCCAGGGCACCGTCGACGTCTTCATCACCACCTACGACGAGCCGATCGAGCTGGTGATGACCACCGCTCGCTCGGCGAAGCGCATCGCCTACCCGCACACCACCTGGATCCTCGACGACGGCTCCCGACCCGAACTCGAAGCCGCCGCCCGCGACGCGGGGGTGGGCTACCTCACCCGCTCCGAGGACTGGACCGGCAAGCCGCGCCATGCGAAGGCCGGCAACCTGAACAGCGCTCTGCTGCAGACCGACGGCGAGTTCCTCCTCATCCTCGACACCGACCAGGTGCCCGACCCGCTCATCCTGCACCGCACCCTCGGCTACTTCGCCGACGACCCCGAGGTCGCCCTCGTGCAGACACCCCAGTGGTTCATCAACGTCGACGAAGCCGACCCGCTCGGCAGCCAGGCGCCCCTCTTCTACGGCCCCATCCAGCAGGGCAAGGACGGCTGGAACGCGGCGTTCTTCTGCGGCTCCAACGCCGTGCTGCGCCGCGAGGCCCTGATGCGCCTCGGCATCACCGGGTACGTGCGCGAGGTGACCGACTCGGCCGCCCGGGCGCTGCGCACATCGGAGCAGATGGTCGAGAAGGAGGCGCGGGCCGCCGCCGACCCCGACCTCGCCCGCGAACTCGGCGCCCTGCAGATCGCCATCCGACAGGGGCGCCGCGACCTCGGCGAAGGCACCTCGGTGGCCGAGGTCGCCGACCGTGTGCGCGCCGCCGTCGACGCCGCGTCGCGCATCATCGTCGCGAAGGACCTCGCCGGCATCCGCGCCGACCTCGACGAACTCGGCGCCCTGCCCATCGCCCACGATTCCGAGCTCGACGCGATCGTCGTCGACGAGGCGGGCCTCGCGGCGCTCGCGGCATCCGACCTCTCCCCCATCACCGCGCTCGACACGGTGCGCGCCCTGCTCGACGCCCTGCGGCTCGACCGCGGCGACGAGGCGCAGCCGATCCTGCCCATGGCCACGATCTCCGTCACCGAAGACATGGCGACGGCGATGCAGCTGCACTCGCAGGGATGGCGCAGCGTGTACCACCACGAGATCCTCGCGAAGGGCCTCGCGCCCGAAGATCTGCGCACGATGCTCACGCAGCGGCTGCGCTGGGCGCAGGGCACCATGCAGGTGCTGTTGCGCGACAACCCGCTCGCCAAGCGCGGACTCTCCATCGGGCAGCGTCTGATGTACTTCGCCACCATGTGGAGCTACCTCTCGGGCTTCGCCGCGATCGTGTATCTGACGGCACCGGTCGTCTACCTGGTGTTCGGCATCCTGCCCGTCACCGCCTGGTCGGTCGACTTCTTCGCGCGGTTCCTGCCGTATTTCATCGTCAACCAGCTGCTCTTCCTGGTGGTCGCGAAGGGCGTCAAGACCTGGCGGGGGCAGCAGTACTCGCTCGCCCTCTTCCCGGTGTGGATCCGCGCGTGCTGGACCGCGTTCGCGAACGTGGTGCTGGGACGACCGTTGTCGTTCGCCGTGACCCGCAAGGACGGCCGCGATCCGCGCGGAGTGCCATGGCGCGAGATCTGGCCCCAGCTGACGGCCATGATCGTGCTCACCATCGCGCTGATCATCGGCGTCACGCGCGTCTTCATCGGCACCGCCGACGGAACCGGCACACTGGTGAACACCGCATGGGTGCTCTACGACCTCGTCGTGCTGAGCGTCATCATCCAGGCGGCCCGCTACCGCGGCCCCGCAGCCCGAGTCCTCGAGAAGGAGACCCATGGATCTGAGCACTGACCGGCGCGACGGCTACGCCGTCATCGGCCTGACCGGACGACTCACCGCGACCGGGGCGCCGTTGCTGCGCAACGCCGTGGGCGACCTCATCGCCGCGGGCGAGTCGAACATCGTCATCGACATGTCGGGCCTGCAGTTCGTCGACTCCTCCGGACTCGGCGCCCTCGTCGGGGGGTTGAAGAGCGCACGCGTCGCGGGCGGCGACCTGCGTATCGTGGCGGTCCCCGACGCGGTGCAGACCGTGCTGCACCTCACCAACCTCGACCGCGTGCTGCGCGACCACCCGACGCCGGAATCGGCGTTCGATGGACACTGAGACCCGCGCCGTGCACATCGACGGGCCGGCCCGACTCGAGCTCGTCGACCACGTCCTCGATGCGCTCGACGGCCTGTGGGCGGATGCTCCGCACGTCGCCGACCAGGACCGCACGCTCTTCACCCTCGCGGTGAGCGAGGTGGCGACCAACATGGTGCAGCACACCGAGAACCCCGACGAGGTCACCCTCACGGTCGACATCCGGGTGTCGGCGGGCGACCTGCTCGCGACCCTCACGGACACCGCCCCGCCGGCGGAGATCGATTGGGACGGCGTCGAGATGCCGGATGCCGACAGCGAGAGCGGCCGCGGGCTGGCGCTCTCGACCGCCGCGCTCGACGAGCTGCGGCACTACTCCGACAGCCGCGGCAACACCTGGCGACTTCGGCGGACGCTCGCGCGGGGCGAGTAGCCCCGGCCGCACCCATAGCAGCGCAGGGCGGAGCCGCAAGCCCCTGGCGGCATTCCGTGCGCCCCGGCACGGTGGAACCATGCTGATGCGATCCACCGCCCCCAGCCCGCTGCACGAAGACTCGATCGGCCTGCTCACCCGCGGGTACCGACTCGGCGAGCACCTCTGGCGGCGCACCCGGCCGGATGCGCGCGCCGTGGGCATGCGTCTGCTCGCCCGCGATGCCCTGTTCGTGCGCGGCGCGGAGGGTGTCGCGCTGTTCTACGACGGCGAGCGCACCGCCCGCCACGGCGCCATGCCGGCCCTCGTGCAGGAGACGCTCTTCGGCCACGGGTCGGTGCACAGCCTCGACAGCTCGGCGCACCGGCACCGCAAGGCGACCTTCATCGACGTCGCGTACGAAGACGAGCAGGTCGAACGGCTGACCCCGCACTTCGAGCGCGAATGGCGTGCCGAGGTGGATGCCTGGACCTCGGGCATCAGCACGCGCACCGCCTACGACGCCGCCGTGCTGGCCTTCGGACGCGCGGTCATGCGCTGGGCCGGCCTGCCCGGCACGGCGAAGGCGAAGAACCGCTGGTCGCGTCGACTCGCACAGATCGTCGACGGCTTCGGCGCCCCGTACTCGCCCTCGTTCGTCAGCGCGATCCTCAACCGGCGGTGGTCGGACGGTCACGCGGAGAACCTGATCGCGGCCGTCCGGCTCGGCGAGCTGCAGCCGGCAGAGGGCACGGCGCTGTACGAGTGGGCCTGGCACCGCGACGAGGCCGGCGTGCTGCTCGCGCCCCGCACCGCGGGTATCGAGCTGCAGAACGTGATCCGTCCGATGATCGCCGTGGCGCGGTTCGTGGCGTACGCCGCAAAGCAGCTGCACGAGCATCCGGAGTGGCGGGCGCGCATCGCGACCGAGGCCGACCAGCGCGGATCGCTGACCGGCGGACCGCTCGCGACCGCCTTCGCCCAGGAGATCCGCCGCACGTCGCCGTTCGTGCCCATGCTCCCCGCCTGGGCCACGCAGGACGTCGAGCTCGACGGCGAGCGCGTGCCCGCCGGTAGCCGGGTGGTGCTCGACATCCTGGGCACGAACACCGACGCCGAGTCGTGGGATCGCCCCGGCGACTTCGTTCCCGACCGTTTCGTGGGGGTCGACGATTACGAGGCGATCGCGGCGTTCGTGCCGCACGGCGGCGCCGACCCGCGCACGGGCCATCGTTGCCCCGGCGAGAAGCTGGCGATCGCCGGACTGGCGGCCGCCGTCTCGGCCCTCAGCGATCGTCGCCTGGAAGTGCTCGACGAGGGTCTCGAGGTGAACCTGCGCCGCCTGCCGACGATGCCCGCCTCCGGGGGCAAGGTGCGCAGCTGCCCCTTCCACCGCAAGCCCTGACCCCCGCCTCTCACTCCCCCTCCCCCTCCAGCTCCCGTCGGCCGGGAGGGGACCGGGCCGGGTCAGCGGGCGGAGATCTCGCTGAGCATCCGGTCGCGGGCGCCGTCGAGGTGGGCGGCGAGCACCGCGGCGGCCTCGTCGGGGGCGCCCGAGCGCATCACCTGCATGAGGGTGACGTGATCGCCCGACGACTCGTGCAGATCCTCATCGTGATTGATCGTCACTTCGAGCAGCGCCGCGAACGTCGGCAGGTACTGGCTCCACGCGCCTTCGAGGCGCGGATGGTCGGCGAGGGCGTAGATCTGCGAGTGGAAGTCGAGGTCGGCGGTGACGAACGCGGCATGATCTCCCGCGTCGGCCGCCGCCGCCATGCGTTCGACCGCCGCCTGCATCGCCGCCCACCGCTCGTCGTCGTCGACCCGCATCGCACGCGAGAGAGCGAGCTGTTCGAGCGCTCCCCGCAGGCTGTACAGCTGGTCGACGTCGTCTTGCGTGAGGCCGACGATGTACACCCCGCGCGGGCGTTGGATCTCGACGAGGTTCTCGAACGACAGCTGGGTCAGCGCATCACGGATCGGGCCGCGGCTCACCTCGAACTCCTCGGCGAGCGCCTCTTCGGTGAGGCGTGTGCCCGGGGCGAGGTCGCCGCGCACGATGCGCTGGCGCAGTACGCGGGCGACCTGGGTACCGAGCGACTCCGCTCGTTTGACGATCTGTGGCACGCCGACCTCCTGTTAACAGTCAACAGACTACACACGGCGCGGGGCCGGCGGGAGGGTGATGCGGATGCTCAGCCGCGATGCTCGCGCGGATTCCACAGCACGAGATCGGTGGAGCGGCGGATGCGCCGACCCTGCGGAACCGGCACGACACCGGCCGACCCGGCGGCGAACACGCGCACGCCCGGTCGGTTCTCCCGCTCGGCGCGCAGCGCCCCTTCGAGATCGGCGACCCGGCGGCGGAGCATCCGGTTCTCGTCTTCGAGGTCGAGGAGCTTCGCGATGGCGGGAAGGCTCATCCCCTCGGAGGAGAGCTGGGCGACCTCACGCAGCTGCTCGATGTTGCGGTGCGAATAGCGACGCGAGCCGCCCCGCGTGCGGCCCGGCACGACGAGGCCGATGCGGTCGTACTGGCGCAGGGTCTGCGGGTGCATGCCGGCCAACTCGGCGGCGACGGCGATCGCGAAGACCGGGGTGTCAGCATCCATCGCGTTCTCCTTCCGCTGAGGCGACGGCGAGTGCGCCCGTCGGCGACGGACGGTTCCCGAGGGAATCGTCCGCCCCGGCGGACACGCGTCGGATGCTCGTCATCGCCGAGCCTTCGCCATGAGCTCGGCGCGGGGGTTCTCGGTCGGCTCCAACTCCTGGAACCGCTCGAGTGCCTCGCGCGCCGCCTCGTCGAGGTGCGTGGGCACCGCGACCTGCAGCTCGGCGAGAAGATCGCCGGTGCCCTTCGAGGTCGCCACGCCACGGCCCTTGACCCGCAGCACCCGCCCGGAGGGGGTGCCCGGCGCGACACGCAGCTTCACCACGTCGCCGCTCAGCGTCGGGACCTCGATGGTCGCCCCGAGCGTCGCCTCGGTGAAGGTGACCGGCACCACGAGGCGCAGGTTCAGCCCGTCGCGCGTGAACACCGGGTGCGGTCGCACCGTGATCTGCACCACGATGTCGCCGCTCTCGCCGCCGTCGGGCGACGGACGCCCCCGGCCGCGCAGACGGATCTTCTGACCGTCGGCGACCCCGGCCGGGATCTTCACCTTGAACGGCTTGCCGTCGTCGCCCTGCAGGGTGATCGTCTCGCCCTGCACCGCCGTGGCGAAGTCGAGCGTCGTGCGCGCCGTCACATCGGCACCGCGCTGCGGTCCGCCGAAGCCGCGGAACCCGCCGCTCGGCTGACCGAAGCGCCCGCCGCCGAAGCCGCCGCCTCCGCCGCCCTGGTTGAACATCGCGAAGATGTCCTCGAAGTCCGCGGACTGCCCGCGGCCCCCCTGCCCGAAACGGCTGAAGACGTCTTCGAACCCGCCGGCGCCCGAGCCGCCCGCCGTGAAGCGGGCGCCCGAGCCCATGGCGCGGATCTCGTCGTACTCCTTGCGCTGCTCGGCGTCGGAGAGCACCGAGTACGCCTCGCTGATCTCCTTGAACCGCGCCTCGGCCGTGGCATCACCGGCGTTCGAGTCGGGGTGGTACTTCCGCGCCAGCTTGCGATACGCCTTCTTGAGGTCGGCCTCGCTGACGTCCTTCGAGACCCCGAGGGTCTTGTAGAAGTCCTTGTCGAACCAATCCTGGCTAGCCATTCATCACCTACTCTGCGGGAACGGCGACGACGACCTTCGCAGGGCGCAGCTCGACGTCACCGAGGCGGTAGCCCACCTCGACGACCTCGAGGATCGTGGCCTTGTCGACGCCGGGGGTCGGCTGCTGGAAGATCGCCTCGTGGCGCTGCGGATCGAACTCCTCGCCCTTCTCGCCGTACGAGACGACGCCGAGACGCTCCACCACCGCACGCACCTTCTCGGCGATCACGGCGAACGGCGTGCCGTCGACGAGATCTCCGTGCTGGCCGGCCCGGTCGAGGTCGTCGAGCACCGGGATGAGGCCCTTGACGGCCTCGCCCTTCGCGCGCTCGATCTCGACCTGCCGCTGCTCCTCGGTGCGCCGACGGTAGTTGGCGTACTCGGCCTGCAGGCGCTTGAGGTCGCTCAGCAGCGTCGACTCGAGGTCGGCGAGCACGGCATCCTCCGCCGCGGCCTCGCCGGTCTGCGCCGTGCCGAGGATGTCGTCGACCGTGAGGTCGTCGGGGGCGTCGTCGACCGGGGTCTCGTCCGAGCCCTCGGCCGCTGCCGCCTCGCGGGAGTCGGGGTTGTGCGGCGCGGGGCCGGATGCCTGAGCATCCGACCCCTCGCCTGCGACTCCGTTGTTCTCTTCGAAGTCCTTGTCAGCCATCGTTACTTCTTCTCGTCCTCGTCGTCGACGACCTCGGCGTCGATGACGTCCTCCTCGGACGACGCCTCACCCTGGGGCGCGTCGCCCTCGGGGGCGCCGGCCGCGGCATCCGCCTGCGACTGCGCGTAGATCGCCTCGCCCAGCTTGGTCTGCGACTCGTTCAGCTTGTCGAACGCGGTCTTCACGGCCTCGTCGTCCTCACCGGCCAGAGCCGTCTTGAGGGCGTCGACGTCGGCCTGCACCGACTCCTTGACGTCGGCCGGCAGCTTCTCGTCGTTGTCCTTGATGAGCTTGTCGATCGAGTACGCGAGCGTCTCGGCCTGGTTGCGGACCTCAGCGGCCTCGCGGCGCTTCTTGTCCTCCGCGGCGTGCTCCTCGGCCTCGCGCACCATGCGGTCGATGTCGTCCTTCGACAGCGACGAACCGCCGGTGATGGTCATCGACTGCTCCTTGCCCGTGCCCTTGTCCTTCGCGGACACGTGCACGATGCCGTTCGCGTCGATGTCGAACGTGACCTCGATCTGCGGGATGCCGCGGGGCGCCGGTGCGATGCCGGTGAGCTCGAACGTGCCGAGCGGCTTGTTGTCGCGGGTGAAGTCGCGCTCGCCCTGGAAGACCTGGATCGCGACGGACGGCTGGTTGTCGTCGGCCGTGGTGAAGGTCTCGCTGCGCTTGGTCGGGATGGCGGTGTTGCGCTCGATGAGCTTCGTCATCATGCCGCCCTTGGTCTCGATGCCGAGGCTGAGCGGGGTGACGTCGATGAGCAGCACGTCCTTGCGCTCACCCTTGAGGACACCGGCCTGCAGGGCGGCGCCCACGGCGACGACCTCGTCCGGGTTGACGCCCTTGTTCGCTTCCTTGCCGGTCTCGCGCTTGACGAGCTCGGCGACGGCGGGCATACGGGTCGATCCACCCACGAGCACGATGTGCGCGATGTCGGCGACCTTGATGCCGGCCTCGCGGATGACGTCCTCGAAGGGCTTCTTGGTGCGGTCGAGGAGGTCCTTCGTGAGGTCCTCGAACTTCGCACGGGTGAGCGTCTCGCTGAGCGACACGGGGCCCGAGTCGGTGAGCGAGAGGTACGGGAGGTTGATCGAGGTGCTGGTCGAGGACGACAGCTCCTTCTTCGCCTGCTCCGCGGCCTCCTTGAGGCGCTGCAGCGCGATCTTGTCGCCCGAGACGTCGACGCCGGTGGTCGACTTGAACTGCGAGATCAGGTAGTCGACGACGCGCTGGTCCCAGTCATCTCCACCGAGACGGTTGTCACCGGCGGTGGCGCGCACCTGGATCGTCGAGAAGTCGTCGTCCTTGCCCACCTCGAGGAGGGAGACGTCGAAGGTTCCGCCACCGAGGTCGAAGACGAGGATGAGCTCGTCCTCCTTGCCCTTGTCGAGTCCGTAGGCGAGGGCGGCAGCGGTGGGCTCGTTGATGATGCGGAGCACGTTGAGGCCCGCGATCTCGCCGGCCTCCTTCGTGGCCTGACGCTCGGCGTCGTTGAAGTACGCGGGAACGGTGATGACGGCGTCGGTCACCGTGTCGCCGAGGTACGACTCGGCGTCGCGCTTGAGCTTCATGAGGATGCGCGCGGAGATCTCCTGCGGCGTCCACTTCTTGCCGTCGACGTCGAACGTCCAGTCGGTGCCGACGTGACGCTTGACCGACGCGATGGTGCGGTCGACGTTGGTGACGGCCTGGCGCTTCGCGGTCTCACCGACGAGCACCTCGCCGTCCTTCGTGAAGGCGACCACCGACGGGGTGGTGCGGAAGCCCTCGGCGTTGGCGATGACCTTCGGCTCGCCGCCCTCGAGGACGCTGACGACGGAGTTCGTCGTACCGAGGTCGATTCCCACAGCACGTGCCATGTTGTTCTCCTTTGCTGACGTTGCTTCGGTTCGGAAGTCTGCGGCGACCAGGAAAACCTGAGTCGCGATGACTCAAGTGTAATGCGGGCTCCGATCACTGTCAAACGAACTTGATACGAGACGACTCAACTTCGCGTGTCGACCCGAGCGGGCGCCGAGGCCGCCACCGCATCCCCTGCACATCGACCGCGGGCAGGGCTACCCCTGGGGGCGGGCGGCGGCGCTGGCTAGGCTGACGGGCATGTCGCGCATCCGCCTCCCCCGTCTCGCCGCCGTCACCGCGATCGCCGCGTTCGTCCTGGTTCCGCTCAGCGGATGCGTCTACGCGCAGATCCCTGCAGAAGGCCCGGATGCCGCCGAACCCTCCGAGACGTCCACCCCCAGCGAGTCGCCCGACACCGACTCGGGAGAGCTGCCGACCACGCTCACCTTCACCGACGGCGCCGACCTCCCCTCGACCGCCTACATCGAATGGGGCGACGGACTCCTCTCCGACGACGCGTGGAAGGTCTCCTCTCCCGACGACGGACAGGGCAACTGGAGCTACGCGAAGGTCGACGACTCGTGCACCGTCCACTTCTGGCAGGGGCGTCTCGGCGCCGACATCGTCGTGCCCGGCGACGACGCCGCCACATCGGATGCCCTGATGGCGACGTTCCTCGGGGGCAGCCCCGCCGACATCACCCCGAACGCCACGACGGGCTCGTTCAGCTACCAGACCTCCGGCAATGACGACGTCGAGACGCGGCAGGTGGTCGGCGAGGGCGAGGGGCGCACCTGGATCATGTCGGCGCGCGGTTTCTCGGCCCTCAGCGTCGGGCTCTACACGATCGCGGACTGCTCGACCGGCGACCCGGCCGACGTGCTCGCCGAGGTCAACGACCTCAACGCGATCATCGTCACGCCCTGACGCGACGCGTCACTTGCCGCCCGGAGGGCCCGCCAGAAGCAGCACGACGTACAGCCCGACGATCGCGACGACCAGCAGCGCGGCGAGCACCCACGGTCGGTTGAGGAACCACCGCACGAGACGGTCGAACCACCGATGGTCGCGCGGGTCGTCGGTGGCCACGAGCCGCCACGCCCCGTCGAGACGCCCGGTGCGGTGCAGCCAGATCTCCATGGGCACGGTCGCATACGGCACCACGGCGCTCGCCACCGCCAACACGGCGACGCCCGGGTGCCAGCGCTGGTTGATCGCCACGAGCAGCGCCGTCGCCCCGTAGGCCAGGAACACGAACCCGTGGATGCCGCCGCCGATCGTGACCACGACGCCCGGAGCGCCGAGCGCCCGGGCGATGATCGCCCCGATCAACAGGGTCCAGGTGATCGCCTCCGCGATCGCGAGAACTCGGTACAGGCGGGCGGGCGCACGGAACACGGGACTCCTCCGGTCGGGATACGTCGAGCGTATCGGCGCTTCCTATGAGGAACCGTCTCCACCGGAATACCCATCGATCGCCCCGCGTTGCGCCCGATATGGCGACAGTGGATGCGGATGCTCTGGCGCGCGTGCTGGCGACGGCCGACCTGCGCGCGGGTGTCGCGCGCCGCGCGTCGCTGTCGACCGGCGAAGCACTGCCGCTCACGGCCGGCGGCATGACCCTCGTGTACGTCGTCGGCGGCGGAGTGTCGGGGCATCCGCCGATCGCACCCGGCTGCCGTGTCGACGTCGATGCCGCCCATGCGGCCGTCGCGGTCGAGGCCTTCGCCTCTCGCGACCTCCTGCTGCAGGGCGATGCGCTCCTCACCCTCGGCGCGGCGCCCCTCGCGCTCCGCGCCGCGCACCCCTCGACGCTGATCATCGTGACGCTGGAGCTCGTCGACACGGCATCCCCCCTGTCATCCGTCCTCCCCGACGTCCTCACCGTCACCGGCTTCGATCGCCTCGAACCGACCGCCGCGACCCTGGCCGCGGGTCTCGGCTTCGTCGATGCGTCGACCGCACGGGTGCGGCGCACCGACCCGGTGATCTGCCGACTGATGGTCCTGACGGTGCTGCTCTCGGTGGTGCGCGCGTGGGCGGAGAACGGCTGCGCCCCGTCAGGGTGGCCGTCGATGGCGGGCGACCCGTTCCTCGATCGGGTGATCGAGGCGATCCACGACGAGCCGGGACGCGACTGGACGGTCGAGCGCCTGGCCGGCATCGGAGCGATGTCGCGCTCGGCGTTCGCGGAACGGTTCCGGCAGGCCGTCGGTCGCTCACCCGCCGACTACGTCACCGAGGTGCGCATCGACCGGGCGAAGCGGATGCTCGACGCCGGGCAGACCGTGTCGGAGGTATCGCGGGCGCTGGGCTACGCCTCGGACGAGGGGTTCAGCCGCGCGTTCCGCCGGCGCACCGGGATGACGCCGTCGACCTGGCGCCACGCCCACCGCTCCCCCGTGACCGCCTAGACCTGCCGACCCCGCGGCCCGCGGCCCGCGCACAACGTCGGAGTGCGGGGCAGACACGCCGCTCAGCGGCGGCCTTCCCCGGCGATTCGCGCCGCAACTCCGAACTTGTGCGGGTCGGACGGCGGCGCGCGCTGGGGCTCCGAAGTTCTGCGGGCGGGAGGTGGCGACGGAGGTGGGAGCCGCGGTCAGGGGCGGACGCGATTCGAGAGGCCGAACAGCACCGCCCCGACGAGCAGCAGCGCGGCGCCGATGACGTACGAGACCTCCACCCCGACGCCGTCGACCAGCACACCGCCGACTCCGGCAGCGAGCATGATCGCCCCCTGGAAGCCGACGACCACCAGGCTCCCTCCGGCCTCCAGGCGCGACGGCATCCGATGCCCGACCCAGGTGTTCACGACGATCAGCCACGACGCGAAGAAGAACCCCCAGACGAACACCACCGCTCCGATGCCGGCGACCGTGCCGGAGAGCAGCAGCATCGACGCGACCGAGACCGCGAGAACCACCGGCGCGAGCACGGCGAACAGCCGGAAGGTGCGGTCGACCACGAGGCCGATCACGAGGTTGCCGACGAGTCCGCCGGCGCCGAAGAGCGCGAGCAGCACCACGATCGTGCCCGCGTCGACCTCGGGGATGCGCTCCAGCGCCAGCCGCACGTACGTGTAGGCGAGGAAGTGCCCGAGCACCACGAAGACGTGTCCGACGAGGCCGAGGCCGATGCCGGGGCGACGTACGGTGTCGATGAGCAGGCGGATGCTCGACGCCTGCGCCGCGGGCACCGAGGGAAGCAGCGTCCGCAGCGCGATCGCGAGAAGACCCGTCGCGACACCGGCGATCGCGAACACCGCACGCCAGTCGACGAGCTCGGCGAGCATGACGCCGAGCGGCACGCCCGCGACGGTCGCCAGCGAGGTGCCGGCAGCGGTGAACATGACCGCCCGGCCGAGCCGCTCAGGGCCGGCGATGCGCGCGGCGACGGTGATCGACATCGACCAGAACGCGCTGATCGCGGCCCCGAGGAAGAACCGTGCCAGCAGCACCACCACCAGATTCGGGGCGACCGCCACGATGAGGTTCGACGCGGCTGCGGCGAGCGCCATCCACACGAGCAGCGACCGGCGGTCGAGCCGCGGGAACACGAGGCCGATCGTCGGCGCGACGAGCAGACCCACGAGGGCGGTCACGGTGACCGTCTGGCCAGCCTGCCCCGGGGTCACGCCGAGCCCGTCGGCCATCTCGGTGAGCACGCCGTTGGGGAGGAACTCCGCCGTGACGAGCAGGAAGCTCATGAGCATGACCACGACGAGCCCGCCGTAGCGGAGGGGTCCGGCAGTGGTCTCGGAGGTCGGGGTGGGCGCGGTGATCGTCATGTTCCCAGCCTGACGATCGCCGCAAACGGCCGCCCGACCGCCCGTCCACCGCTCCCGACCGATCGTCCGGAGGTGCGCTCAGCGCTCCGCGCGACCGGGCCCGAGCATCCACCCACACCCGACCCCGCCCCCGCGCACGGCGCGCCGTCACCGCCCGTTCACCGCCGACGGCCAGACTGCGAGTCATGAGCGCACCCGATCCCCACCCCGGCGCCCCCGAGCCCGTCGCGACGGCCACGAGCGGCGCGGTCGCCGTCGTCGGCCTCGACCTGCGCGGCGAGACGCCGGCCCCGAAGAAGCAGGTCTTCTCGTGGGCGCTGTGGGACTGGGCGACGCAGCCCTTCAACACCGTCATCCTCACCTTCGTCTTCACGGCGCTGTACCTCGTGGGCGAGGGGTTCCTGCCGGCCGACATCGCGGCCCTCGACCCCTCCGACCCCCGTCGCGTCGCCGCCGACGCCGAGCTCACCTCGGGTCTGGGCTTGGGCTCGACGATCGCGGCATTCGGCATCCTGCTGCTCGCCCCCGTACTCGGCCAGCGCGCCGACGCCGCCGGCCGCCAGAAGCTGTGGCTCGGCATCGGCACGGGCGCTCTGGTGATGTGCATGCTCGGCCTGTGGTTCGTCGAGCCGACACCGAGCCTGTTCTGGCTGGGTGTCGCGCTGATCTCGGCGGCGACCGTGTTCCAGGAGATCGCGGCGGTCAACTCGAACGCGATGCTCATTGGCATCGCGACTCCGAAGAACGTCGGCCGCATCTCGGGCCTCGGGTGGGGGTTCGGGTACCTGGGCGGCATCATCGCGCTCGCCATCGTCGTCGCGCTGAACGCGGTCGACTGGTTCGGGATGCCGACCGACGACGGTCTCGTGTACCGGCTGATCGCGGTGGGGTGCGCCGTCTGGGCGATCGTGTTCAGCATCCCGATCTTCCTGTACGTGCCGGAACCGTCGCTCGGTCGCCCCGAGCGGAAGGTCGGGTTCTTCCGCTCGTACGTGCTGCTCGTGAAGGACGTGGCCGCCCTCTACCGCGACCCCGAGACCCGACCGACGTTCTGGTATCTGCTCTCGAGCGCCGTGTTCCGCGACGGGCTCGGCGGGGTGTTCGCCTTCGGGGCGATCATCGGCACGTCGGTGTTCGGGTTCGGCACGCAGCAGATCATCGTGTTCGGCATCGCCGCGAACCTCATCGCCGGGGTGTCGACGATCGCCGCGGGGCGCCTCGACGACCGGCTCGGCCCGAAGCGCATCATCCTCGGGTCGATCGGCGCCATGATCATCGCGGGGCTCGCCGTCTTCGTGCTGCGCGACGGCGGGGCGACGGTGTTCTGGATCGGCGGACTGCTGCTCTGCGCCTTCGTCGGCCCGGCGCAGGCGGCCGCGCGGTCGTTCCTCGCCCGCGTGACGCCGGCCGGACGCGAGGGCGAGATCTTCGGTCTCTACGCCACCACCGGACGGGCGGCGAGTTGGATGGCCTCGATCGCCTGGACGGTGCTGATCGCTCTGACCTCGCAGACCGCCTTCGGCATCCTGGGCATCGTCATCGTTCTGCTCATCGGCTTCGTGCTCCTGCTGCCGGTAAAGGCCCCGGCCCGCACCGCCTGAGCCGACCCGTCCCCGTCCCGTCAGCCCCCCCTCCGCCCCGCCCCGCCCCGCCCCGCCCCGCACAACTTCGGAGACATGACGCGACACCCGTCTCCGCTCCCCACACAACTTCGGAGACGTGGGCCGACACCCGTCTCCGCTCCCCACACAACTTCGGAGACGTGGGCCGACACGCCGGTGATCGGATGCTTCAGCCGGGGTGTTGCGCCGCAACTCCGACGTTGTGCGGCTGCGACGGGTTGCCGCGCCGCAACTCCGACGTTGTGCGGCTGCGACGGGTTGCCGCGCCGCAACTCCGACGTTGTGCGGCTGCGACGGGTTGCCGCGCCGCAACTCCGTCGTTGTGCGGCACGGGAAGGGGACGGGAAACCGGTCAGGTGAGGAGGAGCGGGGCCACCGCGGTGGCGAAGCCGGGGAGGGGCAGCGGGGCGTTCGTGGCGAGGTAGGCGACGAGCACGACCGCTCCGACGAGCAGCACCAGCAGGAAGATGAAGATGGCGGCGGTGATGCCGCCGTAGCCGCTCGACGCGGGCGCCTCGGGGGCGGAAAAGGCCGGGTCCTGCGGCGGCGCCGGCTCCGGGTCGGTCGTGGGCGGCGGCACCGGCAGGCGCTCCGCCACGGGCCGGCGCGACGAACGCAGAGCGCCCGAGCCGCTCGCCCCGGTGACCGGGCCGTCGAACGCGGGCGGCGGCGGCACGACATCGTCGCCGGTCGACCCCTCGAACACGGGCGGCGGCGGCACGACATCGTCATCGCTCGCCGCGGCGACTGGCGGCACCGAGCCGGTCATCGGCCCATCGAACGCCGGCGGGGGCGGCACGACGGCAGCCGCCCGGTCGTCGTCGAACACGGGCGGCGGCGGCACGACGGCATCCGTCTGAGCATCCGCCGGCTCGCCAGCGGGATCGACGGGCGGCACCGGGGCGACGGCATCCGTCTCGCCCTCCCGGGGATCGCGGTCGGACGGATGGATGCTGTCGCTGGTCATGTCAGCCCCCGAGGGATCCGACGTCGGTGACTCCGACGTCTGTGCGGTGGAAGTTCTGGAACGAGCGCGATGCGGTGGGCCCGCGCTGCCCCTGGTAGCGGTTGCCGTACGGGCCCGAACCGTAGGGGTTCTCAGCCGGCGAGGTGAGGCGGAAGAAGCAGAGCTGGCCGATCTTCATGCCCGGCCAGAGCTTGATGGGCAGCGTGGCGACGTTCGCGAGCTCGAGCGTGACGTGCCCCGTGAAGCCCGGGTCGATGAAGCCCGCGGTCGAGTGCGTGATGAGGCCGAGGCGTCCGAGCGACGACTTGCCCTCGAGGCGGGCCGCGATGTCGTCGGCGAGCGAGACCTGCTCGAACGTGGCGCCCAGCGCGAACTCGCCCGGGTGCAGGATGAACGGCTCGTCGGGGTCGACTTCGATGAGACGGGTGAGCTCGGGCTGATCGACCGACGGGTCGATGAACGGGTACTTGTGGTTGTCGAAGAGCCGGAAGTAGCGGTCGAGCCGCACGTCGACGCTCGACGGCTGCACCATCGCCGGGTCGTGGGGAGCGAGGCCGATACGGCCCGAGGCGAGTTCTGCGGTGATGTCGCGGTCGCTGAGAAGCACGGCCCCAGCCTAGTCAGCCGCACTGCGCGACCGCAGAAGTATGCCCGTATTCGACGACCGGATCCGAGCGCTCGCTCGTCTGCACTCATGACGCACTCCCCCGGGTGCGTCTTCCATCAATGATGACCGGAGAAGAAACATGTCGATGAAGACGAAGAAGAACCGCTGGGCTGCCATCGCGTTGGCTGCACTCGTGGTGGCGGGCGGGACGGTGGCCGTGCCCCAGGCGGCGAGCGCGGCGACGAAGACCTGCGGGTGGGACGGATACAGCTGCACCATGACCACCAGCGACAGCGGGTCGATCACCTTCCGCGCTTACGACTCGTGGGGGAACACGTACAGCACGCGCTACACCGTGAAGACCGGCGGCGGAAGCACGCTCTGCTCGGGCAAGATCACCGTGAACGGCGGGAGCAAGACCTGCTCGCTGTCGGGTCATTCGGGCACCGTCCGGATCACCGTGTCGAAGGAGTGGAGCAAGAACCTCCGTATCGTCACGAGCTGACACACGAGTGACTCGCATCTGCTGAGACCGGATCGGTGGGGAACGCGGCCGCCCACCCCTGTGGCCCGCGTTTCCCACCGATCGTCACCGGTCGGGTAGGCTGACTCCACCGGCCTTCGCGGATGCCGGTTCGGGGCTGTAGTTCAATGGCAGAACTTCTGCTTCCCAAGCAGACAGCGCGGGTTCGATTCCCGTCAGCCCCTCCACATGTGACGTCCAGAGCCAGCCCGGATATTCCGGAGCTGCTTCAGACTGACGTCGATGGCACGGCGACCGCGTCGTGCTTTTTCTCAGCAGGGTCCGGGCGCCCGCCCAGAGAAAGGCCTGCGACCGGAAGCGCGCATGAAATTCATCGAAGTCCCCATGCTCCCGATAGTGATTCCTCTCGGCATCATGACCTTTCTTCTGCTGATCCGTCTCCTCCACTCTCGAGGCCGCGTGACGGTCGCCCGGGCGAGCGTCGCTGCTGCTCTTGCGATATATGCGGGAGGGATTCTCGCGAACACAGTGTTTCCGATCTTTCTTCGGATCGGGACAGGGTTCTACGACGGACCGCGGCCTGTGCCGCTCTACCTCGTACCGTTCGTGGACTACGGGCTCGAGGACGCTCTCATCAACATCGCCGTTTTCATTCCACTCGGAGCACTCATTCCATTGATAACCACGCGCCCGAATTGGGGGAAGGTACTGACGATCGTCGCCAGCGCCAGCCTCGCCATCGAGCTCGCGCAGATGGCTATTGCCCGACTCGCCATGGGCGGGCACCTCGCAGACATCAACGACTGGATGACCAACATCCTGGGCGGCATGATCGGCTACGGCTTGTTCACTCTCCTCACGCTGTCGAAGAAGGTCGACACACTCGCCGAGCACTTCCGGTGGCCGCCACGGCAGACCCCCGGGAGAACGGCGCCCCGATTCGGGAACCCGCCCTACCGGCTGTGGAAGCGACATCGTCCCTCCCCGGCGCCGTCGAATACCACACCGCCACCGGTGACACAAGCGCACGCGCCATTCCCGCCGTCGTGACACGCTCGGGTGATGACCACCCTCGCGCCTTCACCCTCCGCGGGAGAAGAAGACGTCTGGTCGTCGACGGATGCACTGCTGACACGGGTGGCCTCGGGCGACCAGCTCGCCCTCGCCGAGCTGTACGACCTGACCTCCGGTCGGGTCTACGGGCTGCTGCTGCGCGCGGTGAAGGATCCCGCCCTCGCCGAGACGATGCTGCGGGACGTGTACGTCGACGTGTGGACCCGCGCGACCGGGTTCGACGTCTCCGCCGGGGCGGCCCTCACCTGGCTCGGCGGCATCGTCCGGCGGCGGCTACTCCGCGGCGCGGCGGCGCAGGCGGACGGTGACGCAGCCGTCGCCTGACCGATCACGCGACGACGACGGGCTCGTCGAGCAGCGGGGCCCGGAAGTTGGCGCCGACGCGCGCGCCCTGCGCGAAGTAGTGCCGGAAGGAGTAGTACAGCCCGGGTCGGACGCGACGGTCGGGTCGCACCTGAACGGCTTCTCGCCGGACCTCGACCTCGTGGTCGCGATCCCGACCGCCACCACGGCCACGACCGACGACCTCCGCACCGTGGTCACGGCACTCTGCGACGCCGAACCTCGGGGGTTCGACTACGTGCGGCTGTACATGCAGATCGGAGAACCCGGGTCGCTCGACGAGCGTTCCGTCGACGTCGATGCGCTGATGCCGGAGGCCTTCCCCGGGAATCCCGACCTCGGCGAGTACTCGCTGCTCGAGGATCTCTGCGCGGCTCAGCCGTAGAGTTCGCCGACGGGCACCTCGACGGGGAGTACGTTGCCGGCGGGGGCGAGAGGGCAGGCCCAGGCGGGGTCGTACGCGCACGACGGATTGTAGGCGAAGTTGAAGTCGAGCACGATCGTGGCCCCCGCGGCATCCGAACCGAGATCGGCACCCTTGACGGTGTCGAGCAGGTAGCGACCGCCACCGTAGGTCCCGCCGGGGCGTCCGGCGAGCGCGTCGCGGACCGGCACGAACAGCCCGCCGCCGTACGACGTCAGCCGCCACACGTCGAGCGATCCGGCGTCGGGAACCTCGACCCGGCCGACGCGCGTGAACGCGACGACACCGTCGGTTCCGGTGGCGAACTCGAAGTCCGCCGGTTCGGCGTCGAGAATGGGCAGCTCGAACCGCCATGCGGGATCGTAGGACGCGACAGGAAGCCCGGCGAACGACTGACGGTCTGCCGGCAGCAGAGGCGTCGCGGGGTGCGCCGCCATCAGTTCGTCGCGTTCGATGCGCCACAGCTCGTGCGCGTCTTCGAGATCGGATGCCCGCCGGACCGCGTCGTACAGAGCGAACACCCGGCGCCTCCAATCGGCGACCTCGAGGGCGGTGCGGGCTGTGGCAGTGGCGCTCATGCGGCCACGCTACGGCATATCGCCATATACGTGCGGTGTCCGCGATGGCGCTGCTACCGTCCTCATTCGAGGACGCCTCCGGCATTCAGCACGGACCACGCGCTCCGCTCACGAAGGAGAGTCATGACACGTTCCACCCCACGGCGCCTGGCGGCCGCGGCGACCCTCGCGGTCGGCGTCGCCCTCGCGTCCCTGACCGTCGCGCCCGCCGCCCAGGCCGCCGACGGCTACTGCGGCTACTATTCCGAATCCCGCGCCGTGAACAGCAAGGCGGTTTGCTCGTCGAAGAAGCTCGCGAGCTACGTGAAGGTGAACAATCAGTACAAGTGGGGTCCTTGGGTCCCCACGGGCCGCACGTCCTGGCAGTGGCAGAACTACCCGAGCGTTCAGGCGTACAGCTACGCGTTCACCCCGGTGTGATCGGATGCCGGTGACGAGGATCCTGCCCGCCCTCGCGGGGCTCGCCGTGATGGGAGCCCTCGTCGTCGGCTGCACGGCCGCGGGGGCGACGACCGCCTCCACGGCCGTGCCCGCGCCATCGTCGTTCGACGGCGAGGTGCCGGCGTTCGACGGCCCGTGGGCCGACTGGTTCACGACGGTCTTCACCTCCGAGAACGCCACGGATGCGCAGCGAGCGATCCTGGCAGACGAAGAGATCACCGATGCGGAATACACCCAGGTACGGGGGGACTTCGCCCGCTGCCTCGAAGACCTGGGGCTCACGGTGCAGCTCCAACCCGACGGCGGCTTCACGATCGACGACGACGGCGGGCTCAGCGAGGCGCAGATCACCGGAGACGCCGTCCCCACGTGCGAAGCCCGCACCGTCGGTTCGGTCGCGATGCTCTACGAGCAGATCCGTCGCAACCCCGAGCAGAAGGACGAGGCGACCATCGTGGTCGCATGCCTGAAGGATGCCGGGATCGTGGGCTCGGCCTACACGGCGGCGGAGTACCGCCGCGATCTCGATGCCTACACGGGTCTGGACTGGGACGCGAGCGCGGTGCGCTCCTGCGTCGACGACCCGCTCGGGCTGCTCGACGACCCCGGCATCACCGCACCGTGACCAGGACCCCCGCTCGGGAACCGCGCCGGCGGTTCGCGCTCGCTGCGATGGCCGTCGTGATCCTCTCCGCCGCCGTCGCCGCAGGCGCCTGGGCGATCGCTCGCGCCGTCGTGCCGCCGGAACTCGCGCCCGCACGACCCGTGGAGTCGCTGAGCATCCCGTACGAGCAGTTCGACGACGCTCGCACGGTCGACCTCACCGCGACCCTGCAGCCCTCCCCGGGCATCGTCGCGCGCACCCAGGGGGTGCTGACGAGAAGCACATGCGCCCCCGGCACCGCTCTGCGCTCGGGGCAGGCGGCGTTCCTCGTCGACCGCGTGCCGCTCGTGGCGCTGTCCACCGCCCAACCGCTGACACGCCCGCTCGCGGCGGGCGACCGCGGCGCCGACGTGCGCGAAGTGCAGCAGGCGTTCGCGGGGCTCGGTTTCACCGGCAGCGTCGACGGGGTGGTCGGCGCCCAGACCATCCGCTTCTACAACGACCTGCGCCGCGCAGCCGTCGCCGACGCGCCCCTCGTCGAGGCCATCGATCCCGCGTCGCTCGTCTGGCTCCCCTCCGCCGAGGTCGTGGTGATCGACTGCCCGACCGCGGTCGGTGAAGACCTCGAGCCCGGCGCGGTCCTGGCCGCTCTGCCGCCGACCCTGCTCGCTCTGCGCGTGGGCACGACGCCCGCCGCACTGCCCGACGCCGCCCGCACTCTCACGGTCGATGGAGTGACGGCGCCGGTCGACCCGTCCGGGGCGGTGGATGCCGCCACCTGGGGCGACCTCATGGCGACAGCGACGTTCCGCGCCTACGCGCTGGCCCCGGACGACGTGGTGCTCAGCGGCACCCTCCGCCTGGGTGAGAGCATCCGCGTCGCCCGCATCCCCCCGTCGTTCCTGCGCGACACCGACGATGGGCGCGTCTGCATCGAGGATCACGGCACCGTCTTCGTCGGCGAGCTGGTGAGCACCGATCTCGGCTCCACGCTCGTGCGCTTCGACGACGAGCCGACGACCGCCGATGCTCCCCGCGCCGACACGAGCGGAGAGCCGTGCGCGTGACGCTCGATGGCGTCGGTCATCGATTCTCGTCGGAACGCCCATTGTTCTCCGGCCTCTCCACCACCCTGGTCGACGGCCGCAGTTGCGCGATCATCGGGCCGTCGGGGGCAGGCAAGAGCACCCTGCTCGCGCTGATCGCGGGCGAGTTCTCCCCGACCGAGGGACGCATCGAGCGCCCGGTGGATCTGACGATCGCCTGGGTCTTCCAGAATCCGTTCGGGGTGCCGCGACGCACCGCTCTCGACCACGTGGCCCTTCCCCTGCTCGCCGCCGGAGGGAATCGGCGCGACGCCGACGAGGAGGCGCGCGCCCTGCTGCACGACTTCGGGCTCGCCGGGGTGGAGAAGGAGCAGTTCCGCCGACTCTCGGGCGGCGAGGCGCAGCGCCTCATGCTCGCGCGGGCCGTGGCGAGCGGCCCCGACCTGCTGCTCGTCGACGAGCCGACCGCGCAACTCGATCGGCGCACCGCCGAGACGGTGAACGCGGTGCTCGCGCAGCTGAGCGATCGGGGATGCATCGTCGTCGTCGCCACCCACGATCCGGCCACGCGCGACTCGTGTGCGACCGTGCTCGATCTCGCCGACTACATCCCCTCACCGTCGGCGACGGGCGCGGAGACCGACCGCGAGGCAGCGCCGTGATCGTCTCGGAAGCCGTGCGCAACCTGCGCTCGGGCACGACCCGCGCCCTGACGTTCGGCCTGATCTGCGGCGTGCTCGCGACGGCGGCACTCGTCGCGGATGCGCTCGCGATCGACGCCGTGCAGGGCGCAGCCGCACGGTATCTCTCCGCAGGTGCGGCGACGCTCGTCGTCGAGAGCCCGGGCGGGGTCGACGGTGCACGATGCGAGGCCATGACCGATGTACCGAACGTGCGCGCGGCGGGAGCGATGCGGCAGACGGATGCTCCGCTCCTGCCCCTGCGCACCCCCGGTATCGAACTGCCCACCTTCGACGCGACGCCCGGAGCGGTCGCCCTGCTGCGCGCGACGGAAGGTGCGGAGAGTCCGTCGCCGGTCGCACCGCGCGCTGACCGGACGCACGACACGACGGATGCCGGACGCGACGGGATGTTCGTCTCGACCGAGCTCGCCGGGACCCTGTCGCTGACGACGGGCTCGGCCCTGCGGACGAGCACCGGAACGGCAGAGGTGAGCGGCGTCTTCTCGTATCCGGATGACGGGCGTGCGGCGGGTCTCGGGTACTCCGTCGTGCTGTCGGTGCCGCCGCGAGGGGCGTTCGATCAGTGCCGCGTGCTGATCTGGCCGGAATCCGACGCGGTGAGGGCGATCGTCGCTTCGTCGGTGCTCACTGCCGGGGCGACCGCCGAGAGTCCGCCGACGATCGGCCAGCTCAACCCGACGCTCGGCGAGCACTTCGACGCCGAGGCACGGTTCCGCGACCGCTCCACGGCCTTCGTTCCCCTCGCCGCCATCGCGGCGGTGGGCGTTGCCGGTTTCGTGGCCGTGCGCCCGCGTCGCCTCGAACTCGCGGCCGCACGGTCGGTCGGCGTGACCCTGCGCGCTCAGGTCGCGCAGATCACCCTCGAAACCCTGGTGTGGTCGGCGTGCGCGGCCGCGGGAGCGCTCGTGGGCTCGGCCGTGACCTCCGCCATCGTGGCGCCATCCGCCGCCATCGACCCCAGCTCCGCCCTGGTCGTGGCGCTCGGCACGCTGCTCGCCGCGCCGACCGGGGCAGCGGTCGCCATCTCATCGGTCTCCCGCGCACGCACGCACTCCTACTTCCGCGATCGCTGAGTCGACGGGTCGGCCCCGCCCCGAGTCGCCCGAGGCGCGGTGGGCGCTGCATCCACTCGACGAGGTGCACCATGTGCCGTGCGCACATGCTGCCGCGACTCGCGCGTTCCTACTCTGGACGAGGCCCGCGCGGCGGACATCCCCGCGCCACGACCTCGACACACAGGAGTGCCATGGACATCGACATCGCCGACGACATCGATCGCCCCGGACTGGACGCCCGCGCGCAACGGCGCCGCGCGGTGATCGGCAGCTCGGTCGGCACGATCATCGAGTGGTACGACTTCACGCTGTACGGTCTCGCATCGGCGCTGGTCTTCGCGCCCCTCTTCTTCCCCGGCGGCGGTGACTTCGCCGGTCTGCTCGGCGCCTTCGCGACCTTCGCGGTGGGCTTCGGCGCTCGCCCCGTCGGCGGCCTCGTGTTCGCGCACTTCGGCGACCGGATCGGACGCAAGGGCACCCTGCTCGCGACGCTGCTCATGATGGGCATCGCCACGACCCTGATCGGATTCCTGCCCACCGCCGAGACCATCGGCATCTGGGCCCCGATCCTGCTCATCGTGCTGCGCCTGTTCCAGGGAGCGGGGGCCGGCGCCGAGTTCGCCGGCGCGATGACGATGGCGAGCGAGTCGTCCGACACGCGCAACCGCGCCTTCGTGGCCGGGTTCCCCGGGGCATCCGTCTACCTCGGCATGGCGCTCGCCACCGCGACGTTCGCCCTCATCAGCCTGCTGCCCGCCGACGCGTTCCGCGCGTGGGGCTGGCGCATCCCGTTCATCGCCAGCATCGTCATCGTCGCCTTCGCGCTCTACTTCCGCCTGCGGGTGAAGGAGACCGCGGCGTTCGAGGCGGCCGAGCGCGAGGGCGAGGTCACGCGCGCACCGCTCGCCGCCGCCGTGCGGTCGCACTGGCGCACCCTGCTCGCCGGCATGGCCCTGTTCGTGTTCGCCCTGCCGTGGGTGTACATCGTGCAGACGTTCTCGATCTCGTACACGACGGGCACCCTCACGGTGAACCCGACGCACGCCCTCATCGGCCTCATCGTGGCCGAGCTGCTCACCATCCCGGCGACCCTCGCCTTCGGCCGTCTGGCCGACCGCATCGGTCGCAAGCCCGTGCTGCTCGGGGCGGCGATCTTCGCCATCGTCTTCGCCTTCCCCATGTTCCTGCTGTTCCAGACCGAGAACTCGGTGCTGGTCGCCCTCGGTCTCATCCTCGGTCTCGCGATCGTGCAGGGAGCGACGATCGGCGTCAGCGCGGCGATGCTCGCCGAGCTGTTCCCGACCCGCATGCGATGGAGCGGCATCGCGATCTCGCGCGAGATCCCCGCGGCCCTGGTCGGCGGCACGGCACCCCTGGTCGCGACCGCGCTCGTGAAGGTTGCCGACGGCACGCCCTGGTTGGTCGCGGCCTACCTCGTGGGGCTGAGCATCATCGGGCTCATCGGCATCGCGGTGCTGCCCGAGACGCTGGCACGGAAGGCGGCGGCGGATGTGCACGGCGCCGAGGAGCCGCGGCTCACGCGTCGCTGACGACGGGCCGCCCGCCGACGGCGCGGCGCGCGCCGACGAGTACACCGAACGGGGCGGGAGGGGGCACAGCATCCCCCTCCCGCTCCGATCGCGCAACCCCCTGCCAGGCACCACGGCTT
>JASCNZ010000039.1 GCA_029959905.1 Microbacteriaceae bacterium PS02344
AAACCCCACCCCCCCCCCCCGCGCCCCGCCCCAACCGCCCCCCCCCCCCGGCCCCCCCCGGGGGGGGCGCCCCCCTTCTTCGTCCGACGGAGCGGTCAGCTCTTCGACTGGCCGTACGAGCCCAGCTGGCGCGTGGCCTCGACGACGCGAGCCGCCATGGCCGTCTCGGCGATCTTGCCCCAGGCCCGCGGGTCGTACTGCTTCTTGTTGCCGACCTCGCCGTCGACCTTGAGCACGCCGTCGTAGTTCTTGAACATGTAGTCGGCGATCGCACGCGTGTACGCGTACTGCGTGTCGGTGTCGATGTTCATCTTGATCACGCCGTTGGCGACCGCCGTCGCGATCTCCTCGTCGGTCGATCCCGAACCGCCGTGGAAGACGAGGTCGAGGGGCTTCGCGGCGGTGTTGTACTTCGCCTGCACCTCGGCCTGGATCTCGCCGAGCAGCTCGGGGCGCAGCTTCACACCGCCGGGCTTGTAGACGCCGTGCACGTTGCCGAAGGTGAGGGCCGCGATGTAGCGACCCTGCTCGCCGAGGCCGAGCGCCTGCACCGCCTGGTCGACGTCGGCGAAGGTCGTGTAGAGGGCCTCGTTCGAGCCCTCGTGCTGCACGCCGTCCTCCTCGCCGCCGACGACGCCGATCTCGACCTCGAGGATCGCGTTGATCGCCTTCATGCGGGGGAGCAGGTCCTTCGCGATCTCGATGTTCTCGGCGAGCGGCACGGCAGAGCCGTCCCACATGTGCGACTGGAAGATCGGGTTGCGACCGGCCTTCACCTCTTCTTCGGAGGCGGCGATCAGCGGCTCGACGAAGCCGGCGAGAGCGTCCTTGGGGCAGTGGTCGGTGTGGAGGGCCACGGTGATCGGGTAGTTCTTGGCGACCTCGGTGGCGTAGCGGGCGAAAGCGAGAGCGCCGGTGGCGCGGCCCTTGACCGTGTGACCGGCGAAGTAGTCGGCGCCGCCCGTGGTGACCTGGATGATGCCGTCGGAGCCCGCCTCGGTCAGTCCCTGCAGGACCGAGTTGATGGTCTGCGAGCTCGAGACGTTGAAAGCCGGGTACGCGAAGCCGCCCGCCTTCGCGCGGTCGAGCATTTCGGCGTACTGGTCCGGGGTGGCGACGGGCATGAGATCTCCTGCGGTAGATGAAGCCTGGGACAGCTGTCACTCTAGCCGGGCCCAGCGGCGGATGCCCGGTGCGCGCCCACGCCCCAAGGATCGCGGTCCTTCCCCACTGTTAAGAATCGTGATTCCTTCGCTCCTGCGCGCGGTGAAACGCCGCGTTCTGCGCGGGGTCCCTGGATAGGCTGACCCCATGGTGAGTCTGACTGCTGATCTGAGCCCGCTGCGTCCCGACCGGAACCTCGCGATGGAGCTGGTGAGGGCCACTGAGGCGGCCGCGATCCGCGCCGTGCCGTTCATCGGTCGCGGAGCGAAGGAAGCGGCCGATGGAGCCGCGGTCGATGCGATGCGCGCCTTCCTCGGCACGGTCGACTTCCAGGGCCGTGTGGTGATCGGCGAAGGCGAGAAGGACAACGCCCCGATGCTGTTCAACGGCGAGGTCGTCGGAACGGGCCGGGGCCCGGAGTGCGACATCGCGGTCGACCCGATCGACGGCACGTCGCTCACCGCCGCAGGCCGCCAGAACGCGCTCTCGGTGATCGCCGTCTCCGATCGGGGCAGCATGCTCGACGCCTCGAGCGTGTTCTACATGGACAAGCTCGTCACCGGCCCCGCGGGCGTCGGTGTCGTCGACATCCGTCTGCCGATCGGCGAGAACATCCGTCGTCTCGCGGGTGCCCTCGAGAAGCCCGTCGACGAGATAGTGGTCTCGGTGCTGAATCGCCCGAGGCACGAGCAGCTCATCCAGGAGATCCGCGACGCCGGTGCAGGAACCCGGCTCATGAGCGACGGTGACGTGGCCGGCGGCATCAATGCCGCTCGTCACGATGCGCGCACCGACATGTGCGTGGGTATCGGGGGAAGCCCGGAGGGCATCGTGACGGCCTGCGCGATCAAAGCGCTGGGCGGACACATCCAGGGGCGCCTGTGGCCGCGCGACGACGACGAGCGCCAGCGCGGTATCGACGCGGGTCTCGACATGGACCGGGTGTACGAGGCCGACGATCTCGTGAAGGGCAAGAACACGATCTTCGTCGCCACGGGCGTCACCGACGGCCAGCTCGTCGCGGGGGTGCGACGGGAGCGCGGTTATGTCTACACGGAGAGCGTGGTGCTGCGCGGCGCCTCGGGCACTCTGCGCCGGATCGCGTCGGAGCACCTCGTCTCGAAGTGGCTGTAGGCCGTTCGCGCTGAGGCGTCGCCGCCGGTGTGAGCCGTCGCGGATCGTTACCGTCCCGGTACCCGCCCGGCGGCGGTGATCCTGCGTTTCCTCGCGGAGCGTGTCAGACTTGTCACTGGGTTTGTCGCCGATGACGGAGCCGATGGGCACCGCAGGCAGAGGAGGGCGAACACATGACCGCGTCACAGACGAGCAGCTCGAAAGCAGCACCGACGAAGATCGTCACCACGAACACCGGGCGCATCCTCCGGGTGAGTGCGGCGGATGCCGAGGCGAGCATCGCCGCGTCGACTCCGGCGATCGTGTCGACGCAGCCCGTGGTCGATCCCGCCCGCCGGGCCGACGTGCTGCTGCGAAAGCGGCGTCCCGAGGGGCATGAGTTGAGCCCCTGGTGGATGATCGGGGCATTCCTCGCCACCAGCGGTCTCGTGATCCTGCTGCTCAGCGGCGTTCCCGGCGTCGCCTGACCCGTCGCATCTCGCGAGCGTCGCGGGTCGCGTGCGGTCCTGGGTTCGTGCGCGGTTACCGGTCGTCGCCGTCGTCCGACGAGTCCGCGGCGTCGTGCAGTCGCACACGCACGTCACCCAGCTCCGCTCGGATTCCCGGCTCCGGCGCGAGCGCTCCATCGACCAGCTCCGCGGCGGTGAATCGGCGCGACGGCGCGGTGATGCGCTGCGGCGTCGCGTCGAGCGTCGAGGCGTCGATGCCGGGGAACTGGCGGGCCGTGACGAGCACGCGGCTCTCGAGTGAACCCGCGAAGCGGTTGTAGCTGTCGACGGTGCGCTCGAGCGCGCGGCGCAGATCGTCGGCATGCCCCGCCAGCGTCCCGAGGCGGTCGTAGAGCTGGGTGCCGAGCGCGAGGAGGGAGCGCGCCTCGGTCGACACCTCCTGCTGCGTCCACGTGTAGGCGACCGTCTTGAGGACCGCCCACAGGTTGACGGGGGAGGCGAGGGCCACCCGCCGACCGAACGCATAGTCGAGCAGCGTCGGATCTTCGTCAATCGCGGCGGCGAGGAGCGACTCGCTCGGAAGGAAGCAGATGACGAACTCGGGACTTGAATCGAGTCCCGACCAGTAGGCCTTCTTGGCGAGGGCATCGACGTGGGCGCGGAGCGCCTTCACGTGCTTCTGCATGTGTGCGCGGCGCTGCGCGTCGTGCGCGTCTCCTGCGGGCAGGGCCGAGGCCTCGAGGTACGCGTCGAGCGGCACCTTCGCGTCGACGGCGATGGACGCCCCTCCGGCGAGACGGATCACCATGTCGGGTCGCCCCTGGCCGCGGTCGGACGAGATCGTCGTCTGCAGGTCGAAGTCGACGTGCCGGGTCAGCCCGGCCGCCTCGACGACGCGGCGCAGCTGCGTCTCGCCCCACACCCCGCGGGTCGCCGTCGAGCGCAGCGCACCGGCGAGGGACTCGGTGGTGGCCCGAAGCGCCTCGTCCGACTCCTGAGCGCGACGCAGCTGCTCGGCCAGCGATCCGAACTGCGCATGACGCTCCTGTTCGATGGCCGAGACCTTCTGCTGCATCTGCTGCAGGCTCTCGCGCACGGGCGCGAGGGCCGTGAGCACCGCGTTCTGCTGCTGCACGCGCTGGGCCTCGGCCCGCTGCTCGGTGCGCGAATGCTCGACGGCGTCGCGGTAGAGGTCGTACTGGCGATCCCGATCGTCCCGCGCGGCGGCCAGTTCGGCTTCGGCGCGCGCGAGCGCAGCAGCACCGCGACCCGCGCGCAGCGCCCACCCGACGGCCGCCCCCGCGCAGAGCGCGGCGAGCAGGAGGAGAACGATCAGCGGAGCATCCATGGAGCCATGATGGCCGGGGCCTCCGACATTCGGGGGAGAACCGCGGAAGGGGTCAGGCCACCGACAACTCGGGGACCGCCGGGGCGAGCGGCGTTGCGGCCGGGGCCACGCGTCCGCCGAGACGCAGACCGAGCAGCTCGGCGAGGGTGTGCACATCCGACGCGCCGGCGCGACGGGCGGAATCGATCACGATCTGCGCGCAGGCGCGGGCGTCGGCGAGGGCGTCGTGATGCGCGAACTCCTCGAAGCCCGCCGCCTCCGCCGCCTTCGGCAACCGGTAGGACTCGAGCTGATAGGTCTTGCGCGCCACCTGCAGGCTGCACAGCGACTGGTACGGCGGGCAGAGGCCACCCGTCGCCTCGGCAGCGCGCCGCAGCACGTTGAGGTCGAAGCCGGCGTTGTGCGCGACGAGTACGTCGGCACCCGCGAACGCGCACAGGCGGTCGAACTGATCGACCCAGCGCACGGCCGTGCGCACGTGCTCGGGGCGGATGCCGTGGATGCGCACGTTCCACTCCTGGAACTCGTCGTGGCCGGGCGGAGGCTGGATGAGCCAACCCGCGGTCGCCACGACCACTCCGTCGCGGACGCGGACCAGACCCACCGCACAGGCGGAGGCGGGGCTGGAGTTCGCGGTCTCGAAATCGATCGCGGTGAAGTCCAGGGGCACGTCCCCACTCTCGCCCGGTGTCCCGCCCGCGGTCGGGCGGCGCGCCGAGAGCACCGGCATCCGCCGCCGACTGTCGCGTCACGGGCGACCGCCGCCGGCTCTGCCGAGGGCTCAGCGGGGCACGGGGTGCGGTACCGCCCGGTAGACTCGACCCCCGTGGCTCTCACTATCGGCATCGTCGGCCTGCCCAACGTCGGCAAGTCCACCCTTTTCAACGCCCTGACCAAGAACGACGTGCTCGCGGCGAACTACCCGTTCGCGACGATCGAGCCCAACGTCGGCGTGGTGAGCCTCCCCGACGCGCGGCTCGACAAGCTCGCCGAGATCTTCGGCAGCGAGCGCATCCTCCCGGCGACCGTGTCGTTCGTCGACATCGCCGGCATCGTCCGCGGTGCCAGTGAGGGAGAAGGGCTCGGGAACCAGTTCCTCGCGAACATCCGCGAGGCCGACGCGATCGCGCAGGTCGTGCGCGGCTTCGCCGACGACGATGTCGTGCACGTCGAAGGTGCGGTGAATCCGGCATCCGACATGGAGACCATCAACGCCGAACTGATGCTCGCCGACCTCCAGACCGTCGAGAAGGCGATCTCGCGCTACGAGAAGGAGGTGCGCGGCAAGAAGATCGACCCGTCGGTGCTCGAAGCCGCGAACGCCGCCAAGGATGCGCTCGAGCGCGGCGTGCTGCTCTCGACGAGCGGCCTCGACCTCTCACCGATCCGCGAGCTGGGACTGCTCACCGTGAAGCCCGTGATCTTCGTCTTCAACGTCGACGAGGCCGTGCTCACCGACGATGCGCGCAAGGCCGAGCTCGCTGCTCTCGTCGCGCCGGCGCAGGCGATCTTCCTCGACGCGAAGATCGAGTCTGAGCTCATCGACCTCGACCCGGAGGACGCCGCCGAACTGCTCGCCGCGACCGGACAGGACGAGTCGGGGCTCGACCAGCTCGCCCGCATCGGCTTCGACACCCTCGGCCTGCAGACGTACCTCACGGCCGGGCCGAAGGAGGCGCGCGCCTGGACCATTCCGAAGGGCGCCAAGGCCCCGCAGGCCGCCGGCGTCATCCACACCGACTTCGAGAAGGGCTTCATCAAGGCCGAGATCGTGTCGTTCGATGACCTCGTCGCCACCGGTTCGGTGGTCGAGGCCCGTGCGAAGGGCAAGGCGCGCCTCGAGGGCAAGGACTACGTCATGCAGGACGGCGACGTCGTGGAGTTCCGCTTCAACAACTGAAGGCGGCCTCGTCGCGTCGCCGGAAGGGACACGATGTCGATCACCGCGGCCCGCGTCTTTCTCGCCACCACGCTGTGCGCCACGGTCATGTGCGCGGTCTGGGCAAGCATCGCCTGGCACGTCGCCGGCCGCTTTTCACCGCCGAGCGGTCTCCCTGTCGCGCTGACGCTGGTGGCCGCAGTGCTGCTCATCTCCGGGCTGCTGTACTTCCCGCGGTTCGTGGAGGCGAGCGTCAGCGGCGATGAGGTCGTGGTCCGGCGCGTCTTCGGTCGACGGGTCGTCGACGTCGCTGCTGTCCGCGAGGTCGTGGTCCTGGCCGGCCTCATCCTTCCCTCGCGGGTCTCCGGCCCGCTCGTGCGTCGTGTCGTGCTCCGAGGGGAATCGGGGGTCATCGATGCATTCTCGGCGCCCGACGATCAGGTCGTGGATGCGCTGGGCTCGCGCGGCGTGCCGATCATCGTGATCGAGGAAGCGCTGAGCGCGGCTCACGCGCGTCGGCGCGTTCCCGGTTCGACGAGTGCCGCGGAGGTGCTCATCGGCCCGGCACTGGCGATGATCGTCGTCGGTGCGCTCGCCGCGGCCACCGCCCTCGTTCTCGTCTAACGAAGCGCGGTGCTCTCGACACGCGAGCGCGGCACGGGCAGGATCGAGGGCGCCTGCTCACAGCGGGGTCTGCAGATGAGGGGAACGAATGATCCGGCACGACATCGCCAGCTTCTCGGTCTACGGAGGTCATCGCACGGTCGCCGAGGTCACCGAGCTGATCGGACTGTCGCCGACTCGATGGGGTGACGCAGGGGAGCCGACGCCCGCGGGCCGCGCGGGTCGGATGTACAAGCCGCAGTACCTCACGTATCCGTCCACGTACTGGTCGTTGTGGGCGAAAGCCGACGACGACGGATCCGACGGTTACAGCGGGTTCGCTGCGGTCGAGGCGCTCGTCGAGCGGTTGCTGCCTCGAGCGGATGCCATCGCCGAGCTGCGTCGTGACGCCCAGCTCGTCATGCGGTGGTCGGGAACGTCCGACAGCACACAGGGCGGGTTCGTGATGACGGCCGAGCTGCTGGCGGGGTTGGCGACACTGGGGTGCGAACTGCGCGGCACGGCCTATATCGACGAAGAGACCGAAGACTGACGCCAAGGCGAGTGGCGCCGAGACACGCCTCATGGCGCGTGCGCGGAGGAAGCCCTAGCGTGTGTGGGGTGTTGCTCTCCGCTCTGTCCCCACGTCCCCTCGGGGCATCGGCAGAATCAGCGCCGTTGCACTTCGGCACCGTCGACACGCAGCGGCCGTTCTCGCCTCGGCGTCTCTTCATGGCGGGCGAGCCGGCCTTCGATTTGAGCATGTGGTGCGGCACCTGCCCGTTCCTTTTCCAGCGGCGGGAGGGAGCGAACAGCACCTTCTCGTCTGGGGCGCCCATGGCCGAGGAACTGGAACGCGGCTTGAGTGACATACCGGACGAGGTCGTATCGGCTTTCGGCAATCTCCTCCCGCAGGGCGAGTATGTGCCGCTGCTCCTCGAGGTCATCCCGGAGCTCGTGGCACCGCACGAGCAGCGCGATTACTTCACTCACGAACAGGTCGACACATGGGGAGTCGACAGTTTCTGGGGCCTTCCTGAGAACCCGCGCGCCTTCTATTACCGGACGTTCGAGACCGCGGTGTCCGCTGAGGCGCACCTGTACGAATTCGTCGTGCCGATGGTTCCTCCGAGCTGGAACGACCGGGAGCGGGTGCGGCGGTACGTCGATCTCCTCGCGGGCGGCCTCGCGCCGACCGCGGTGGCGCTGTCAACGCTCGATGTCTGTCAGCCGGCCGACAGTCGCGGGTCGGCGGACTACTTCGCGCACTGGGGACTGACGCATTTCCTCTTGGACGGGCATCACAAGATGGAAGCCGCTGCCGTCGCGGGAGCGAGAGTGACTCTTCTGGCACTGATCAGCATCGACGGCAGCCTCGCGACCCGCGACGACGTGATGCGGCTGACGAAAGTACGCGCCCAACGCCCGAGCGTGCGCAAGCCATGAGTCGCCCGACCGCCGGATAAGGTGGGCGCCATGTCGGAACCAGAGGCATTGCGCGCGGCCGAAGAGCGCGTGCGGGAGTTCATGGCCGAGTTCGACGCGCAGTGGCAGATCGCCGCACCGGTGTTCGAGGAGCGCGACCCGAACCACCCGGGGAAAGGGTTCGAGCTGTGGGGCTCCCTGATGACGGAGACGACCAGGGCGCACTTCGTCGACACCGCCGCTGTCGACCTCGGCTCCTCGTTCAGCCGCCCGGCGGAGTACGGCCCTGACGTCGAGACGCTCGTCCGATCCGAGATGGTCGGCGATACCGCGTACGTCCTGACGCGATCGAGTTCGCCGCTGGAGACGTTCCACGAGTACGCCCTGCGCGAGCAGGCGGGGGAGTGGCGGATCGCCGCGATCGCCTCGCACCATGGCGACCCGACGGAACCGTACATCGACCAGAGCGCCGCCGCGGAGAGGATCGTGGACTGCGCGCCGGATGCACCCTTCGCCGAGATGCCTGAGGCGCAGGCGCGCCTCGACGAGCGGAGGATGTTCACCGAACGAGCCGTCGTGCACCCACGACACGGCGAGAGTTCGGAAGCCCGAGTCGAGCGAATCGGCACCCTCCGCACCCGTTCGGGCGTCCTGTCGGTGGTCGACTTCGGGTACGACAACACCAGCGCGTGGCCACTCGCCCGGACCGTGCCGCCGGGAGCGTACGCGGTCGAGCGCGTCGTCGGCTTCGGGCGCAACGCCGCGGTACGCGTGCTCTTCTCCGACGTCGAGCCGGTCGCGTGGCATCCGGCCTCCATTCCCGGAAGCGGTCACGTGATCGGGGTGGACGCCGGATGCGTGTGCATCGTCGACTACCCCGCCTACGCCGCGATGTCGCGACGCGCGAAGTCATCGGTCTTCGAGGAATTCACGGCCGTGCAGCGGCCGGCAGCCGCCGAGCTTCCGCTCGGTGGCGACGACGCGGGGATCGCCGTCGACTCCGGGTACGGCGACGGCAGTTACCCCGTGTACTGGGGAACGGATGCCGAGGGTCGGGTCGTGCAGCTCGTCATCGACTTCATGGTGCTCGTCGACCAGGATGACGACGGGATTCTCACGACGCTCTGAGTGGGCTCTCGACGCCGCCCCGGTACCGCGCCCAGCGCGAGTAGGGCGCAGGATCGCGTCATCGAGATCCTGAGGTCGCGACAGAGAACGCCGAGTTTCGGGCAGGATGGGCGTATGCCGTCCCCCCGCCTGTCGCCGCTGGCCACGGAACTCGCTCGGACCGATTTCGCCGACGACTGGTACCGGTGGTGCGATGCGAACCGCGCATGGTCCGCCGAGGCGAGCGGCGGGTACGAGACGGACTCGCTTGCGAGCGACGTGGGAGGATATGCGCCCCTCGCAGTGGGGGAGTTCCTCGACGCCTTTCGAGCCGCGGGAGCCACGGCCCGCAACGGCTCGACGTTCCCGCGCGGCAGGCACCGCTCCTTCACCGTGGACATGGTCTCGGACTCCGGGACCAGGTGCAGTCTCGCGGTGCAGCTCGGGCGTGGCCTCAACGCACTGGAGTGCCGCCTGACGGTATTCGACGGCGAGAGTGCGGCTGGCGACGCCGAACTGCTTCACAGCGTTGCGCGCGACATCCGGCTCGCGTCGGGCCGAGACGTACCGGACCCGGCATCCCCGTATCCACGGCCGATCATCGGCAGCCGCAGTCAGCTCGAGGTGGTCTCTCGTGAGCTCGTCGGTGTCCTCGCACGCGTGGCGCACGGATGGGGACGGTCCGGTTCGGAGGGCTCCCCCCGCACGGTTGGGTACGCTGGGTGAGGCCCACCTCACCTCAAGGAGACTGCCGAACCATGGCTGACATTCAGACCTTCGAGCCCGACGGACGCGCGATCCCCTACACCGTGGAAGGTGACGGACCGGCTCTCATCCTCATCGCCGGACACGGTCTGAACGTCACGTACCTCGAGCTGCTCTCGCACTCGGTGTCGGAGGAGGACTTCCGGGTGGTGAGCATCGGTTCGCGCCGTCCGTCGGACCAGGCGGTGACGATGCACGACCTCGCTCAGGACGTCGTCGACGTCATGAGCCATCTCTCGATCTCGGATGCCTGGGTCGGCGGTCACGCCTTCGGTGGAGCCGTGGCGCGCGTCGTCGCGCTCGACCACCACGACCGCGTCAACGGGGTGCTGCTGCTGGGCGTCGACGAGACCGGTCCGTCGGCCGAAGCGCTCGCCGGGTTGCCCGCCCCGTCGCGCGACGCCGAGGTCGATGCCCTCCAGGCGGCGGCCTGGGAGGCCCCCGCGCCGCTCGCGGAAGGCCTGCCGGTGCTCGTCGTGCAGGGCACCGAAGACCCCATCGCGCCCGTCGAGAACGGCGAGAGGCTCCAGGAAGCCGCACCCGACCGGGTCAGCGTCGTCCGCGTCGACGGCGGGGGCTACCTCTTCCCGTTCACGCACATGGGTGCCACGTCGTGGGCCATCGAGGACTACCTCGACTGGGACTGATCCCGACCCGAACGCACGGATGCCGCGACCCGAGACGGGCCGCGGCATCCGGAAGCCCGCGTCAGGCGACCTGAGCCGAGACGGCGAAGGACACCGCTCCGGCATCGTCGACCCCGGCGTCGAGCACCTTGTCGTCGAGCGCGGCCGCGGCCGTCTCATCGAGGAACAGGCGCGTGCCGGACACCTCGACGACCTGGTCCTGCGGTTCGGGGTCGTTCGTGACGAGCACGGCGAGACGTGCCTCTCCGCTCGGGCCCTGGGCCTCGGTGGAGTGGATGCGCAGACCGGCATCCGGGGTTTCGCTCTGGCGACTCACGAGGGTCGTGACGATCGCGGAGGCGTTGTCGGTGAGGGTGAGCACGAGACTCTCCTTCCGTTCGAGGCATGACGCGGTCGCGACATGTCCCGGCTACGATTCCGAAGCGGCGCGCAGGGGGCAACCCCGACGCGCCGCCTCGGAGGAACCTCTCACCTGGCCAACAGCTTTCTCAGGAACACCTGCGCCGTGCCGTCGCCGTCGGGGACCCGCTCGCTCTCCTCGTAGCCGCAGCTGGTGTACAAGCGGATGTTCGCCTCGCTCAGGCTGCCCGTGAAGAGCTCCGCCGTCGTCGCCGACGAACGCTGTTCGGCGGCCTCGAGCAGGGCGCGTCCGATGCCTTCGCCCTGCATGTCCGGCGCGATCGCGATCCGTCCGATGAGCAGCAGATCACCGTCCTCGCGGTACCGGATGGCGCCGACCAGGCGCCCGCCGATGCGCGCACCGAGGCCCGCGCCCATCCGCAGTTCGGCACGCATCTCGTCGAGCGTCTGCGTGAGCGGGGGCATGTCGGCGCTGCCGTAGATCTGCGCCTCGGAGACGAAGGCCGCGCGCTGGATCGTCAGCACCTCGCCGGCGTCGTCCTCGCTGAGGGGCGCGATGTCGATCGCGGGGTGTTCGGGGGTATCAGAGGGGGTCATCGTTCTCCTTCCGGTCACACGTTCGGGGGTCGGGGGCGGGCATGTCAACCCCCTCGAATCCCGGGCCGGAGCATCGTTACCGTCGAGTCAGGAGGACATCACTATGGCTACCAAGACCACGTCGAAGACCACCGGATCGAAGGGTGCTGCCGCGAAGGCGGGCGCCAAGACCACCCGGCCCCAGAACGCCGAGAAGGGCTTCACGGCATCGCCCGAACTCGCCGGCAACCTGCAGGCCGTTCTCGTCGATCTGCTCGAGCTCGCTCTGCAGGGCAAGCAGGCGCACTGGAACGTCGTCGGGCGCAACTTCCGCGACACGCACCGTCAGCTCGACGAGATCATCGACGAGGCGCGCACCTTCAGCGACACCATCGCCGAGCGCATGCGCGCGCTGCACGCCGTGCCGGATGGGCGCAGCGACACCATCGCCGCGAGCACCACGCTGCCCGAGTTCCCCTCGGGTGAGGTCTCGACCACCGACACGATCGACCTCATCACCGAGCGGCTCGAGGCGACCGTGGGTACGTTGCGCGACGTGCACGACGCGGTCGACGAAGAGGACCCCACCTCGGCCGACCTGCTGCACGCGGTCATCGAGCGGCTCGAGCAGTTCGCCTGGATGGTGAGCGCCGAGAACCGGGAGCCTGCGGGGAGCTGAAGGGAGCACCCGCATGATCGCGCGTACGGGGAGCGACGCGCGATCGCACGGCCGGGATCAGTCCTTCGGGGCGGGTCCCGGCCGCGCTGCGCCGCGGGTCACGTGCGGGAGCACGAGCCAGAGCGCCACCACCATCACCAGCGACGCCACGAGTGCGATCAGCCCGGCCGTGCGGTTGACGGTGAAGTCGACGATGAGCATGGTGACGCCGATCGTCAGGGCGCCGATGACGACGAGGTCGATGCGCACGATGCGCGCCGCGATGCGCACGAGATCGGGCTTGCGCCTGCGCCCGAAGAACGCCCGGTGCATGCCCACCGGCGCCAGCGCCAGGATCGTCGCGACCGCGGCCAGAGCGACCAGCACGACGTACACATCGCGCTGCAGCTCGTCCATGTCGGTGAACCGCGGCTGGAAGGCGACCGCGAGCAGGAAGCCGGTGAGGATCTGCGTGCCGGTCTGCATCACGCGCAGCTCCTGCAGCAGCTCGTCCCAGTTGCGATCGGCCCGCTCGTTCGGGGTCTCATCGCGTCCGTCGGCGCGGTCGTCGTGCCCCGCGTCTGCCATCTCCACACTCATGCGCTCAGTCTGATGCGCACCGACACACCTGTCCAGCCGACCCGCCCCGACCCGAGGAGACGTTCTCATGACCCTTCCCCCCATCCAGGACTGGTGGCCGCATCTGTCGGTCGACGCGCGCCACGAGCTGCTCGAGAAGGCGCCGCATCTCGGTGACGACGTGCGCGAGGAGATCCGCGAGATCACCGGCGCGGTCGTCGGCATGCGGGAGGAGCTCTCGACCGAGGACCTCGAGTACGCGCGGACTCAGGTCGAAGAGGTCGACTGACCGTCGACCGCAGTGTCCTCGTCGCGCAGACGCGGTTCGGTGCGGCGCTCCGGCCGCACGCCCGCCTTGTCGGCGTAGAACGCGCGGATGCGGTCCATGTCGGCCCGCACATCGCCGGTCGTCTCGATCGTCGGCCCCAGACCGGTGGTCATCGTCGTGCGATCGACGAACCCGAGGGTGAGCGGCATCCCCGTCTCCCGGGAGATGCGGTAGAAGCCCGACTTCCAGAAGTCGTTACCGCCGCGCGTGCCGTCCGGCGTGATGACGAGACCGAAGACCGTGCCGGAGTGCACCTGACCGACGACCTCGGCGACCACCCGGCTTGGGTCGTCGCGGTCGACCGCCACGCCGCCCAGCGCACGCATCACCGGACCGCGCCAGCCCCGGAACAGGCTCTTCTTCCCGAGCCAGTGCACGTCGATGCCGAGCCGCCACGCGATGCCGAGCATGAGCACGAAGTCCCAGTTGGAGGTGTGCGGGGCGCCGATGAGGATCGTCGGGCGGGTCGGCACGGCGCGCTGACCCACCAGGGTCCAGCGGCTGACGGCCCAGAACACCCGGGCGATCGATCTCTTCAGCATTCCTCCACCGTAGGGGGCGCGGCTGTCGATCCGCTGTCGGTCAGGCGGCGTCTGTCGGGCCGGCGCGCTCGGTACTCGCCTCGTCTGCATCACCGGCGAGACGGATCAGCGCAGCGGCGATCCCCGGGGGCAGTCCGGGCGTTGCGTCGACGGGAACGGCGAGGGACTGAAGTGTGCGGCTGAACAGGTTGCGGGCGGCCGCGGCGAGGGCGATGTCGACGATCTGGCGGTCGGAGAAGCCATGCGCGCGCAGGGCCTCGGAATCGGCATCCGTCATCGACCGCGGTGACGTCGACAGACGCTCCGCGAACCGGATCACCGCCTGCTCGGCCGCCCCGAATCCCCGGTCGTCGTGCGCCGCGAATGCCGCGATGCCGGCCTCGTCGACCACTCCGGCGCGGAGTGCGCGCCGTGCGTGCGCGAGCAGACAGTGCGTCGAACCCATCGCCCGCGCGGCTCCGAGGGTCGCCGCCTCGTAGACCCGCACGCCGATCGAGGGGACCACCGCGTGCACGAGGGCTTCGAATGCGGCGTACGCCTCGGGGTTGACGGACATCGCCTGCGTGTGGGCGAAGACGAAGCCGTCGTCGGCGATGTCGGCGGCATACATCTCGGCGGCGCGACCCGAGACGGATGCCGCATCCGGGGGAGTGATGATCATGGTGCGCTCCTTGGTCGACGCGTCGGGCGCGACGAGGGAGGTGGGCCCGGCGTCACTGCGAACGCTACGCCCGCCGGAGGGGCGGCGACACCCCCTTCCGTGCCGTGACGACGGCGGTGTGCGAGCGACGCCGGTGCTGTCCGACAGGCGTACGATCGAGGGATGACCGATCAGCAGGCACACGCCAGTGAGCCGGAGGCGCCCCGCAGGCTCCGACCGTTGCCCGGTACCCTCGACCTCCTTCGCGGAGACGCCGGCGACGAGACCGTCGGCTACTGCAGCGGCGGCGTCTGTCGCCTGCCGGCCGCGAAGAAGCCGTAGGTCGTCAGACGCCGCTCGCCCGGTGGTCGGGGTCAGTGACCTCCGTGGAAACCGGCGGCGTCTTCTGCGGGCTTCCGCACGAACGCGCTCAGCGCCACGGCCGCGAGGGAGATGATCGCGGCGATCAGGAACGCCATTCGCGCGCCCGGCGCACCCGCGACCGCGGTCGACAGTCCTTCGGCCTCGCCCGAGTGCAGGATCGCCGAGTAGGTGACGAGCAGAACGGCGACGCCCGCGGCGCCGGCCACCTGCTGCATGGTGTTGAGCACTGCCGAGCCGTGCGAGTACAGCGGTCGCTCCAGCGAGCCGAGCGAGGCCGAGAACAGCGGCGTGAACGACATGGCGAGGCCCACCGACATCACGGCCTGCACGATCACGAGCACCCACCACTGCGTCTGCTCGCCCACCGTGGAGTAGAAGAACAGGGCGGCCGACACGAGGATCGTGCCCGGGATGAGGAGCGGACGGGTACCGCGCGCGTCGTAGATGCGCCCCATGAGCGGGCCGAGCAGACCCATCATGATCGAGCCCGGCAGCAGGATCAGACCGGCGCTGAACGATTCGAGGCCGACGACGTTCTGCAGGTACTGAGGGAGAAGGGTGAGGGTGCCGAACATCGACAGCGCGAGGATCGACATGATGATCACCGAGAGGGTGAAATTCGTCGAACGGAACACGCGCAGGTCGAGGAGTGCGTCGTCGGCGCGCTGCAGCACCAGCTGACGCCAGACGAAGAGCGCGAGCGAGACGACGCCGACGGCCAGAGCGGTGGCACCCGCGGCGGGTCCGGAACCCGCGCCCTCGCCGCCCAGCTGGCTGATGCCGAACACGACGCCGCCGAAGCCGAGTGCCGCGAGCGGGATGGAGAGCACGTCGAGGGGCATGCGGCGGGTCTCGCCGAGGTTCGTCATCCAGCGCGCGCCCATGCCGAGGGCCACGAGGGCGATCGGGAGGATGATCGCGAAGAGGGCCCGCCAGTTGGCGACCTCGAGCACTGCGCCGGCCAGCACGGGACCGGTGGCCGGCGCGAGAGAGATCACCATGCCGACGCGACCCATCATGCGCCCGCGCGACTGCGGGGGTACCACGTTCATGATCGTGGTCATGAGCAGGGGCATCATGATGCCCGTACCGACCGCCTGGATGACGCGGCCGATGAGCAGCACCGCGAATCCGGGAGCGACGAGCGAGACGAGGGTGCCGAGCGAGAACGAGATCATCGCCGCGATGAACACCTGACGCGTGGTGAAGCGCTGCAGGATGAACCCGGTGGTGGGGATGACGACCGCCATCGTCAGCATGAAGGCGCTCGTCAGCCACTGCCCGAGCTCGGGCGGGATGCCCAGGTCGTCGTTGAGGTGCGGGATGGCGATGCCCATGGTGGTCTCATTGAGGATCGCCACGAATGCGGCGACCAGCAGGAGCCAGATGACGCGCATGTCGGAGCGGGCGATCGCTCCGTCGGCGGTGGTGCGGGTCGGGATCGACCCGGTGTCGACGGCGGACATACGGCCTCCAGGGCACGAGAAGAGAAGAGTGCGCGAGTGCGCGAGGACCAGTCAGGCCACTCAGCGTAACCACAGCATCGGACATTCCATTCCCGAGTCGCGGCATATCGGTCTGGCGGATGCTCCCGACCCTCGGTGTCCCCGGGCCTGGATACGCTGACGGGATGAGTATGGGCGGACGGCACCCCGGCGGGTTCCGCGGGGTCGATGAAGAGGCGCAGAAGCGACTGAACGCCGAGGCGCCGCGCATCGACGGCCTCGGGCGGCGTGTGGTCGCGCTGTTCCGTCCCTACCGGTGGCGCATCCTCCTCACCGGCATCCTGGTGGTGGTCGGTGCCGGCGTGGCGGTGATCCCCCCGCTGATCGTGCAGCGGGTATTCGACGACGCCCTGTTCCCCACGGAGGGCGGCGGCCCCGACCTCCGTCTGCTCGGGTGGCTCGTCGGGGCGATGATCGCGCTCTTCCTCGGTTCCGCGGCACTCGGCGTGGTGCAGACGTGGCTCACCTCCACCGTCGGCAACAGCGTGACCGGCGATCTGCGCGTGCGTCTGTTCGAGCATCTGCAGGCGATGGAACTGGGCTTCTTCACCCGGACCAAGACCGGTGTCATCCAATCGCGCCTGCAGAACGATGTCGGCGGGGTGTCCGGCGTGCTCACCAACACCGTGACGAGCATCCTGGGCAACACCGTCACCGTCGTCGCCTCGCTCGTCGCGATGATCCTCATCGACTGGCGCCTCACCCTCATCGCGGTCGTCCTCATGCCCTTCCTGGTGGTGGTGCAGCGCAAGGTCGGGCAGGTGCGCGCCCGCATCGCCGGCGAGACGCAGGAGTCCCTGTCGGAGCTGACCTCGATCACGCAGGAGACGCTGAGCGTCTCGGGCATGCTCCTGTCCAAGGCGTTCAACCGGCAGCGCATAGAGTCGCAGCGCTACCAGGCCGAGAACCGCAACCAGGTCGTGCTGCAGGTGCGCCGGGCGATGAGCGGCCAGGGCTTCTTCGCCGTGGTGCAGGTGATCATGGCGAGTGTTCCCGCGGTGATCTACCTCGTCTCCGGCTACCTCATCGCCGGCGGAAGCGGAGCGATCACCGCGGGCACGGTCGTCGCGTTCACGACCGTGCAGGCGCGGCTGCTGCAACCGCTCATGGGGCTGATGCGCGTGTCGCTCGACCTGCAGACCTCGTCGGCCCTCTTCGCCCGCATCTTCGAATACCTCGACCTGGTACCCGAGATCCAGGACGCGCCCGACGCGATCCGGGTCGACGCCGCCCCGGGTCCGCGCGGGCGCGTGGAGTTCCGCGACGTCGTCTTCCGGTATCCGGATGCCGCGGACGACGCCCGGCCCACGCTCGACGGCGTGTCGTTCGTTGCGGAACCCGGTGCGCACGTGGCGTTCGTAGGGCCCTCGGGAGCCGGCAAGACGACGGTGCTCTATCTCGCTCCCCGCTTGTACGAGGCCGCGGGGGGTGCCGTGCTCTTCGCCGGCGCCGACGTGCGCACGCTCACGCAGGAGTCGATCATCGACGACGTCGGCATCGTCTCGCAGGAGACGTACCTCTTCCACGCGACGATCCGCGAGAACCTGCTGTACGCCAAGCCGGATGCGACCGAGGCCGAGCTCGTGCAGGCGTGCACCGCGGCGAACATCCACCACATCATCGCGGGTTTCGAGAAGGGCTATGACACGGTCGTGGGCGAGCGCGGTTACCGCCTCTCGGGCGGTGAGAAGCAGCGCATCGCGATCGCGCGCGTGCTGCTCAAGGACCCGCCGGTGCTGCTGCTCGACGAGGCGACCTCGGCGCTCGACACCGTCTCCGAGCGCGTCGTGCAGGAAGCGCTCGACGAGGCGGCGAAGGGGCGCACCACGATCTCGATCGCGCACCGGCTCTCGACCGTCATGGGCGCCGACGTCATCCACGTGCTCGAGGCGGGGCGGATCGTCGAGTCGGGCACCCACGCCGAGCTGCTCGACCGCGGAGGCCTCTATGCCGAGCTCGCGGCGCAGCAGGTCGCCGCATCCCGCGTGCTCGTGACCGAGGCCGTGGTCGAGCAACGCGTCACCGGCGGAATGGATGCCGCGCTTCCCGAGCGTCGTGCCGACCGCGCGCCCGACGATGCCGTCTCGGCGGATGCCGCCGATGTGCTGACGGCATCTCTGCGCGTGGTCCCCGGCCCGAGCCCCGAGAGCCAGGGAGGGCATCCGCGCCGGTGAGCGTTCGCCGGTGGGTCGGCGGGGGAGAAGGTGCTCCGTCCCGGAGTCCCGTGCCGTGGAGTTCCGTCGTCTCCGCCCGAAGGCGAGGGACGGGCGATCGAGCGGGCGCTCAGTGCGCCGAGAGGCCTCCGTCGACGAAGAGCGAGTGGCCCGTGACGTACGCCGATCCGGGACCCGCGAGGAACACGGCGGCCCCGGCGAAGTCCTCGGGCAGGCCGTTGCGACCGATCATGGTGCGGGCCGCGAGCCCCGCGACGACCGCGGGGTCCTTCTGCAGCCGGGCGTTGAGGGGCGTGAGTACGAAGCCGGGCACGAGGGTGTTGCTGGTGACCCCGGTGCCTCCCCACGCTTCCGCCTCGGACCGCATGAGCGACTCGACGGCTCCCTTGGACGCGCCGTAGACCCCGCTGGAGGCGAAGGCGCGGTGCGCCTGCTGCGAGCTGATGTGGATCAGCCGGCCGAAGCCGCGTTCCGCCATGCCCGGGGCGAAGCGGCGTCCGAGCAGGAACGGCGCCAGGGCATTCACCGTCATGGTCGCGTCCCAGTCCGCCTCGCTGATCTCGGGCATCGGCGGACGGATGTTGATGCCGGCCGAGTGCACGACGATGTCGGGTTCGCCGAAGGCGGCGGCAGCGGCCTCCGCCGCGGCGTGGATGCCGGGGCGGCTGCCGAGGTCTCCGACGACGCCGATTGCGATGCCGCCGGCGGATCGGATCTCGTCGACCGTCGAGGACACCCGCTCCTCCCCGCGCGCGAGGATCACGGTGGATGCCCCCGCACCGGCCAGAGCCGTGGCGATGCCACGTCCGATGCCCGAGCTGCCGCCGGTGACGAGCGCCGTGCGCCCCTGCAGCGAGAACAGGCTGTCGAGGTAGGTGTTCATGCGTCTCCGAGGGTTCTGTGCTGGTGGGCGGGGCGGCGGGCGGGATCGGTGCCGGGTCGAGCTGGGGGCGCGGTATCGGGCCGCGCCGGGTCACCAGGCGAGACCGGCGGTGAGCGAGGGGTCGGGGCGGGCGTCGGCGTACTCGGGGAGCGCTCGGAGGTCGGCCACGAAGGCGTCGAGGGCGGCCGCGTAGGCGGGGTCGGGATGCTCGGCGGCGATCTCGTGCAACGACGGGAGGTCCATCGTCAGGATCAGTGACAGGCGCGCGGCGACCGCGGCGTGCGCCCCGGCGTCGCGGAGAACGGCGATGCCGCCGCGCAGCGCCGCGAGGTAGTCCACGAGCACCTCCACGCGCGCCTTGCCCTGCGTGATCGACGTGCCGTCGGCACGCAATCGCCACTCCACGACGACATCGGGAATGACGTCGAACGCGCGCGCCCGGGTGTACATGAGCTGCGCGACGACCTGGTCCTCGTAGGCGACGCCCTCGGGGAATCGCAGGTCTTCCCAGAATGCGGTGCGGCTCACCTTCGACCAGGCGACGATGTTGGCGGAGGCATCCGAATGCTCCTGCAACGTCGTGCGCCGACGCTCGGGTGCCGTCGCGGCGGCCACCCAGGGCTGCACGCGACCGGCGACGTAGGAGTCTCCCTGCAAGCGGGATCTCACGTACGCGCCGGCCACGAAGTCGCTCCCCGTCTCGCGCAGCGTGCCGGTCATGCGTGCGAGCGCGGTCGGCGTGAGCTCGTCGTCGGCGTCGAGGAATCCCAGGAGCGGGGTGTCGACCCGTTCGAGGCCCGCGTTGCGCGCCGCGCCCAGACCCATCGCACGATCGTGACGCACCACCTGAAAGCGGGGGTCGTCGGCCGCCGCGGCCAGGAAGATGTCGGACGTCGCGTCGACCGATCCGTCGTCGACGAGGATCGCTCGCCAGCGGGGCTCGGTCTGCGCCCGCAGCGACGCGACGGCCGCCGGGGCGAACGCCGCCACGTCGCGCCCCGGGACGATCATCGTCACGATGGGATCGGGGGCGCTCACCCTGCGATTCTAGGACGGGGTTCCGCGGCGATCGTCGCCGACGTGCGTCGGATCAGGAGGCGACCGCGCGCACGGCGTCCACGACGAGCGCGGCGAGTTTCTCGGGCGCGTCGTCGGGAAGCACCTCGCGGCCGAACGTGAAGCGCACGGCGGTCTGGGCCACGACCGCGTCGATGCCGCAGGCGACGAGCACGGGCGACGGTTCGTCGTTGCCGGCCGCGCACGCCGACCCGCTCGACGAGATCACGCCGCGGCGCTCGAGTTCGAGCAGCACCGCCTCGCCGCTCGTGCCGGCGAACGTGAAGCTCGCCGTGCCGGGCAGCCGGTGCGCCGGGTCGCCGGTGAGCGCGGCCTGCGAGACCGCGCCGAGCACCGCATCGATGAAGCGCCGCGTGGCCGCGCCGACGCGGGCGCTCACCTCGTCGCGCTCGGCCTCGGCGAGTTCGAGCGCGGTGGCGAGGGCCACCGCGCCGGCGACGTTCTCGGTGCCGGAGCGTCGCCCGCGTTCCTGTCCTCCGCCGTGGAGCAGCGGCTCGAGCGGCACCCGGCCGCGCACTGCGAGGGCGCCGATACCTTTGGGTGCCCCGAGCTTGTGGCCGGCGATCGAGACCGCGTCGGCGTCGAGTGCGCCGAGGGGCAGCCAGCCCGCCGACTGCACGGCGTCGAGGTGCACCGGGGCGCGGGCGGCGTGGGCGGCGGCGATCAGCGCCGGAGCATCCTGAACCGTCCCGATCTCGTTGTTGGCGTGCCCGAAGGTCACGAGGGCCGTGTCGGCGCGCACCGCGTCGGCGACCGCCTCCGGTGCGATGCGGCCGTGACGATCGACCGGTAGAACCGTCACCTCGGTGCCGTGGAAGCGCCGCAGGAACTCGACGGACTCGAGGATGGACTCGTGCTCGATCGGCGAGACGACCAGGTGTCGCGCGCCGCGCTCCAGCGCCGCCAGCACGATGCCTTTGACGGCGAGGTTGTTGGCCTCGGTGCCCCCGCTGGTGAACACGACGTCTCCCACGCGCATGCCGAGCACGCGGGCGACCCGCCGGCGTGCGTCGTCGAGGGCGCGCGCCGCCGCCTCGCCCGCCGTGTGGCGGCTCGACGGGTTGCCGAACGCCGCGGTGAGGAACGGCTCCATCGCAGCCCGAACCTCCGGGCGCACGGGCGAGGTGGCGGCGTGGTCGAGGTAGAGCACCGTCAGCCGATCCGCAGGTCGAGTCCGAGGTCGAGGGCGCGGGCGGAATGGGTGAGAGCGCCGACCGAGATGACGTCGACGCCCGTCGACGCGATCGCGCCGACGGTGTCGAGATCGACGCCGCCGGAGGCCTCGACCGTCGCCCGACCGTCGATCAGGGCGACCCCTGCGCGCAGGTCGTCGACCGAGAAGTTGTCGAGCAGCACGGTGTGCGCGCCACCGTCGAGCACGGCCGGGATCTGATCGAGCCGGTCGACCTCGACGACGACGTGGGCGGTGTGCGGCAGACGCGCGATCGCCGCGCGCAGGGCGGTCGCGGTGTCGACGCCGGAGCGGGTCAGTACGGCGAGGTGATTGTCCTTCGCCATGACGGCGTCCGAGAGGGAGAAGCGGTGGTTGCTGCCGCCCCCCGAGGCGACGGCGTGGCGCTCGAAGGCCCGCAGGCCGGGTGTCGTCTTACGGGTGTCGGCGATGCGGGCTCTCGAACCGGCGACCGCGCGCACGTAGGCCGCGGTGAGAGTCGCGATGCCGCTCATGCGCTGCGCGAAGTTGAGCGCCACGCGCTCGGCGGTCAGGATGCTCCGCGCCGGTCCCGAGACCGAGGCGAGCACGTCACCGGGCGCGAACTCGTCACCGTCGCCGACGTGGACGTCGACCGCGACGCCTGGGTCAGTGAGGGCGAAGGCAGCGGCGAACACGCCGCCGCCGCTCAGCACCCCCGCCTCGCGTGCGACGAGGTCGGCGGTGGCGACGGCCTCCGCGGGGATGAGCGCCTCGCTCGTGAGATCGCCCCACGGAGCGTCTTCCTCAAGGGCGGCTCCGACGACGCGGTGGATGGTGGCGGGAGTGAGCATCAGACTCCGATCAGGGCGGGTTCGCGCACGTGGGCGCCGACGGAGTCGGTGCGCGCCGCGGCGGCGGAGGCGGTCGCCTGGGCGACCAGGAGGAGGTTCGCGTTCTCGTGGTCGGCGAGGGTGGCGAGGCGGGCGGGGGAGGCGGCCCAGGCGTGCAGCGTCTGCCGGGCGTGCGCGAGGCCCGCGTCGCTCCGGAGCAGGCCGACGTGTGCGCTCATGAGCTCCTGCAGGGTGGCGCGGGAGAAGGCGGGGGGCGCGGCGGCGTTGCGGAGGGGAAGGTGGTCGGGGGCTGCGCTCTTCGTGAGTTCGTTCGCCGGTGACGCGCCCGGGGGCCACGGCTCCGTCACTGCGCGGGCGACCCTCGCCCCGAACACGGCGCCTTCGAGCAGGGAGTTGGAAGCCAGACGGTTCGCCCCGTGCACACCGGTGCGGGCGACCTCGCCGGCGGCGAACAGGCCGGGGAGCGACGTGCGGCCGTCGAGGTCGGTGTCGATACCGCCCATGAGGTAGTGGGCGGCCGGGGTCACGGGCAGCGGCTCGCGCGACCAGTCGAAGCCGCGTTCGCGCGTGACGCGATCGATCGTCGGGAAGCGGCGGGCCAGGGTCGACGCGCCGAGCATCGTCGCGTCGAGGAGCACGGGTGCCCCCTGCCGCGCGCACTGCCGGGCGATCGCCTGCGCGACGACGTCGCGCGGCGCGAGTTCGCCGTCGGGATGCACGTCGAGGCAGAACCGTCGGCCGGCGTCGTCGAGCAGCGTCGCGCCCTCGCCGCGCACGGCCTCGGAGAGGACGAACGGGTCTGTGCCGGCGAGCACCGTCGGATGGAACTGCACGAACTCCAGGTCGGAGACCCGGGCTCCCGCGCGCAGAGCGACGGCGATGCCGTCACCCGTGGTCCCCTCCGGATTCGTGGTGCGGGAGTAGAGCCGACCGGCGCCCCCCGTGGCGAGCACCACGGCGTCGGCCTCGAGGTCGTCGAACCGGCCGTCGCGCAGCAGTCGCACGCCGCGCACGGCCCCGGCCTCCACGTGGAGGTCGACGAGCATCGCCTGCTCCGCGACGCCGATGCCCGCGCGGCGGACCGCGTCGGTCAGCGCCCGCGAGATCTCGGCACCCGTCGCGTCGCCGCCCGCATGGGCGATGCGCGCGTGGCGGTGCGCGGCCTCCCGGCCGCGGCGCAGCTGCCCCGAGGCGTCCCGATCGAACGCGACGCCGCGGGCGACGAGATCGGCCAGGGCGGCGTCTGCACCGTTCACGAGAGCCTCCACCGCAGCGACGTCAGCGAGACCGGCACCGGCGGCGATCGTGTCGGCGGCGTGCTGCGCGGTGGAATCGCCCGGCCCGCGGACCCCCGCGATGCCGCCTTGCGCGTAGCGCGTGCATCCCTCGCCGAAGGCGCTCTTCGTGACGATCGTCACGTCATGCCCGCGCTCGCGCGCGTGGAGCGCCGCGGTGAGTCCCGCGATGCCGGTGCCGGCGACGATGATCTTCATCGGGCGACCGGTGCCGGGGGCTTCGCGGCGAGCATGCGCTCGAGTGACACGCGAGCGGGGTCGGCCACGTCGGCAGGCACGGTGATGCGATTCGGGGTTCGGCCGGCGACCAGCTCCTCGAGCACCCATGCGAGGTAACCGGGGTGGATGCGGTACATCGTCGAGCACGGGCACACCACCGGGTCGAGGCAGAAGATCTCGTGCTGCGGATACTGCGCGGCCAGACGCTTGACGAGGTTGATCTCGGTGCCGATCGCGAACGTGGTGGGTTCGGTGGCGGCGTCGATGGCCCGTCGGATGTAGTCCGTCGATCCGGCCTCGTCGGCCGCGTCGACGACCTCCATCGGGCACTCCGGGTGCACGATGACGCGAACGCCAGGGTGCTCCGCGCGGGCCTGGTCGATCTGCCCGACCGTGAACCGTCGGTGCACCGAGCAGAACCCGTGCCAGAGGATGACCCGCGCGTCGACCAGCGCGTCAGGCGACGACCCGCCCCACGGACGGCGCGGGTTCCACATCGGCATGCGTTCGAGGGGCACGCCCATGGCCTTGGCGGTGTTGCGTCCGAGGTGCTGGTCGGGGAAGAAGAGCACGCGGCGTCCCCGCGCGAACGCCCACTCCAGAACGGTCTGCGCATTCGACGACGTGCACACGATGCCCCCGTGCCGACCGACGAATCCCTTGATCGCCGCGGAGGAGTTCATGTACGTGACGGGGATCACGGGCACCAGGCCCTCGTCGTCGGCGACGTCGAGGGGGCCGAGCGCATCGGCGAGCTGCTCCCAGCACTCCTCGACCTGGTCGATGTCGGCCATGTCGGCCATGGAGCATCCGGCGGCCAGGTTCGGCAGCACCACGGCCTGCTCCGGCCCCGACAGAAGGTCGGCCGTCTCGGCCATGAAGTGCACGCCGCAGAAGACGATGGCCTCGGCGTCGGGCCGGCCCTTCGCGGCCGTGGCGAGTTGGAAGGAGTCGCCCACGTAGTCGGCGTGACGCACGACCTCCTCGCGCTGGTAGAAGTGCCCGAGCACCACGACCCGGTCGCCGAGCACCTGTTTGGCCGTGCGGATGCGGGCATCCAGCTCCTCCTCCGAGGCCTCGCGGTACGCGACCGGGAGCTCGCCCTGCCGCGGGGCGCCGGTGGGGATGACGTCGCCCATCGACGATCCGGGGCCGTAGCCGGGGCGGACGTCGAAGTCCCACGGGCCGGCGGCGAGATCGGTCGTGCAGGTCGCGTCGGTCGAGCGTCCGGCGACGATGTCCTGAATGGCGTGGTCGACGGATCCGTCGATCGGACGGGCGCCGGGCGCGGGGAGGAAGGTGATGCTCATCGGATGCTCGTTTCTGCGGGACTGAGCGGGCCGCGGGCGGCCAGCTCGACGTCGGTGTTGTCGCGGTAGAGGCGGGCCGGCCGGTGGCTGCCCGTGCGGAAGCGGTCGGTGGGGATGAGGTTCCCGGCGGCCTCCACCTGCCGTCGGAAGTTGGCGGGGTCGAGGTGTCTGCCGAGGATGGCTTCGTAGGCCTCTCGCAAGTCGGACAGGGTGAACTCCGACGGCAGGAAGCCGTGCGCGACGCGGCTGTAGCCGACCTTGTTGCGCAGGCGCCACAGCGCGTACTCGATGATGTCCGCGTGGTCGAAGGCCAGCGCGGGCAGCGCATCGACGTCGAACCACTCGACGTTCTCGGGCGCCCTGCCCGCGGCGACGTGCGCGGCGCTCTGCGCGATCACGTCGTCCTGCCGCAGCAGAGCCCAATACACGATGGAGATCACGCGCGTGGGGGAGCGGTCGACGGCACCGAAGGCGTAGAGCTGTTCGAGGTACGACGGTGCGAGCCCCGTGGTCTCGGCGAGCGTGCGGGCCGCGGTGTCGACGGGCGACTCGTCGGCGGCGATCCAGCCGCCGGGCAGCGCCCACCGGTCGGCGAAGGGTTCGCGCGTGCGATGCACGAGCGGGATGGCCAACCGGGGCGCCGCGTCGCCCGATGGGCGCAGGGTGAGGATCACGGTGGATCCCGCCACACGGATCTCTTCACTTCGGGTCTCAGGCACCTTAACCTCCGCGCTCGATCTTAGTGTCCCCCCGACCATAAGTCGAGTCCTCCCTGTCGCGGCGCCCGTCACCCCGCGTACTCACGCTTCCCGTCGCCCATTATTTGGCGCCGGGCGGGCGGGCGCGGCCGAAAGTGGGGCCGGGAGG
>JASCNZ010000003.1 GCA_029959905.1 Microbacteriaceae bacterium PS02344
TTTTTTAAACCACACTGCGCGGGGCGCGGGGGGGGGCCCCGGGGACCGGATACGAGGACGGCCGCCCTCGCGGGCGGCCTTCCGGTGTCACTGGTCGGGGTGACAGGATTTGAACCTGCGACCTCTTCGTCCCGAACGAAGCGCGCTACCAAGCTGCGCCACACCCCGTTTGCAACCCTCCGAGTCTACAAGGAAAACCCGCGAGCGCCCAATCGGGCGATCATCCGCGCGCCGTGAGGGTGAGCAGCGTCGCCTCTGGGCGACAGGCGAAGCGTACGGGGGCGTAGATCGAGTGGCCGCACCCCGCGCTGACGTTCAACGGCACGGTGCGTCCGTCATGCTCCCAGGTGCTGAGTCCCTTGGCCTGCCTCAGAGGGATGTCGCAGTTCGCGACGAGGGCGCCGAAGCCGGGCAGGCACACCTGGCCCCCATGCGTATGACCGGCCAGGATGGCGTCGACACCGAGGTCGATGAAGCCGTTCAGCACACGCTGGTAGGGCGCGTGCGCGACGCCGAGGACTGGAGTGGTCGAGGACCGGGCCCCGAGCGCGTCCAGAGCATCCGGCAGGTCGTCGAGGCGGTCCCACTTGCGATGGGGGTCGTCGACGCCGGCGAGGTCGACATCGAGGCCCGCCACGGTGAGACGGGCCGCGGTGTTGTTCAGGTCGGTCCAGCCGAGCTCGTCCGTGAAATAGCGGTCCATCGCGGCGGTGTCGAGGCGCTTCGGTTCGGCCGCGGTCTTCGACGGACCGGTGAAGTACTTGATCGGGTTGCGCGGCGACGGTTCGCTCACGTCGTTCGAGCCGTGCACGAAGACGCCGGGAATGCCCGCGAAAGGCTCGAACGCCCGACGGATGCCCTCGAGACCGTCCCGGTGACCGAGGTTGTCGCCCGTGTTGACGATGAGATCGGGCTGCAGCTGGGCGAGCGACGCGAGCCAGTCCTGCTTGCGGTGCTGCCAGGGCGCCATGTGCACGTCGGAGATATGCAGGATGCGCAGGGGTGCGGAACCCTCGGGGAGAGCGGATGCCGTCGCCTCGCGCACCGTGAACAGGTACCGCTCGATGCCGATGCCCCACACCGCGGCCGCGGCGCCAGCGGCCCCCACCGCGCCGAGCGCGATGAGGGCCGGGTGCGCCGTACGTCGCGCGGTCACCCGCACGCCACGTTCACGGTCGAGGACCGGGTCGTGGCGGAGCCGGGCGCCGGATCGGTCGCGGTGACCTTCGAGCCGCCGGTACTGCAGGTCGCGTCGAACTGCGGACTCAAGCCGGCCCCGAGGAGACTGGCCGAGGCCTGCCCGCGAGACATGCCGACGAGGTCGGCGGGCACCGTGGTGCCCTGGCCGTTGCTCACCGAGATCGTGATCGTCGCACCGTTGGGGGCCTGGCCCTGCGGGTCCTGCGCCACGACGATGTTGGTGGCCTGGTCGCTGTTCACCGGTGTCCCGTCGGCCACCGCGAAGCCCGCGCCCTCGAGGGCCGCCCTGGCCTCCTCGATCGTCATGCCCACGACGTTCGGAACGTCGGTGAGCACCTGGCGGGTCAGTGAGTTGTCGGGCTGGGGGAATCGGTCGCCGCCGTAGGCGTCGTTCGCCGCCGACTGCGCGGCCTTCGCGAGCGGGTAACGCACATCGTTCAGGGTGTATCCGGTGCCGGAGCTACGCCGATAGATGTCGGCCTGCCCATCCCAGCGACCGGCCCACACGGCGGTGGCGACCTTGCTGCTGGACTCGATCATCATGGTCGACCACCGGTCGTGCGTTCCGGTCTTGCCGATGAGGGGGGTCCCGTCGAAGGGGTTCGCTCGTGAGCCGGTTCCACCGCCGGCCATGACGCCCTGGAGCGCATACGCCGCGGTCGCCGCGACCTCCGGGGCGAGGACACCCTCCTTGCAGTCGATCTGCGGGATCTCGTGCTCCGTGCCGTCAGCGTTGAGCACCTTGTCGATCGCGCGCGGAGCGCAGAGCGTGCCGCCGCTCGCCACCGTCGCGTAGGCGTTCGCCATCGCGAGCGGCGAGATGTTCTTCGGTCCGAGCACGTCGGACGGCACATTCTGGTCCGTGACCTTCTTGCCGCTGGCATACGTGACGCCCATGCGGTCGGCCACCTTGTTGATGTCGCAGATGTCGAGCTTCGCGGCCATGGCGAAGTATCCCGAGTTCAACGACTGCGCCGTGAAGTTCATGACGCTGTTCGTGCCGCCCTGGCCACCGCCGAAGTTTCCGATCTTCTTGGTGTCGACGTTCTGGGTGTCGCCGCACACCTTCATCTTGAGGTTCGTCTGCACGCGGCCGTTGAGCACCTCGTTCACCGAGTGGCCCTTCTCGAGCCAGTCGATGAGCGTGAAGAGCTTATATGTCGAGCCGACCTGGAACCCGCCGGAGTTGCCGTACTTCGCATCGCCGGCGAACACCAGCGAGGTGAACGCCTGGTCGTCGGACGCGGTCTCCTGGAAGTTCGTGTTCTGCGTCATCGAGAGGATGCGTCCGGTGCCAACCTCGACCGAGACGCCCGCAGCGCCGAAGTGCTGGTTGTCGACGTTCGCCGGAACGATGTCGGCCATGGCCTGCGCGGCCGGGTCCTGAATGCGCATGTCGAGCGTGGTGTAGATCTTGAGGCCGCCGCGACGCAGCAGCTCGCGACGCTCCTGCGGCGAGGCGCCGAATGCCTCATCGTTCTCGATAATCGACTTCACGTACTGGCAGAAGTAGGCGCTGCGGCCGGCCGTGCTGCAGCCCTGGACGGGAACCTGGATCGCCGGCTGGATGGGGGTGGCCTTCGCCTCGTCGTACTCGGCCTGCGTGATCTTGCCGTCGGCGAGCATGCGGCCGAGCACGTAGTCGCGTCGGTTGAGCGTGTCGGCGAAGCCGTCGGCGAGGGAGTTCTGGCCCTCGGCGCGGTCGATGCGGAGCGAGTTCGGATTCTGCACGATGCCCGCCAGCGTGGCGGCCTGGGCGATCGACAGGTTCGCGGCCGACGTCGAGAAGTAATAGCGGGCCGCGGCCTCGATGCCGTAGACGGTGCCGCCGAAGTTCGCGATGTTCAGGTAGCCGAGGAGGATGTCGTTCTTCGAGTACTCCTTCTCGATCTGGATGGCGTACCGCATCTCCTGCAGCTTGCGCTCGATGCCGGCCGCGCCCGTCGCCTCGGTCGCCTCCTCCCAGCACTTCTGCAGGTCTTCGGCGTAGGTCTCCGACGCGGTGTCGGCGTTCTGCTCGCACTCCTGGATCTGCACGTTCTTCACGAACTGCTGCGTGATCGTCGAGGCGCCTCGCGACGAGGTGCCGCGGACGTTGTCGATGACGGCCTTGACGGTCGCTCCGACGTTCACGCCGCCGTGGTCGTAGTAGTTCTTGTCCTCCGACGAGAGGATCGCGTTGATGAGCGTGGGGGAGAGCTGCTCGTACGTGATCGGCACGCGGTTCTGCTCGTAGAACGTCGCGAGCACGATCGGGTCGCCGCCAGCCGGGTTGTTTGCGTAGATGGTCGACTGCTCCATGGGGGCGTCGACCTTGAGGTTGTCCGGCAGCTTCTCGAACATCGTCAGAGCACTGTTGCCGGCGACACCGGTCATGGCGATGACGGGGGTCACGCTGGTGGCGACGAGGAGTCCGGCGACGGCGCTCAGGCCGACGAGCCCGAGCAGGCCACCGAGCACGCCTTTCACCGTACGGGTCTTGTGAGGCATACGCTTGATCGTAGGGGAGTTCCCTGAATACCGCCTCTGACGGGCCCGTGTCGATCCGCGCCCGCGACCGACCCGATTGGGAGAGCCATGACCACGTGGGAGTACCTGACCACGCCGCTGCTGATCCACAACACCGCGGCCATCCTCAACAACTGGGGCAAGCAGGGCTGGGAGCTCGTGCAGGTCGTGCAGGGGCCCGAGGGCGGTCTGGTCGCCTACTTCAAGCGCCCGGTGACGCAGGACGGCTCGAACCAGTCGGGTCTCGCCGCCGCCGCTCAGGCCGCGCGCCAGTTCGACGGGGGTGCCGCGTGACCGTCTCCGCCCGGCTCGCCGAACTCGGCATCGACCTGCCCGCCGTCGCCGCCCCGGTCGCGTCGTACGTGCCGGCCGTCGTGCACGGCGGCGTCGCCTACACCTCGGGTCAGCTGCCCTTCGTCGACGGAGCCCTGCCCGCGACGGGCAAGGTCGGCGCCGACGTCGACCCCGACGACGCGAAGGCGTACGCGCGCACGTGCGCCCTGAACGCGCTGGCCGCCGCCGCGGATGCCGCCGGGGGCGTCGACCGCCTCGGCGGTGTGCTCCGGGTCGGCGGGTTCGTGGCGTCCGTGCCCGAGTTCACGGGGCAGCCCGGGGTCATCAACGGCGCCAGCGAGGTGCTCGGTGAGATCTTCGGCGACGCGGGGCGGCACGCCCGCGCGGCCGTCGGTGTGTCGGTCCTCCCGCTCGACAGCCCGGTCGAGGTCGAGGTCGCTTTCCTCCTCGCCTGAGCATCCGTCCTCGTGTCTCGTGACTACTTGACCTGCGACGAGATGATCGTCATCACGGCGGTGTCGGCGAGCGTCGTCGTATCGCCGACCTCGCGGCCCTCGGCTACGTCGCGCAGCAGGCGGCGCATGATCTTGCCCGAGCGGGTCTTGGGCAGCTCTCCGACGATGTAGACGTCGCGCGGGCGGGCGATCGCGCCGATCTGCTCGCCGACCCAGAGCCGCAGCTGCTGGGCGAGGCCCGCCGGATCGTGCGCGTCGAGGTAGCTCTGCTTGACGATCACGAAGGCCACGACGGCCTGTCCGGTCGCTTCGTCGGATGCCCCGACCACGGCCGCCTCGGCGGTGGCCTCGTGGGCGACGAGCGACGACTCGATCTCCGCCGTCGAGAGACGGTGGCCCGAGACGTTCATGACGTCGTCGACGCGGCCGAGCAGCCAGAGATCGCCGTCGTCGTCGAGGCGCGCGCCGTCTCCGGCGAAGTAGTAGCCCTGAGCCTCGAACTTCTCCCAGTAGGTCTCGCGGAAGCGCTCGGGGTCGCCCCAGATGCCGCGCAGCATGCTCGGCCAGGGCTCCGTGACGACGAGCAGGCCGCCGTTGCCGGTGCCGACCTCCTCGCCCTTCTCGTCGACGACGTCGATCGAGATGCCGGGGAGGGGCACCTGCGCCGAGCCCGGCTTCGTGGCGGTGACGCCGGGCAGGGGAGACACCATGATCGCGCCGGTCTCGGTCTGCCACCAGGTGTCGACGATCGGGGCGCGACCGCCGCCGATCACGTCGCGGTACCACATCCACGCCTCGGGGTTGATGGGTTCTCCCACCGAGCCGAGCACGCGGAGCGAGGAGAGGTCGAACTTCTTCGGCACGCTGCGTCCGATCTTCATGAACGAACGGATCGCCGTCGGCGCGGTGTAGAAGATCGACACCTTGTACTTCTCGATGATCTCCCACCAGCGCCCGGGATGCGGGGCATCCGGCGTGCCCTCGTAGATCACCTGCGTCGCCCCGTTGGCGAGCGGACCGTAGGTGACGTACGAATGCCCCGTGATCCAGCCGATGTCGGCGGTGCACCAGTAGACGTCGCTCTCGGCGTGCAGGTCGAAGACGTACTTGTGGGAGTACGCGGCCTGCGTGAGGTAACCGCCGGAGGTGTGCAGGATGCCCTTCGGCTTCCCGGTCGTTCCAGAGGTGTAGAGGATGAAGAGGGGGTTCTCTGCGGGGAACGCCTGCGCGACGTGCTCGGCGGATGCCGTCGGCACGGCGTCGTGCCACCATACGTCGCGTCCTTCGACCCACTCGACGTCGTTGCCGCCGCGGCGCACCACCAGCACGTGCTCGACGGTCTGCTGCTCGCCGTCGCCGCGATCGCTCAGCGCCTGGTCGACGGCGGGCTTGAGCGCGGAGACGCGCCCCTTGCGGTAGCCGCCGTCGGCCGTGATGACGACCTTCGCGCCCGCATCGTCGATGCGTGCACGCAGACTGTCGGCGCTGAAACCGCCGAACACGACCGAGTGGATGGCGCCGAGGCGGGCGACGGCGAGCATGGCGGCGATCGCCTCGGGGATCATCGGGAGGTAGATGGCGACCCGGTCGCCGTGGCCGACGCCGAGGTCGGTGAGCACGTTCGCCGTGCGCTTGACCTCGTCGGTGAGCTCGGCGTACGTGATGGTGCGGGAATCGCCCGGTTCGCCCTCCCAGTGCAGGGCGACGCGGTCGCCGTTGCCTGCCTCGACATGGCGGTCGAGGCAGTTGTAGGCGACATTGAGCTCTCCGTCGTCGAACCACTTCGCGAACGGCGGGGTCGACCAGTCGAGCACGCGCGTGAAGGGCGTGTGCCAGTGCACGAGTTCTCGGGACTGCTCGGCCCAGAAGCCCTCGCGGTCGGCGGCTGCGCGCTCGTACAGCGCGGGGGAGGAGATGGACTGCGCCACGAACTCCGCGGAGGGCGGGAACTGGCGGCTCTCGTCGAGAAGGTGGTCGATCTGGCTGCTCATCGGCAGACGCTCCTTTGCGGCTGGACATGCCCCGGTGGTGCGCCAGGGACAGAGTGAATCTAGTCTCGCCCACCGCGGCGGCATACTGCCGAAAGTAGGTAGCGTGGCGGGTTTTGTGAGGACGGTCGCCTTGTGTACGCTCAACTCCAGCCGAATACTCATTCCGGCTTCTGCGCGCCCGATTCCCCCGATCGGATCGCGTCCGGCGGCACCTCATTCCCCCCATGAGGTGCCGCCTTCTTCGTGCGCGGCGGCGGGTCGCCGACCGACGGTGACCGATTCGTTCGTCGTCGACGATGCGTCCTGCACGAAAGTGCGCTCGCGAGATGCTGTGCACACGTTGCGGGACGCCGGGGAATCCGTAGGGACGGTCCGATCTAGCGTCTTCGCATGCCTGAACCGTTCCTCCTCCTCCCGCGTCCCGCGCCGGCCGACGGGCGCGGCGGCACTGCACGCGAGTCGGACCGTCGCTTGCACGCCGATCTCGGCCCTCTCGCGCCGTGGGGAACGGATCTCGCGGTGACCGACATCTTCGTCAACGGCGCCGCCGGTCTCTTCGTCGATCGCGGAGCGGGAGTCGAGCACGTGCCCGAATGGCGGGCGTCGGAGCGGGAGGTGCGCGACCTCGCCGTCGCGCTGGTCGGGCGGGGCGGACGACACCTCGACGACCAGGCCCCCTGCGTCGACGTCCGGCTCTCGTCGGGGGTCCGAGTGCACGCGGTACTGGCGCCGGTCGCGACCGCGGGCACCGCCTTGTCGATCCGCATCCCTCGTGTCCGCGCTGCCGACCTCGAGGCGCTCACCGCACTCGGCAGCATCGACCGGCGTCAGGAGCGCTGGTTGCGGCGGCTGGTGGCCGAGCGCGCCAACGTGCTCATCACGGGCGGCACGGGCACGGGCAAGACGACCCTGCTGTCCGCTCTCCTCTCTCACGCCGCACCGGGGGAACGGTTGGTCACGATCGAGGACGTGGCCGAACTGCGCCCGAACCATCCGCACCACGTCGCCCTCGAGGTGCGGCAGTCGAACCTCGAGGGCGCCGGCGGGATCACGCTGGCGCGACTGGTGCGGGAGTCGTTGCGCATGCGGCCCGACCGATTGATCGTGGGGGAGTGTCGTGGTGAAGAGGTGCGTGAACTCCTGTCGGCGCTGAACACCGGTCACGACGGCGGCGCCGGCACGATGCATGCGAGCGGTCTGGGTGACGTGCCCGCTCGTCTCGAGGCGCTCGGCGCGCTGGCCGGGATGGACGCGACCGCCCTCGCCCGTCAGGCGGTGAGCGCGTTCGGGGTGGTGCTGCACCTCGAACGGCTCCCCGACGGCACGCGATGCATCGGGCGAGCCGGGACGCTCGTCCTGCGCGGCGAGCGACTGAGCATCGAAGAGGTCCGGCCGTGGTGATGTGGCGTGCGGGTGGGGTGCGAGCGCGCTCGGGGGCGGTCGACGCGATGGAAGCGGCGACGTGCCTGCAGATGCTCGCGGTTCTCCTGCAGGCCGGCGCGCACCCCGCCGAGGCATGGCACCACCTGGCCACGACCGGCGATCCTCGCGCCGAGGCGATCGCGGCACGGCTTCGGAAGGGGGACGGGGTGGTCGAGGCGCTGGAGGCGGAAGGCGGTGCGTGGCGCGATGTCGCCGCCGCATGGGAGATCGCGACCACGGTCGGGGCGCCGTTGGCCGATGTGCTCCGGTCCGTCGCCGAGACGCTCCGAGACGCGGCAGCGGGCGCGGACGACGTACGGATCGCCCTCGCCGAGCCCGCCGGCACCGCTCGGCTGCTGCTGTGGATGCCGATGGCCGGGTTGTTCCTCGGACTCGTGCTCGGTTTCGACACCCTCGGCGCGGTCACCCGGAATCCGATCGGCGCGGTCTGCCTCGCCGTGGGTCTGGCGCTCGTCCTCGCCGCGCGGACCTGGACGCGCCGCCTTCTCGCGAGGGCCGTGCCCCCACCGGGCACCCCGGGTCTGCAGGCCGAACTGGTCGCTGTCGCGCTCTCCGGCGGGGCATCCGTCGAGCGGGCCCGGCGACTCGTCAGCGAGTCGTCGGTCGAGATGGTCGACGACTCGCGCGTGCCGATCGTCCTCGACCTGTCGCGGAGCGCGGGCGTACCCGCGGTGGAGTTGCTCCGGGCCGCCGCCGCGCACGAGCGCCACGCGGCTCGTGTGCGCGGACGGATACGTGCCGCGCGTCTGTCGACGCGCCTGCTGCTTCCGCTCGGGGTCTGCACCCTACCCGCCTTCCTCCTGCTCGGCGTGGCCCCGCTGCTGCTGAGCGTCCTGGGGTCGACCCCGCTGCCCACCTGACGACCGCTGCCCACCCGATCGCTGCCCACCCGACGCACCCCACCGAACCACGAAGACCGGGCGCATCCGCGTCCGCAGAGAAGAAGGAGACACCCATGACCACGACACGCTCAGGGCGCCCACGCCCGTCCCGGACCGCGCACCTCCTGCAGAGGAGGGATGCAGGGGTCGCGAAACCCGGGCTCCCGCCTCTCGACGGACGTCGCGCGAGGACGCTGTTCGGCGACGACTCCGGCGCCGCGACCGCCGAGTACGCGATCACGACGATGGCGGCCGTGGTCGCCGAAAGGCATACTCTGTCAAGATGGCGGTATGACCTCCGCACCCGGCCCCGTCCCGCGCGTTGCCATCTATGCAAGACAGTCGGTCGACGAAGATCAAGGCATCGCTCAGCAGCTCGACGACTGTCGCACAGAAGTTCACCGCCGCGGTTGGCGCGTCGTCTCGGAACACCAGGATAACGACACGTCCGCCTCCAAAGAGCGAGGACCGAAGACTGCGTGGTCAGCGATGCTGAAGGCCTTCGACGCCGGCGAGTTCGACACCGTCATCGTTACCGAGACGTCGCGCATCACCCGCAGCCTCGTCGACGTGCTCGACATACGGCCGCCGCGCCGCGACATCCGAGTCGTCGTGATCCGCGAGGGCATCGACACTGAGCTCGATGATTTCATGCTCAAGCAGCTCGTGCTTCTTGCTGAACGCGAGGTCCGAATCAAGACAGAGCGAGCTGCGCGCTACGCCGTGGGGCGGCGGCTCGCAGGGCATCCCACGCCAGGCAAGCCCCCGCACGGGTACAGCTGGGTGCCGAGCATCGAACGAGACGCTGCCGGTACGAGGTACAAAGTCAACGACGCCGAAGCAGCGGACGTTCGACATATCTTTCGCGAGTTCCTCGCCGGCGCACCGCTTGCTCAGATCGCTCGAGATCTCAGCGACGCTGGCAAGTTGACCCGTCGAGGCGTTCGCTGGCAGTCGACGACAGTTCGACGGGTCCTGCTGAACCCGCTCTATGCGGCGCTCCTCCCGCCAGCTCAGCCGACGGGCGAGTTCGATGCGACGGCCATTGACCTGGAGTCCTGCACGCCGGGCGCATGGGAACCCATCATCGAGCGCGAACAGCTAGTTGCAAGCCGTGGACGCCTGATCGGCGTACGACCGAACCACACTGGTACTGCACGAAAGTGGCTCTTATCCGGGCTCGCTGTGTGCGCGATTTGCTCGCGCTCCATCCGTTCGGCCAGCGGCGAGACCCATCCCACAGCCCGCAAGAGTGGCGGTGGTGCAGCACCGTCGCGTCGTTACCACGCGTATCGCTGCCCGAATGGTCACTTCATGCGCAACGGTGACATCATCGACCGGTACGTCTCCGAGGTCTGCATCGCGCGCCTCGCGGAAAAAGACGCTGCGGACCTCGTGGCCCCGCGTTCGGACGCGATCGACATCGCCATGCTCAATTCGACACGCGAAGCTTTGAAGCGCCGCCGACAGTTGATCGCGAGCTTTGTCGCGCGCGGATTGATGACTGACGCCGAGGCCGACGAGAGCCTGGTGGGCATCGCTCGCGAGCTACAGACGATCGGCGATCAGATAGCGCTCGCGGTTCTCGAGGATCCGCTGGCTGAACTAGCTCTTGTCGACGACGTCCGAGAATGGTGGAGTGACGCGACTTTGGCTCGACGACGCCTCCTAGTCGAGACCCTCATGGTGGTCAGGATCCACCCGGTGGGTCACGGCAAGCGAGTGACGACTCTCGACGGTGCCGCAGACAGCGTCACATTGGAATGGACCAACAGGTAGAGCTCCCCACGACGTACTGACTCTCTCGGAGAGCGAGTCGCTGGGTCATCGGCAGGTATCGACGCCCGCGGCTTGCGGGGCGGAGATCACCGTTCCATCCCAGCCGCGATCGTGGCCGCGTACCGAGGTGTTCGCGCATGCCTTCAGACTCTTGGCGGCCCTCCGCCCAGTGCCGACCGCGGTATGGTGCACCGCATGGCTCGGAACCAGCATCTCTACTTCCTGGTACACGCCTCGCATGAGCGGTTCAAGGTTGGCATCGCGAGGAATCCCCTCTTGCGCTGGGCTGCGATCCAGCCTCATGCCCAGACCGATTTTGCGGAGTCGCTCGTGTTCGACTTCAGCGGTGAGGTCCGCGCCAAGTGGGCTGAGGAGACGCTCCACCGCGTGCTATCCGACTCGCGCTTCAGGATGCCCTCGAATATCGCTGGGCATACCGAGTGGTTCAACTTTGATGCCTTTGGCGGAGCGCGAGCCTACGCGAGCTCGAACCGGGAATTCCTTGGCATCAGCGAGGGGTATACGGTTTCCGCTCGTCCGCGCCTATCCTCTGGAGGAAGCGAACTTACTCGAACTAGGTCGCGGATGTCCTTGGCCGAACGTATCGCCCTGTCCGCTCTGCACAACGAGTCAACTGCGGCCATGTTCGAGGCTTACACATCAACGCTGATCGCTAGCGACGCACTTCTCGGGTCCGCCGCCGATAAATGGGGGCAGATAGTCCTCTATCTGCATCGAGACCGCATCACACCAGAAGAGGTTCTTCTATCGAATCAAATTCCTATGTGGGAATCCGGTCCTCGATTCGCACACATCGTCGTGAGCATCATTCACGACGACACGTTCATCCGGCTTGCCATCGGGTCGGCGTTCAATGAGTCAGCGGAGCGCGACGACTTCGCGTCGTGGGCACAGAGTGCCCCCGGATTCGAACGAGTTCGTTCAGCTCTTGACCGGGTGATAGCAGCGGCCCCCAGCCTTCCTGTCGCGCACCCCGCACGCACCCTGGATCCCGTAAGTCCCCGGTCTTAGCTAACACTGTGTAAGCCTCGGTTCAGGCTCCGGAGAAGAAGCGATACCAACCAAGTCGAAGGTGCCGTCATGACACGTCTCAAGCTCGACCCACAGCGGACGAGCTAACGATGCGAAGTCACCTCCGGGTGACCACGGGGAGACTACCAGCGTGCGCCGGCGCAGGAAGTGGTCAGCGTTCGCGCAGGCGTCTCAACGAGCAGTCCGACACATCAGCGCCACCGCTGTGCCTCGAGGATCTCTTCGAGCGCGTCAATCCCTCCACCGTTACGGAACCATTCGACTGGCGTGTGCGCGCCTTCTACGACCATCGTTGATTGAGGCGTAGACATCAGCCCAGATACGGAGATCCAGTGCTGCTCCCCAAGGAGAGCGATGATCGCTGTCAGGTGCGGTAAGAGTTTGCCGGGAGACGACAGGCTGAACTGCCACCACGGGAAGCGACGCTGACCCGCGACATCGACGGCGTAAAGTCTTCCCGCGGTTACGAGATCGTCGAGTTCCTGATCGTTGAGATCCAAGAAGCCTCGTACAGCGTCGTCCGACATGCTTCGGTGGAGTCCCGCGACGAGGGTGTTCGCGGCGCTGGCGGGCAACGCGCCCCGACGGACTCTTGTGGCGATGTCATCGAATTCTTCAGGAGTGAATTCACCGGAGGTGATCAGGAACTCGGCCTCCTCCGGAGACAGCGACGGCTCATCCAACATCGGACGCTCGGCAAGGAGCGATTCGGTCAACGCCCGAGCGACGTAATCACCGTCCCCATTGAGGCGGGTGATCGCATCCTCAAGTGCGCGCATCGCGTCAGCGGAGGGTCGAGGCTGCAGGCGAACGGTAGCTTTCGATTGAAGTTCATCAGCGGTCATACGGCCAGCGTAGAAGCAGCCGGGGACGTAGAGAAGGAGCAGTCGCGCTGGGCTGCTCCTCCTCCTCGCGAGCTTCAGAGCTCGGGGGCGTCCCTCGAACTGACGACGTGAGAGGAACCCGGACCGAGCTTGGCTTTGATCTCGCTACGCATCTTGATCCGATCAGCTTCGAACCGCTTTCGAATCGGCTGGCCACCGACGGTCGTCTTGTCCAGCCAGCGCTCGAAGAACGGCGGGAGGCTATCAAGACGCTGATTGTTCAGCGCGAGGCGGTCGCGCTCGCCCGCAGCTTCTTCGCGAGCACGTTCTGCCGCCATGTGCGCTTCGTGAGCGCGCGCCGAAGAGACTCTCGCCGCTGCCGCTTCGTCTGCCACTCGCGCTTGCGCGGCAGCAGCTTCCCGTTGGTGCTCGGCGACCAGAATCTCGTGTTCCGCGAGCCCCTTCTCTCGCTCATCCAGTGCGGTGGAGCGCTTGGCGAGGCTCTTGTTTCTCTGCAAGCTCACGTCGAGCTCGAACTCGAGCGCACTCGTGGCGTCACGTAGCCGGTCCGCCTTCGCTTGGAACTCACTACTGCTGAGGTGCTCGCGTGATCGTTCGGTAACCCGATACTCGACGTCGTAGCCCGCAGCGGCCACAGCGCCCCGGACTTCCCGGTGCTGCCGTCTGAGGTCGGCAGGCCCCTTGAAGAATTCCTTCTGAGCGAGCCGTCCGTCGGCTGTGATGGGGGTGATCATGACGTGCAGCCCCGGATTGACCTCATCTAGGTGCATCGACATACCGATGATGTTCTCTTCTCCGAACTCGCGGCGCACCCAGTCCACGGCGGCGCGTGTGTACTGGGCTGCCTGTCGATTCAGCCCGCTCTCACGCCAGTCGGGGTTGTATTGCTCGAACCACTTCGGATCGAGCTGGAGCACCACACCTCGGATGAGCACGGCATCCTTCCGCAGCGCACGCGTGACCGTGCTTAGACGCTGCTGAAGGTAGTCATCGAGCTCGTCGCTCGGCGGCCGTCCGTCGACCGACTGGGGGCGCCGGTAGCCACCCATGCCATCGTTCACGAAGGTGCTATTGAGCATTGTCCGGTCGGCCACGATGTTGAGGTTGGCCTGAGGGAAGGCGAAGCCGGCTCTCCTGTCAACATCTCGCGCGATGTGCCTGAAGAAGGTCTTCGCGTGACCGCCGCGCCCCACCTTGTGGGACACGTCGTAGGTCATGGTGTAGCTCATGCTTCGCCCCTCTCGACTTCTTCCGTGGCCTGTTCCGTCCTCGACGCAACAGGCCACGGAGCCTCCGGCGGCTCTCCCGAGGGGCTTCTCCTGTCGCTCATCCGAACACCACCCCTGTGCTTCCTTTGGAGGGTGGTGTTCTCCTTCTCGTCAGAAGAAGGTGTAGCCCCATACACTTCTGTGCGCGCTTCGCTCGTCAGAAGCTCCTGGTGCCCTCCGGGGGCCGCTGCGCGGGGAAGGCGGCAACTGCGCTGACGGGTCCTCACAACGCACCCCCCGCTCGCTCGAGGGGCGACCCGCCAGAAGCCGCGGACAGCATGCGCGAGAGCCACGGCTCAAGTTCCGAGAGGGGCAGCATCTGAGACGCTCGTTCAGGACGACGAGCGTTCTTCCAGTCGCCCTCGCTGACCGTGCCGAGACCCCACCGGGCGATCCATTCCAGACGCTCGATAAGACTGATATTGCGATTCGCCAGCGTCGGAATGGTGACGACTCCTTGGCGGTGAGCCATGACAATCGACATCAGCACAGCGCGACGGGGAGTTACGATCCGGTGCCCCTTCCCATGAGCGAATCGGACGTGCCAGTCCTTCCACTCGTCGACGGTCCGCAGGCAACCGGTTTTCGCGATCTCCCGTGCTATCGCTCGCGCACGCAGACACTCTTCGATGGAGTCCCACGGAGCCGTCTGGAAGGTCGCCATCTCGTGCTTCGAGCCGTCTGGAACCGGAACGCTTTCGCCCGACATTGAAGCCATCACTGGGCGGCGCTTGAGGTCGAAGTCCATGCTGACTGCGCGTTCCACAACCGACGGGATGAAGTCCTTGCGCCCTTCCCTCCGGGAGAGCTCCTGGAAGCTAGGGAATCGACGGTAGGCGTTTTCGACTCGACCTTCGCGAGTAACCACGTTGAGCAAGAGCTCTTCGCGATCCTCGAAGCTGTCGGCCTCGATTCCCTCGGAGGGCTTCAAGCCGTTGTGAGCACACACGCCATCGGAGCGGAGTGACACATTCCCCCGAGTCGTGAAGTTCACGAGATCGTCCTGTTCATGCTTGGCTTCCCAAATGGTTGTGTCCCCGGTGAGCGCTGCCCGAGCTTCGCGCAAATGTTCTGCGAGACCATAGAGGTCGAGACTCTCAACCTCGGTGGCGGTCCAGTCTGTGATGAATCCGTCAGTCGTGACCGAGAAGATCTGGCCACCTCGTTCGGTGATCTGGTTCATCGTCGCCAAGAGCTGAGCTCGTACGAGGCTTGTCGTGGTGGCCGCATGCGACGGGCTGGAGATCGCCGAACCACCGACGTTGTCCATCTCCTGCTTGTGGGCATCCCACGAGCGCTGCTCCGCCACGTCTTGAGCGGTCTTCCCATAGATCGTGTTGACGCCCGTCTTCAACGTTCCTTCCTCAAGCGATCCCTTTCCGAATCGTCGTTTTGCGGTCGTGCGGTCCTCGATCAGTTGTTTCACGCCATGGCGAAGCGACAGGCTTAGCGAGCCATCAGCACGGTGAGCAGGTCGCCCCGCGAAACCGATCTGACAGAACACTTTCGCGCCAAGCTGGAGCGCGAGCCAGAGTTCGGGCCCGCAAACCCATGTCCCTGCCGTTCCCTCGCTCGACCGCGGATAGATGAGCGTTCCGTCGGCCACGATGGGGAGAGTCGGGTAGGTGACGTGTCCGGGGAACTCGAACGAGACAAATCCCACGAACGACGTGGTTGGCTCCGGCACATCATGGGTACTCAGAACCCGTTCGTGGACCACGTCTTGGATAGCGCCGGTTTCCCAGTCCAGGTCAGGCACGAGTGCCATGGCTGTCGGGTACGCGTTCTTTGCATCGATATCGATCGTTCGCGTCGGGTAGTACCCCGGCGCAGGACACGCGTTCAATCCTCCGTGGTACGCGGACGCAAACGCCTTGCTCAGCTGTGCCGCGGCGCCGTCCACCGGCGTTCGACCGCGTTTAGCATAGAACGTCAACTCGTCACCTTCTTCCACGACATCGACGGCGTCATCCTCGACAAGGCCGGAGAACGCGAGCCGGAACTCCTTGGGGGACGCCACCCCGAAATACTCGGATCCCGACGCCACGAGCGACGCCGCCGCACCACCGCCGAGAGTCACAGGCGGGAGCACGCCCTCACCCCAGATGCGGGCGAGGAACTCGACGACGATCTCCGCGTCGTTGACGCCATAGTCGAGGAAATCGTTCAACTGTTCGCGTCGGTATTCCGTCATTCGCGAGATGCGGTCGCCTGGCACCTCGAGTTTCTCGATGCCAGCGGCCGCGCCGATTGCGGCGAGCGTCCGCTTGCCCGCAGGAGCGTGCGTCATCGTGTCGCGGACAGTGACACTCAACGACCGCCACCAACCGAAATCGTCCCCCCGCTGGTCGCCACTCTGGAGACGGAACGGCAGCAGCGTGACAAGGCCACCGGCAGCGGACGTGAGGCGCGTCAGGTGATCGGTCACTCTCGCGCCGCCACGAAACGACGTCAGATCGGCAGCACCGTAGTGACAGGCCAGGACGATTGGGACGCGCCAGGGCGCGAGAGCCGCAGCCCTGGCCTGCCAATCACCAGGGTTAGCCGCCCAGCTTCGAGCGGCGTCACCAGCGGGACCCGCACCGGCCCGCTCGATGACCGTGCTACGACGCACGCCGCGGTCATCCACCTCTGCTTTCACTAGAGGTGACCGCCATAATGACGCAGCGCGGACGACCTCCCAAAGAGCGGTGTGCATCCCAATTCGTCGACCGTCGAGCGGAAGGATGACGACTTGGACCATCGTCGACGAATCGTCCAAGTCTGGCGTTGCGAACTGCCAACTGTCGATCGTCCGAACACCATCCACAGTCGTGAACTCAGAGTCAAACCCGACGACGATCGCGCGCCGACCAGTTCCCATCGACCGCACAGAGGCGAGTTCACCGAATGCAATCTCACGACCCGCGAGCGGGTCGGCGAAGCCCACCGCGGGCAGCAGGGGGTCGGGGTCATAAACACGGGGACCCATAGGCGCCTTATGACCCCGCGGCGAGAACCCCGGAAAATCAAGGGACCGCTGCGCTCCCGACGGCTCGATTGCTGGGGCACTTCTCTGGAGACCCCCAGCAATCGAGCTCAAGTGAGCGGACGGAGCGTGCCGCTGCATCCGCCGAATCAATACTTGGAACGCGCCGCCGGCGTCACTAATCTCGTGCGCTTTCCAGCCGGAATGGAACGGTGTGTTCACGCCGCGCCTCCGATGATCGCCGCAAGGCGCTCGCGCTGTTTGGCGGTGAGTCGCGGCGCGGCCGCGACGACACGGGCAACCGCCGAGTCGATCTCTGCCGCAGCTCGGGGTCGGCCGACGACGGGGGCAGCCAGCACATCAAGGTGGGCGGGGTTGATGTAGAGGCGACGACCGACTCGCTCCGCAGGCAAACTTCCATCAGCTACACGCTTTCGAAGCGTCGAGTAGCCGATGCGTCGGGCGTCAGCGGCTTCCTGAAGGGTGAGTCGAGGCGGGGTCTGGGATGTGACGTGAGTAGGCAAGCCCACTCCTCTCAAAAAGAAAGGAGCACCTGCATGTCTCACGGGCCACCTGCCGGTGCCTTCCCGCCAGGACCTCGCCGTTGCGATCCGTTTTTCACCAGAACGTTGACCCCGGGAGCTCACTACGCGCTGGTGTTCACCTGCGCCCGGGGCTTGGCCTCAAATGTTCGACGGGCGGGGGGCCATCCCCGTGGTTCCCGTCGGGTGCAATCCGACATCGCCGGATCGATTTAAACCTAGCGACTTGGAGCGCTCGGTGTCGAACGCTTCTGCTCGTCTATGAGTAAATACTCAGGAATGCTAGTTCCAGACCCGCTCTACGTTCGCACGGTCCACACCGCCTGTGGACGGCAGCGACCTTCGCGCTGAGAACCGCGTGTCGGATGTCGGGTTCCCGAAAGGTCGCCCATCGCGGGTTGAACTAGACCGTTCTCCGGGCCATGCCCCCGCGGGCGGCCCCCGCCCCGTATTCTCGGACCATGAACGGGATCATCCGCCACAAGGTGCAGAACCTGAGCACGATGAGCGCCGTTGACGCCATCATCGCCGCGTCGAAGAACTGGGGTGACGGTGACACCGTCATTCTTGACTATCAGGCTCTGTGGACGACCTGGCCGGATACGACCGTAAGCTTCGCTGCCGCACTCGACTACCTGCAGACTGTTCGGGGACTTAAATTCCTCGCCGAGCACCTGCACAGCAATCAAGCAAAAACTTGGTTGCAGTCTCCGCGCTCAATCACCGACCTGTCGAGGGATGAGTATCCGACCAACGTTGTCTGGAGGTACGACAGCGAGAACGATGCGCAGCTGCTGGCCAGCGCATTCATGGCAAGCCTTACGGACCTAGTCGCCTGCGAATCTGGGGTCATTGACACTTTGAATTGGTGTATCTACGAGGTCCTAGACAACGTCTTTCAGCACTCTCATGCGGAACGGGGGTTCGTCATGATGCAGGTGCACACAGGAAACCGGACTTGCGTGCTCAGCGTGACAGATGCAGGACGCGGCATTCACAAAGCAATGGTTGACGCGGCGCACGGCAGCTCAGTGGATCCTGCCCGAGTGCGAACGGCGGATAGTGCGATCAGCCATGCCCTCGAACAGGGGGTGACAAGCAAAGGCAAGAACAATCAAGGCAACGGACTGCACGGACTTCGAAGAGCAGTCGAGATTAACGGTGGTCAGTTGACGGTTCGGTCCGGTCGAGGATCGTGGAAGTACCGGGACGGCAACGTGACATCGCGTCTGGACAAAGATCGTCCGCTGCTCAACGCATCTACCTCGCACTCGACTACCGTTGACTGGCGCCTCAATTGCGCCAAGCCTGTGAGTATCAACGACGCGCTTGGTCGCCCGGACCAAGAGAGTGCCGTTCTCAATACGATCACCACCGAAGATGGCTACTTCCGATTGGATGCCTCTGAGCTCGAAGCCATGGTGGGCTCGCGTCAGCATGGGACTGAAGTGCGAACGCGCATTCGGAACTACGTAAGTGCCGGGGCGAGCCAGATCGTCTTGGACCTTGGCGGCATACCCCTCGTGTCGTCCAGCTTCGCAGACGAGGTCCTCGGAAAGCTGGCACTTGAGATGGGAGAGCTCGAGTTCCGGCGCACGGTTTTCGTCGACGGTGCTTCTGCAGTCAACCGCGGTCTAATCGAGCGCGCGATCGAGCTCCGCCTCAAGTCGGGAGAATGATCACTGGGTCAGTGGGTACCCGGTAACACGTTCAATGTACGCGTGCATCGCCTTCCACATCGATGCCAGGTGACCGCGATGGCACTGCGTACCCGGACTACCCGCGCTGAGCTGGGAGGTAACCCTGGGACGCCTGGCTTACGCTGGAGAAGCTCATCGGCGACCGCAAGACGGAAACACTGGCCATGCTCAAGCACACCTCGAGCGGGACGTCGCCTCGACCATCCGCGAGCACGTCGTCGGCCGAAAGGTCAGCAACTCGCACACCGTCGATCCAACCGACCGACTCTGCTGAAGCCGGTCGCTCAACGGGCTACTCCCGCAGCTTCCTGGGGAACGCGACGGTTTCACCCTCCTGGAGCTGAAGCCGTTTGCCTGTCGTCAGGGTGACCACGGTGCCTGCTTTCGCGTGCTTGATCCGCTCGATCTCTCCGTCGACGGTGACCCGACCGAGATCGGACGCACTGAGCGTCTCTGCCTTCTTGAGGCTCACCTGCGCTGGCGGCGGTCCTTCCGGGACGTCCGGCGCGCATGCCTTGCAACGTCGATATCGACCGACTGTCGCGAGCTCGTCGATGCCGACATACGACGCCTGGTAGTGGCTCCGATGAGTGCCATCGCCGGGCCCTACCAGCTCCAGCCCGTCCTCGTAGGTTTCGAGGACCTCAACCCCTCCTGCCTGCTCGATGCGAGCATCGCCACGCACCTGATGCTGGATGGTCGGGCAGTCCTCCCTGTGCAGCACATGGGGAGGCTCGCTGTTGCGGTTCAGGATGAAGCGGGCAGTCTCGGGCACCACGCCATCCTCTCGCAGGGCTTCGACCTCGCGCAGCAAGCTCAGACCCGGCGATAGAGTCGCACCATGCCGTTGCCACCTGGACTCGACGTCATCGAGGACGCGATCGCCATGCTCACCGGTGAGCGATGGTCGATCGTGGACGCCACGAAGCACGTGCCATCCCGGCCGGGCCTGTACGCAATCTACGGCGATGAGACAGCGTGGCGGAACCTCGGGCTCGAACCTCGCATCGAGCTGCCGCTCTATGTCGGCAAGGCCGAAGACAGCCTCGTCACTCGAGAGCTCAATGGTCACTTCGCCGCGAGCCCGGACATCGCGCCGCGCACGGGAAGCTCGACCGTTCGACGGTCGTTCGCAGCTCTCCTGCGCAATGTCCTGGACCTGCGGGCGGTTCCGAGGAACCTCAGCCGGCCCGCCCATTTCCCGAACTATGCCCTCGCGGAAGGCGGCGACGCACGCCTGAACGTGTGGATGCATGAACGTCTGTCACTGGCGGTCTGGCCGGCACCGCCAGCGCGCGACTGGTCGCTGGTAGACGTCGAGACCGCGGTCATCCATCACTTCACGCCCCCGATCAACATCTCGAAGAACCCTCGCAAGCTCGCCCGGTTGAGTCACGCCAGGGCGGCCATGGCGGCCGAAGCCTCAAAGTGGCGCACGGAGACGTCGTAATGGCGACGCAGTGGATCTACAAACCTTCCTCCGACGGGTTGGCACGTTTCGTACTGGGCGTCGTCGGGACCAACCCGCTCGTCTGCTTCGGCATCAACCCCTCCACCGCCAAGCCCGGCGATCTCGATCCCATGGTGACGAGGGTAAAGAACTTCGCCGCTGCCCGCGGCTATGACGGATGGACCATGCTCAACGTCTACCCGCAGATCTCGACCGACCCCGCAGGGATGCACCGGCAGTACGACCCCAAGCTGAAGGCTGCGAACGAGCACCACATCGCGGCCGCAATCCGAGGCCGTCCGACGCTGCTCGCTGCATGGGGCGGGAACATGACGCGGCGACCGTACCTGTCGGGGCTACTCCGCGACATCCTGACGATCACCAACGCCTCGGGCGCCGAGTGGCTCTCTCTCGGCTCGCCCCTGAAGGACGGCCACCCGCCGCACCCCTCTCGGCTCGCGAACGCCACCCCCATCGTTCCGTTCGACATGAACGCTTATCGCTGGGCGCGCACCCCGTGACGACCGTCCCGGCGGATCTCGAGATCACCGTCACCCCGCGCGAGACACTCGTCTGGGCGCCGACCGTGCAGGCTGGTCAGGAGTTGCGCCGGGCTCTGGTCGACGACGGCTACCTGGTGCTCGACGCGGACCCGTTCGAGCTGACCGGCGCCGGGCTCATCCCGGAAGGCGAGCACCTCGAGTTCGATCCCGCTCGGATCCTCAATGTCACGACAGGCCCCAACGCCAATGCGACTCTCCAGGCGCTGGTCGACTCCGGTCACACGCTCGTCTGGCACCGCTGGCAGACACGTCTTGCGCGGAAGGTGTGGGGCGTCAGCATCGCGATCCCACGCCGCGGCCGGCCGTGCGCCAGCGGTATCGAGCGAGCCACGCACTTCGGCACGACCGTACGCGGCAACGCAGGTCGTGGCCTGAAGATCTCCCGCGACACCTACGCGACAATCAACAAGCGTTCTTCGATGCCTCGCTGGTCCCGAGATGACAGCCCGGAGGCGTGGGACCGGATGAACCACTACTTCGACGACGACGAGCACCGCATCCTCACCGACGAGTGGTGCGAAGCGCACCAGGCCGACGCGCTGGCGAACTTCGACATGAACATGGCCCACTTCGCCTCACTCGACGCGGTCGAGTTCGAAGCCACTCTGCAGCTGGCGCTCGACGGTCGCCCGGACATGGTCGAGGTGACGGATCTCACCGAGTGGATTGGCGTGCCTGGGGTCTACATCATGGTGCTCGACGAGTACCGGCAGGTCTACGTCGGTGCCTCATCCGAGTCCGCGGGGATCGCCAAGCGCATCCGCCAGCACTGGACCAACCAGAAAGAGTTCGACCGCCTCATCTTCGGCCGTGTGGAGACATCGGTCCTGTCGATCGACAGCTTCCGCGCCCTGGACACCACGCGCATCTTCGCCATGGAGACCACGGAGTACTTCGACGAGGAGATCTCGGTCCTCGCGCAGTTCCCGTCCAAGTTCGCGCTGAACCGCTTCATGGGCGGGAACGAAGCTGCGCGGTTCGCCGGCTTGGTCGGCGTCGACGCCGTGTTGCGCACGCGCGACCTCCCCAAGCCCACCGAGGGTATCAACGAAGACGCCGTCATCGCACAGAAAGAAAACACGTGACCGATCTCGACGACACCACCCGTCGCGCCCGACTGCGGAATGTCCGCGCAGCACTGGAAGAGCTTCACGCGGCGGCACTCGCCGAACACGACGGACGCGTCTTCACGACGAAGGAAACACTCGACCAGATAGCAGGCGACCTCTCGAAGTGACGCCCTGCAGTGCGGCGGGGTCATAAGTCATGGCGGAACCCCACTGCTTATGACCCCCGAGCAGACTTCCGCGGGATATCGCGGATCTCGTGTGCTCTCCCGCGCTCGATTACTGGGGCACTTCGACAGAACCCCCAGCAATCGAGCGAATCTGAGCGGTCGGGCAGACCGGCCTGTGGAGGGAATGTCGGTCGCTCGGCGGCGCCCTCACACTCTTGCCGGCGTGACCTCGACCCCGTTCGCTTCCCCGAATCCTGAACCACCTGCGGAGCGCGAGCGGTGCCGGGAGTGCGACCGAGGGATGGATTGGGTCCGCGTCCAGCCTGGATACCTCTGGCAGTGCTGGACCTGTGGTCGGATCCGCTTCCCTCGCGCCCCGGAGCAGTGACACAGGAGCGCCGTAGGGCCGGTGCTCCACTGCAACGTCCGCCCCACCCGATAGCTTGGGGCGGCCCGCCGAGCTCGGAGAGAACGGCTCGACTCGGCCAGCCAGAAACGCTACACCACCGGTTTCGGTGCTGTTGGGTTTCGGCAGGGGGTTACGGCGGGTCGGTCCTCGGCGTGTCGTGCCGTCGATCGAGATAATCGGTCAGCCCGCCGCAATCGATCGTTTGCGGCGGGCAGAGGTTCAGCCTGGTGTCAGTCGTCGTTGTCGAGATGTTCGAGTACCTCGAACGGAGACTCGACGTCCCCGCGCCATGCTTCGATGCCTTCACGGATCGCGAGAACGGCGACGACGAGTGCAGCGACGGAGTCGGCCCACCACCAGCCGAACAGCGTGTTCAGGATGAGGCCGATGAACACTGCGCCTGAGAGATAGATGCACAGGATCAGTTGCTTCGCGTCGGCCATCACGCTCTTGGATTCGAGTTCACGTCCGGTGCGTACTTCGAACCATGCCAGCAGCGGCATGACGATCAGGCTCAGGGCGGTGATGCCCAGTCCGAGGGGGCTGTGTTCCGGGCCTTCCTGGCTAATCAGACTCATCACCGCGTCGACGGTGACGTAAGCAGCGAGAGCAAAGAACGCCAGTCCGATCGCTCGAACGGTGACTTTCTCCCAGCGCTCGGGGTCCTTCCGGGTGAACTGCCAAGCGATCGCCGCGGCGGATAGCACCTCGACAACCGAGTCGAGTCCGAAGCCGATCAGCGCGGCTGACGATGCCAGGGTTCCCGCCCAGATCGCGACGATCGCCTCAATGACGTTGTACGAGATCGTGAACCCGACGATGAAGCGCACCCGACGGTGCAGTGTCGATCGCCGTGCTGCCGTCATCGGCGCGCTCATGCGTCTGCTCCGACAGCGCAGCATCCGGGAACGGCGCAAGAGGCATCAACGCATGGTGCGTTCTCATCCACGGCCAGCGTTACGTCGACCAGTGCCTTCAGAGCCGCTGCAAGGTGCGGGTCTGCGATCTCGTAGCGCGTCTGCCGCCCCTCGGGCTCCGCGACTACGATGCCGCAATCACGGAGGCATGTCAGGTGATTCGAGACATTCGACCGGGACAGCTCAAGGGACCGGGACAAGACCACCGGGTAGCTCGGTGCATCGAGCAGCGACATCAAGATGCGGGAACGGGTGGGATCAGCCATGGCCCGACCGAGACGGTTCATCACGTCGAGCCGAGAGGCAATAGTCAGCATACGATGACTATACAGTCATCAGTGACCTATGCTCAAAGCATACTCGTCAGCCGCCGGGCACCTGTGAACGGAGACACATGCTCATCGTTTCCAGCAGGGGCACCTACCTACCGAGATTGAGCATCGAAAAAGAGGATCCTGGAACCATGAAGATCGAGCTGCTACACATCGCTGATTGCCCCAGTTGGGTTGAGGCTGGCCGTCGCGTTTCGGAGGCGCTCCGAGCGACAGGGCGCGACGAATCAACTCTGCATTACCGGCTCATACGAACCGAAGAAGACGCCGCAGCAGTCCCGTTTGCAGGCTCCCCGACCATCACCCTGAATGGGAACGATCTTTTCCCGGGTTCGGATCGCAGCAGCGATTTGGCCTGCCGTATCTACAGCACACCCACTGGGCTAGCGGGAATGCCGACGGTTGAACAGATCCGAGAGGCGATCGACGCTCATGTCGACTGAACTCAATACCGCCTGCACGTGCTGCGGCCGGCATCTGCCACGAAAGAAACTGCACGCCCTAGGCGACGGGGGTGCTTTCATCTGTCGACGATGCGGTTGGTGGGTAGCACTGCGCCTCCGCCGGGACCACCTGCCTAGCTAGGCTCTCGGCGCGGGAGCCGGCCTCAGGGCGACTTAGACCAAAGCGCTCGTCCGAGTTTCGCGCTCCCACGCCTGGGTTGCGACCTGGACGGCGTCCCACGGGGAGCCGAGCGGAGGGGTGTAGGAGAGGTCGAGATCACTCATCGCCGCGACCGTCATCCCGTGATGCAGCGCTGTGGCATAGGTGTCGACGCGCTTCGAGATCTCCGCACCGCGGGTACCGACGAGCTGCGCGCCGAGCAGACGGCCATCTCGGGTGTCTCCGGTGATGCGGATGCTGATGGGCGTCGCTCCCGGGTAGTACCGCTTGTGGTCATCCGCGATCGCGGTGTGACTGTGTGGTGCGAAGCCTGCGGCAGCTGCTTCGTGGTCGCGCAGGCCCGTGCGAGCTGCAACGAGGTCGAAGACCTTCACGACCTGCGTGCCGAGGCTCCCGGCGAACTGCGCGTCGCCGCCGATCGCGTTCTCGCCCGCGACGCGGCCTTGCTTGTGGGCGGTCGTGCCGAGCGGGAGATACGTGACACCGAGGAGGCGGTGATGAGTGACCACTCCGTCGCCGGCCGCCCAAACGTGCGGCAGGCCGGTGCGCATCCGATCGTCGACGACCACAGCGCCGCCCGCGCCCGTGGTTGCACCGGCTGCGGTGAGAAGGCTGGTGTTGGGCCGTACGCCGACGACGACGAGCACCACGTCAGCGGTGCGGGAGAACGGGTCACCGTCTCGGGTTCCTGCAACAGTGATTCGTCCTGCGTCGCGTGTGACAGCTTCGACGCGGGTATCGGTGAGGACGTCGACGCCGTGGCGGGTGAGTCCGTCGTGTACGAGGGAACCGAGTTCGGGATCGAGGGTGGAGAGGACTTCGGGGCCGCGCTGGAGTTGGGTGACCTGGAGGCCGCGCACAGTGAGGGCTTCGGCCATCTCGAGGCCGACGTAGCCAGCTCCGACGATGATCGCCGTCTCGGGCTGATGCTCGTCGAGGTACTTCTCGAGCGCGAACGTGTCGCCCATCGAGTGCAGCAGGTGCACGCCGTCGTCGGGGCCGAGCTGGTCAAGCCCTGATATTCCGGCTGTCGACGGCGCTGCCCCCGTGCCGACCATGAGCTCGTCGTACGGGATGGTCGATTCCGTGCCGTCGGCGTCGCGGACGGTGAGCCGGCGGCTGTCGACGTCGATGCTGGTGGCGAGGGTGTCAAGCCGGAGGTTCATGCCGGTGGCTTCGAGATCCGCGTGGGTGCGGTGGGCGAGCGACTGCCAGGGCTGCACCTCCCGGGAGAAGTAGTACGGGATGCCGCAGATCGAGAAGTTCGGGTAGGCGTCGGCCACGACGACTGTGACATCGACGGACGGGTCGAGTTCACGGGCCCGGAGGGCGGTGGAGATTCCGGCGTCGCTTCCGCCGATCGCTACAAGATGCATGAAGGCGCCTTTCAGGGCTGGGTTTCGAGTTTCTGAGGAACCACGACGTCGCCGGCCGTGCGGGCGGCGATTGGATAGAGGGCGAGGAGCAGTGCGAGGCCGATGGCAGCCCCGACGAGCTGTGCAGCGATGAACGGCGCCACAGACGACGGTGCGATACCGGCGAACGTATCGGTGAACATGCGAGCGATCGTGACGGCGGGATTCGCGAACGATGTGGAGCTGGTGAACCAGTAGGCCGCGCCGATGTACGCACCGACCGCGGCGGCCGTGACCGACCCCTTTCCGGTGCGGGCGAGAGCGAAGATCAGCAGCACGAGCCCTGCAGTGGCGACCACTTCCCCGACCAGGTGCCCGCCTGTGGCCCGGTCGTTGGACGAGAACCCGGGGCCGGTGTCGAACATGACCCCCGCTAGCAGGGTGCCGGCGATGCCGCCGAAGATCTGCGCGAGCACGTACGCAGCGACGTCGCGCAACGGAAGCCCGGTGCTGGCGCTGCGGCCAAGCAGCCAGTCCGCGACCGTCACCACGGGGTTGAAGTGCGCGCCAGACACTGGCCCGAGCATCAGGATCAGCACCGTCAGACCGAGGGCAGTGGTCAGGCTGTTCTCCAGCAGCTGGAGGCCGACATCATCCGGGGACAACCGCTGCGCGGCGATACCGGAACCCACCACGATAGTGACGAGCAGACCAGTTCCAAGGAACTCGGCGGTAGCTCGGCGCAGAAGGTGTGGCCGTGCGAGGGCGGGGTGAGGTGTTTTCATGTCGGCTCATCTTGACCCGAACGGGGTACTTCAGTCAAGATTGAGACAATGAACACTGAACGAACTGACCAGGTGGAGGTGCGCGCCGCGAAGCACGCTGCGCTGAGCGACCCATCTCGCCTGCGGATCGTCGATCGTCTCACGCTGGGCGACCTCTCGCCCACCGAAATCGGAATGGCGTTGGGCCTTCCCTCCAACCTCGTCACCCATCATCTGAACGTGCTGGAGTCGGTGGGGATGGTCTCGCGGTCCCGCTCGGAGGCCGATAGACGGCGCAGCTACGTTCACCTCTCAGATAACGCACTCCGCGGGCTCACACCCGGCCGGGTCGAGCGCGCAGATCGCGTCGTGTTCGTTTGTACGGCGAACTCCGCCCGGTCGCAGCTCGCCGCGGCGTTGTGGTCGACCCGCAGCAGTATCCCCGCGACGTCGGGAGGAACGCACCCGACGGGGCGGATAGATCCGGGCGCAGTCGCCGCTGCCGATCGCCACACTCTCGCGCTGCACGATGAGGCACCCCGCGCTCTGACTTCGGTCCTGACCGATTCAGATTTCGTGGTGACGGTGTGCGACAGCGCCCACGAAGAACTCGGCGCCATCGGACACCTGCACTGGTCGATCCCCGACCCCGTTCGGATCGGCACCGATGACGCCTTCGACACCGCCTACGACGAGCTGGAGCGCCGCATCGCGGAACTCGCACCCCGGCTCGCCGCCAGCTGAAACCCAACCTGAAAGAGCCCCCGTGACTGACACCACTCCGACCGTCCTTTTCATCTGCCAGCACAACGCCGGCCGGTCGCAGCTCGGCGCGGCTCTCCTAGAGCACCTGGCCGGGGACCGGTTTCGGGCCACGTCTGCGGGCCTCTCCCCCGCCGACGAAGTGAACCCGGCCGTGGCCGACACTGTCGCAGAACTCGGAATGAACATCACCGATCGCGTACCGCGCGCCGTCACAGTCGAAGACCTGGACGCCGCCGACCTCATCGTCCTTATGAAGCCCGGACTCACCCTGCCTTCCACCCCTCGCGGAAAGGTTCTGGAGTGGTCGTTCCCCAACCCCGAGTCCTGGGACGCCGAAGCAGTGCGCCCGCTACGGGAAGCGGTGGCCGAGAGGATTCGTACGACGATTCTCACCTGAGTTTCCCTTGTCACGAACCCGGCCCTGGCGTGGGTGATTCGTGCGGGACCGGGTGAGTCGACATGCTGGGAACGTGAGCAACCTCGTCGCCTGGTGGGAACGTCATCAGATCGCCCTCTATCTCGCAGCGATCGCTGCGGGCGTCGTGCTGGGCTTGTTGACACCAGGAGCCGCGCACCCTCTCGAGCTCGCGATCAACCCCGTTCTCGGGCTGTTGCTGTACGCGACATTCCTCGGTGTCCCTTTCTCGATGATCGGACGCGCCTTCCGCGATATGCGGTTCCTGTCCGTGGTGCTGGTCGTGAACTTCGTGATCGCCCCCGTCATCGTGTTCTGCCTGTCTCGGTTCGTCGCTCACGACCAGGCGCTGCTGGTGGGTGTGCTGTTCGTCTTGCTGACGCCCTGCATCGACTATGTGATCGTCTTCACGGGGCTCGCCGGAGGGGCGAAGGAACGGCTACTTGCGGCCGCGCCGATCCTCATGCTGGGACAGATGCTGCTCCTGCCGGCATACCTCTGGCTGTTCGTCGGCCCTGAACTCGTCGCCGCGGTCGACCTCGCGCCCTTCGTCGACGCTTTCCTCCTGCTCATCGTGCTCCCGCTCATGGCGGCCGGCCTCACCCAGTACGTCGCCTCCCGCACGCGCTGGGGCCGCACTCTCCGAGACACCGCTCTAGCCGCCATGGTGCCGCTGATGATGCTCACGCTCGCCGTCGTCGTCGCTTCCCAGGTCTACGGCGTCAGCCGGCAACTTCCTGCACTGCTCGCCACAGTTCCGATCTATGCCGCCTTCGCGGCGGTCATGATCCCGGTAGGGATATTCGCGGGGCGTGCGGCACGACTCGATGTCTCCAGCACTCGCGCCGTCGTATTCTCCGGCGCGACCCGCAACTCCCTAGTGGTTCTCCCGCTCGCCCTCGCGCTCCCCACATCGTTCGCCCTTGCCCCTCTCGCCGTCGTGACGCAAACACTCGTCGAGCTCGTCGCCATGGTGATCTTTGTCCGCCTGATCCCCCGGCTCGTGGGTGACCGTCGTCTCGCAACCGATTGAGGCACCGCCGAAAACCCCTGCCGTAAGGGACTTCTGGAGAGCGTTATCGGCAGCTGCTCACGGCCACAGAACGGTCTCACGCCGAAAACGATCGTTTTCGGTGGGCGCACTAAGTTCTCGTCAGGCTCGCGCCGCTAGAAGGACCGAGTCACGCGGGAATGCGCGCAACCAACCTTGAGTTAGATACCCCCAGGGGGTATCTTCTAACCATGAACGGGTACAGCGACGGCAAGGCAGATCTCGCTAAGCGGTTGAGTCGCGTCGAAGGTCAGGTGCGAGGAATCGCACGGATGGTCGAGGAAGACAAGTACTGCATCGACATCCTCACGCAGGTATCTGCAGCGACGAGAGCGCTCGAAACGGTGGCGTTGTCGCTGCTGAGCGATCATCTAAGTCATTGCGTTGCCGAGGCCAGCGCCGAGGGTGGCGAGGTTGCGGCAGAGAAGGTCCGCGAGGCTAACGAGGCCATTGCCCGTCTGGTCCGTTCATGACCGCCACATCTGTCTATTGAAGGAGCACACGATGACTGATCGCATTGAACTTGGCCTAAAGGACGCGAACGCTGGCTGCGCGTGCTGCGCCGTCCCATCGAACACCGAGGCGTCCGCACCTGCTGCGGCCTCATCTTCGTCCTCCGAAGAGGTTTTGGTTGCGGGGATGACGTGCTCGCATTGCGTGTCGAGCGTCAGTGAAGAACTGGCGGCTGTGGACGGTGTCGAGTCCGTCGACGTCGACCTGAACGCCGGCGGCACCTCCCGCGTGACTATCCACAGCGCAGCACCGGTCGATCCTGCCGCTGTGAGAGCTGCGGTCGAAGAGGCCGGGTATACCCTCGCGACCAGCCAGGCCTGAGTCGCTAACCGTCTGCACCCGGGCTCAACCGGGCGCATCTGAGCAAGGAATTCCGATGAGCCAGCACGACGAACACAGCCATCGCGCCGCACACGAGAACCACGGCGCGGCGCCGACAACGGAGCATGACCACGCGGCGATGAGCCACGATCACGACGCTTCGCCAGAACATGGCGGCCATGGTGGGCACGGCGGACATGGTGGGCACGGTGATCATGTGGGCCAGTTCCGGCGGTTGTTCTGGATCATGCTGGTCCTTGCGGTTCCGGTCGTCGGGTTTTCGATGATGTTCTCGATGCTGCTCGGATACCCGCTGCCGGACGCTGCGTGGGTCGGTTGGGTGTCCCCGGTTCTCGGAACGGTCATGTATGTGTGGGGCGGGGCGCCGTTCCTCACCGGTGCGGTGAGCGAACTCCGGGCCCGCAAGCCCGGCATGATGCTGCTGATCGCTCTCGCGATCACGGTCGCGTTCCTCGCATCATGGGGCGCGAGCCTGGGCCTGCTGCACCACGAACTGGACTTCTGGTGGGAGCTGGCCCTGCTGATCGTGATCATGCTGCTCGGTCACTGGATCGAGATGCGTTCCCTCGCGCAGACGACCTCAGCGTTGGATTCCTTGGCTGCGTTGCTGCCTGACGAGGCGGAAAAGATCGAGGGCGATACAACCGTCACGGTTGCCCCGTCTGATCTGCTGGTGGGTGACGTGGTGGTGGTGCGCCCGGGCGGGCGGGTCCCCGCAGACGGGCGGATCGTGCAGGGCTCGGCCAGCATGGACGAGTCGATGATCACCGGAGAATCCCGGCCCGTGCGCCGCAGCGACGGCGACCAGGTCATCGCCGGCACCGTCGCGACCGACTCCGGTGTGCGGGTGGAGATCACCGCGATCGGCGAGGACACTGCTCTCGCAGGTATCCAGAAGCTGGTGACCGAGGCGCAGAGCTCGTCGTCGCGGGCGCAACGGCTCGCTGACAAAGCTGCCGGGTGGTTGTTCTGGTTCGCGCTCGGCGCTGCCGCGATCACCGCGATCGTCTGGACGGTTGTCGGCATGCCCGACGCCGCGGTGATCCGCACGATCACCGTGCTGGTGATCGCGTGCCCGCACGCTCTGGGCCTGGCGATCCCGCTCGTTGTGTCGATCGCGACGGAGCGGGCGGCTCGTGGGGGTGTGCTGATCAAGGATCGTCTCGCGTTGGAGAGTATGCGCACCGTCGACACCGTCTTGTTCGACAAGACCGGCACGCTCACCAAGGGCACCCCCGCCGTCACCGCGATCGACCCCGTGTCCGGCACCGATTCTGACCAGCTGTTGGCCTGGGCCGCGGCTGCGGAAGCCGACTCTGAGCACCCGCTCGCTCGCGCGATCGTCAACGCGGCGAAGGAGAAGAACCTCACGGTCCCTGCCTCGTCCGAATTCGAGTCCTCGCCGGCGGTCGGGGTCCGTGCGCGTGTCGATGGGCACATCGTGCAGGTCGGTGGGCCGTACATGCTCGAGCAGGAGAACGCCCAGGAGCTGGCGGTTGCCGATGAGTGGCGCAATGAGGGTGCGATCATCCTCCACGTCCTCGTCGACGGTCAGGTCGCGGGCGCACTGCGATTGGCGGATGAGATCCGCTCAGAGTCGCGTCATGCCGTCGAGGCCCTCCACGAGCGGGGTGTGCAAGTCGTCATGATCACCGGTGATGCCGACGCGGTGGCCGCCTCCGTGGCGGGCGAGCTGGGTATCGACCGGTACTTCGCCGGGGTGCGACCGGAGGACAAGGCCTCGAAGGTGAAAGAACTGCAGGGCGAGGGCCGCAAGGTCGCGATGGTCGGAGACGGCGTGAACGACGCCCCCGCGCTCGCGCAGGCGGATGTCGGTATCGCGATCGGCGCGGGAACGGACGTCGCGATCGCCTCGGCCGGGGTCATCCTCGCCAGCGACGACCCTCGGTCGGTGCTGTCGGTGATCGAACTGTCACGGGCCAGCTACCGGAAGATGAAGCAGAACCTCTGGTGGGCCGCTGGCTACAACCTGCTCTCCGTCCCGCTCGCGGCCGGCGTGCTCGCCCCCATCGGGTTCGTGCTCCCGATGTCCGTGGGGGCCGTGCTGATGTCCCTGTCGACCATCGTCGTCGCGCTCAACGCGCAGCTGCTGCGCCGGCTGGATCTCCGCCCGGACGCAGTAGCGGGTAAGTAGCAAGAAACGGTCAGGGTGACGGACGTAGGCTGAGGAGAACGGGAGGTGAGTATGTCGCTGATCAACGTCGCACAACAGGTGCGGGGACCGCGCACGCTCACCCATACCGTCTTGGCCGTCCTCGCGGTCGCCGTGGGCATCATCGCCGGTCTGCTGGCGATGCACTCCTTCAACTCGCACGCGACAACTGCCGGCCACCACGACACCGTCGCAGTCAGCACTCAATCCGGAGCGGCCGACCAGCACCACGACACATCCGAAGCCGCCGCCCTGCAGGACTCAGCGACAGCGGCAGCGGGATGCGCGACGTGTGGGGGCGGGGATCCGATGACGTGGATGGCGTGCGTCCTCGCACTCCTGGTCGCCACGATCCTGCTCGGGCGGATCGGGCTCGGCTGGCGGCACGCGACACTGATCGCAATACTTACGGCCGCGACCATGCGCTGGCCCGCCCGTGCCCACGCGCTTCCGCCACCCCCCTCTCTCACGGTTCTCTGCATCAGTCGCACGTGATAACGCGCTAGCCCGCTCTGCGGGCACGCACCCCTGGCACCGGCAGCAGCCGGGCCTCATCACCGACCCTTGGAGAACACTCATGAAGATTCGACCCGCGGCGATCGCCGCACTCACCCTCACTGCCCTTCTCGCCCTCACGGGCTGCGCCGGAAACACCGGTTCCGGCGACGGCATGGAAGGCATGGACCACGGCGGCAGCTCGTCCGCGCCCACCGACACAGCGGACGCGAATGACGCCGACATCATGTTCGCCAGCATGATGAAGGAGCACCACGCACAAGCCATCGAGATGTCCGACGTCCTTCTCAGCAAAGACGGCGTCGATGAGCGCGTGGTCGCTCTCGCCGAAGAGATCAAGGCCGCTCAGGAGCCGGAGATCCAGAAGATGGACCAGTGGCTCGAAGACTGGGGCGCGGAGATGGACAGCATGGAGGGCATGGATCACGGCAGCGGCATGATGTCTGAGGAAGACATGCAGGCCCTCGAAGATGCCACCGGTCCCGATGCGGGGCGTCTGTTCCTTGAGCAGATGATCCAGCACCACGAGGGCGCTGTCGACATGGCGCAGAACGAAGTCGACAACGGTCAGAACAGCGACGCCGTCGCACTCGCTGAGACGATCATCGACGCGCAGACCGAAGAGATCGCCACCATGAAGGAGATCCTCGCAACTCTGTGACCCATGGGTGGGGTGCGGGATTCCCGCACCCCACCTAGAGATCTGTTGCGCACACCATCATGCGAACCCTCAAGAAATCCACCCTGCCCCCTCCCCGCCTGCGACGTCGCGGAGCACTCACGATCGCTACGACGATCGCAGCCAGCATCGTGCTGGCCGGCTGCACCGCACCCGCCGAGCCCACCACCGGACACGACCACGCCACGTCCATCAGCCACGTCCACGCAATCGTGCCAAACCCCTCCGAGGACGGCTACCTCCTCGGCGCCCACGACGGGATCTACACGGCCACGCCGGATGGCGAAGTCGGCTCCCGTATCGAGACGACCGACTTCGACGCAATGGGCCTCATCACCGTCGGTGACGCTCTCCTCGCGTCCGGGCACCCCGGACCAACCACGGCCCCAGAACTCGGCTCCCCCAACCTCGGAATCATCCGGAGCGACGACAGCGCCAGAACTTGGACGCCCGTCTCATTCACCGGCGAGAAAGACTTCCACGTCCTTGCCGCCGGGAAGAACGACACCCTCTACGGGATCGCCTCGGACTCCGCGGAGCTCCTCCGCTCCGACGATCTCGGTGAGACCTGGTCGCCGGTCGGAGAAATTCTGGCGTTCAGCCTCGTCCTCGACAACGCGGGAGAACTGATCGCCGCCACCCCTGATGGGCTGCAAATCAGCACTGATGAGGGCGCCTCCTTCGCACCCCTGAACGACGCACCTGCGCTCTACCTCCTCGCCGTATCGCCTGACGGCAAACAGCTGGTCGGTGTCGGCCGCGGCGGACAGATCTGGGCCAGCACAGGATCCAATGCCGAGTGGGTTCCCGCCGGCGTCACCCACGGCTCCGCACAAGCGCTCGCGACTACAAACGACGGCGCAATACTGGTCTTCGACGACAGTGGGTTGACCGCGATAGACAACTAGTCGCGACGGAGATTTCTCCAAGAGAACGGCGCTCACCACCCCAGGTCCGCCGAAAGTGCCCGCCGTTAGGAGGTTTCGACAGACCATAGCGGCGGGCCTTCGAGCGCCGAACAACTACGTCTGCCGCAAACGATCGTTTTCGGCGGAGTCATCCCTGTGGGCACTTCCGCAGAGATCGTCGTTCTCGCAGCGATGCGTGTGTCTTGATCGCGCCCCCCCACGAGCCGACGGCTGACCCGACAGAGCCGTCAGGCAGCCGGTCGGGCGCTGTCGCTCGCCGCGACGATGGTCTGGCGGTACGCCTTGATCTTCCGCTCCAGCGCCGCCAAGTGACGCTGGACCTCGGCCTGCCGGGCGAGGACGGCCGAGTGGTGTTGTTCGAGGAGCGCAAGACGCTCGGCATGATCAGCACCGGCCCGGTACGCCGCCGCGTATTCGCGCATCTCTTGCACGCTCATCCCCGTGCCGCGGAGCATCACCGTTCCGGCGAGCCAGCTCAACGCGGCCGTGTCGTACCGTCGCCACCCGTCCGGACCACGGTCGGGCGCGGGCGCGATGCCTTCCTTCTCGTAGTAGCGGATGGTGTCGACGGTGATGCCGAGGAGGTCTGCGGCGACACTGATCGTGACGGGCGCGTCGACGTGGACCTCGGGAAGCAGCATGGAACTGAGTCTGCCACTTGACATGGTGTGCACACCAGGGTGGAAGGTTGTCTTCGCCCGGGGCACCCCGGCGAGGAAAGGACACCACATGCAGCAGATCCCTCTCGGCTCCCAAGGCCTTCAGACTTCCGTGCTCGGGCTCGGATGCATGGGCATGAGCGCCTTCTACGGCGGCGCCACCGAAGCAGGCTCCACCGAAGCCATCCGTCGAGCGCTCGACCTCGGGATCACCCTGTTCGACACAGCGGAGGCGTACGGGCCGTTCGAGAACGAGCGACTCCTTGGTCGCGTCCTCGGCACGGACCGGGAGCGTGTGGTCATTGCATCGAAGTTCGCGACGGACTTCACCGACGACGGCGAACCAATCGGCATCGACGGCTCCCCAGAACACGCGCGCCGCGCGATCGACCGGTCCCTTGGGCACCTCGGTACCGACCACGTCGACCTCTGGTACCTCCACCGTGCAGACCCGAAAGTGCCGATTGAGGAGACCATCGGCGCGATGAGCGAAGCCGTCGCTGCTGGCAAGGTGCGCTACATCGGCGTCTCAGAGACTTCGGCCGAGACGCTTCGTCGGGCGCATGCGACGTTCCCGATCACAGCGATCCAGTCCGAGTACAGCCTCTTCGAGCGCGACGCCGAGCACAACGGCGTCCTCGACACAGCCTCGGAGCTCGGCGTCGGGTTCGTACCCTTCTCCCCACTCGGGCGCGGATTCCTCTCCGGAACCGTCACCCGCAAAGACGACCTGCCTGAAGGCGACGCCCGCCGCAACCTCCCCCGGTTCTCTGACGAGGCCATCGAGGCGAACCTCCGCGTCGTCGCAGCGCTCAAGGTCATCGCCGACGAAAAGGGCGTCACCACGGCGCAGCTCGCGCTCGCGTGGCTGATCCAGGCTGGCACAGTGCCGATCCCCGGCACCGCCAAAGCCGCGCGCATCGAGGAGAACGCCGCCGCCGCAGACGTCGTACTCACCGCCAACGACCTCGAACGCATCGACGCCGCATCCCCGCACGGCATCACGGTCGGCACCCGTAACACCGAAGCAGGAATGGCACGCGACCGCGGCTGACCTGCACGCGAAGGCCCGCGACACCGAACAGGTCTCGCGGGCCGGCGTCGGATTCAACACCGCGCCCCTCGCAGCGATACGCCGAAAATCCCTGCCGTAAGGGGTTTTCGGTGATCGTTTGTGGCGCCTCTAAAGCGCCGACGGTTCCGGTCCCGCCCCAAACGATCGTTTTCGGCGGGCGTCTCCAGGATTCGACGATGCTGGCAGCCGGTATCTGGGTGCGAGTCTTCTGCGGCATGCGTGGACCTTCACGGACGACGATATCCAGGCGTTCCGGGATGAGCTGAAGAAGCGCTCCCTCGGCATCGCATCTCACTGGCAGCACGAGGACGGCATCGCATTCATCGTCGCGGACGGCCGCGACTGAGGCTCCTGGCCGCTCCGGGCATCAAGTCATCACGCGGCGGCGCGTCGCCTGAAATCATGCGGAACGCGCTCTCACCTGCTCAGCCCATCTCACTTCCCTATCTGGCCCTTTACCGACGATAAGACCAGTTATCGCAACTATCCGGCGCCGTGGCGCGAGGTAGCGAAGTCGGGAGCGGCCGTTTCGGAACGCTCTGGAGGCGCTGTCAGTGGAATTAATTCCAACGGAAATTGATACCCCCCTCGGTCCTCACTGTCAGACTTGGAGCGTCATTGCAGTTTCGGTGCGGGTGAGGCCGTGCCAGCCTCGCGCAGGAAGCGGAGGAGCCGACGCCCACGGCGGCGGGTCTGCGGAGCGAACTGCTTGCGATCACCGACGCTCTCGCTCAGGTCGAATGCCGCGAGCATCACGTCGCGTTGCAAGTCCTCGATCGCCGACCGGACGATCTGCATGTCTCGCGGTTCAAGGTCCAGGGCTGCAAGGAGGGGCTCGTCTCGTTTACCGCCTCGAATGCCCTGCGAAGCCGCGTCGCCCATACCGTTAGCCTTGAGCCATCCTTCGGGGTCGCAGTAGAACGACAGGATCCAGATGTGAAGGTCGCTGTAGCGCTCAGTGAGCTCGAGAACGGTTTCGATCTCTGAATCGCCGAGCGAGCCCGCGAAGACAGCGGAGGCTGCGGCTCGGGCTAGGCGTGACCGTTTCCCGTTACTTGTTGTCTCTGCCGCCGCGCGACTACACCGCTCAAACGCCGCTACAAATCTGTCGGAGTCGAGGAGATCTTCAATCCGAGGACGACTTTCGCTCTCCTCCCACAAGTCTCTGATCGCACCCATGACGGCGAGTTGAAACTCTCGTTCGCGAGCGGCCTTGCGTCGCGCCATCTTGAAGTCCAGGGCGCGGGCGGCGGTGGGACCCACCCCGGGCACGAGCTCGAGCAGAGACGCACCAATGTGAGCCGAGAGATCGCTCGCTTCATCGGCAGCCGGAAGGGCTAGGTCTCTCTCCGTCATCCTCCGAGCATCCCACGCATTCGACAGAGACGCCTTTTGCTGAGAAGAAGCCTGCCGGTGTGACGGCGGACTCCCTGGCTCACATAGGAGGCACGCTTGGCTGATCCCGCTAGGCTGCGCCGCGAAGGAACCGTTTCCCGGCCACGATGTAGGCGTGGATCTGTTGCGCCGAGGTGTTGATGGAGCCTTCGCCCCTCCGTCGCACGATACTGAAGAACGCGCCCTCCACCTTTCCCTCTACGATGGCGCCGTGCACCAGGTACGGCTGCATCTCCGGCGCCTGCCTAGGCACGTAGATGGCCAGCACGCTATCCATCGGCGACGTGGGGAACTTCTCGATCAGCAGACCATCGACCGGAGGCACGATCCGAGCATCTAGAAGCTCTTGTATCTGGGCGACGTTGAGAGTCGAGTCCGTGATCGGGGTCAGGCTCGCGATCTCGTTGCTCCCGCCACTGCTCTCGCCGTACCCAACCACCAAAACGGCGTCGACGTTTCCGTTCGCGAAGCGAGCCACGTCCTGAGCGAGTTCAACCTTTGCCTGCTTTCCGGTGTTGCCGGGCGCCCAGATCGGGTGCATCTGCGTCTTGACTTCGAGGTAGTCACTCTCGACTTCCCCGATGAGTACATTGAAGTGCCCGCCGCGCAGGAGGTTGAGCACTCCGGCCGCGTCAAGCGGACCAGCCTTCGTCGCCGCCATGAAGTCAGCGATCGCCGCCGCGCCATCCATGAGGGTCGCCATAGTGTTCGCGCTCTCGGTAGTGACGAAAATCCTCACATCATGCGCTGACAGCGCCAAGCGCTCGGCCGTTTCTTGGCGAAACTGCTTTGAGAGTTCATCTTCGCCGTCCCATTCAGCCAACAGCTCCTCCGGCGTTCCACCTCCAGGGAGAGCGAAGACGACGTCTCGGATTCGACATTCATATGCTGCGGCGATGCGATTGAGCGAAACTGCGATCTCTCGCGGTGTCTGTGCCGGTTGCGAAGCGAAGCGTTGCGTCACGACGGCCGCAATGCCTCCGTCCCAAATGTCTACGTCGTAACGCGCCTCGACGTCCCAGACGTACTCGTCGATGGGCGGAGGGGTGCGGTCGACGATTAGGGCCGTGCCGAGGTAGTTGCCTGTGATGGCGCGTTCAAGGCTGCCGACGTTGACTTGACGAAGCTGGGATTCTGCTGCGACAAATGGCCCGTGCTTGATGCGGTCGATGGTCCACGTGCCCTTGTTGATCCCGAGGTCGCGCGATCGGTCCAGGACCTCGGCAGTCACCTCGTGAGGGAGTAGCCGTACCTCGTTGCCTTCCTCGTCGTAGGTAATGATGTAGACGTCGAACCCCTCGGGTTGTGGGGAAGTCTCGGCTTCGGTCATGGGACTAAGTAAAGCGCAGGGCGCGCGTCGCGCTGCAAGGTCACATCCCGCGTTTTGGCGCACGCCGTCGCCGCGTCGAGCACTGGCCTGACGGCGCCATGAAGTCTGACATGTGGGATGCCCGGCTCACGCCGGAGGAGCCAGGACGACCAGCTGAAGGGTCGCCCGTGGCGATCACTGAAGGAGATCAAGCGCGCGCTGAAGGCGGGCGAGATCATCTGACTCCCGGCACAACCGGCGCCTAGGTTCGACTCAGTTGCAGCTCAGCTTCGACAGTTCTGTGTCTGCCGCGTCAGCCTCCGAGATCAGCATCTCGAACCTGCCATAGTCGCCCGCAACGAGAGCCGGAAGCGTGGCGTTTGCCATGCCGATGACTACGCCGTCGCCGTCAAGAACACGAGCCTCGATGTACGCACCGCCAGGACAATCCTTGATCGCGAATGCCTCCACAACGCGGCATCCGACGCTCGCGATGGAGCACGCTGTGCCCGCAGGGGCCTCACGAATCGCGAGCTCGTTCTCGACGTTCGAGTAGCCCTCGGGCGCATCGAGCACCGATGGCTCTGCGATCCCGGCGCATCCGGTGAAGAGGAGGCCCGCAAGGAGGGCGACAGCTGCGAGAGGTTTCATATTCACCGTCGAAGCGTATCGGTCAGCCTCCGCACGGGCTCGCTACTTTGCAGACGCTCGAACCCTCGCGATCCCGCTCGAGCACTGATCAGACGCCAGATACCTACTCAGAGCCCCATCTCGCGTCAACGTCTGGCCCATTGGTCACGATAAGACCAGCTGTCCGGACTATCGGCGCGTAGATCCGGCGCGCCAGGACTGCTTCTCGGCGACCGCCGGAACGCGAAGGTTGAGTCTTCCCAAGCATCTTCGGTTCCGCCTCGGGCTCGCTCTGCGTGCGCCCCGCAGCGAGCATAGACAACAGGCCCGCGGAAGGATCGCGCTCATCAACGTGTCCCATGCATCACGCATCGCTCAGTACTGAACGACGTTCTCGGTCCAACGCTCGTGTCCACACTGGTCGGCTCCAAAGACATACGAGCCGCGATCCGGTTGTACCTGCTCGGCGACGCGATTGAGATGCCGTTTCTGACGGCTTCGACGACATATGCCGATGGGATGAGTGGGAGGTGCCGATTCGGCAGAGCCACCCCCTGCTTCCGGCCGTTCTAGCCGAGCGTCACCCCTTCACCTGGTTCGACGCCAAAGAAGCGACGGGCCCGGGCTAACTCCAGCGGCTCTGTGGTCTGCTCGTCGACGACTAAACCCACCTGCCGCCTCTCTGATTTCAACAGGTCGCGCGACCGAGTGGGCGGGGCGGTGAAGTGTCCTCAGGAGGCGCCGGCCGGCTCCTCGGGCTCGTCTGGCTCCTCCTAGGCGTCCGGGGTCTCCGAGTGCACGTGTTCCCACAGTGCCAGGAGCTCTCGGTCCTCGGCCTCGTGCCCGGGTTTGCCGACGGTCGCGAAGGGATCTTCCGGCAGCTCGAACGCGTACGCCGCGTTGTTGAAAGCCTCGCCCTTTCCCCCCTGGCGCATGGACGCGAGCATCCGATCAGCCATTGCCTGATCCACGTTGCGCAAGACCCGGCGCATGCTCTGGATCTCCTCCTCGCTCGCCGGCGCGACGTCCTGCTCGGTCACCAGCCGGCGCTTGCCCTCGATGTGCTCGCCGAGGCGCAGTTGCCATCCGATCTGGTGGACGTGCCCGATCACCTCGCGCACGGCGTCGACGTGAGCGACCCCCTCCGGTGTGACCGGATCACCCTCGGGCGAGACATCGACGTAGAAGCCGCGCTGCTTCAACTGGTTGTGGTCCCGCCGCCACGCCTCGATCGCGCCGAGGACACGAGAGTTCTCCTCCGGGTCGGACGGCTCCACACCGAACCAGTACTGCTCATCCACGAGGAATCTGTGCACGACCTCGAGCTTGAGTCCATGATCTCCCCAGACCTTCTTGAGCCGATCGTCAACGAACGGTGCACCCTCTGGGGCGTATGCCATGTGGACACGTCGCTCATGCAGAGCGATCGCCTTGCCTGACTCCTCCATCCCAAGGATCGCCAGCGACCTCGCCAGCGGCGCGTTGTCGCCGTCGAGCATCGCCACGGCCGCCTGGAGTAGGCGGTCGGCGTTGGAGAGCAGCGCGTCCTGCAGGGCGATGACCTGAGTGGGCTCAAGGTCGTCCGGGAGATGCTGTCGACGGGCCATAGACCCAGTCTCGCCCCTATCTCCGACAAGCGGCAGCCGAGGCCGGCTTACCGGTGGTCGCGCAACCAGTTCCCGATGCTGAGCGCGTCCCTCGTCCCGGTGCTCGACCTGTCTGGCGACGCCCCCAGACCTGGCACTCCGCGGTAGCGGCAGGATGTTCCTGGCTAGCATCGAGAAATGTCAGAAGGCCTGTTGAACGTCACGACGCACCCTCACGCCGGTGTCCTCGATCCAATATCACAGAAGGAAACCGACCGGGACCTACGCACAATCCTGGCTTATATCCACGCCGAGAAGCACGCACTCGCGACAAACCCAGGACGGAGCCGGCCATCAATCGCCCGTTCGGTACTCACGACGATCTGGCAGCAGCCCCGGACCAAGTTCCACCGCGAGCAGATCTGCGGACGCAAGGGATTCGACTTCGGTTCTAAGCTGCTGCTTGTTCCATGGTCTATTGAGGCCCTCGACAGATTGAAATCGCAGAACAGCGTCAAAGGCTTGGTGCTCGAGCACGTCACGCCGATCGATGCCATATGGAAGCGGCTCGTTGAACTAGAAGGCGAGTCGGAGAATGAAGAGGACTGGGCCGGAGAAGCACAGCGATACCTTGCGGTGAATTTCACCGTAGCAGTGGTCACCAAAGAACAGGCAGATGCCATCGATGCGGTCGGCCTCCGCAAAGAAGGGTTCGAGGGAAGACCGTTCTATCGCTACTACCGGGCGGCCGAACTCATACGCGAGAGATCGGCTGCAGGTGGACCTCATATAGCACTTGATGTCGCCAGATTCACGCACCCCGGGCTAGATGCGTCTCGGTACATCCAGGAACTCGTGGAGGAAGACGAGGAAGACCAGGAAGGCTGAGCAGCGACGCCTGTGGGATAGGACGCCATACGCGTCGGGTTCGCAGCCACCAGCCAGCCCGGGGCATCTACGCCGGTCAGGAACTTTCCAACCTGCTCTGCTCCGACCGGCGCGTCCAGAAGTTCCACATTCCAAGTATGTCCGAGTTCGTCTACGGCGGCGGCTGTCGCCTTCGCCGGGCTTCTCGTCGTCATCATGCGGTCCGACGAGGTGCGCGGCATCCTCACCGATCTCGTGCGTCGCGCACTCACCGTCTCGTGATCGGCACCCGAGGGCGAGGGCCGGCCGACGACCGGGGATCCGCCGCGGCCGAGCTGGCGCTCGCGCTCCCGGCCGTGGTTCTCGTCCTCGCCCTCGGGGTGGGGGCGATGGGGGCGGCCGTGCGGCAGGTCGCCCTGCAGGACGCCACCGCCGACGCCGCCCGGTTGCTCGGTCGGGGTGAGCCGCCGTCCGAGGCGGGAGCTGCGCTGGCGCGCGCCGTGCCGGACTCATCCTGGTCTTCGTCGCCGTCGGGCGAGCTCGTGTGCGTCAGCGCCCGGAGCGACTTCGTGGTCGGCGGGCTGCGGATGCCGCTGACCGCGTCGAGCTGCGCGCTCGCCGGAGGGCTCTGATGGCGGCGGGGCGATCGGCGTCTCCGAGGAGCGAGCGCTGATGGCCGGCACAGCGCTCGCCGCGGGGGTGCTCGTCGTCGCGTCGTCGCTCGCGCTGGGGCTCGCCGCGGTGGGCGGGGCGGCGGTGACCGCCCAGCGCGCTGCCGGTGCGGCGGACGCCGCAGCCCTCGCTGCGGCCGACGCGGCGAGCGGTGCGGTGCCCGCCACCGACGAGCCGTGCGCGGTGGCCGCACGGGTGACGAGCGCCGTCGGCGCGAGCCTGGTGCACTGCCGCGTCGAGGGGTTCGTGGCGACCGTGGAGGTCCAGGCGGCGTACTCTGGACTCGCAGCCGTCTCCCGAGCCCGTGCCGGGCCACCCGAAGGCGAATGACGGCGAACCGACCTCCCCGCTGCCGATCAGGTGCAGATAAGGGGTGTGTATGGTGTGCTTCGAAGAAAGGACGCACCCTTGGCTGAAGGCAAGAAGCTCGTCATCGTCGAGTCCCCGACGAAGATGCGGTCGATCCAGGGCTACCTCGGCGACGGCTACGAGGTGCTGAGCTCGGTGGGTCACATCCGCGACCTCGCCGACAAGAAGGACATCCCGGCGGCCGACAAGCAGGCCTACGGAAAGTACTCGATCGACATCGAGAACGGTTTCGACCCGTACTACGTCGTCTCCGACCGCAAGACGAAGACGGTGGCCGAACTCAAGCGCGCCCTGAAGAACGCCGACGAGCTCCTGCTCGCCACTGATGAGGACCGCGAGGGCGAGGCCATCGCCTGGCACCTCCTCGAGACCCTCAAGCCCAAGGTCCCTGTGAAGCGCATGGTGTTCCACGAGATCACCAAAGACGCCATCCAGGCCGCGGTCGGAAACACCCGCGAGCTCGACCACGCCCTCGTCGACGCCCAGGAGACGCGCCGCATCCTCGACCGCCTGTACGGCTGGGACGTGTCGCCCGTGCTCTGGTACAAGGTCAAGACGGGCATCTCCGCCGGCCGCGTGCAGTCCGCCGCCACCCGTCTGATCGTCGACCGCGAGCGTGAGCGCATGGCCTTCGTGTCGGCCGAGTACTGGGATGTCGACGCGTCGGCCGCCGCGAGCGGCACCGGGTTCCGCATCCGTCTGGTGCGCGTCGACGGCGGCCAGCTCGCCCGCGGTTCCGACTTCGACGACCGGGGAGCGCTCAAGCGCGCGGTCATCACCCTCGATGAGAAGGCCGCGACGGCGCTCGCCCAGGCGGTCGAATCCGCCGGCACGGGAACCGTCACGAAGGTCGAGGCGAAGCCCGGCACCCGCAGCCCCTACGCGCCCTTCACCACCTCCACGATGCAGCAGGAGGCGGGGCGCAAGCTCTCGATGAGCGCGAAGCAGGCGATGAGCGTCGCCCAGCGTCTCTACGAGAAGGGGTACATCACTTATATGCGTACCGACTCGACGTCGCTCAGCACCCAGGCGGTGCAGGCGGCGCGGAGTCAGGCCGTCTCGCTCTACGGTGACAACGCGGTGCCGCTCAAGCCGCGCGTCTACAAGTCGAAGAGCAAGAACGCGCAGGAGGCTCACGAGGCCATCCGCCCGTCGGGCGACACCTTCCGCACGCCGGCGTCGCTCTCCTCCGAGCTCGACCGCGAGGAGCAGCGCCTCTACGACCTCATCTGGAAGCGCACGGTCGCGAGCCAGATGGCCGACGCGAAGTACGAGACCACGACCGTGACCATCTCGGTCGACGCCGCGGGACAGACGGCGGAGTTCACGGCGTCCGGAACCGTCTACACCTTCAAGGGCTTCCTCGAGGCCTACGAGGAGGGCCGCGACGAGAAGCGCGGCGATGCGGATGCCGCCGAGAACCAGTCCCTCCCCGCCGTCGCCGTCGGCGACGCCCTGGCCGTCTCCGAGGCCGAGGCGAAGGGGCACCGCACGACGCCGAAGCCCCGTTACACCGAGGCCTCGCTCGTCAAGGTCCTCGAGGAGAAGGGCATCGGCCGCCCCTCCACCTTTGCCACCATCCCCGAGACGATCCTCGACCGCGGCTACGCGGTCAAGCGGGGTCAGGCCCTCGTCCCGACGTGGCTCGCGTTCAGCGTCGTCCGTCTGCTCGAAGAGCACTTCGCCGAGCTCGTGGACTACGACTTCACCGCGGCGCTCGAGGACGACCTCGACACCATCGCCCGCGGCGAGCAGGACAGGGTCGAGTGGCTCAAGGGCTTCTACTTCGGCTCGGACGCGCACGTTGGGCTGCGCAAGGTCGTCGACAACCTCGGAGAGATCGACGCGCGCGCGCTCAACTCCACCCGCATCACCGACACCGCGACCCTCCGGTTCGGCAAGTACGGCCCGTACCTCGAGGTCGCCGACCCCGAGAACCCCGACGCCAAGCCCCGCATCGTGAACGTGCCGGAGGACCTGGCGCCCGATGAGCTCACGGCCGAGAAGGCGCAGGAACTCATCGACGCCCCGGTCGCCGGCGACCGCGTGCTCGGCACGAACCCCGACAACGGCAAGATCGTCGTCGTGAAGGACGGGCGCTTCGGCCCGTACGTGCAGGAGGCCGACCCGGTCTCCGACGACGCCTCCGTCGACGAGACCACGGGCGAGGTCGTCGAGGCGCCGAAGAAGCGCGGCGCGAAGAAGGAGACCGCTCCGAAGCCGCGCACCGCCTCGCTGTTCCGCTCGATGTCGGTCGACACGATCGAACTCGACACGGCCCTGCAGCTGCTGAGCCTGCCGCGTGTCGTCGGCACGGATCCCGAGTCGGGCGACGAGATCACCGCGCAGAACGGCCGCTTCGGCCCCTACCTGAAGAAGGGCACCGATTCGCGTTCGCTGGAGAGCGAGTCGCAGATCTTCGACGTGACGCTCGAGCAGGCACTCGAGATCTACGCGCAGCCGAAGTACGGCGCCCGCCGTGCGTCGAGCGCGCTCGCCGAGTTCGACGCCGACCCGGTCAGCGGCAAGCCGATCCGCATCCGCGACGGACGCTTCGGCGCATACGTGACCGACGGCGAGACGAACGTGACGATCCCGCGCGGTCAGAAGCCCGAGGACATCACGTTCGAGATCGCGGTACAGATGCTCGCCGACAAGCGTGCGAAGGGTCCGGCGCCCAAGCGCGGCTCCCGCACGGCGGCGAAGAAGGCGCCCGTGAAGAAGACCCCCGCCAAGACCGCGGCGAAGAAGGCCACCGCGAAGAAGGCGCCCGCGAAGAAGACGGCGGCGAAGGCCCCGGCGGACGCCGAGAAGGCAGCGGCCCGTTCTGCGGCGGCGAAGAAGGCGGCGGCCACGCGCGCCGCGAACGCGGCGGCGAAGAAGGCCGGTTCGTGACCGCACGCCGCGGTCGCTGGATCACCCTCGAAGGCGGCGACGGATCGGGCAAGACCACGCAGTCCGACCTGCTCGCCGCGTGGCTGACGGATGCCGGACACGCGGTGGTCCGCACCCGCGAGCCCGGCGGCTCGGAGGTCGGCACCCTCATCCGCGACATCGTGCTGCATCACCGCGGTGACATCGCCCCGCGTGCGGAGGCGCTGCTCTACGCGGCCGACCGCGCGCATCACGTGGCGACGGTCGTGCGTCCGGCGCTCGAGCGCGGTGACGTCGTGCTGCAGGACCGCTACCTCGACTCCTCGGTCGCCTACCAGGGCGCCGGACGTGTGCTCGACCCGACGGAGATCCGCGACCTCTCTCTCTGGGCCGCAGAGGGGGCGCTCCCCGATCTCACGGTGCTGCTCGACCTCGACCCCGCGGCCGCCCGTGCCCGTATCGATGCGGCGGACAAGCCGTTCGACCGTCTGGAGGCCGAGAAGGCCGACTTCCACGGACGGGTGCGGCAGGCATTCCTCGACCTCGCCGCCGCCGAGCCCGAGCGTTTCCTCGTGATCGACGCCGCGCAGGCTCCAGACGTCGTCGCCGCCGAGATCCGCGACCGGGTCGGGGCACTCCTCGACCTGCCCCCGCACCGAGGGTGATCGCACCGTCGCTCGGGCGTCGGTGGTCCCGATTAGGCTGAGTGCATGCCCGACACCGCGATCGCTCCTTTCCCGTGGGGTGACGTGTGGGGGCAGCCCGATGCCGTCGAGACGCTGCGTACCGCGGCATCCGACCCATCTGCGCTGTCGCATGCGTGGCTGATCACGGGCCCTCCGGGATCGGGCCGCTCCACGCTCGCGTACGCCTTCGCGGCCGCGCTCATCGCCGAGGGGCCCGACGACGAGGCGACGATGCGCCAGGTGCTCGCACGTACGCACCCCGACGTCACCGCGCTTCGGACCGACAAGGTCATCATCACGATCGCCGAGGCGCGCGCCCTCGTCGAGAGGTCGTACTTCTCCCCGTCGTCGGGCCGCTACCGCGTGATCGTCGTCGAAGACGCCGATCGCATGGTCGAGCGCACCTCGAACGTGCTGCTCAAGGCGCTCGAAGAACCGCCGGAGCAGACCGTCTGGATCCTCTGCGCCCCGAGCGAGGCCGACCTGCTGCCGACCATCCGCTCCCGGGTCCGCTCGCTGCGGCTGCGCGAGCCCGACGTCGACGACGTCGCGCGCCTCATCGCGCTACGCACGGGAGTGGATGCCGCCGTCGCCGAGCAGGCGGCTCGGCACGCTCAACGCCACATCGGCATGGCGCAGCGCCTCGCCACCGACGAGCCCGCACGACGCCGCCGCGACGAGACCCTCCGCGCTGTTCTCGGGGTGCGCGGCGTCGGCGACGCCGTCGAGGTCGCGGGGCGCATCATCCAGGCCGCGACCGACGACGCGAAGGCGCTCACGGCCGAGCGGGATGCGGCCGAGCGTGCGAACCTGCTGCGGATGGTGGGCGTGGGGGAAGGGCAGGCCGTGCCCCCGGCGCTGCGCAGTCAGCTCTCGGCCCTCGAGGACGAGCAGAAGAAGCGGGCCACACGCAGCCTCCGCGACGGGATCGACCGCGTGCTCACCGACCTGCAGTCGCTGTTCCGCGACGTCGTGATGCTGCAGTTCGGTCGCGCCGACCAGCTCATCAACCGTGAGCTGCAGCCCGAGCTGGCCGCGCTGGCGCAGGCGTGGCCCGACACCCGTACGCTTGTCGTACTCGACCACCTGGCCGACACCCGGCAGTCGCTGGAGCGCAACGTCGCACCGCTGCTCGCCCTCGAGAGCTTGCTCGTGACCGTCGCGAGCGGGAGGACACCGTGAAGATCCAGCAGACGCCCCGTCTCCGCCGCGCCGCCGCCATCCTCGCAGGAGTGCTCACGGCATCCGTCGCCCTCTCGGGGTGTCTGTACGCCGCGATCCCCGAGCAGGCCGAGCCCCGCCCATCGACGACCAAGGCGCCCGACACCGAAGGCGTCGCCGCCGACCTGCTGCCGTTCTACTCGCAGACGCTGCAGTGGGAGGCGTGCGGTGCCAGCGGCTTCGACTGCACCACGGTGACCGCGCCCCTCGACTGGGAGAACCCCGAGGCGGGTGAGATCGAGTTGTCGGTCGTCCGATACCGGGCATCGCAGGAGCCGGTGGGCTCGTTGCTCACGAACCCCGGCGGTCCGGGTTCCAGCGGAGTGGACTTCATCAGCGAGAGCCTCGACTTCGCGGTGGGCGCCGATCTCATCGCCAACTTCGACGTGATCGGTTTCGACCCCCGGGGCGTGGGGCAGTCGACGGCCGTCCGCTGCTTCGACGCCGAGCAGATGGACGCCTACCTCTACGACATCCCCAGCGCTCCCCGCGGCAGCGCCGAGTGGGAGAGCGAGCTGCTCGCCGGCCACCAGGAGTTCGCCGACGCCTGCGAGGCGAACAGCGGAGGCATCCTGCCGTACATCACGACCGTCAACTCGGCACGCGACATGGATCTGCTCCGTGCGGTGCTCGGCGACACCGAGCTGAACTACCTCGGCTTCTCGTACGGCACCTTCCTCGGAGCCACCTACGCGAGCCTGTATCCCGAGAAGGCCGGACGCCTCGTGCTCGACGGCGCGATCGATCCGTCCGTACCGGGTCTCGAGGTGGGCGCGACGCAGGCCCTCGGCTTCGAGTCCGCGCTTCGTGCCTACATGCAGGACTGCCTCGACTCGGGCAGCTGCCCGTTCTCCGGCTCGGTCGACGACGCGATGGCCGATCTCGGCGCTCTTCTCGCGTCGGTCGACCGGTCGCCGCTCGAGAACGCCGACGGACGGATGCTCGGGGCCGATGCGCTGATGACGGCGATCATCGCCGCGCTCTACTCGCAGGACAGCTGGACGTACCTGACGCAGGCCCTCGACGAGGCGCTGCAGGGAGACCCGACGACGGCGTTCATCCTCGCCGACTTCTACAACGGTCGGGAGAACGGCGGATACGCCGACAATTCCACCGAGGCGTTCCGTGCCTACAACTGCATGGACTACCCGGTCGAAGACGACCCGGCCGCGGAGGCGGCCACGACGGCGAAGATCGCCGAGGGCGCTCCGACGATCGCGCCGTACTGGGCGGGTCCCGACTCGTGCGAGGTCTGGCCCTATCCGCCCACCGGCACGCGGGGCGAGATCACGGCTGAGGGTGCCGGCCCGATCGTCGTCGTCGGCACCACGAACGACCCCGCCACACCGTACGAGTGGTCGGAGGCCCTTGCGGGTCAACTCGACGAGGGCGTGCTCATCACCCGAGTGGGCGAAGGGCACACGGGCTACAACAAGGGCAACAGCTGCGTCGACGACGCGGTCGAGGCCTTCCTGCTCGACGACACGGTGCCCGAGGACGGTCTGCGCTGCGAGTGACTCGCCGGTGACACGCGCGCCCGACGGGCTCGATTCGCGAGCGGACGCCAGACAGGGTAATATCGGTGATCGCGCCGGTTCGTCCGTCGCACGCCGCTTTAGCTCAGTCGGCAGAGCATTTCACTCGTAATGAAAAGGTCGTCAGTTCGATTCTGACAAGCGGCTCCGATCAGCCCCCGTCGCCCTCGTGGTGACGGGGGCTTCGGCTTTCCCCCCGTGATGCTGCGCGCGAAGCTCAGCCCGGTTGCGACGTCTGGGCGCCCGACACCCCATCCGTGCCGGACGCCCGGACTGTGCCTCAGGCGGCGAGCTTCGCGAGAGAGGCGAGGATCTCGCGCTCCCGCGACCACACGCCCCCGGCTCGGTGCGTTCCCGCCTGGGGGTCGAGGACCGCTCCCGGGCGCACCGCTTCGCGCGGGATACCGAGGCCGTCCAGGATGTGGGTGAACTGCGCGGACGAGAGGGTCTGGAATTCGTCTCTCGCGCTGATCACATTGCGTGTGGTCGTCGCCTGCTCCGTGCTCCCGTGGTGGGAGATGAATTGCGGTGCGACCGTGTAGTGGTGCCCGTCGGTGATGATGCTGTATGCCATGTCGTCCTCGATGATCGGTACGGGTGAAGGAAGAGAAGCGGCGGTCGCCGTCGGGGCGGTCGCCAGCGGTGCATTCTGCACCAGCGGGTAGGGGTCCACCGCCGAGCCGTTCTTCCGCAGCTCCAGGTGAAGGTGCGGGCCGGTGGAACGCCCTGTGTTGCCGACGAACCCGATGAGCCGACCGCGCGTGATCCGCTCGCCGATCGTCAGCGTCGACGGTGCTCGCAGATGCGCATAGCGGCTGCTCCAGCCTTCGGCGTGCGTGACGAACACCGCGTTCCCGTAGGCGCCGTTCGTGCCGAGTACGCCTCGGCTGGTGACGACTCCATCGGCGACGGCGTGCACGGGTGTGCCGATGGCGGCGGCGTAGTCCTGCCCCTGATGCATCCGCCCGCGCCGCATACCGAAGCGCGACCCGGCTCGCTGCCGATAGGCGAACGGGTGCCCCCAGGTCACGGTCGCGGCGGCCGCGGGCTCGGTGTCGAGGAGCCCGGGGCCGAGCATCGAGACGGCCACCGCCGTCGCGCCGAGGGCCAGGAAGCGTCGGCGATCGACGGGATGGCGAAGAGGGGCGTCCCGGGACCGCATCGGGTCGTCCGGGGGATCGAGCGAAGATCTGCTCATCGTCTTCTCCTTCGTGGATGGGACCCTCGCGGAGCACGAGGCCTCAGATAGGAAACCCCACGACGGGCGACCTGTCTGTCCCCATTTCGGACGACAGACGAACGGCTGGCGTTCGGAGTACGGTCGAGGGTTTTGCGCTCCGTCACGATGTCGGCACGGCCGACTACGCTCGGAGCATGAGCAGAGCACTCCTCATCGTCGACGTGCAGAACGACTTCACCGAGAACGGCGCGTTGGCCGTGCAGGGTGGCGACGCGGTGGCCTCGGCCGTGTCGACGTACCTCGATGCGCACGCCTTCGAGTACGACGTCATCATCGCCTCGCGCGACTGGCACGATGCCGAGGGCGACAACGGCGGTCACTTCGCCTCGGCGCCCGACTACGTCGATTCGTGGCCGGTGCACTGCGTGGCCGGCACGCCGGGTGCCGAGTACGACCCATTGCTGACCACGGATGCCGTGACGCACCACGTGCGCAAGGGCCAGGGTCGACCGGCGTATTCGATGTTCGAGGGCGTGACCGACGACGGCCAGACCGTGGGGGAGGTGCTGTCCGCCGCCGGGGTGCTGACCGCCGACGTCGTCGGCATCGCGACGGATCACTGCGTGCGGGCATCTGCTCTGGATGCGGTCGCTCACGGGGTGCGCGTGCGTGTGCTCACCGACCTCATCGCCGGGGTGGGTGCCGAGTCGAGCGAGGCCGCGCTGGCCGAACTCGCCCACGCGGGGGCCGAACTGGTCGAGAGCACGTCGGCGTGAGCCGGAGCGTCCTGCTGCTGCGTGCCGTGAACGTGAGCGGTCGCAACCGCGTACCGATGGCGGAGCTGCGCGACGCACTGACCGAGGCGGGCGAGCTCCGCGAGGTGTCGACGTACATCGCGAGCGGCAACATCGTGTGCGCCACCCCGGACGACGTCGTCGGCGCGTGCGCGCATGTGCGCAGAGTCATCCACGAGCGCTTCGACGTCGACACCCCGGTGATCCACCGCTCGCACGAGGAGTTGAGGGCGGCGATGGCCGCGCACCCGTTCGTCGATCCCGTGGAGAATCTGCTGCACGCGATGTTCCTCGAAGGTGATCCCCGAGACGGCGCGGTCGATGCGCTGCGCGAGAGGCTGGTCGCGGGGGAGGAGATCGCGCTCGTCGGGCGCGATCTATGGATCCACTACGCGGACGGGGGAGTGCACACCACCAAGCTCACCAAGGCGGTGCTGGACCGCGCATTGGGTGTGGCGGGCACCGCCCGCAACCTCCGCACCGTGCAGAAACTCGTCGACCTCACGGCCTAGGCGCAGCAGGCTCACCGACGGTGCGCGACAGCGGTGCCGGCACTCGCGACTCCGACTCGGCATCCGCGCTTTCCCGGTCGACGCGGCGTGCGGCGCAGGCTGTGCACCGCACGTATCGGACGGTGCCCTCGCTGGTGCGGTGGCGCGACTCGGTGATCCAGGCGTGCTCGTGGCGAGCCTCGAGAGAGCGGCGAACAGGAATGGGGAGCGTGTGCAGCGAGGTCATGACCTCAGCGTGATGTAATGCCCTTATGCATCTCAACCCTTACGGCGAGTATGCCGTGATCCTCGCGGCTTCGCTCGCCAACGACTGGCCGGCCGACCGCTCCGGCATCGAGGAGCGAACGATCGAGCTGGGCATGACGATGACCTTTCCTCCGGCATCCGATGACCATGCACGCGTCCGCGAGGTGATCGACGACTGGCTCGCCATCGTCGACGCATCGGATGCCGACGCGCGCGCCGCGCTGCTCAACGTGCAGCTGGAGCAGTCCGCCGCGTATCCGCGACTCACGAATCACGACGGCGAGGGGTGGCACCTGCACTACCGCGACGACGTGCCGTCGCTGCCCTTCGTGCTGCGCGCGATCATCAGTCTCGGCACGTCGCTGCACCTCGTGACCCGAGGGATGGAGCGCCTCGCACGCTGCGAGGCCTCGCCGTGCACACGCGTGGTCGTCGACGTCACGCGCAACGGCCGGCAGCGCTTCTGCTCCGTGAGATGCGCGAACCGCGCCGCGGTGCGTCGGCACCGGGCGCGGTTCGCGTGATCCGTCGGGCGGGCGTCAGGCCGTCTGGCCCTCGTGACGGCCTTCGCCGATCTCCTCGACCACCTTCGCGTTGAACGCGGGCAGGTCGTCGGGGGTGCGGCTCGAGACGAGGCCCTGGTCGACCACGACCTCCTCGTCGACCCAGTCGGCACCGGCGTTGCGCAGATCGGTCTTGAGGCTGGGGTAGCTCGTGAGCGTGCGTCCGTCGACGACGCCGGCCTCGATGAGGATCCAGGCGCCGTGGCAGATCACGCCGACGGGCTTGTGCTGCTCGAAGAACGCCTTCGCCAGTGCGACGGAGGCCTCATCCATGCGGATGTGATCGGCGTTGACGACGCCGCCCGGCAGTACCAGGGCGTCGAAGTCGTCGGCGGATGCGCTGCCCGAGGTCAGGTCGACCTTCTGCGTGTGCCCGTTCTTGCCGGTGATGTCGCCCGACTCGGGGGCGACGAGTGCGGCGCTCGCGCCCTCGCCCGTCACGGCTTCCCACGGGCTGGTGAGCTCGCTGTCCTCGAAGCCGTCGGTCGCCAGGAATGCCACTCGCTTGTTCGTGAGGGTCGCCATGATGGTTCCTTTCGTGGAGGTCGGTGGGATGTTCCGACTCTGCCGCGATCCGGACGAGGCGTGAAGGGGGTGGCGACCCGAGCGAGAGGCTGATAGACGCCGGATGCGATGCGGTGGGCCCCGTGGGGCTCGAACCCACGACCCGCGGATTAAAAGTCCGATGCTCTGCCAACTGAGCTAGAGGCCCGTGCTCCCAGTCTAGGGCGCACAGAAGAGGGCCGTTGTCGACACAGCCATCGTCAACGGCCCTCCGCTCATCCTGCTCCCGATCCTCCCCAGAGCGGGAGCAGGTCAGGGTGTGCCTTGCTCCTCAGCAGCACTCTCCCTGGCTTCTTACTGTGCCGGCGGCATCAGCACCGTGTCGATGAGGTACACGGTCGCGTTGGCGGTCTGGACGCCACCGCAGATGACGTTGGCGTCGTTGACCATCAGCTCGTCGCCGCTGCCGGTGACCTCGAGGTCGGCGCCGTTGACCGTGGTGTGCATGCCGACGATGTCGGACGGCTCGACCTGGCCGGGGACCACGTGGTACGTCAGGATCGAGCTGAGCGTGGCGCTGTCGGTCTTGAGCGACTCGATGACAGCCGGGTCGATCTTGCCGAAGGCGTCGTCGACCGGGGCGAACACGGTGAACTCGTCTCCGTTGAGCGTGTCGACCAGGTTCACGTCGGGGTTGAGCTGACCGCTGACGGCGGCGGTGAGCGTGGTGAGCAGCGGGTTGTTCGAGGCGGCGGTCGCCACCGGGTCCTGGGCCATGCCGGCGACCGATCCGTCACCGTCCGGCACCTGCTCGGCGTACGCCTCGCAACCGGGGCCGACGAGGTTCGCCGCCGGGTCCATCTCCATGTCGTCGCTGGACTGCGACGTCTCGGGGGCCGAGGACGGCTCCATCGACTCGTCGCTGCTGCCGGTGTCGCTGCCCATCGAACATGCGGACAGGGCGAATGCGCTCGCGATGGTGAGCGTCAGTGCTGCGGTGACCTTCTTCTTGGTGCTGAACATCTCATGCTCCTTCAAGCGTTTCCACCACGGCCTCTCCGTGGCGTTGACAGCTGTTCGGAAGCGCCCCGGGATCGGATGGGAAAAAGTTCGAAATTTCTTGAGATCCGCGAGATTCCGCGGGTCGGAACGACCGGAGGGACAGGGTGCGCGGCCCGAACCGCCGCAGAGCGAGGGTCCGACGGAGCATCCATAACGGTTCGGTCCCGACCCGTGTAGCCCCTCGCGCCTGCGCGCGCGGGGAGCAGGGATGGGGCATGCTGGGAGTGATGGTCATCGATGGGATGGATGTTCCCGAGGACGGTCCGGCGCGCGACGCCGTGGCCGACCTCCTCGTCGCCGTCGCCTCGGGGGACCAAGCCGCCTTCGCAGAGCTCTACGACACCATGTCATCGCGCGTTCTCGGCCTCATCCTCCGGGTGCTGGTGAACCGCTCCCAGAGCGAGGAGGTGCTGCAGGAGGTCTTCCTCGAGATCTGGCAATCCGCCTCGCGCTTCGCTCCGAACAAGGGGCAAGGACGAACATGGATCATGACGATGGCACACCGCAGGGCGGTCGATCGCGTACGATCCTCGCAGTCGAGCACGGACCGTGATGTGAAGGCCGGGCTGCGAGACATCGGCGTCGCGCACGACAGCGTCGCGGAGCAGGTCGAACTGAGCATCGAGGGGGAACGCGTCGCATCAGCGCTCGCGGGACTCCCCGAAGCCCAGCGCGAGGCCATCGTCCTCGCTTACTACGGTGGTTACAGTCAGAACGAGATTTCGGCGCTGCTGGGCGCGCCGCTGGGAACGATCAAGACACGCATGCGAGACGGGCTCACCCGTCTCCGAACGGCAATGGGGGTGACGGCATGAACGAGAAGGACTTCGCGGAGCTCTCCGCAGGAGCAGCGCTGCACGCGCTCTCCCCGGAGGACGAGACGCTCTTCCACCGCGCCCTCGCCGAGCATCCGGAGTGGCAGGACATCGTCGAGTCCGACGCGGCGACGGCGGCGCAGCTCGCGGCTCCGTTCACCGACGAGGTTCCTCGCCCCGACATCCGCGCCGCGTTGCTCGCGCAGATCGCCACCACCCCCCAGAACGCGCGCGGTGCCGAGACCGTCGAGGTGGATGCCCCCGTCGAGGGCGAGCACGCACAGCCCGCGGCGTCGACCATCTCGTCGGGCGGGGAGATCCGCCCTCCGCGTCGCTGGTCGCGCGCGGTTTTCGCGCTCGCCGCGTGCCTGGCGCTTCTCGTCGGCGTCGGGGTCGGGGCCGTCGCGCTGAACGACGCGCTCAATCGTCCGGCCAGCGTCGTGGCCCTGGAGCAGATCCAGGATGCCGCCGATGCGGAAGAGGCGAGTGTCACGCTCGATGACGGCACGACGGCGACCGCGCACTGGTCCGCCTCCCTGGGGTCGGCCGTGCTCGTCACCGACGGGCTCGCCGCCCCGGCCGACGGCCGCACCTACGAGCTGTGGTTCGTGCGGGGCGAGACTCCGATCTCGGCCGGCATCTTCGACGCCGACGGCACCACGTCGACCGCGGTGCTCGACGGCGAGATGCACCAGGGCGACGTCATCGCGGTGACGGTCGAGCAGGCGGGTGGATCGCCCGACGGCAAGCCGACGACCGACCCGGTCATCGTCATCCCCACCGCCTGAGCCGCAGGGATCGCGCGTACCCTGGAGGGATGCCCGAGCAGCACCACCGTCCCGTCCGGCGCCCGTCCAGCGACTTCGACAACCTCGTCGGCGCGCACGACCCCGCCGAGGAGACGCGGGTCGCGCACGCTACGGCATCCGCTCTCCTGGCGCGCGTGCGCGCGGACGAGAGCGGGGTGAGCGCCGAGCGTCTCGTCGCCTTCACCGCCGAGCACGGGATCGACGAGATCGCCGAGCTGTGGGCAAAGGCCCCGGCGCGCACGCTGCCGGGGGCGCTGTGGCGGCTGTACCTGCTGCAGCTCGCCATCCACGCCGACCCGCAGACGGCGGCCCTGCTGTACGAGCGGGGGAGGGTGCAGCTCGCCTCGGCCGATGCGGCGATCGCCGGCGCGCCGGTGCCGGCCGGACCCGACGAGATCGTGACCCTCATCGATACCATCCTGCGGGGGGCGTTCCGCGGCGACTTCGCCGTGGCTCTCGAGCGCGCGGCGTCATTCTGTCGCGTGCAGGCCTCAGGCGCGACGCACACCGCCGACGACTACGAGCCGACCGAGCCGGAACGGGCGAGCGAACTCACCGCACGGGCATCCCGCCTCAGCAGCTACGCGCAGGACCTCTCGGCGTCCGGCGCGCTCTGGCGGGCCGGGACCCTGGCCTGAGCGCGGCCCGACGGCCGCGGGTGTGCGTCGGCGGGGATTCGCGGGCATAGAAAAGACCGGGCCGCAAGAACGCCTCTCGGCGGAAGGCCGCTCGCAGCGGCGAAAATTGGAGCCCGGGGTTATGCGGCCCGGCCTGTACCAGTGTAACGCGATACGCGCGGAGCTATTCCCGGCCCTCTAGGCTCGGAGCATGGACCGCCGCTTCGCCCTCATCATCGATCCCGTCGACGCGTCGGAGAGCCGTGGGGATTTCCGCGACACGTTCACGCGCGTCGACGCCGCCGCCCCTGCTCTGAGCGTGGGTGAGCTCAGCACCCAGCGCGGCGACGGGGTGTTCGAGTCGATCGGCGTCATCGACGGCCACGCGCAGGAGGTCGTGCCGCATCTCGAGCGGCTGGCGCACTCGGCGCGTCTGTGCGACCTCCCGGTACCGAACGCGGAGCAGTGGCGTCAGGCGATCGAGGTCGCCGCGGCCGACTGCGGTGAGGGCGAGGCCGTCATCAAGCTCATCCTCAGCCGCGGTGTCGAGCACGGGCCGACGCCGACCGCGTGGGTGACCGCGGCCCCCGCTGCCGACTTCCGCGCGGTGCGTCGCGACGGCGTGCGCGTGGTGACGCTCGACCGCGGGTACGACCTCGGCGCGGCCGAGCGTGCGCCGTGGCTGCTGCTCGGCGCGAAGACGCTCTCGTACGCCGTGAACATGGCGGCGCTGCGCGAAGCCAAGCGACGCGACGCCGACGACGCGATCTTCCTGTCGAGCGACGGGTTCGTCCTCGAAGCGCCGACGGCCTCTCTGGTGCTGCGGTTCGGCGACCGGTTCGTCACACCGGCGCCGAACGGAGGCATCCTGCACGGAACCACGCAGCTCAGCGTGTACGAGCATCTCGCCGCGCAGGGGTTCGAGACGGGGTACGAGCGGATCCCGGCATCCGATCTGACGCGGGCGGATGCGGCGTGGCTCGTGTCGAGCGTGCGCCTCGCTACGGCCATCACCGCGGTCGACGGCACCCCGCTTCCGGTCGACCGCGCCCTGACCGATGCCCTGAACACCTACCTGCTCTCACCCCGCACCTGACCCTCACCTGGCCGGGCCTGCCTTGGCGGAACCTGAGACCGTCCCGGCCGCCTCCCCGTCCTGCTCCCTCGCACAACTTCGGAGTCGTGGCGTGACACGCCGTTCGCGGTGGCGGATGCTGCGCGCGTCTCGCTCGCACTCCGAAGTTGTGCAGGCGAGCGGGGGCGTCACCGCGGACGGCGTTCCATAGTGGCGACGATGGCGCGCTCGACGAGATCCCAGTCGTGAATGATCATCGCGTAGTCGAATCGCAGTGTCGGGTGATGCCAGGCCGCTGCATTCGCGTCACGAACGAGATCCTTATGGCGCATGCTCGACGGGTCATGATTCGCCCGCCCATCCGCCTCGATGATGAGCCATCCGTCGATCAGCAAATCGACACGCCCCGTCCCTATGACGTGTGCCTGTGTCCGGATGCTCCACCCTCGACCTCTCAGGCGCAAGCGGATGAGCGACTCCAGACCGCTGTCGGAATCGGAGCGCGAATATTCGACCAGCCGGCGTCCCCGTGCATTGAGCGCACGACGTAGCCATCGAAGCCCTGAGGAGTCGATCATGCCCATGCGGCGCGCGGATTCGAGGGCCACGAAGAACGCCTCGTCGCCCCGGCAGCGATGAATCTGCTGCAGCACGCGAGGCACCGAAGGCGGCGAAAGAGGCGAGGAGGCTACTGCATCGTCCCAGTGGACGATGCAGTCGCACTGTGAGTCACCATGCGGGTACTGGTGGCCGTCGCTGCGCACCCACACGTGTAGTCCCGTCGACTCCAGCACCCAGAGGCCGAGATGACGCGCGGCGGATTCGCACGCGAGCACGCCTCCGTGGGCGGCCGCCTGCACGACATCGGTGCACGCATGGGTTCCGGCGTAGATGCCGCGCCGGATGCGCGAGATCCGCCCGCTCTTCCGGAGCAGGTCGACTTCGCCGCGCCGCATCGTCCGGCGCAATTCGCGGTACTCCCAGACGTGGGTCCCTGACGATTCGCACATCCGACGATCGTGCCGCGACTCGCTCTGCCGCCCAGCCCGTGTTCCCGGCCACTGGGGAGAACCTCCGCGCTGACCCGCGTGTGCAGACCCGCTCGCGATCTCCTCGTCAGGGCGCGGATGTGCACAGCTTCGGAGTCCTGAGGCGACGCGCCGCGCCTTAAGGCGGACAAACGGCGTGTCGCGGCGGAACTCCGAAGTTGTGACGAGGGGGGAAGGGGCGAGGGGCGGCGCTCAGGTCACCCGAAGCGGCCGGAGACGTAGTCCTCGGTCGCCTGCACCGACGGGGTGGTGAAGATCGACGTCGTGTCGTCGTACTCGATCAGCTTGCCGGGCTTGCCGGTGCCGGCGATGTTGAAGAACGCCGTCTTGTCGGAGACGCGGGATGCCTGCTGCATGTTGTGCGTGACGATCACGATCGTGAACTCGTTCTTGAGTTCGCCGATCAGCTCTTCGATCGCGTAGGTCGAGATCGGGTCGAGGGCCGAGCAGGGCTCGTCCATCAGCAGCACTTCGGGCGACACGGCGATCGCACGGGCGATGCACAGCCGCTGCTGCTGTCCGCCCGAGAGGCCGGAACCCGGACGGTCGAGACGGTCCTTGACCTCGTTCCAGAGGTTCGCGCCGGTGAGCGACTTCTCGACGAGGTCGTCCTGGTCGCTCTTCGACATGCGGCTGTTGTTGAGCTTGACCCCCGCGAGCACGTTCTCCTTGATCGACATCGTCGGGAACGGGTTCGGACGCTGGAAGACCATGCCGACCTGACGGCGCACGAGCACCGGATCGACGCCGGGGCCGTAGAGGTCGTTGCCGTCGAGCAGCACCTCGCCCTCGACACGGGCGCCGGGGATGACCTCGTGCATGCGGTTGAGGGTGCGCAGGAAGGTGGACTTGCCGCAGCCCGACGGGCCGATGAAGGCGGTGACGCTGCGCGGCTGGATGTCGAGGGAGACGCCCTCGACGGCGAGGAAGTTGCCGTAGTAGACGTTGAGGTCGTTGACTTCGATGCTCTTGGACACGTGTGGATTCCTGTTCTGAGTGATCGGGCTCAGCGGCCGGTGACCTTGGGGGCGAACAGCTTCGCGATGAGACGCGCGAGCAGGTTCAGCACCATGACGATGAGGATGAGGGTGAGGGCGGCGGCCCACGCACGCGCCACAGACGCGTCGGGGTTGGTGCCCTGGTTCATGTACTGGTTGTAGGCGAACACCGGCAGGGTCATCATCTGGCCGTTGAAGATGTTCGTGTTGAGGCTCTGCGTGAACCCGGCCGTCAGCAGCAGGGGAGCCGTCTCGCCGATCACGCGGGAGATGGCGAGCATGACCGACGTCGTGATGCCGGCGATCGAGGTCGGCAGCACCACCTTGAGGATCGTGAGCCACTTCGGCACACCCAGGGCGTACGAGGCCTCGCGCAGCTCGTTCGGGACGATGCGCAGAAGCTCCTCGCTGCCGCGTACGACGACCGGGGTCATCAGCACGGCGAGGGCGAGGGCGCCCATGAACCCCATCGAGATGCCCGGACGGAAGATCAGCGCGAACACCGCGTAGATGAACAGACCGGCGACGATCGACGGGATGCCGGTCATGACGTCGACGAAGAACGTGATCGCCTTCGCGATGCGACCGCGGCCGTATTCGACGAGGTAGATCGAGGTCATCAGGCCGATCGGCACCGAGATGATCGTCGCGGTGAGCGTGATGAGGAGCGTTCCCCAGATGGCGTGCACGATGCCGCCGCCGTCGCCGATGATGTTGCGCATCGACGAGCTGAAGAACTCGGCGTCGAAGCGCTCGATGCCGTTCGCGACGACGGTCCAGAGCAGCGAGATGAGCGGCAGCAGGGCGATGAGGAACGCGGTCGCGACGAGAGCGGTCATCAGCCGGTCGACGGCCTTGCGGCGGCTCTCGGCGATCGACGAGACGACCGTGATCAGCACCATGTAGAGCAGGATGCCGACGATCACGGTGCCGACGATGTTGAAGTCGGCGAGGCTCGATCCCATCGCGGCGACCGCGAAGATCGCGGCGCTCACGACGAACGAGCCGGCCAGCAGCGCCCACGGCGCCCACTTCGGAAGCTTGCCGGCGGTGAGCGGGGCGGAGGTGCTCGACGTCGTCGACGCGGGCGGGGCGGTGAGGACGCTCATGTCAGTTCGCTCCCGAGAACTCGGCGCGGCGGGCGACGATCCAGCGCGCCAGCGCGTTGACCGCGAAGGTCACGATGAAGAGGATGAGGCCGGTCGCGATGAGCGTGTTGACGCCCGTGCCGTGCGCTTCGGGGAAGGCGAGGGCGATGTTCGCGGGAATCGGCGTGGGGTTCGTGGCGGTCAGCACGAGGAAGCTGACGACCGCCGAGGGGGAGAGAACCATCGTGACGGCCATGGTCTCGCCGAGGGCGCGGCCGAGGGCGAGCATCGCCGCCGAGACCATGCCGCCGCGGGCGAAGGGGAGCACGGCCATCCGCACCATCTCCCACCGCGTGGAGCCGAGCGCGAGCGCGGCCTCTTCGTGCAGCTTCGGCGTCTGCAGGAAGACCTCGCGGCAGATGGCGGTCATGATCGGGATGCACATCACCGCGAGCACGAGGGCGGCGGTGAGGATGGTCTTGCCCGTGGACGACACCTGGCCGCCGAAGAAAGGCACCCAGGAGGCGTGCTGGTTGAGCCAGGCGTAGATGGGCTGCAGGAGCGGGGCGAGCACGAGTCCGCCCCAGAGGCCGAACACGACCGACGGCACAGCGGCGAGGAGGTCGATCACGTAGCCGAGGAACGCGGCGAGCCGGCGGTGCGCGTAGTGCGAGATGAAGAGGGCGATGCCGATCGCGATGGGAGCCGCGATGAGGAGGGCCATGAACGACGCCCAGAGCGTGCCGAAGACGAGCGGCCAGACGTACACCCAGAAGGACTCGCCCTTGAGGATGTGGTTGTCGGTCGTGTCGAGCTGGAAGGCCGGGATGCTCTGGATGATGAGGAACGCGGCGACGAGCGCGAGGACGATGAGGATGATGATGCCCGCGCCGAGCGCGGTGCCGGAGAAGACCCGATCGCCGAGACGCTGCTTGGCCTTGATCGGGGCGGGCGGCGCTGCGGGCGCCTGCGCGGTCGTGCTCATGGTCTCCCTGTCTCGGGCGGTTCGGGGTGGGGGCCGACCCGGCGGAGCCCCCGCGTCCGGAAGGGACGCGGGGGCACCGCCATCAGTCGTTCGATTCGATCAGTCGACCTGGATCATGTCGATCGCGGCCATGACCTGCTCGCGCAGGCCGTCCGAGATCGGAGCGCTGCCGGCGTTGTCGGCAGCGGCGTTCTGGCCCTCTTCGCTCGCGATGTACGTGAAGTACTCCTTCACGAGCTCCGCGACATTGCTGTCCTCGTACTGCTCGCAGCCGATGAGGTAGCTGACGAGGGCGATCGGGTACGCACCGTCGGCGGCGGCAGCCGGGTCGACGTCGAAGACGAGGTCGCCCTCGCCGCGGCCCTCGACGAGCTCCGAGCCCTCGACGAGCTTGGCGGCGGCCTCAGCGGAGTACGGGACGAACTCCTCGCCGACACCCACCGAGACCTGGCCGAGGCCGTCGGCCTGCGACGCGTCGAGGAAGCCGATCGCGCCGTTGCCGGCGGTGATCGCCTGCTTCACGCCCGAGGTGCCCTGAGCGGCCTCGCCGCCCTGGATCGGCCACTCGTCCGAGACCTCGTAGGTCCAGACGTCGGGAGCGGTCGCGCTGAGGTACTTGGCGAACGTCTCCTGCGTGCCCGAGGGGTCGGAGCGGTGGACCGGCGAGATCGCCAGGTCGGGCAGCTCGACGCCGTCGTTCAGCGCGGCGATCTCGGGGGCGTTCCAGTTGGTGATGGTGCCCGCGAAGATGCCCGCGATGGTCTTGGCGTCGAGGTTGAGCTCGTCGACGCCCTCGAGGTTGAAGGCCACCGCGACGGGCGAGATGTAGAGGGGGACCTCGACGATGTCGTCGGTGGTGCAGGCGCCGAAGCCGCCCGCGGCGACCTCCTCGTCCTTGAACGCGCGGTCGGAGCCGATGAAGTTGCTGCCGCCCTCGAGGAAGTTCTCGCGGCCCGTGCCCGAACCGGTGGGCTCGTAGTTGACGGTCACGTCGGGGTTGGCGGTCTGGAACGCCGCGACCCATGCCTCCTGGGCAGCGGTCTGCGAGGACGCGCCGGTCGCGTCGATGGTGCCGGAGAGCGTCGACTCGGGAGCGTCGGACGAGCCGCCGGTGCTGCCGCCCTCGTTCGTGGCGCAGCCGGCCAGGGTGAGAGCGGCGACGGCGCCGATGGCGCCGATGCGAGCGATTCGGGAGATCTTCACTGTGGATCCTTCGATCGTGGTTGGGGTAGAGGCCCGGTGCAGGGCACACAGTGACGCTAGGTGCGGCGGTTAACGAGACTCTCCCGGTCGGGTGAACGGAAGGTGAACGGGTGTCGACTCTCTGGGGGCGTCGCCCGGGATTCCGGGGCGCGACGGACGACCCCGGATGCCGTCGGGACGCGGGAGAGGGGACGGATGCCGTCAGACCTTCGGGACGTGCGACTCGATCGCGATGATCCCGGAGCCGGGGTGGGAGGCTGAGAGATGGACGACCGAGAAGGCGCCGGGTTCGAGGTCCGCGGCGCTCGAGACGTACGACCCCTGCACCGTGCCGGTCGCGAGGGCAATCTCGGAGAGCAGCCCCGGAAGGACCGGGCCGTGGCTGCAGAGCACCGCGGGCTTCCCCGACCGCACGCGACGGCCGACCACGGATCGGAGGTCGGCCGTGCCGTCCTCCCAGGCATCCTGGCTGATCAGGTCGGTGCGCACCGCTGTGCGGTCGAGGGCCTTCGCCAGGGGGCGCACCGTCTCGACGCATCGCACCGCGTCGCTCGTGACGATACGACGCACGCCGAACGCGCGCAGCGGTCCGACGATCGACTTCGCCTGCTTGCGCCCGCGCGGGGCGAGTGGCCGGGCGGCATCCGGCCCCTCCCACTCCGAGCGGTGCACCGCCTTGCCGTGCCGCAGGGCGATCAGCGGGAAGGTGTGCAGCACGCCGTCGTCGACGAGCCGGGCGAAGAAGTCGATGATCTCGAGGTCGACGGGGTAGCTGAGCAGCTCGCGCGCCTTCTTGATGCTCGCCCACTCGAGCGCGGCGATCTCGCGGTTGGGCACGAAGGTCGAGGCGCGGATCGCGTCGTCGGTGGCCTCGGCCGCCCAGTAGTGCACGACCTTCTGCTTGCGCGACGCGAGGTTGTACCGGCTGACCCCGACGGGCACCCCGAGTGCGACATGGATGCCGGTCTCCTCGTGCACCTCGCGCACCGCTGTCTCGGCGAGCATCTCGCCAGGGTCGACTTTTCCCTTGGGGAGGGTGATGTCGCGGTACTTCGTGCGGTGGATCAGGAGGATCCGCAGTTTGCCCTCGACGATGCGCCAGACGACGGCACCCGCCGCGTAGACGGCCTTGTCCGTCCACTTCGACGTCTCGGCGAACGTCTGCCCGATCGTCATCGAACCGCCCGCGCCCGACGCCGTCGCTGCACCTGGCCCATGGTCTTGTCCTGCAGATCGACGAGCGGCTTGCCCTCGGCATCCGCCGCGTGCCGCTCCCACACCCCGTTCGGCCCGAGGTGCCACGAACTGGTCCCCGGGTCCATCGCGAGGTCGAAGAACGACTGCAGCTCCTTCAGATGCGCTGGATCGGTGACGCGCACGAGCGCTTCGACCCGGCGGTCGAGGTTGCGGTGCATCATGTCGGCGCTGCCGATGTAGACCTGCGGGTCGCCGTCGTTCTCGAAGGCGAAGATGCGCGAGTGCTCGAGGTAGCGGCCGAGGATGCTGCGCACCGTGATGTTATCGCTGATGCCCTCGAGATCGGTGCGCAGGCTGCAGATGCCCCGCACCCACACGTCGACCTGCACGCCGGCCTGGCTCGCACGGTAGAGCGCGTCGATGACCTCCTCGTCGACCATCGAGTTCACCTTGATGCGGATGTGGGCGGGCTTGCCGGCGATGGCGTTCGCGCGCTCGTTGTCGATCTGCCGCACCAGGCCCTTGCGCAGGTGCAGCGGCGCTACCAGCAGCCGCTTGAACTTCTTCTCGATCGCGTAGCCGCTGAGCTCGTTGAACAGTCGCGTGAGGTCCTTGCCGACCTGGGCGTCGGCGGTGAACAGACCGAAGTCCTCGTAGATGCGGCTGGTCTTGGGGTTGTAGTTGCCGGTGCCGACGTGCGAGTAGTGCTGCAGCTTGCCGGCCTCTTCGCGGATCACGAGCGCGAGCTTGCAGTGGGTCTTCAGACCCACCAGGCCGTAGACCACGTGCACGCCGGCCTTCTCGAGCTTGCGCGCCCAGACGATGTTGTTGGCCTCGTCGAATCGAGCCTTCACCTCGACGAGCGCGAGCACCTGCTTGCCCGCCTCGGCGGCATCGATGAGGGCCTGCACCACCGGGCTGTCGCCCGAGGTGCGGTAGAGGGTCTGCTTGATGGCGAGCACGTGCGGATCGCGGGCGGCCTGCTCGAGGAACGCCTGCACGCTCGTGGTGAACGACTCGTACGGGTGGTGCACGAGCACATCGGCCTTGCGGATCGCCTGGAAGATGTCGGCGCGCGTGTTGCTGTCGCCGGGCTGGAACGCCACGGCGGTGGTGGGCACGTGCGGCGGGTAGCGCAGGTCGGGTCGATCGACGCGCGAGAGACCGAACAGGCCGCGCAGGTCGAGCGGACCGGGGAGGCGGTAGACCTCCTGGTCGGTGATGTCGAGTTCCTTCACGAGCAGCTCGAGCGTGAGGTCGTCCATGTCGTCGGTGATCTCGAGCCGGATCGGCGGACCGAACCGGCGGCGCAGCAGCTCGGCCTCGAGCGCCTGGATGAGATTCTCGCTCTCGTCCTCCTCGATCTCGACGTCCTCGTTGCGGGTGAGGCGGAACGCGTGGTGGTCGAGCACCTCCATGCCGGGGAAGAGATCGTCGAGGTGGTTCGCGATGAGTTCTTCGAGGCGCAGATAGCGGGCGATCTCGCCGCCGCCGGGCACCTCGACGAAACGCGGGAGCATGGGCGGCACCTTGAGGCGCGCGAACTCTTGGCGGCCGGTGCGGGCGTTGCGGATGCGGATGGCGAGGTTGAGCGAGAGGCCCGAGATGTAGGGGAACGGATGCGCGGGGTCGACGGCGAGGGGCATCAGCACGGGGAACACCTGCGCCTGGAAGTACTCGTACAGTGCCGACCGCTCGGCGTCGGTGAGCTCGTCCCAGTCGGTGATCTCGATACCGGCGTCGGCGAGGGCCGGCCGCACGAGCGAGGTCCACGCGTCGGCGTGCCGCAGCTGCAGCGCGTGCGCCTCGCGGGAGATGTCGGCGAGAGCGTCGACGGGGGAGCGGCCGATGTTCGTCGGCACGGCGAGACCTGTGATGATGCGTCGCTTGAGCCCCGCAACGCGCACCATGAAGAACTCGTCGAGGTTGCTGGCGAAGATCGCCAGGAAGTTGGCCCGCTCGAGTTCGGGCAGCGACGGATCCTCGGCGAGCTCGAGCACGCGCTGGTTGAAGGCGAGCCAGCTCAGCTCGCGATCGAGGTAGCGGTGGTCTGGAAGGAGCGCGTCCGGCGCCTCGATCGCGTCGAAGTCGTCGTCTTCGGCGTCGCCGAGACCCGCGTCGGCCAGAGTGGGATCCATCATGGGGTACATCTAAGCACCGCGAGGTGTCGGGCGCGTGAACGCGCGTCGGTTCAGCGCGAGCCGACGAGCGCGTCGTCGTCGTACACGTTGAACCGGTATCCCACGTTGCGGACGGTGCCGATGATCTGGTCGGCGTCGCCGAGCTTCGCCCGCAGCCGTCGCACGTGCACGTCGACCGTGCGGGTGCCGCCGAAGTAGTCGTAGCCCCACACCTCGCTGAGCAGCTGCTCGCGCGTGAACACCCGGGACGGATGCGTGGCCAGGAAGTGCAGGAGCTGGAACTCCTTGTAGGTGAGGTCGAGGGGCTTGCCGTGCAGCTTCGCCGAGTACGATTGCTCGTCGATCGTGATGCCGGAGGCCTGCACGCGGGTGGGCTCGTCGCTCTCGCGACGGGCGACCGCGAGGCGCAGGCGGGCGTCGGTCTCGGCGGGGCCCGCGGTGGCGAGCAGCACATCGTCGATGCCCCAGTCGCCCGAGACGGCGCTCATGCCGCCCTCGGTGACGACGAGAAGCAGCGGGGCCTCCTGCCCGGTCGCGCGCAGCAGGCGGCAGAGCGACTTGGCGCCGGCCAGATCCGTGCGTCCGTCGACCACGACGATGTCGTAGTCGGGCGCGTTCACCAGGCGCGCGGGCTCGGCGGGGATCTGACGCACCGAATGGCTCAACAGCTCCAGGGCGGGCAGGACGGCTTCATCGACCGGAGAATTCGTCAGGACCAGAACCTGGGGCACGCGCACTCCTCACCGGCGCGGATCGACGCCGTGCGGCCATGATACCGGGGCGGATGAGACACAATGGACTCATGACGCAGCCCGCCCTCGTCCCGCGCAACGCCTTCACCGGTGTCGTCGTCGTGTGGGCGGTGTCGTTCCTCGCCGCGGTCGCGGTCGGCATCTTCGTCGCCGAGGAGTGGCGGATGCCGTGGATGCTCGTGGCCTTCGGCGGCGTGATCGTGCTGTCGTTCGCGGTGCAGCTCTGGTACGGGCTCACCGAGGGGTTCATCCTGCGCGTGGGCGGGAGCATCCTCGGGTCGATGCTGCTCATGGGCGTGATCTCGTTCGGCTTCGGCGTCGCGGCCCTCATCCCGACCTGACCGACCCGACCGGCCTGACCGACCCGACCGGCCCGACCTGTCCGACCCGCGCGACCGGCCCCGCCCCGAGGTAGTCTGGGGGTATGGATCTCCTCGCGCTCGAAATCTTCTACATCGGCCTGCTGGGTCTCGCGAGCCTCGCGATCGTCTTCGTGTCGGTCGTCGTCCTGCGAAACCTGTTCCGCGGCCAGCGCTGAGCGTCGTGCTCGAGCTGCCCACCGACCTCCCCGCCGACCTCGCGCCCCTGGCGTGGCTGATCGGCGTGTGGGAGGGCACCGGGGTGATCGACTACCCGGTCGGCGACGACCGGATCCAGGGCGAGTTCCGGCACCGCGTCAGCTTCAGCCATGACGGCGGACCCTTCCTGAACTACTCCGGTACGGCCACCTTCCTCACCGAAGACGGCGCGCCGGCGGCGGCGCTCCTCGCCGAGACGGGCTTCTGGCGTCTCGCGCGCCCCGCGACGGCCGCCGATCCCGGCCCGGCCCTGCTGCCTCCCACCACGGGCGCCGCTGCCCGAACGGTCGACGACGTCGAGGCGCTGCGCGCGCCGAGCGGGGGCTTCCCGATCGAGGTCTCGGTGGCGCACGCCGACGGGGCGCTCGAGCTGTACCTCGGCGAGATCAACGGGCCGCGCATCGACCTCGGCTCCGACGCGATCGTCCGCGCCGCGGGAGCGAAGGTCCATACGGCCTCCTCGCGCATGTACGGCCTCGTCGACGGGCACCTGCTGTGGGCGTGGGACATCGCCGCGCTCGGCACGCCCTTGCGATCGCATGCATCGGCCCGACTGGCGAAGGTCTGACGCGATGGGCTTCTCCGACCTCGACGGCGCCGTGACCGATGGCGCCGCGGTTCTGCACTTCGGCGACGTGTTCCGTGAGCAGCGGCGCCTCGCGGCGGGCAGCGCACTCGCGCCGCTCGGCGACCGGACGGTCGTCGAGGTGTCCGGCCCCGACCGCCTGACCTGGCTCGACTCCATCACCTCTCAGGCCGTCTCGCGGCTGGTGCCCGGCGAGAGCACCGAACTGCTCGTGCTCGACCCGCAGGGCCGGGTGGAGCACGCCGCCGCGGTCCTCGACGACGGATCGACCGCGTGGCTCCTCGCGGATGCCGCCGACGCCGAGGCGCTCGCCGCCTGGTTGACGCGCATGCGCTTCCGTGCCCAGGTCACGGTCGCTGCGCGCTCCGACCTGTCGCTCGTGGGCTTCGTCGACGGAGGCACCGCGGCGCAGCGGGCCACGGCATCCGCTCTCCGCGTCGACGACCGGCCGCTGGTGTGGGCCGACCCCTGGCAGCGTGTGAGCGCGGGCGGGCATCAGTACGCCGAGGTGGCGTCGCATCCGGGTGCCGACTACGCCTGGCGCGTGGCGATCCTCGACGCCGCCGGTGCCGACGCCCTGGCCGCCGAGCTCGACCGGGATGCGCTCGCGGGGGTGCTCGCGGCCGAGGCGCTGCGCATCGCCGCGTGGCGTCCGCGCTGGGCGACCGAGGTCGACGAGCGCTCCCTGCCGCACGAGTCCGACTGGATCCGTAGCGCGGTGCACCTGAACAAGGGGTGCTACCGCGGGCAGGAGACCGTCGCGAAGGTGCACAACCTCGGGCATCCGCCCCGCCGCCTCGCGGCGCTGCAGCTCGACGGCAGCGATGCCGTGCTTCCCGAGCCGGGAGCATCCGTCTTCGCCGGCGACGACGAGGTCGGACACGTGACGTCCGTCGCGCGCCACTACGAGGACGGGCCGATAGCACTCGCCATCCTCGCCCGTCGCGCCCCCGTCGGCGACCTGACGGTGCAGACCGGCGACGGGGCGGTTGCGGCGTCGCAGCAGGTCATCGTCCCGGCGGACGCGGGCGCCACCGCCGACGTGCCCCGTCTCACCCGTCTGTCGCGTCGCCCGTCCGCGCCGGACCCTCGCCACGCACAGGGCTGAGACCCACGGAGCGATGCGTGGCCCGCCGCTGCGCTCGCCGTCAGGGCAGCGGCGCGACAGCGCTCCACGGCAGGGTGAGCTCGCCCAGTCGCCAGCGGTGGCGGCCGCCGAGCACGGGCCACCCGCTCGCACGGAGAGCCGTCACCGCGGCGAGGAATCGCTGCGTGGCCCCGAACGTCGACAGGGGTGCCGCCCTGTCCCACTCCCGGTCGAGGTCGACGAGCAATGCGTGGATGCGCTCACCCGTGACGTTGCGGTGGATCAGCGCCTTGGGCAGACGCTCGGCGACGACGCTCGGATGCTCCAGATCGGTCAGCCGCAGCGCCAGGGTGAAGCGCAACGGTCGCGCCGCGGCGTCGACGTCCACCCAGCTCGCGACGCGGCCGATCTCGTCGCAGGTCCCCTCGATGAGCAGGCCCGCAGGCGCCAGTCGTGATGCCATCCGTCCCCAGGCGTCCGAAACGTCGTGCTCGTCGTACTGACGCAGCACGTTCATGGCGCGGATGATCGCGGGGCGCCGATCGGCGAGCAGCGGCACCTCGAAGCCCCCGCGTGCGAACGACACGGGCAGGTCGGGCGGAAACGGGGTGCGACCCGCCCGCACCTCCGCCAACTGCGCCTCGGCCGTGGCCACCCGGGCCGGATCGATCTCGAGTCCGCGCACCTCGACATCGGGGCGCGTGCGCACCAGCCGGGCGGCGAGCTCGAACGCCGTCACGCCGCTCGCGCCGTAGCCGAGGTCGACCACGAGCGGGTCGGATGCCCGCCGCAGGGCGGTGCTCGCGGCGATCCACCGGTCGTTGCGCCGGAGCCGGTTCGTCCCGGTCGTGCCGCGGGTCGGCCGGCCGAGAGGGGAGGACGCCATGGCTCCATCCTCCCAGGAGCTGCGGCGGGGGCCGGACGGTCGGCGATAAACTGGCCGCATGACTGCGAAGCGCACCCTCATCCTGCTCCGCCACGGCCGGAGCGAGTGGAACGAACTGAACCTCTTCACCGGCTGGGTGGACGTCCGCCTCAACGCGCAGGGCGAGAAGGAGGCGCGCCGCGGCGGCGAGCTGCTGGCCGAGTCCGGCATCCTTCCCGACGTGTTGCACACGTCGCTGCTCAGCCGCGCGATCCAGACCGCGAACATCGCGCTCGACGCGGCCGACCGGCTGTGGATCCCGGTGACCCGCTCGTGGCGTCTCAACGAGCGCCACTACGGTGCGCTGCAGGGCAAGGACAAGGCGCAGACGCTCGAGGAGTTCGGCCCCGAGCAGTTCCAGCTCTGGCGCCGCTCGTTCGACGTTCCGCCGCCCGTGCTCGACGACGACAGCGAGTTCAGCCAGGTGCACGACGCGCGCTACGCGGGCATCGACGGCGAGGTGCCGCGCACCGAGTCGCTCAAGCTCGTGATCGACCGCCTGCTGCCCTACTGGGAGAGCGCGATCGTGCCCGACCTCGAGGCCGGCAAGACGGTGCTCGTGACGGCACACGGCAACTCGCTGCGCGGACTCGTGAAGCACCTCGAGGGCATCAGCGACACCGACATCGCCGAGCTCAACATCCCGACGGGCATCCCGCTGGTGTACGAGCTCGACGAGAACAACGTACCTACGGGCCCCGGTCGCTACCTCGACCCCGAGGCCGCTGCCGCCGGCGCCGCCGCGGTCGCCGCCCAGGGCAAGAAGTAACCCGCCCCTCCACGAACGGAGCCCCGGACGTCAGGCGTCCGGGGCTCCGTTCGTAAGCGGGGTGGTCAGGCGTGACCGAGCTCCTGCTGCTCGACGGCGAGGGGGATGTCGTCCTCCTGCACCGCCCAGTCGCCGGTGGCGAGGTAGACGACCTTCTTCGCGACGGCCACGGCGTGGTCGGCGAAGCGCTCGTGGTACCGGCTGGCGAGCGTGGCGTCGACCGTCGCCGTCGCCTCGCCCTTCCAGTTGTCGCTGAGCACCTTCTCGAAGACGCTCGCGTGCAGCTCGTCGACATCGTCGTCCGCATTGCGGATCGCGTCCGCGAGACGGAGGTCCTGCGTGCGGAGCAGTTCGGCGAGCGTGCGGGAGATCTCGACGTCCAGCTCGCCCATCTTGACGAACGTGCCCTTGAGGCCGCGGGGGATGGCGCGCTCGGGGAAGCGCAGGCGCGCGAGCTGCGCGATGTGCTCGGACATGTCGCCCATCCGCTCGAGCGACGCGCTCACCCGGAGGGTGCTGACGACGATGCGCAGGTCACGGGCGACCGGCTGCTGGCGGGCGAGGATCTCGATCGCCTGCTCGTCGAGGGCGACAGCCAGCTCGTCGATCTTGGCGTCGTCGGCGATGACCTCCTCGGCCAGCGCGACGTCGCTGGTCGCGAACGCGCGGGTCGCCTTGTCGATCGAGACGGTGACGAGGTCGGCGATCTCCACGAGGCGGGACTGCAGGTCCTCGAGGGACTGATGGAAGACTTCGCGCATGGTGGGGCGCAACCTTTCAGTGTGGATCTCGCTGGTGCCAGCGAGGGGTGCGGACATCCGCGCGGACGAGCGCGCGTACGCTCCCGCTCGGGCCCGAGGCGATTGTGTTCGTCGAAGGTTAACGAACGGTGCCCAGTGAGTGAATAGTACTTCTCCGGATGCCGGGGAGGCCCGGAAACCCGCAGGAGGCCGGGTGAACGCACTCTACGCTGGAGACATGACCGAGACGCAGATCGCCTTGATCGCCCTGGCCGTCGGCCTCGCGATCGGTATCGGCCTCTCCCTCCTCATCGCCTGGGCCTACCGGGCTCGCGCCCGTGTCGCGGAGGAGACGTCGAACGCCGTTCCCGATGGCATCTCCGACGTGCTCGAGAGCATGGACGACGCCGCGTGCGTGGTCGACGCCTCGGGTCTCGTGCTCGCGTCGTCGCAGGCGGCGACGCGCTTCGGGATCGACGTCGGGTCGGCGCTCGAGAACCCCGAGCTGCGGCTGCTGGTGCGCCGCGTGCGGGCGTCGGGCGGCACGGCCACCGAATCGCTGCGGATCACGCGGGGCGGCCTCAGCCTCGACCCCCGTCTGGTGGCCGCACGCGCGAGCGTGCTGGGTCCCCGGCTCACGCTGCTCATCATCCGCGACGTGACCGAGCAGGAGCGTCTCGACCAGATGCGCCGCGACTTCGTCGCGAACACCAGTCACGAGCTGAAGACGCCCGTCGGTGCGGTGACCCTCCTCGCAGAGGCGATCGAGTCGGCCGCCGACGACCCCGCGCAGGTGCGCATCTTCGCCTCGCGCATCTCGGCCGAGGCGGGGCGTCTGGCGCAGCTGACCGGTCGCATCATGAGCCTGTCCCGGCTGCAGGCCGACGACGGACTCGGCGATGCCGTACCCGTCGCGATCGACGAGGTCATTGCGAAGTCGATCGAGGCGCACGTCGTGCAGGCCGACTCCGCCGGCGTCGAGATCACGCGCGGCGGAGACCGGGGGCTGTGGGTGCGCGGCGACGCGCAGATCCTCGTCGAAGCCGTGGGCAACCTGATCGTGAACGCGATCGTCTACTCGCCGCGTGGATCTCGCGTGGGAGTCGGAGTGCGCGCGGAGGACGGGGTCATCGAGATCGCCGTCTCCGACCAGGGCATCGGCATCGCCGAGGTCGACCGCGAGCGCATCTTCGAGCGCTTCTACCGCGCCGACGAGGCCCGTTCGCGGCGCACCGGCGGGACCGGCCTGGGGCTGTCGATCGTCAAGCACGCCACGCAGCGCCACGGCGGCGAGGTGCGGTTGTGGTCGCGCCCGGGACGCGGTTCGACGTTCACGATGCGGCTCCCGGCCATCGATGCGCCGCCGATGGCGGACCCCGCCACCAAGGTCAAGAAGAAGCGCGACCGGAAGCCCCCGAAGACGGCGGCCGTGCGCGTACGGAAAGGTGACAGAGCATGACCCGCATCCTTCTCGTCGAGGACGAGCCCGATCTCGCCGACCCGCTGGCCTATCTGCTGCGCCGCGAGGGCTACGAGGTCGAGATCGCCGAAGACGGACCGACCGCGCTGAGCGCGTTCCGCGAGCGGGGTGCGGACATCGTGCTGCTCGACCTCATGCTGCCGGGGATGCCCGGCACGGAGGTGTGCCGGCAGATCCGGTCGTCGTCGGCGGTGCCGATCATCATGCTCACGGCCAAGGACTCCGAGGTCGACATCGTGGTGGGTCTCGAGTTGGGGGCGGATGACTACGTGACGAAGCCGTACTCGTCGCGCGAACTGCTCGCCCGCATGCGCGCGGTGCTGCGCCGGGTCGTGCAGGCCGACAGCGAGCTCGACGAGCGCGTGCTCGACGGCGGCCGCGTGTCGCTCGACATCGACCGGCACACCGTCTCGGTGGCGGGGCAGCTGATCAACATGCCGCTGAAGGAGTTCGAGCTGCTGGAGGTGCTGATGCGCAACGCGGGCCGAGTGCTCACGCGTGGACAGCTCATCGATCGGGTGTGGGGGAGCGACTACTTCGGCGACACGAAGACGCTCGACGTGCACATCAAGCGCATCCGCTCGCGCATCGAGGTGAACCCCAGTGAGCCGGTCATGCTGGTGACGGTGCGCGGGCTCGGTTACCGCTTCGAGGGGTGACCGCGCGGCACCCTCACCGGGTATGGCGCAGGCCCGCCCCCCCGGGGGCCCGCCGGCGCCCCACCCGGGGCGCAGAGGCTCACTCCGCGTCGGGGGCGCGGTCCTTGTAGTACGAGAGCGAACCGTCGAGCACCGGCACGGCGGTCGTGACACCCGTGGCGTCGCCCGACTGGAAGTGGATGTCGATGGTCGACCCGGGCATGGCGTCGAGGTCGACGATGCGCAGCGGCTCGGCGTCGGCGCCGAGGCTGACGCGGCCGTTCGCCGGCACCGTCACCGTGAGCGGCTCGATGTCCTGGAACGAGATGGTCAGGGTGGCGCGCTCGGAGGTGGGGTTCACGATCGCGGCGACGAGGTTGCCGACCGAGCCGTCCTCGGTGGCGACGATGAACACGTTGCGCACGTCGAGCGGACCGTCGGAGTCGGAGACGTTCACACCGTCGGAGGCCGAGTACTCGATGGTCGTGGCCTGCGGCGAGATGAACGTGCAGCCCGTGGCGCCGAGAAGGACGAGGGCGCTGAGGGCGGCAGACGCAACAAGGCGCGATTTCACGGGTCCTCCTGGGGTCCGACGGGGATGTCCGTGTCCCATTCTATGGGTATGGGCGACCGGCATCGGGACCAGGGGTGGCGAACCTTAGCGCATATCCCCTGTGGTATCCTTGAGGTTGCCGAAAGGACTTGTTTTTATGCTTTTTGAGGTTGGCGAGACCGTCGTCTATCCGCACCATGGCGCTGCGACCATCATCGAGGTCAAGGAGCGCATCATCAAGGGTGAGGCGAAGAAGTACCTGAAGCTCAACGTGACCCAGGGCGACCTGGTCATCGAGGTGCCCGCAGAGAACGTCGACCTCGTCGGCGTGCGCGATGTGATCGGCAAGGAGGGCCTCGACCACGTGTTCGAGGTGCTGCGCGCGCCGTTCACCGAGGAGCCGACCAACTGGTCGCGTCGTTACAAGGCGAACCTCGAGAAGCTCGCGTCGGGCGACGTCATCAAGGTCAGCGAGGTCGTGCGCGACCTCTGGCGCCGCGATCAGGACCGCGGCCTGTCGGCAGGCGAGAAGCGGATGCTGGCGAAGGCCCGTCAGATCCTCATCTCCGAGCTGGCACTCGCCGAGAAGATCGACGAGGACAAGGCGGGCGCACTGCTCGACGAGGTCCTCGCCTCCTGAGCCGAGACTCCCGAAGGGGCGGCTGCTGCGGCATCCGCCCCGTCGTCGTCCCCGCACCGCGCCCGGTAGCGTGAGGGCGTGACCCTGATTCCCGTTCCGCGCACCGCGGTGATCGTCGTCGCGGCCGGCTCCGGCACGCGTCTGGATGCCGGCGCGCCCAAGGCGTTTGTCGGCATCGACTCCTTCTCGGTGCTGCGGCATGCGCTGGACGGCGTGTTCGCGGCCTCCCCCGCGCAGGTCGTGGTCGTGGCGCCGCCGGGCTTCGAAGGCGACGCCGAGACCGAGCTGCGCGGCGCCGCCGGCGACCGCGTCGACCTCGGACGTGTGGTGACCGGGGGAGAGACGCGTCAGCAGTCGGTCGCCGCGGGTCTCGCCGCCCTCTGGGGCGACGTGGAGGTCGTGCTCGTGCACGACGCGGCCCGGGCGCTGACCCCGCCGGACCAGATCGACGCGGTCGCCGCGGCGGTGACCGAGGGGACGGGTGTCATCCCCGCGCTGCCCGTCGTCGACACCCTCAAACGCGTCGACGGCGACCGGGTGATCGCCCCCGTCGACCGCTCCGAGCTCGCGGCTGCCCAGACCCCGCAGGGGTTCCCGCGCGCGGCGCTCGAAGCCGCCTACGCGGCGGCCCTCGCGTCTGGCGTGGACTACACCGACGACGCGGCGCTGTTCGCGGCCGCCGGCGGGACGGTGCGCCACATCCCCGGATCGGCGCGCGCGTTCAAGATCACCACGCCCGACGACCTCGACCGGGCACGCCGGGTCCTCGCGGTCCCTGACCCCGCCATCGGCGGTCACGCGGTCGTCGCAGCGCCGTCCGCCTCCGCGACGACGCCCGCCGCCGGCATCCCCCGGATCGGCATCGGCACCGACGTGCACGCGTTCGGCGGCGAGGGCGACCTGTGGCTCGCCGGTCTCGAGTGGTCGGGGGAACCCGCGCTCTCGGGGCACTCCGACGGCGATGCGGTCGCTCATGCGATCGTCGACGCGCTGCTCGGCGCCGCGGGCCTCGGCGACATCGGCGAGCACTTCGGTACCGCGCATCCCGAGTACGCCGGGGCGCACGCCGCCGTGTTCCTGGCCCGCACGCGCGAGCTGCTCGACGAGGCGGGCTTCACGATCGGCAACGTGTCGGCCCAGTTCCAGGGCAATCGTCCCCGGTTCAGCGCCCGCCGCGGAGAGGCGGAGCGCGCTCTCTCGCAGGCGCTCGGGGGTGCCCCCGTGTCGATCACCGCCACGACCACCGACCGGCTCGGGTTCGCGGGGCGCGGCGAGGGCATCGCGGTCACGGCGGTCGCCGTCGTCTTCTCCCGGGGTGGAGCCGACCGGGCCGAGTAGGCTTGAGCGGTGACCCTCCGCCTCCACGACACCCGAGCACAGGAATTGCGCGACTTCGTGCCGCTCGACGCCGAGAACGTCACCATGTACGTCTGCGGCCCGACGGTGCAGTCCGGCCCGCACATCGGACACGTCCGCGCGGCGCTCAGCTTCGATCTGCTGCGACGCTGGCTGGAGGAGAAGCACGGACGGGTCACCTTCGTGCGCAACGTCACGGACATCGACGACAAGGTGCTCGCGAACGCCACCGCCACCGAACCGTGGTGGGCGCTCGCCTACCGGATCGAGCAGGAGTTCACCGCGGCCTACTCCGCCGTCGGCATCCTGCCCCCCACCTACGAACCGCGCGCGACCGCCTCTGTTCCGCAGATGCAGGAGCTCGTCGCTCGGCTCATCGAGCGCGGTCACGCCTACCCCGCAGCCGACGAGTCGGGAGACGTGTATTTCGACGTGCGTTCGTGGGCCGAGTACGGCGCGCTCACGCACCAGTCCGTCGACGCGATGGAGGCCGCGGAGGACGCCGATCCGCGCGGCAAGCGCAACCCCCAGGACTTCGCACTCTGGAAGGGCGCCAAGCCCGACGAGCCGGCCGACGCGACCTGGGCATCGCCGTGGGGCTCCGGACGACCCGGCTGGCACATCGAATGCTCCGCGATGGCGCGGCGCTACCTCGGCAGCGAATTCGACATCCACGGGGGCGGCCTCGACCTCCGCTTCCCCCACCACGAGAACGAGCTCGCCCAGTCGACCGCCGCCGGTGACGCCTTCGCGCGCTACTGGATGCACAACGGCCTCGTCACCGTGAACGGGCAGAAGATGTCGAAGTCGCTCGGCAACTTCACCCTCGCCGCCGACGTGCTCGCGCAGCACGATCCGCTCGTCGTCCGCTATGCGCTCGCCGCAGCGCACTACCGGTCGAGCCTCGACCTGTCGGAGAGCTCGTGGTCCGAGGCCGAGTCCGCACTCGGACGCATCTCGACCTTCGTCTCGCGCGTGCGTCGTTCGCTGCCGGGGGCGCCGGACGAAACGTCCATCGGCCGGGTTCCTGCGGCGTTCTCCGCCGCGATGGACGACGACCTCGGCGTGCCGCAGGCGCTCGCCGTGCTGCACGAGACCGTGCGTCGCGGGAACGCCGCGATCGACGACGCCGCCGTCGATGAGGCCTGGGCCGCCTTCGTCGAGGTCGACGCGATGGTGCGGATCCTCGGATTTGACGAGATCATGGGAAGCGGCGGCGACGCCGCCGAGCACCGCACACTCGACGCCCTCGTGCAGACGATGATCGCGCAGCGCGCGCAGGCACGTGCAGACAAGGATTGGGCCGCAGCCGATCGCATCCGTGATGCGATCGCCGCGGCAGGAATCACGCTGGAGGACACTCCGGCCGGAACTCATTGGAGTATCGATGGTTAAGCCAGGTCGCCCCGGAGCGGGCAACAGCAAGAAGAAGGGGCCCTCCAAGGGCACCGGAGGCCTCGGGCGCAAGGCGCTCGAGGGGCGCGGACCGACCCCGAAGGCGGAGGACCGCGCCTGGCACCCCGCCGGGAAGCGCAAAGCGGCGGCGGAGCGCTACGCGGCATCCGGCGGCAAGGGCAAGCCGGGGCAGCGTCAGACCGCGGGCGGCAACCCCAACCGCTCGGCCCGCGCGAAGGACAACACCACCGACACCGAGGTCGTCACCGGCCGCAATTCGGTGCTCGAGGCGCTGCGGGCGAAGATCCCGGCAACCGCGTTCTACATCGCGCAGCGCGTCGAGATGGACGACCGGGTGAAGGAGATGCTGTCGATCGCGACGCATCGCGGCATCCCGGTGCTCGAGGTGACCCGCCAGGAGCTCGACCGCATGGCCGGTTTCGACGGCGTGCACCAGGGCGTCGCCATCAAGGTGCCGCCGTACGAGTATGCGCACCCGCAGGACCTGCTCGAGAGCACCATCGACAAGGGGCAGGTGCCGCTGTTCGTCGCGCTCGACGGCATCACCGACTCGCGCAACCTCGGTGCGATCATCCGTTCGGCCGCCGCTTTCGGCAGCCACGGTGTCATCCTGCCGCAGCGCCGCTCCGCCGGCGTGAACTCGGCGGCGTGGAAGACCAGCGCCGGCGCCGCCGCGCGGCTGCCCGTCGCGCTCGCGACCAACCTGACGTCGCTGCTCAAGGACTTCAAGAAGCAGGGCGTCTTCATCCTCGGGCTCGCCGGTGACGGCGACGTCGACCTGCCCGCCCTGCAGCTCGCCGACCGCCCCGTGGTGATCGTCGCGGGTGCCGAGGGCAAGGGGCTCTCGCGCCTCGTGCGCGAGACCTGCGATCAGATCGTCTCGATCCCGATCTCGACCGCGACCGAGTCGCTCAACGTCGGCATCGCCACCTCGGTCGCGCTGTACCAGGTCGCCACCATCCGTTCGGCGTCCTGACCGCCGTCGCCGCCGCACCGTTTCGCCGAAGAGGAGAGCACGCATGAGCCGCATCGTCGTTCTGGGAGGCACCGGCTACGCCGGTCGACACATCGTCGCCGAAGCCGTGCAGCGGGGTCATGAGGTCATCGCGCTGTCGCGCTCGGTGCCCACGGATGCCGTCGCGGGGGCGTCGTACGTGCAGGGCTCGGTGCTCGAGCTCGCGCCGCTCGCCGGAGTCTTCGCCGGTGCGGATGCCGTGGTGTCGGCGTTGTCGCCCCGCGGCGACATGGAGGACCGCGTGCTCGACGCCCTCGACGGCATCGCCAACCTGCTCGGCGGCACGGGCACGCGGCTCGGCGTCGTCGGGGGAGCGGGTGGCAGCCTCGTCGCCCCGGGCGGACCCCGGCTTTTCGACCAGGACTTCCCCGAGGAGTACGCGCACGAGGCCCAGGTCGGCATCGACTCGCTCGCCCTGCTCGAGTCGACGCCCGACGACCTCGACTGGTTCTTCGTGCACCCCGCCGAGGTCTTCGGACCCTGGGCGGAGGGGGAGTGCACCGGCCACTACCGCGACGGCGGCGACGTGCTCGTGCGCGACGCCGATGGCAACTCGTTCATCTCGGGCGCCGACTTCGCGGTGGCGGTCGTCGACGAGATCGAGCAGGCGAATCACCGCCGCGAGCGGTTCACCGTCGGCTACTGACACCCGCGCCGGCGGCGACCCTGTCGATCAGACCAGATCGCGCCAGTCGACCTCGTCGTCGCCCTCGTCGTCAGAGGTGGGCGTCGCCCCGGTGACGACCGGCAGGCTCATGGTCTCGGTCGGCGGGCCCATGATGGTCGCCTCGTCGCGTCGATGCCGGAGGACCTCGTTGATGTAGCTCGTGAGCACCTCGGCCAGGGGGACCGGTCGACCCTGCGCCTGAGAGAGGTACCAGCGGTGCTCCAGCACCTGGTGGAACACCTCGGCCGGTTCGAGCTTGGCGCGCAGGTCGTAGGGGATCGCGCGCACGACCGGCTCGAACACGCGCGTCAACCACTCGTGCGCGTACATCTCCTCGTCGGCCCACTGCTTGGTCGAGCGGGCGCGGAACTCGTCGAGATCGTTGAGCAGTCGACGCGCCTGGTTCTCCTCGACGTCGAGGCCGGTCAGGCGGATGAGCCGGCGCTGGTGGTGCCCGGCGTCGACGACCTTCGGCTGGATCTCGACGACCGTGCCGTCGGCGGTGGTCGTCATCGACATCTCGTCGATGTCGAAGCCGAGCGCGTTCAATCGTTCGACGCGCTCCGTGATGCGCCACGTCTCGGAGGTCGAGAAGGAGTCCTGCTCCGTCAGCTCCGCCCACAGCGAGCGGTACGACGAGACGATGCCGTCGGCGATGGCCACCGCATCCACCCCGTTCTCGAGCCGCCCGCCGGCGGCGAGGTCCATGACCTCGCCGGCGATGTTCGTGCGAGCGAGGTCGAGGTCGTACGAGCGCTGGCCGTCGGTCAGCCCCTCCTCGTGCAGCTCACCTGTCTCGGCGTCGACGAGGTACGCCGCGAAGGCGCCGGCGTCGCGGCGGAAGAGGGTGTTCGAGAGCGAGACGTCGCCCCAGTAGAAGCCCACGTTGTGCAGGCGCACGAGCAGCAGGGCGAGTGCGTCGACGAGGCGCGTGGCGGTGTCGGGTCGCAGCACCTGGGTGAAGAGCGCCCGGTAGGGCATGGAGAAACGCAGGTGCGAGGTGACCAGGGCGGCCGGGAGAGGCTCGCCGTCGGCATCCGTCCGGCCCGCGATCACCGCGACGCGCTCAACGCACGGCACGTCGAGGCGGCGCAGGTTGCCGAGCATCTCGTACTCACGGCGCGCCATCTCCTCCGTGGTCTCCTTGACCGCCACCACGCGGCCCGAAAGGTCGGCGAAGCGCACGAGGTGGCGGGAGAGGCCTTTCGGCAGCGAGACGATGTGCTCCGACGGCCACCGGGCGAGGGTCGTCGACCACGGCAGCCCGAGCAAGCCGGGGTCGATCGAGCTCGCGGTGATGCGCAGCGAATCCTGCATGGGGCTCCCGGAGATCGAGGGGCGGACGCAGACGCGGCGCGGGCGACCGAAGTCGACCCGCGCCGCGAGTGGTGCGACCGATCAGGCCGAGGCGACCGGCGCCGTGTTCAGGCGGTCGCCCGTCTCGAGGTCGAAGGCGTGCACGTGGCCGGGGTTGGCGGCCAGCGTCACGGTCTCGCCCGCGTTCGGGTGGTTGCGACCGTCGACACGGGCGACCAGGTCGGTGCGCTTGCCGTTGATCTCGGTGTGACCGTAGAGGTAGCCGTCGGCGCCGAGCTCCTCGACGAGGTCGACGACGACCGAGAGGCCGCGGCCGTCGGCCGGGCCGACCGTGATGTCCTCGGGGCGGACGCCGACCGTGATCTGGGTGCCGGATGCGCCGGTCACCGCGTCGCGCTCGAGCGGGACGACCTCGGAGCCGAAGCGCACGCCGCCGTCGGCGAGGTCGGCCGAGAACAGGTTCATCGCGGGCGAGCCGATGAAGCCGGCCACGAAGACGTTGTTCGGCTTCTCGTACAGGTCGCGCGGGGTGCCGACCTGCTGCAGGAGGCCGTCCTTCAGCACGGCGATGCGGTCGCCCATCGTCAGGGCCTCGGTCTGGTCGTGCGTGACGTAGACCGTGGTGACGCCGAGGCGGCGCTGCAGCGACGCGATCTGCGTACGCGTCTGCACGCGGAGCTTGGCGTCGAGGTTCGACAGCGGCTCGTCCATGAGGAAGACCTGCGGCTGACGGACGATCGCGCGCCCCATGGCGACACGCTGACGCTGACCACCCGAGAGGGCCTTCGGCTTGCGGGTCAGGTACTGCTCGAGGTCGAGGAGCTTCGCCGCCTCGAGAACGCGCGTGGCACGCTCCTCCTTGCCGACACCGGCGATCTTGAGCGCGAAGCCCATGTTCTCGGCGACGGTCATGTGCGGGTACAGCGCGTAGTTCTGGAAGACCATCGCGATGTCGCGGTCCTTCGGCGGGACGTCGGTGACGTCACGGTCGCCGATGAGGATGCGGCCGGCGTTGACCTCTTCGAGGCCCGCGAGCATGCGGAGCGAGGTGGACTTTCCGCAACCGGAGGGGCCGACCAGGACGAGGAACTCGCCGTCTCCGACCTCGAGGTTGAGCTTGTCGACGGCCGGGCGGGTGCCTCCCGGGTACAGACGCGTGGCGTCGTCGAAGGTCACTGATGCCATGATGTTTCTCCTTCACCGGCAGGTACGTGCCGGACGATCCGTAGTGATGGAAGCGGCAGCCTCGCCGCCGTGACCCCTCATCGGGTCGGGATCAGTATGACATGGATGCCTTCACCTGGGTATTTCTCAGGTGCGGTGGTTAGCATCGAGACCGGCCGTTTTCCCGCGGCGACCGTCGATCCTCCGAGCATCCGACGGTCGGGGTCACCCTGCCCCCGTGAGACTTTCAAGAGGAACGATGTCGAGCGACGAAACGCCGGACTCCTCCACCCCTCGCAGTTCGCGCGAGGCCGTGCGGGAGAAGGCACAGCGCGTACACGCGCAGCAGTCCCGGGCGCGGATCATGCGCCGGATCATCCTCGGCACCCTGGCGCTGGTCGCCATCGGTGCGATCGGCACCGCCGTCACGCTGGCGGTGTCGGCGCAGGTGTCGAAACCGCAACTCTCGCCCTCGGGCATGGACCGCGACGGCGTCGTGATCTCGAGCGTCTCGTCGGCCGCCGCATCCGCCGACGTCCCGGCGACGCCGAGCGCCACGCCCTCTGACGCGGCCACCGAGACGGAGCCCACTCCCGAGCCGAGCACGGCGGAGAAGGTCGACATCCACATCTACGTCGACTACCTCTCCGACGATGCGGGCCAGTTCGAGCGGACCAACGCGCGCCTGCTCACCAACTGGATCAACGAGGGCGCAGTCACCGTGACCTACCACCCGGTGGCGCTGCTGACCGCCAGCTCGAACGGCACGAAGTACTCGTTGCGCTCCGCCGCCGCATCGGCCTGCGTCGCGACGTACTCGCCCGACCAGTTCTGGGCATACAACCACGAGCTGCTCGACGACCAGCCCGAGATCAACACCGACGGGATGTCCGACACCGAGCTCGCCGATCTCGCCGGCGCCGTGGGCGTCGAAGACGCGAAGAAGGTGCGCTCGTGCATCGTCGACGGCGACTTCCTCGGCTGGGCGAAGGACGCCACGACGCGCGCTCTCGAGGGACCGCTCGCGGGCTCCGACGACCTGGTGCTGAAGTCGGCGCCGATGGTCGTCGTGAACGGCGAGGCCTACGTCGGCGCGCTCGACGACTCGTCGGAGTTCTCGTCGTTCGTGCTGACCGCGTCGAGCGAAGCGTCGTACAAGGCGACGGAGGCCCCCACGCCCACGCCGACTCCGACGCCCAGCGAGACCCCGGCATCCTGACGCCACGGTCCCGTGCCAACGGAACCGTGGCTCCGTCATCGCTAAGCTGGTGGCGTCCGCCGACTTGGCGCAATTGGTAGCGCACCGTACTTGTAATACGGGGGTTACGGGTTCGAGTCCCGTAGTCGGCTCTTCACACCCCGATGGGGATCAAGGCACGCGGAGCATGGGCAGTGCTGCCCCACCGGCCCCGACGCGATTTCCCGTACATTCGGAGAATGCGTGAGAACCGGGGGATCGTTCGTGGTGTTGCTCTGCTCATCGGAGGGGTGACCGCCGTGACGGTGCTGGCTGGGTGCACGGCCCGAGAATCCGACGACCTCGAAGCGCAGCTCGCCGGGGATCCCGCGGTTTCCCTGGTCGAGGAGACCGCTGACGGCAGTTACCAGATCACGCTCGACGACTCGGTCGCTCCCGCAGACCTCGCCGAGGTCGCCGGGCGACTGGACGACCTTGCCGACTCGGTCACCGACGATGACGTGGTCCTGAGACTGCGCGCCGCCGCCTGGGAGTGGACGCTCGCGGGCAACGACGATGACGTGGCACGCGTCGCGCACGCGGTCGGAGAGCTGGCCGACGTCGACGGCATCCTGCAGGGGAAGGTCTGGTCCGACGGCGGCACCCTTGGCATCGAAGCCGTCGCGGAGGCCGGGGTCGATCCAGCTGCGGCGATCACTCCGCTCGCCGATGCGGCAGCGGCAGGCCCACTCAGCCAGGGCGTGCAGCTGAAGGTGTCCGACGTGCACGAGCGATCGTCGGTCGAGACGCAGGACCCGGCGGCGCTGAAACCGGCACTCGAGACGATCGAAGGCGCGACCGACGTCGGTCCCATCCAGAAATACACGCTCACGGACGACTCGCTGACGCTACGGATGCGCACGGCCGAAGGCGCGCAGGCAGTGGCCCCCGCCGTCGACGCGTTGGCCGCCTCCGGCCTGCCTATCGACGTCGACCTGAGCAGCGGCATCATGACCGCGCCGGGGCCGCAGGACGATCTGGCCGCGCGACTCAGCATGCTCCTCACACCGATCGAGGGCGTGGTCGGGGCATCGATCGACACGCACGGACCGAAGGCTCTGCACCTGTCAGTGACGATGACGGATAGCGAGACAGCAGCGACTGTGGAGCAGGCGCTCCTCGCCTCATCCGATCTGCAGGCGTTCAACTCCCTGCAGCTCGTCGTGCTGCAACAGGACGAGCCGGGCACCCGCATCACCGCGAAGACCATGAGCGACGAGGGCTACGTCGGCAACTTCGACCGTGCGCTCGGGCTCGCCCAAACCGACAGCGTGCGCTCGGTCGCGCTCGGCCCGCTCGAACTCGACGTCGTGCTCGACCACGGTGCTGATGTTGCACAGGTCGCCCCGGCGATCAAAGCGGCGGCGCTCCGTGATCAGGAGGCGGAGGTCTTCGGCTCGACGAGCTGGGGTCCGGTCGCCGACCGGACGCTGTTCTCGTTCGACGTGCTCGGGAAGCTGCACGAGAACCTGATCACGGTGTCGGCTGGGACAGCCGACCGCGACGTGAAGGGGTTCATCGACGCATGGAACAGCGCCCCCGGCATCTGAGCACGAAACGATGGGTTCGGCCGCCGCGTCCTGACCCCCACAGGTAGCCCGGACGCGTGCGTTCCCGCACCTGAACAGACCCGCCTCGAGGAGGAGGCACGAACTCTCGAGGCTCGTCTCCGCGAACTCGGCGAAGCCCCCTTCCGCTAGGCTTCCGGCATGAGCGCGCCTGAGACCGAGCCCACGTCGTTCGCTGCCGAGCGCAAGCGCAGCATCCGCATCGGCGTCATCTTCTGGTCGGCGGTCATCGCTGTGATCTTCCTGCTCGCGGCGTGGAATTGGGCGATGCTCGCGCTCGACGGCGGGGGCAGCTTCGGCACCTGGGCCTTGGCGATCACGCTGACGGTGATCGCTGCGGCGGGTGCCGTGTACCTGTGGAGTGCTCTTCGCGTGGTGCGACGGCTCACCGCCCCTCAGGACGCCCGCCCCGACCCGCGCGAGTGACCGTTCGCGCGTCCGGCCACCCGGGCTCGTCAGTGACGGAACATGCGTCGCTGTTCGTCGTCGCCGGTCGGCGTATGCGGCCGAATCGGAAATACCCGGGGATGATGGTCGGTTGGCCCCGGTATGACTCGTATCGGAAACAGTGACCTCGACGTTCTTCCCCTCTCGCTCGGCGGCAACGTGTTCGGGTGGACGGCCGACCGTGACACGTCCTTCGCCGTGCTCGACGCGTTCGTCGACGGCGGCGGGGACTTCATCGACACGGCCGACGCCTACAGTGCCTGGGTGCCCGGCAACAGTGGCGGCGAGAGCGAGACGATCATCGGTGAATGGCTGGCGTCCCGTCGGCCCGAGGGCGTGATCGTTGCGACGAAGGTCAGCCAGCATCCCGAGTTCCGGGGTCTGTCGGCGTCGAATGTGCGACGGGCCGCGGAGGCATCGCTCGATCGCCTCGGGGTCGACGCGATCGACCTGTACTACGCGCACTTCGACGACGAGTCGGTGCCGCTGGAGGAGACCGTCGGCGCCTTCGGCGAGCTCGTGACCGACGGCCTGGTGCGCAACATCGCCGTTTCGAACTACACCGGCGACCGCATCCGGGAGTGGATCGAGATCGCCCAGCGCACCGGTGCGGCCCTCCCGGTCGCCGTCCAGCCGCACTACAACCTCGTGCATCGCAACGAGGTCGAGGACACGATCATCCCGGTCGCAGAGGAGTTCGGGCTCGGACTCGTGCCCTACTACTCGCTCGCGAGCGGCTTCCTCACCGGCAAGTACCGGTCGACCGAGACCGCCGGGCAGTCGTCGCCGCGTGCCGAAGGCGCCGCGAAGTACGCCACGCCGCAGGGACTGCGGATCATCGACGCATTGGAGGAGATCGGCAGCGCCCACGGGGCGTCGATCGCCGCGACCGCCCTCGCGTGGCTGCGCGCGCAGCCGACCGTCGTCGCTCCGATCGCCAGCGCGCGCACGGTGGAGCAGGTTCCCGATCTGCTCGCCGGCGCCCGTCTGACGCTCACTCCCGACGAGGTCGAGACCCTCACGCGCGTCTCCACCTGGTCCCCCCAGTCCTGACTCCTCCGCCCGGACCCCCTCCACCCGTTCCCGTCGCTTTCTCTGTCGCTCGCTGCACGCGGAGGCGACAGAAGATGCGACGGGAGCAGCAGGGGGGGTAGGCGGGGGCTAGGAGAAGAGGGCGATCAGGTAGGCGGCGAAGACCACCAGGTGCGCGGCGCCGTGCGTGGCGGTGGTGCGCTTCGCGGCGAACGTCGTCACCGACAGCAGCAAGGTGACACCGAGTAGCAGCAGGTTCGCGGGCGACTCCGCCAGGACGACGGTCTGCCCGGTGAGCATCCCGATGACGAGCACGACCGGGATCGTCAGGCCGACGGTCGAGACCAGCGCGCCGTGGCACAGGTTCACCACGCGCTGGGCCTCGCCGCGGAGCGCTGCCCGGATCGTCGTGATCGATTCGGGCAGGAAGACGATCGCCGCGATCAGCACGCCGGCGAGCGCCGGGGGAGCCCCCAGCCGCCCGAGGCCGTCGTCGAGCAGCGCGGCCATGTCGTGCGAGAGCAGCACGATCGGGGCCACCGTGACGACGAGCAGGGTGAGCCGCATCAGAACCTCCGTGCGGTGTTCGAGGAGCACGCGACGGATGCCGACACGCGGAGCCGACCCTCCCGTCGCCGCTGTCCGGGGAAGAGGCGACACCTCGGTGAAGTCGGTGGACTGCGTCCCCATCTGGCGATACAGGAAGAACGCGTACAGCGCGAGGGTGAGCACGACGATCGGGATCTCCTGGGCGACGGTGAAGGCGCCGCCGCGGCCGATCAGCGCCGGCAGACCGAACGCCAGCGCCACCAGCACGACGAGCATCGACAGGTAGGCCGAGGTGCCGGTGCGATTGTGCGCGAGGCCGCGGTGGCGGATGCCTCCCACCAGCAGGGCCGCGCCGATCACCAGATTGAGGATGATCATCGACACGGCCATCACCGAGTCTCGGGCGATCGTGGCGTGCTCGCCCGGGCCCAGCATGACGGCGGAGATCAGGATGACCTCGATCAACACGATCGAGAGGGTGAGCACGAGCGATCCGTACGGATCGCCGAGCCGATGCGCCAGCGCCTCGGCCTGCGTCACGACGCCGAACGCGCACACCAGGATCACGGCCACGATCACCACGAGCGCCACGAACAGCGCCGCAGCGGGAGCCGGAGCGGTCAGGAGCGGATGCGCGAGCACGACCGCGAGGAACGTGCCCCAGCCGAGCGCGATGCGGGAGAGGTCGGATGCGCGGACCAGCTGTCGCGCGGTGAGGGAGGTCATCATCTGGATCCTTCGCGGGGCCGTCCCCGGATGATGATCGCGCACCGGGTCGTCCCGGCGGCAGCGTGCGCAGCGCACAGTGAGATGATATCGCTCGGGGCCGACGGAAGCCCGAGCACCCTCGTCGTGCGACGGGGACGCATTCGCGGGGGAGGGATCGCATGCTGACTGTCGTGGTGCACGTCGCCGTCGCGGCGATCGCGGGTTGGCTGGCGGTGGAGGCCGCGTACTACGCGCGCAAGCATCCGAACCGGGACCGGCGGCACCCCGACCGCCTGCGCCTCATGAAGATCCTCCCGATCACCGGATGGATCTTCGTCGTTCTCGGGCTTCCGCTGCTGCTCCTCGCCGATGCTGCGCGCGGTGAGGACCGTTCCGGCATGGCGACGACGGCGTTCGCGATCCTCGCGGCCGGGGTCGTCTTCGTCGTCATGTACCGCAACTGGTACGTCGCCTTCGACGACGAGCAGGTGACCTTCCGCAGTCTCCTCGGCGTCACCCGCACGTTCCGCTACTCCGACATCGCCGACTACGCCGTCACGCGGTCGGAACAGGGGCCCGTGCTGACGGTGCGCACCACGCGCGGGGTGCGTCTCCGGCTGAACATCCGGCGATACGACGCCTCACCGCTTCTCGCCCAACTCCGGTTCCATCGGGCGACCGGGCGGTGGGCGGTCAGCGGCGAGTTGCGACGCTGACCCTCACGTCTCGTCGTCGCTGCGCAGGTGCGCGATGTGCGCGGCGTGCCGCTCGAGGTGATGCGGCGAGCGACGCACGAACAGCCACGCCACGGCGAGCACCGCGAACCAGATCGGCGTCACCAGCAGGGCGGTGAGCGTATCGGGCTGCGTCGTGAGAGCCCAGAGGATGAAGACGAAGAACGCCAGGACGACGAAGACCATCACCCGACCGCCCGGCAGGCGGAAGGTCGAGGCGGCGGCCTTCGACGGGCGGGTGCGGCGGTAGGCCAGGTAGCTCAAAAGGAAGATCGTCCAGACGAACATGAAGCACACGGCCGACACGGTCGTGACCATCTCGAAGGCGGTGCCGATGTCGTCTCCCGCGTAGAGCAGCACGACCCCGGAGAGCAGCAGGATGCACGACAGGAACAGCGCGTTCTGCGGCACGCGCCGCTTCGACAGTCGGCCGAACAGACGCGGTGCGTCGCCATCCTGCGCGAGGCCGAACACCATGCGCGACGTCGAGTAGATGCCCGAGTTCGCGCTCGACATCGCCGAGGTCAGCACGACGAGGTTGACCACCGTGGCCGCGATGCCGAGCCCGGCGAGGGCGAACATCGCGATGAACGGACTCTCGCCGGCGACGTACTCCGTCCACGGCGTGACCGCCATGAGGATGACCAGTGCGCCCACGTAGAACAGCAGGATGCGGATGGGGATCGCATTGATCGCCTTCGGGAGGTTCTTCTCGGGGTCCTTCGTCTCAGCCGCGGCCGTGCCGACCAGCTCGACGCCCACGAAGGCGAACACCGCGATCTGGAACCCGGCGACGAACCCCAGGAAGCCGTGCGGGAACATCCCGCCGTGCGCCCACAGGTTGGCGAAGCTGGCGGTGCCGGCGTCGTGCGAGAAGCCCGTGAAGATCATCACCAGGCCGGTGACGATGAGCGCCACGATCGCGATGATCTTGATGAGCGCGAACCAGAACTCCATCTCGCCGAACGCGGCGACCGAGGGGAGGTTGAGGGCGAGCAGGATGACGACCACGGCGAGTCCGGGGATCCAGAGGGGGATGCCCGGGAAGAGCGCATCCGTGTACCCGGCGATCGCGATGACGTCGGCCACCCCGGTGACGACCCAGCAGAACCAGTAGGTCCATCCCGTGAAGAAGCCGGCCCACGGACCCAGAAGATCGCTCGCGAAGTCGCTGAACGACTTGTACTTCTCGTTCGACAGCAGCAGCTCGCCCATGGCGCGCATGACGAAGAACAGCATGAAGCCGATGATCATGTAGACGAAGATCACCGAAGGTCCGGCGACCGAGATCGTCTTCCCGCTGCCCATGAACAGGCCGGTGCCGATGGCGCCGCCGATCGCCAGGAGCTGGATGTGGCGGTTGCTCAGCGCGCGCCGCAGGTGCTGTTCGTCGTCGGTCTTCTGCACGGTCACCCGATGCAGAGTAGCCGACGACCCGACGTCGCTCCGAAACGACGCCGACGCGTCGGGCTGCGTCGGTCAACGCCTCGCTCGCATGACGGATGTCATCCCGAAGGTGTGACATCGGCCTCCGGCGCCGCGCGATGGTCGGCGATTCACTGGAAGCATGACCCAGCCTGCCTCCGTCTCCACCGTTCGCGAGCCCGCGCACCCAGCCCCCGCCGTCGAGCTGCAGGGGATCGTCCGTCGCTTCGGCGTCGGCGCCCACCGCGTCGTCGCCGTCGGCGGGGTCGACCTGCGCATCGAGCGCGGCGAGGTGGTGGCGCTGCTCGGACCGAACGGTGCCGGGAAGACCACCACGATCGACGTCCTCCTCGGCCTCGCCGACCCCGACGAGGGGCAGGCGCAGGTGCTCGGCACCCGGCCGCAGAGGGCGGTCGCCTCGGGTCGGCTCGCCGCCGTGCTGCAGACGGGAGGGCTGCTCGCCGACCTCACCGTGCGCGAGACGGTCGCGGTGATCGCCGGGCTGCACGGCGCGACCGGCCGCATCGCCGAAGTGATGGGGCGCGCCGACCTCGGTCCGATCGCGCGCCGGCGGGTCGGCCGCTGCTCGGGCGGCGAGAAGCAGCGCGTGAAGTTCGCCCTCGCCCTGCTGCCCGATCCCGACGTGCTGGTGCTCGACGAGCCCACCGCGGGGATGGACGTCACCGCTCGTCGACGCTTCTGGGACGCGATGCGGGCGGATGCCGATGCCGGACGCACCATCGTCTTCGCCACCCACTACCTCGAAGAGGCCGAGCAGTTCGCCCGCCGTACGGTCGTGATGAATCACGGCGTCGTGGTCGCCGACGGAGCGACGGCGCAGCTGCGGGCGTCGCTCGGCGGGCGCACGGTGTCGGCCACGGTACCGGGCGGTCGCGCCGAGGTCGCCGCGCTCGTCGCCGAGCTGCGCGCCGACGCCGGGGTCGCCGACGTCGAGGTCGACGCCGATCGTGTCACGGTGCGCACCGCGGCATCCGACCTCCTGGCTGGCCGTCTGCTCGCTCGGGGCGCGACCGACCTCGAGATCACCGCTCCCACCCTCGAATCCGCATTCACCTCTCTCACCAAGGACCCCGCATGACCGCGCTCGTCGCCCCCGTGCTGTACCGCACCGAACTCGTCCGCCAGATCCGCAACCCCTACACGCTCGCGTTCACCCTCGCGATGCCCGTGGCGATGTACCTGCTCTTCGGCGCGAGCATGTCGTACGCGTCGCAGAGCGTCGGTCAGGCCAACGTCTCGTTCTACGTCATGGTGTCGATGGGCGCCTACGGCACGGCCACCGCGATGAGCTCGCTCTGCTCGCTCGCCGCCTCGGAGGTCGGCCAGGGGTGGGGGAGGCAGCTCGCGCTCACACCGATGACGACCCTCGGGTACGCGCTGACCAAGGTGCTCGCGGCCGTCTCGTTCGCGGCGCTCGCCGTGGTGTTCGTCTACGCCGCGGGTCTGGCGACCGGTGCCGAGGCATCCGACCCCTGGCGGTGGGCGGCCGCCGCCGTGATCACCCTCGGGCTCGGGCTCGTGTTCGGCCTGTTCGGGCTGGGCGTCGGTCTCGCTTTCAACTCCGACTCGGCGGCCGCGCTCGCCTCGATCTCGATCACGTTCTTCGGGTTCTTCGGCAACGTGTTCGTGCCGCTCGACGGCGCGATGCTCGACATCGCGCACTGGACGCCGATGTACGGCTACGTCGCACTGGTGCGGTGGCCGGCGACGGACGGGGCGCTCGTCGCCGGCGGATCCGACCCGCTGTGGGCGGTGCTGCTGAACGTCGTCGTCTGGGCCGTCGCTTTCGCCGGACTGGTGCGTCTCGGTGTGCTGCGCTCGCGGCGCCGTCGGTAGGCTGGAGCGATGACCGACGTGGCCGACGGCACGGCCCACACCGGGCCCTGGCAGCGCTGGGGCTGGCTCATGGCCGTCGTCTGGATGGTGTTCCTCGTCTACCCCGTGCTGGCGCTGCTGCAGTCGGACGCCTCGGTGGGGTGGGTCGCGGTGGGGTGGGTCGCGCTCGTCGGCTTCGCGGTCGTCTACGTCGTCGGTTTCGTCGCCGGTATGCGGGAGGAGTGGGGTGCGCCCAGCCGCCTCGTACGCACGCTGTTCTGGGTGCAGATCGCCTGTGCGATCGGGACGATCCCGGCGATAGACACTCAGGCGCTCAGCTTCCTGCCGTATCTGATGTCGTACGCCAGCTACGGCCTGCGCGGTGTCTGGCACTGGGCGACGACGCTCGGCGGCATCGGGGTCGCCGTCGGGGTGATCGTCGTCACCGGACGATTCGGGGAGCACTTCCAGATCCTCGTCATCGTGCTGCTGATCGCCGTGGTGAACACCGTCAACTCGTGGCTGATCGGGCGTTCGGTCGACGCGGACCGGGTGCGCGTGCAACTGGCGACGAGCGAGGAGCGCACGTCGATCGCCCGCGACGTCCACGATCTGCTCGGACACACGCTCACGGCGGTGAAGCTCAAGGCCGAACTCGCCGAGCGGCTCGTCGACGCCGACCCCGAGCGGGCGAAGGCCGAGCTCGCCGAGATCGTGCACCTGACGGGTGAGGCGATCACCGGTGTGCGCAGCACGGTGACCGGCCTGCGGGGCGCAGCCCTGGGCGAGCAGGTGCGGGCGAGTTCGGCCGCGCTCCGGTCGGCGGGGGTCGATGTGGAGATCACGGGCGACCCCGCCGCGCTCTCGCCCGCGCAATCGCTCCCCGCGGGGTGGATCGTGCGCGAGGCGACGACCAACGTGCTGCGGCATGCGGGTGCCTCCCGGGTGCGCATCGGCATGGCCCCCGGCGAGGTGGTCGTCGAGGACGACGGGCGCGGCATGCGCGGCGCGGCCGGCAACGGGATGCGCGGAATGGCGGAGCGTGCGGCGGCGGCAGGGGCCGTGCTCGCCGTCGACGAGGTGCCCGGGGGCGGCACGAGAGTGAGTGCGACCTGGTGACCGAACCCATCCGGCTGCTGCTCGTCGACGACCAGGCGCTCGTGCGCGGAGCGATGGGGGCGCTGCTCGAACTCGAACGGGACCTCACCGTGGTGGCCGAGGCCGCAGACGGCACCGCGGCCCGAGATCGCGCCGCCGAGACCCGGCCGGACGTCTGCCTCATGGACATCCAGATGCCGGGCATCGACGGTATCGCGGCGACGCGAGCGGTGCGTGCGGCCAGCCCGTCGACGCGGGTGCTCGTCGTCACGACCTTCGCCCGCCCCGGCTACCTGCGGCAGGCGCTCGACGCGGGGGCGAGCGGCTTCATCGCGAAGGACACCCCCGCGTCCGATCTCGCGCACGCCGTGCGGCGGGTGCACCAGGGGCTGCGCGTCGTCGACCCGGCGCTCGCCGAGGCCTCGCTGTTCGAAGGGGCCAACCCGCTGAGCGAGCGGGAGCAGCAGGTGCTGCGCCTGTCGGCAGACGGTCGCGCGATCGCCCGCATCGCCGCGGAGGTGTTCCTCTCGGCGGGAACGGTGCGCAACCACCTGTCGTCGGCCATCGGCAAGACCGCGACCGAGAACCGGGTGCAGGCGGCTCGCGTCGCGCGCGACAAGGGCTGGATCTAGTCGGCGCGGCGACGGGTCGCGGCGGCGAACTGCGGCGGCTCGCTCAGACCCGGCCGAACACCTCGGGATCGACGGGCCGCTGGGCGCGGGGGAGCTTCTCGACGACGAGACGATACGACTCGGTGACGAGTTCGTCGACCAGCCCGGCTTCGAGCGACGGGCCCGGCTGCAGCGTGATCCAGTGCTTCTTGTTCATGTGATAGCCGGGCACGATGTCGGCGAAGGTCTCGCGCAGAGCCACGGCGTCTTCGGGGTGCGACTTCAGGGTCACGCGTCCCGTGCCGTCGAGGGGGAGGAGCAGGAACACGCGTCCGCGCACCTTGTAGACGTCCCACTCGGGGCCGAAGGGAGCCGAGCGCTCCGAGCCGGGCAGTTCGTCGGCACGCGCGGCCGCGGTGCGGGTGATCAGTGCCGCGTCCATCAGAAGAGGCGGTCCGTTCCCTTGTCGTCGGCCCGCGGTGCTGCGACCACGCGGTCGTCGAGGGATGCCGCCGCCAGCAGAGCCTCGTCGATGAGCTCGCGGTCGCCCTGCGCCGTGAGCCAGTCGCGGGCGAAGGCGGTCGGGATGAGCACCGGCATGCGGTCATGGATGTCGGCGAGATGCGCGGGAGCGGGCCGCATGACGATCGAATAGCACGTGAACCACTCGCCGTCGGCGGTCCGACCGCGCTGGGTTACGGCGGCCATGCCGAACAACGTGCCCTGCCCGATGCCGAACTCGTGCCAGACCCGCTCCGGCTTCTTCATCTCGAACCAGTTCGTGGCCGGAACCAGGGCGCGGTTCTTGAGGCCGCCCGGCCGCTCCTGCAGACGCTCGGAACGGGTGTTGATCGAGGGGAAACGCGCTGGCGCCCCGTCGACCAGGAACCCCCACCATGCGGGCTCGAGCGTCGGCGCCCCCGCGGCGTTCACGACCACGGGATTGAGATTGCGCAGATTCTTCCCCGTCGGGCGCAGCGTCTCGCCGTCGTTGCGCTGCGCCCAGCCGCGCAGGTCGTCGAGCACTTCGACGTCGGCCTCGGCCAGCAGCTCGGCGTCGGTGAAGCGGGGGTCCAGTCCGTAGCTCGCGCACATGCCCTCAGGCTAGACCCGGCCTCCGACAGGCGGGGGGGCGCAGCGTCCGGTAGCGTGAGGCGGTGACCCCGACCCGCTCCGTTCCCGCCCCGGTGGCGATCGGCGGTGCGGTCGCGATCGGCGTCATGACCGCGATCCAGGCCCGCATCAACGGCGTGCTCGGCGTCCGTCTCGGCGACGGCATCGTTGCCGGCCTCGTCTCCTTCTCCGTCGGCACCCTCGTGCTCGCCGCGATCGTCGCCGCACTGCCGAGCGGCCGCGCCGGTATGGCGCGACTCGTGCGAGGACTGCGGGCGCGCCGCATCCCGCCCTGGATGCTCCTCGGCGGCGCGTGCGGTGCGCTCACCGTGTCGACCCAGGGCCTCACGGCCGGTCTGCTGGGCGTCTCGCTGTTCACCGTCGGCGTCGTGGCGGGACAGACCACCCACGGACTCGTTCTCGACCGCATCGGCTTCGGCCCCGCCGGCGTGGTGGCCGTGACGATGGGACGCGTCGCCGGAGCCACCCTCGCTCTCATCGCGGTGGCGGTGTCGCTGAGCGGTGACGTGCTGACCACGGCGCCGCTGTGGATGCTCGTGCTTCCGTTCACCGCGGGCGTCGGCATCGCCTGGCAGCAGGCGGCGAACGGTCGTCTCGCGCAGCGGGTCGCCTCACCGATGGCGGCGACGATGACGAGCTTCGTCGCCGGAACGGTCGTGCTCGCGCTCGCCGCGGCCGTCAGCGTGCGGGTCGGCGGCGCGCCCGATCCACTGCCCGCCGAGCCGTGGCTCTACCTCGGAGGCATGCTGGGCGTCGCGTACATCTTCCTCGGCGCGTTCCTCGTGGCGCACACGGGCGTGCTGCTGCTCGGGCTCGGATCGGTGCTCGGTCAGCTCGTGACGGCGGTCGTCATCGACATGCTCTGGCCCACCGAGGCGGCACCGGCCCCCTGGCAGATCGTGACGATGGTCGTGATCGCCGCGGCATCCGTCCTCGTGGCGCTCGCCCGCCCTCGACGGTGACTCCGCCTACTTCTTCTGCTTCTTCTGCTTCTTCGCGGCGTCGGGCGCCGGCATCCGCGTGAGCACCTCGTCGGCGTCGACAGGCTTGCGTCGGCCCGGCTTCTTGTCGGGCTTGCCGCCGACATAGAGCCACCCGAGGAGTTCCTCGTTCTTACCGAGGCCGTGCGCCTTGGCGACCGCCTTCGCGCGCGTGTAGCCACCGGTGCGCCAGATGACGCCCCACCCGGCCTCGTCGAGGAGCAGGCTGAGAGTGTGCGCGACACCCGACGCGACGGCCTCCTGCTCCCACCGCGGCACCTTGCCGCTCTTGCGGTAGCTCGCCACCACCGCGATGAGCAGCGACGCGCGCAGGGGCTTCGTCGATGGATGCGTGTCGCCCTCGGCTTTCCCGATCGCCGCGCCGAGCGCGAGACGGTCGTCGCCGCGCAGCTCGATCAGCCGCCATGGCCTGAGCGAGGAGTGGTCGGCGACACGCCCCGCGGCTGCGACGAGCGGCAGCAGCTGCTCGCGCGTCGGAGCGTCGGGGGTGACCTTCGACCAGGACTGACGCGCGAGGACCGCGTCGAGCGCGCTCACGCCTCCGGTGCCTCGGGGGTGAAGTTCAGTGCGAGCGAGTTCATGCAGTAGCGGTCGCCGGTGGGGGTGCCGAACCCGTCGGGGAACACGTGGCCGAGGTGCGAGCCGCAGCTCGCGCAGCGCACCTCGGTGCGCACCATGCCGAGAGAGGTGTCTTCGATGAGCTCGACCGCTTCGGGGCGCACCGACTCGTAGAAGCTCGGCCACCCGCACCCGGAGTCGAACTTCGTCCCGCTCTGGAACAGTTCGGCGCCGCAGGCGCCGCAGGTGTAGAGACCGGCGCGGCTCTCGTCGAGCAGCTCGCCCGTCCACGCGCGCTCGGTGGCGGACTGGCGCAGCACGGCGTACTGCTCGTCGCCGAGCTCCTGGCGCCACTCGTCTTCGGTCTTCTGCACGTCGTACGGCATGTGTCCTCCCGGGGGTGTTCCCTCCATTCTCCCCTCTGTGCGGAGCGCGGGGCACGTCGACGGTGAGAATGGGGGGATGACGGATGCCGTACGCGAGCGCTATGCGCGCTTCGCCGCAGTCGAGGCCCCGGGTCGCAGTGCGGTCTACGCGGAATGGGCGGCCGGGGTGGCCGAGGATGCCGCGATCCAGGCGGTGCTCGCCCGCATCCCCGAGACGCACCGGCAGCCGCCGCTCGTCTTCGCCGTCACACGTCTGCTCGGCGCGCCGCTGGGAGGGTTCGCCGGCTGGCGGGCGTTCGTGCTCGACCGTGCAGACGACGTCGTGTCGGAGTGCGCATCCCGCACCCTGCAGACCAACGAGCCGCTCCGACTGGCGGCTCTGCTGCCCGTGCTGTCGGAGGTCGAGGGCCCGCTCGCGCTGCTCGAGGTGGGTGCATCCGCCGGGCTCTGCCTGTATCCCGACCGGTACTCGTACCGGTTCCGCGGCGCCGACGGCACGCTGCGCGCCGCCCTCGACCCGCACGACGGCGCGTCCGGCGTCGTCCTCGAGAGCCGGGTCGAGGGACCGCTTCCGCCGATCCGACTGCCGCGGGTGGTGTGGCGCGCCGGGATCGACCTCGCGCCTCGCGACGCCCGGGAACCCGACGACCGTCGATGGCTGCGCGGTCTCGTCTGGCCGGGGGAGAGCGGCCGGGAGCAGCGCATCGACGCGGCGCTCGACGTCGCGGCATCCGACCCGCCGCTGCTCGTCGCGGGAGACGCGATCGAGCACCTCGACGCGCTCGCCGCCGCGGCGCCGTCCGACGCCACGCTGGTCGTCACGACGCCCGGCGTGCTCGTGCACATCCCTCGGGGCCCGCGGACGGCGCTCGTCGACCGCATCCGCTCGCTCGATGCGCGCTGGGTGACGATCGATCCCCCCGGCCTGCTCGACATCTGGGAGCCGGCGATCGACGTGGCGTCCTGGCCGGGTTTCGTCGTCGCCCTCGACGGGCGCGTGCGCGCCGCGGCCGACCCGCTCGGGGCGTGGTGGGAGTGGCGTGCCGGGGCGAGCGGGAAGCCGACCTAACCTGGAGGCATGCAGGGAGAGATGACGGAGCGCGACCGCGCGATCCTCTCGCTGGAGACCCTCTGGCCGCGGCACAGCGGTGCGAAGGAGGAGGTCATCCGCGCGCAGCTCGGCATGAGTGCCGCCCGGTACTACCAGCTGCTCGGACGCCTGGTCGACTCGGACGCGGCCCTCGAGTACGACCCGCTGCTGATCGGTCGGCTCCGCCGACTCCGTGATGGGCGCGCCCGGCGGCGCACCGCCCGCACGGCGGGGTTCGTGGGCTGAACCACGCCTCGGCTAGCATCGAGGGGTGTCACAGCCCTCCCGCGATCGTTTCGACGAGGTCCCCCGCTCCGACGGTCGCGTCGGAGCGCACCGCGCCGAGGCGCCACGAATGAACGGCTGGGTGGTGCTCCTCTGGTCCTTCGTGGCCGCACTCGTCCTGGTCATCGCCGGCATCTTCGGGTCTCTGGTGGTCATGGGGCGCATCAGCCTCGTCCCCGAGGAGCAGCCGACGGTCGTGCCGACACCGGTAGAGACGGGTGTCGTCGACACCGCCTACGCGGTCACGATCCTCAACGCGACGCCCGATGAGGGGCTCGACGCCCAGATGCGCGACACGTTGCTCAATGCCGGCTTCGCGACGGTCTACGCCAGCGACAGCGGCAGCCGGGACTTCGCCGAGACCACGGTCTACTACGTCGAGGATGCCGACCGCACCGCCGCTCTCGGAGTCGCCGACCTCATCGGCGGTGCCACCGTCGAGCAGAGCGATTTCTACGCCGGCTTGGCGGAGGGGCAGAAGCAGCTCACGATCGTGATCGGGCTCGACCGCACGTCGGGCGGCGGCGGAGCAGAGGACGGCTCGGGCGGCGAGACGCCCGCGCCCTGAGCGCCTTCGCACACCCCCTCCGCACGGCTTGCACTCGCCGGGGTCGAGTGCCAGAATGGCGTTAGCACTCTCTTACTCTGAGTGCTAAACCCAACGTCTACGTCCAGGAGGGACGACAAAACTCATGGCAAAGATCATCGCTTTCGATGAGGAGGCCCGTCGCGGCCTCGAGCGCGGCCTCAACATCCTCGCCGACGCCGTCAAGGTGACGCTCGGCCCGCGCGGTCGCAACGTCGTGCTCGAGAAGAAGTGGGGCGCTCCCACCATCACGAACGACGGCGTGTCCATCGCCAAGGAGATCGAGCTGGACGACCCGTACGAGAAGATCGGCGCGGAGCTCGTCAAGGAGGTCGCCAAGAAGACCGACGACGTCGCCGGTGACGGCACCACGACCGCCACGGTCCTGGCTCAGGCGCTCGTCCGCGAGGGCCTGCGCAACGTCGCGGCCGGCGCCGACCCCATCTCGCTCAAGCGCGGCATCGAGAAGGCCGTCGCGGCGATCACCGAGGAGCTGCTCAGCAGCGCCAAGGAGATCGAGTCGAAGGAGCAGATCGCCGCCACGGCATCCATCTCCGCCGCAGACCCCGCCATCGGCGAGCTGATCGCCGAGGCGATCGACAAGGTCGGCAAGGAGGGCGTGGTCACCGTCGAGGAGTCGCAGACGTTCGGCACCGAGCTCGAGCTCACCGAGGGCATGCGCTTCGACAAGGGCTACCTCAACCCGTACTTCGTGACGGACCCCGACCGCCAGGAAGCGGTCTTCGAGGACCCCTACATCCTCATCGCGAACCAGAAGGTCTCCAACATCAAGGACCTGCTGCCGATCGTCGACAAGGTGATCCAGGACGGCAAGGAGCTGGTCATCATCGCCGAGGACGTCGAGGGCGAGGCTCTCGCGACGCTCGTGCTCAACAAGCTCAAGGGCATCTTCAAGTCGGTCGCCGTCAAGGCCCCCGGCTTCGGCGACCGCCGCAAGGCGCAGCTGCAGGACATCGCGATCCTCACCGGCGGACAGGTCATCACCGAAGAGGTGGGCCTCAAGCTCGAGAACGCCACGCTCGACCTGCTCGGCCGTGCGCGCAAGGTCATCGTCACCAAGGACGAGACCACCATCGTCGAGGGTGCCGGCGAGGCCGACCAGATCGAGGGTCGCGTCACGCAGATCCGTCGCGAGATCGAGAACACCGACAGCGACTACGACCGCGAGAAGCTGCAGGAGCGCCTCGCCAAGCTCGCCGGCGGCGTGGCCGTGATCAAGGCGGGTGCGGCGACCGAGGTCGAGCTCAAGGAGCGCAAGCACCGCATCGAGGACGCCGTCCGCAACGCGAAGGCGGCCGTCGAGGAGGGCATCGTCCCCGGTGGTGGCGTCGCGCTCATCCAGGCCGGCACGAAGGCGCTCGACGCCCTCTCGCTCACCGGCGACGAGGCGACCGGTGCCAGCATCGTTCGCGTCGCGATCGAGGCTCCGTTGAAGCAGATCGCCCTCAACGCCGGTCTCGAGCCGGGCGTCGTGGCGAACAAGGTCTCCGAGCTCCCCGCCGGCCAGGGTCTCAACGCCGCCACGGGCGAGTACGGCGACATGTTCGCACAGGGCATCATCGACCCGGCGAAGGTCACGCGCTCCGCGCTGCAGAACGCCGCGTCGATCGCCGGTCTCTTCCTCACCACGGAGGCCGTCGTCGCCGACAAGCCCGAGAAGGCCTCCGCTCCCGCGGGCGACCCGACGGGTGGCATGGACTTCTGATCCATCCTCACGACAGAACGCCCCCGGCTTCGGCCGGGGGCGTTCTGCGTTCCCGGACGGCGGAGGAGGAGTCCGCCGTCCGGCGCCGGGTCAGCGGAAGAGGCCCGCCGAGTACTGATCGGCATCGGCGTACTGGGTCGCTGCGGAGCCGAGAGCCGAACCGATCGATTCGAGTACCTGCTCGACATGCGCGGCGGCACCCCGCCACTGCTCGGCACAGCCCTGGAAGGCGGTGGCGGCTCCGCCGACCCACGACGACTGCAGCTGCGTGAGCTGCGCCATGAGCGTGCTCGACTCGCTCTGCAAGCGGGTCATGGTGGCGAGTGCCGCGGTCTGGGCGGCCTGGACGGCTTCGGTGTCGACGGTGAAGACGGACATGAGGATTCCCCTTTCGTTGGTGCTCCGACCGTACGCGTCGGGCAAGCCGGTGCGGACGCCTGCGAGCGCGCATCGTGCGGCGGCGGGGAGAACTCGTGGCCGGTGCGCTGCTGTGCAGGGAGGCCAGCCGGTGTCAGAGGTCGAGCGGCTCGATCGGCTGGGTGTCTTCCAGCAGGTGTTCGGGCGTCGCGCGCGCCGGGGCCAGGGGAAGCGTGACGGTGAAGGTCGCGCCGCCGCCCTCGGTCTCCGAGACCGAGACCGATCCGTTCAGCGCCTTCATGATCGACGCGACGATCGCGAGGCCGAGTCCGGAGCCGCCGGTCTCCCGGGCGCGCGAGGTGTCGGCGCGCCAGAAGCGCTCGAAGATCTGCTCGCGGATCTGCGGAGGGATGCCCTCGCCGTGGTCGACGATCGAGATGCTCGCCGTGCCGCGCACGCGGTTCGAGTCGACGACGATCTCGAGCGGCGAGTCCTCGGGCGAGAACCGCCGCGCATTGCCGAGCAGGTTCGTCACGACCTGACGCACCTTGTTCTCCTCGCCGAGAGCGATCGGCGGGGTGCGCACCGGCTGATCCGGCTGCTCGGTGAAGTCGATCGCCGGCATCTGCTCGGTCGGCGTCGGGGTGGGCGTCGTCCGCGGACGTCGGCGCAGTCGCGCCAGCGTGGCGCGCGGAAGGCTGCGCGTGGGCGGAGGGGGCGCCGGCACGGGGGCGATGCGGACGGATGCCGTCGTCGGCTGCTCCGCCGTCCGGTCGATCACGGTCACGGTGCGCCCAGGAGCCGCAGCGCGCAGGTCGAGAGCGGCGTCACGGGCGACGGGGCGCAGGTCGATCGGCACGATCTGGGGTTCGCGCTCCTCGTCGAGGCGCGCGAGGGCGAGCAGGTCCTCGACGAGCACGCCCATCCGGATCGCCTCCTTCTCGATGCGCTCCATGGCGCGGGCCGTGTCCTCCTCGCCCTGGATCGCGCCCATCCGGTACAACTCGGCGTAGCCGCGCACACTGACGAGCGGCGTGCGCAGCTCGTGGCTGGCGTCGCCGATGAATCGGCGCATGTGCTGAACGGTCCGCTCGCGCTGGGCGAGAGAGCGGTCGACGCGGTCCAGCATGGTGTTGATCGCGCCGTTGAGGCGGCCGACCTCGGTCGTCGGCTCGAGATCGGTCAGGCGCTGACTGAAGTCGCCGGCCGCGATCGCCATCGCCGTCGCCTCCACCTGGCCCAGCCGTCGGAAGGTCAGCGTCACGAGACCGCGGGTCGCGAGAGCGGCGATGAAGATCGTGATGAGCGCGATGGTGATGTAGATGCCGAAGTACTGCCCGAGGATGCGGTCGACCTCGACCAGCGGCATCGCGACGACCTGGATGTACAGCGCCCCGCCGTCGGCCGGCACGATGGCGACCATGGCGCGGTACACGCTGCGGTCGGCCCCGGGGAGGTCCCACGCCTCGCCCTCGTCGGCCTTGGCCTTCTGCAGCGAGTACTCCGAGGGGAACAGCGGTGCCGCCTCGGCATCCGATTCGCCTGCGGTGGCGACGAGAACGCCCTCGGCGTCGTAGATGGCGACCGAGAAGTCACGGGGGGTGTCGGTACGCGTGTACGTCGTCCGTCCGTCGACGGTCGACGTGTCGAAGTAGCGGTCGACGAGCGGCGTGGACACCAGCCCCGGCAACTGCGCGTCGATGTTCTGCACGAGCGCGGTGCGCAGGATGGGGACGGTGCCGACGCCCGCGACCAGCAGGCCGAGCGCGAGGACCGCGACGGTCACGCCCGTGACCTTCGCGCGCAGGCTGATCCGGCGCCACCACGAGGTGACCGCGTCGGGCTTGGTCGCCATGCGGTCCTCTCGTTCGTGGCGTGGATGCGGCGGCGTGTGCGCCGACGTCAGACGGACTTGCCGATCTTCAGCATGTAGCCGAAGCCGCGCTTGGTCTGGATGAGCGACTCCTCGGTGTGGGGGTCGATCTTCCGGCGCAGGTACGAGATGTAGCTCTCGACGATGCCCGCGTCGCCGTTGAAGTCGTACTCCCAGACGTGGTCGAGGATCTGCGCCTTCGACAGCACGCGGTTGGGGTTGAGCATCAGGTACCGCAGCAGCTTGAACTCGGTCGGGCTGAGTTCGATCGGCACCTTGCCGACATGCACGTCGTGGGTGTCCTGATCCATCGACAACTCGCCGGCGCGGATGATCGACTCCTCGTCGGCCTGCATCGTGCGGCGCAGGATCGCCTGTGCACGGGCGACGATCTCGTCGAGGCTGAACGGCTTGGTGACGTAGTCGTCTCCGCCGGCGTTGAGTCCCTCGATCTTGTCGTCGGTGCCGTCCTTCGCGGTGAGGAAGAGGATCGGAGCGGTGAACCCGGCGCCGCGCAGGCGCTTGGTGACGCTGAAGCCGTTCATGTCGGGCAGCATGACGTCGAGGATGATGAGGTCGGGCTCCTCCTCGAGCACGGCCGAGATGGTGGCCGCGCCGTTGGCGACGGTCTTCACCTCGAAGCCCGCGAAGCTGAGACCGGTGGAGAGCAGGTCGCGGATGTTCGGCTCGTCGTCGACGACCAGAATTCGTGCAGCTGTCATGACCCCATTATGGTGACTCCGCCGATGGTCCTGCTGATCATTCGCCGGTGCGCCCGGTCTGCCTGCGCGCGCTCGTCGCGCGAACGGTGGTTCTGAGCGCGGAGAAGAGCCGTACGTGCGACCGCAGCAGAGGAAGCAGCCGTTCGTGCGACGGGAGGTCGCGATCAGGCGGCGGCGAGAGCGTCGGCGTCGAGGATCGTGTAGCTGTAGCCCTGCTCGGCGAGGAAGCGCTGACGGTTCTGCGCGTAGTCCTGGTCGACCGTGTCGCGGGCGATCAGCGTGTAGAAGCTCGCCGTGTGACCCGACTGCTTCGGGCGCAGCAGGCGTCCGAGGCGCTGCGCCTCCTCCTGCCGCGACCCGAACGAGCCGGACACCTGGATCGCGACGGATGCCTCGGGCAGGTCGATCGAGAAGTTCGCGACCTTTGAGACGACGAGCAGCTGGATCTCGCCCTCGCGGAACTGGCGGTAGAGCTCCTCGCGCTCATCGACGGGGGTCGCCCCGGTGATCTGCGGCGCGTTCAAGGCCTGCGACAGCGTCTCGAGCTGATCGAGGTACTGCCCGATCACGAGGATCTGCTCACCCGGGTGCTTCGCGATGAGCTCGCGCACGGCATCGATCTTCGCCGGGGCCGACGCCGCGAGCCGGTAGCGCTCGTCGTCTGTCGCGGCGGCGTACTCGAGCCGGTCGTCGGGCGGCAGGTCGACGCGCACCTCGTAGCAGGCCGCGGGGGAGATGAAGCCCTGGGCCTCGATCTGCTTCCACGGGGCGTCGAACCGCTTCGGGCCGATGAGGCTGAAGACGTCGCCCTCGCGTCCGTCCTCGCGCACGAGCGTCGCGGTGAGACCGATGCGCCGGCGGGCCTGCAGGTCGGCGGTCAGCTTGAACACGGGCGCGGGCAGCAGGTGCACCTCGTCGTAGACGATGAGGCCCCAGTCGAGAGCGTCGAGCAGCGCGAGGTGCGCGTACTCGCCCTTCCGCTTCGCCGTCAGGATCTGGTACGTCGCGATGGTGACCGGCTTGACCTCTTTCGACTGCCCGGAGTACTCGCCGATCTCCTCGGGGGTGAGGCTCGTGCGCTTGAGCAGTTCGTCGCGCCACTGCCGCGCCGACACCGTGTTGGTCACGAGGATGAGGGTGGTCGTCTTGGTGGCCGCCATGGCCCCGGCGCCGACGATCGTCTTGCCCGCGCCGCAGGGCAGCACCACGACGCCCGAGCCGTCCTTCGAGAAGGCGTCCACGGCATCCTGCTGGTACGGGCGGATCTTCCACGTGCTCTCGGCGAGCTCGATCTCGTGCGGGGTGCCGGGGGTGTAGCCGGCGAGGTCCTCGGCGGGCCAGCCGATCTTGAGCAGTTCCTGCTTGATCTGCCCGCGGGCCCAGGCGTCGATGACGTAGGTCTCGGGGGAGGGGCGGCCGACGAGCAGCGGCTGGATGCGCTTGTTCGCCGCGACCTGGGTCAGCACGGCCGCATCGGTGGAGCGCAGGATCAGCAGACCCTCGTCGTCGCGCTCGATGACCAGGCGGCCGTACCGGTTCACCGTTTCGCGCAGATCGACCGCGACAGACGGCGGCACCGGGAATCGCGACCAGCGGTCGAGGGTCTCGAGCATGTCGTCGGCGGTGTGACCGGCGGCGCGCGCGTTCCACAGCCCGAGCCGGGTGATCCGGTACGTGTGGATGTGTTCCGGCGCGCGCTCGAGTTCGGCGAACACGGCGAGTTCGTGGCGAGCGCTCTCGGCGTCGGCGTGGGCGACTTCGAGCAGCACGGTGCGATCGCTCTGGACGATCAGGGGGCCATCAGACATAGCTGACCATCCTACCCGCGCGGGGTGTGCCCGGCCTCAGGATTCGACGACCGACGCGGATCGGATGCTCGACACCGGCAGCGTGCGCTCGACGTCGGCCGCCCGGTCGCGGCCGCGCAGCCGCCCGCCGCCCAGGCCGGTGGCCTCGAGCTCCAGGTCGCGGGTCGACCCGTCGGGCATCGCCACCGTCACTCGCAGCAGTGCGCGGGCGCGCACGGCCGCCTCGAGTTCGCGCCCGAGCCAGGCGGCGTCGGCATCCGGCCCGCGGTGCTCCCGCAGCCGGGCGATGAGCGGGCGGTAATCGACCTCGGCGGCTGTCGCGGGGGCATCCCTGCCGCGCTGCCGGTCGGCGACGATCGGCGCGCCGTCGGCCCCGATGAGGGTGGCGGGGTATCGCGCGTCGACGAGCGCTCCGTGCACCGTGTCTCGACCGACGTTGGTGGTCAGGGAGCCGACGTGACGCACGAGTCCCAGGGGTTTGAGCGCTTGATCGATGGCGATGGCGCCCAGCAGGTGATCGTCGGCGCTCTCGATGCGCGTGCGCCCGGTCTCGTCGTCGGTCGACACGCGCACGAGACCGTGCCGGGCCGCGGCGCGTGCGACGAGATACGACAGCGGCTGCGGGATGCCGGTGAGGGAGAGAGCGCCGAGGAAGTCGTGGATCGACTCCTCGGTCTCGCCGAGGATGAGCGCGCGCGTGACGGACTCGTCGGTGAAGCGGTACGACGAGGCCTGTGCCGCCGATTCGCGCAGGGCCATCGTGCGCAGTCTTACGTCGAGCTGCGGCGCGAGGGGGCCGGGGGCGATCGCGGTGAGGTCGTTCTGCAGGAAGATGCGGTCGACCTCGGCGGGGAGCAGAGCGACGAGCGCGGCGGGGTCGGCGTCGCGGCCCGCGCGGAGGGGCGCCGCCCACGGAGGCTCGGAGCCGTCGTCGGCGACCAAGCCGAGCAGACGGGCGACCTCGAGCACCGCCGCGCTGCGCTCCGCCCAGTTCGGGTCCCACGGATGCGCGCCGATCCACGTCGACGGGGGCGTCCATCCGCCTTCGGGGGTGCGCAGGCCGCGGGGCAGCCGTGAGCGGAAGGACGTGGCGACACGCATCCAGCGCTCGGCCACCGAGGAGCGCAGCCAGGAGTCGCCGGTCGTCGTGACCCGCAGACGTCGCTCGCCCGCGACCGCGAGCTCGGCCTGCACGGCGAGGTCGAGGAGCGCATCGATCCCCTCGATGGGCACTCCGGCCTCGTCCAGCTGCCGCTTCTCGGCGGCCGTGAGCGCGCCGCCGGCGAGGAGCCCGAGGGGAGCGTCGCGGGTGAGGAGCAGCAGGTCGGCCAGGCGGGCGACCGTCGTAAACGCGCGCTCGGCGGCGTGCGCGGCGACCGGATCCGACGAGGTCTCGGGCGGCTTATCGCCACGGGGATCGGCGGGGGCCGGGCGTCCGGTGAGCACCGCGCTCACGGGAGGCCACGGCGAGCCGTCCGGTTGCAGGAGCGCCAGGGCGGTGAGTGTCGCGCGGTGCTCTCCGGCGTCGCCCCCGTCGTCGGCGCGCAGCAGGGCGATGGCCTCGGCGGCGGTGAGCGCGGGCAGTGCGCGCTGGATCGAGGCGGACTCGAGCAGGGCCTCGGCGGCGTCGAAGAAGTCCTGCCAGCCGGGATCCGCGCGCACACCGCGGGCGCGCAGCAGCCGGTCCAGCTGTTCATCGCTCGCGGCCGCAAGGTCGTCGGCCAGCGGGCGCGCGTGCGTGCTCATGTCGACGCCCTCAGGATCGCGATGCGCGACCCTTGCGAACGAAGCTCATCACGAGCAACGCGATGATCATGACGAACGCCAACGGCAGGCCCCAGTAGGGGATGGCGGCGACGACGGGCCAGAGGCCCTCACCGAAGTCCTTCTGATCCATGCCGACGGCCGTGCCGATGATGATGACGAAGAAGCAGATCACGGATGCCGCGGCGATGCCGAGCGCCGTGAAGGCCAGGAAGCGATCCAGTCGTCGGATCGGAACATCCGGCTGGGAGTTCTGCGTGCTCATCCCTCTCACCCTACCCGCGCAGGCGGGTGCCGAGCTCCGTCATCGTCGCCGACCGCTAGGCTGGAACGGGTCGCGCACACGCGCGACCTCTGCTCCGCACGACTCAGCGAGGTTCTCCCATGCCCACCGGCAAGGTCAGGTTCTACGACGAAGACAAGGGCTTCGGCTTCATCGCCACCGATGACGGCCAGGACGTCTTCCTGCACGCGTCCGCCCTGCCCGCCGGCGCGTCCGTCAAGGCCGGGGCTCGCGTCGAGTTCGGCGTGGCCGACGGCAAGCGCGGACTGCAGGCGCTCTCGGTGCGCGTGCTCGAGGCGCCCGTCAGCCTGGCGAAGGCGAAGCGCAAGCCCGCCGACGACATGGCGATCATCGTCGAGGATCTCGTGAAGCTCCTCGACGGCATCGGCGGCGACCTTCGTCGCGGCCGCTATCCCTCGTCGAGCCACGGCCGCAAGATCGCCGCCGTTCTGCGCAAGGTCGCCGATGACCTCGAAGCCTGAGCCCGACGAGCGCCTCGTCGGCGCTCACGATCTCGCACTGCACGCGCTGCGCGAGATCACTCCCGCCTCGTCGATCGGCCCGGCCGCCGGGTATCTCGTCGAAGACGACGGCACGGTGTCGTTGCGGTTCGAGAACCGTCTGGCGGGCTACCCCGGCTGGTTCTGGATCGTGACCGTGGCTCGCGTCGACGGCGACGAGCCCACCGTGCTCGAGGCGGAGCTGCTGCCCGGCGACGGCGCCCTGCTCGCCCCGGAGTGGGTGCCGTGGGCGGAGCGCCTGGCGGAGTACCGCGCGCATCAGGCGGAACTCGCCGAGCAGAGCGCGGCGGCGTCGGCTGCCGGTGACGCCGGATCGGATGCCGGCGACGGCGCCGAAGAGGACGACGAGGATGCGGACGACGACCTCGACGACGAGACCGACGATGTCGAGGACGACCTCGACGACGAGGACGACGAGGACGACGAGATGGACGGCGTCGTCTCTCCCCGCCTGCACGCCGGCGATCTCGACGGGGTCGACATCGACGAGCTCGACGACTCGGTCGAGTCGGACGAAGACGAATCGGACGCGGACGACGCCGACGAGGACGACGCGGATGCCGACGAGTCGGACGAGGACGAGTCCGACATCAACGATGCGGACGATGACGACGAGGACGAGTCCGACATCGACGATGCAGACGATGACGACGCGGACGAGTCCGCAGCGGAGGGCGACCACTCCGAGGAGGAGTGAGTCCTGCGGCTCCCGGGGAGGCGCGGGCCGAGGACCCGCGCCCCGCGGTCAGGACCCGAGGTTCTCGAGCACGTAGTCGAGCGAACGGATGAGCTGACGCACGTCGTCGGGCTCGATCGACACGAACGTCGCCACCCGCAGCTGGTTGCGCCCGAGCTTGCGGTAGGGTTCGGTGTCGACGATCCCGTTGGCGCGCAGCGTCTTCGCGACCGCGGCGGCGTCGATGCGCTCGTCGAAGTCGATCGTGACGACCACGGGGGAGCGGTGCGCAGCCTCGGCGACGAAGGGCGTCGCGATGTCGGATGCCGTGGCCCAGTCGTAGAGCAGACCCGACGACTCCGCCGTGCGCTCCGCGGCCCAGGCGAGGCCGCCGTTGTCGCGGATCCACGACAGCTGGCTGTCGAGCAGGTGGAGGGTGGCCAGCGCGGGGGTGTTGAGCGTCTGGTTCAGGCGGGAGTTGTCGAGCGCGTTCTTGAGGCTCAGGAACTCGGGGATGTAGCGGTCGGATGCCGCGATGCGCTCGATGCGCTCGATGGCCGCGGGCGAGACCGCCGCGAACCACAGTCCACCGTCGGATCCGAGGTTCTTCTGCGGCGCGAAGTAGTAGACGTCGGCCTCGGCGGAGTCGAACTCGATCCCGCCCGCGGCGCTCGTCGCGTCGATCACGGTGAGCGCGCCGTCGGCGTCGAGGCGGCGCCCCCGCGCCCCGCCCCCCGGGGGCGGGGGGTTGTGGGGGCCCGCGGGGGAGGCGCGCCCCCCGCCGCCCCCCGCGGCCACGGCCGTGCCCGGCTCGGCCTTGCGCACGTCGGGCGCCTCAAGCCAGGGAGCGCCGGCAGCGGCGGCGAACTTGCCGCCGAACTCGCCGAAGACGAGGTTCTGGCTGCGTCGCTCGATCAGGCCGAACGCCGCCGCGTCCCAGAAAGCGGTCGAGCCGCCGTTGCCGACGACGATCTCGTACCCCTCGGGGAGGCGGAAGAGCGCGGCGAGCTGCTCGCGCACGCTGCCGACGAGGTTCTTCACCGGCGCCTGGCGGTGCGAGGTGCCGAGGATCGACGCCCCCGCGGTGACGAGCGCCTCGAGCTGCGCCGCGCGCACCTTCGAGGGACCGCAGCCGAAACGGCCGTCGACGGGCAGGAGGTCACGGGGAATCTCGATCGCCATGCGTCGATTCTAGGGGGAGCGCCGACGCCCGCCCACCGGGGAGCGAGGCCCGATGTCGGCGTGGGAATGTAGGCTTGCCTAAGAACCTCGGAGGGCCAGCACATGACGGATCTGATCGACACCACGGAGATGTACCTCCGCACCATCCTCGAACTCGAGGAGGAGAACATCGTGCCGCTGCGCGCTCGCATCTCCGAGCGTCTCGGCCACTCCGGGCCGACCGTCTCGCAGACGGTGGGTCGCATGGAGCGCGACGGTCTGGTGGTCGTCTCCGAGGACCGCACCCTCGAGCTCACCGACGCCGGACGCCGCAAGGCCGTCGACGTCATGCGCAAGCACCGTCTGGCCGAGCGCCTGCTGTCGGACGTGATCGGTCTGGACTGGGCCTTCGTGCACGAAGAGGCCTGCCGCTGGGAGCACGTGATGAGCGAGCAGGTCGAGCGGCGCCTCGTCGAGCTGCTCGGGCACCCCACGGAGTCTCCGTACGGCAACCCCATCCCCGGGCTCGACCAGCTCGGCGACGTGCCCGCGCGCACGTTCGACGAGGGCGTCATCGGGCTCGTGCAGAAGCTGAACGCGGCGGGCGAGCCGATCGACGGCACGGTGCGACGTCTCGCCGAGCCCGCGCAGGTCGACCCCGAGCTGCTCGAGCAGTTGCGCGATGCGGGGGTCATGCCCGGAGCGAAGGGCGACTTCCGCTTCAACGAGGGCTACGTCCTCATCCGCATGGAGGGTCGGGACGAGGGTCTCGAGCTGCCGGTGGAGCTCGCATCGCACATCTTCCTGGTCGGCGAACCCGTCTGATCGGCGGCCGCGTCCCGCGCGCACCGGTGATTGCCAGGTTCGCAGGGTGACACGATCGTTATCTTCCGGTAACCTCGGACAGGTCGTCGGAGAGCCCCTCACCGATGACCCGCGTCGATCGCCTTCCGGCTCGTCGTCGTCGCGGTAAGAACGCACAAAGTACCCGAGATACATTCGTGCCACGAGAGCAGAGTGCCGACGAGCCAGCGCAACCCGAGCGCGCAGGCGCTGGAGGATCAGGTTTTGGTCGCAGACAAGAATTTGCCCGCACAGACAACTGAAGACCGAGCGATCGCTCGTCGCGACGGAGCACGAGCCGCATCACGCGCAGTGGTCAAGCCGCTCCGCTCGATCTTCATCTTCGGAGCCGTGGGGGCGCTCGTCGCCGCCGTCGCGCTCCCGGCCTACGCCGCGACGAAGCCGGCCGAGGCGTCCACGCCGACGGTGCAGCAGCTCGCCGCGGTCGACGCGCAGTCGCTGGTCGTCGCCTCCGAGGCGACCGCCGCGCCGATGAACCGCGGCACCTTCACGGCGACCACGCCCGAGGAGATCGAGAAGAAGAAGGCCGAAGAGGCCGCCGCCGCTCGCGCAGCGGCTGCGGCGAAGGCGGCCGCCGTCGCCTCGGCATCCTCGTCCGCATCCTCCGGCAAGTTCAACACCGCGGGGTACGCGCTCGTCGCCCCCGGCTCCGGCGAGGTGCGCTACCCGCTTCCGCTGGGCTCCTGGAACGTCAGCCGCACGATCGGCGGCGGCCACAACGGTGTCGACATGCTCGCTCCCGCGGGCACCCCCATCTACGCCGCTGCGGGCGGTGTGGTCCGCGCATCCGCCGAGAGCATCGGCGGCTACGGGGTCTGCGTCATGATCGACAGCGTGGTGGGCGGTCAGCGCGTGCAGACCACCTACGGCCACATGATCTACGGTTCGCGTCAGGTGCAGCAGGGTCAGACGGTGGAGCCCGGTCAGCTGATCGGCTACGTCGGCAGCACCGGCCGCTCGACCGCCAACCACCTGCACTTCGAGGTGTGGGTCAACGGCGGGCTCCTCGAGCCGCAGGCGTGGCTCGCCGCCAACGCCGGCTGACGTCTCCGAACACGCCGAGCGTTCACCTCTCGTTTCGCCCTGCACCCTGCGGGATGGGTTAGCCTGATCCCGTCGTCGAACGGGCAGGAGAAGCTGATGGACACGATTCCGAGCATCCGCACCATGGATGCCCTCGGTCGTCACGTCCTTCTGCATCGCCCGCAGGGATGCCGCGGTGCTGCCGCGCGCGAAAGGCGCTGTCACTAGACAGCGCCTTTTCTCGTCTCTGGGGTTCTTCCGTCTGCACGGCGTCGTGTGGTTCGAGAGTGCCGGGAAGCCGTCCCGGCGGATCGAGAGGATGACGGATGCGCACACTGGTACTGAACGCCGGCTACGAGCCGCTCGCGATCGTGTCGTTCAAGCGGGCCCTCGTGCTCGTGATGAACGAGAAGGCGACCGTGATCGAACGAGTGGAGGACGACCCCGTCTGGGGCTCGCACGGTGTCTACGATCGTCCGGCCGTGATCGTGTTGGCGCGTTACGTGCGCGTCCCTTCCGGGCGACGCGTGCCCGTCACTCGTCGCGGGGTGCTGCGGCGCGACAACCATCGCTGCGGGTACTGCGGCAAGGCGGCGTCCACGATCGACCACGTGCTGCCGCGCTCGCGCGGCGGCGCCGATTCGTGGGAGAACCTCGTGGCCTGCTGTCTGCGCTGCAACAACGTCAAGAGCAATCGCACGCCCCAGGAGATGCGCTGGGAGTTGCGCTTCACTCCGCGGCCGCCGCACGGGACCGCGTGGACCGTGCGCGGCACCGAGCGCAGCGACCCCCGGTGGGAGCCGTACCTCGCGCTCGCGGCGTGACCGCGGGTGGTCCCGTAAGCTGGAGGCGCACGCCCTCGTAGCTCAGCAGGATAGAGCAGCCCTCTCCTAAAGGGCAGGTCGCAGGTTCGAATCCTGTCGAGGGCACCGCGGCCCTGGTCTCACTCCAGGCCCTTCCTCCACAGCTTCGACGGCCACCAGATCCGCTTGCCGAGGTCGTAGGCGAGTGCCGGCACGAGCAGCGAGCGCACGACGAACGTGTCGAGCAGCACCCCGAACGCGACGATGAACGCGAGCTGCACGAGGAACAGGATCGGGATGACCGACAGCGCCGCGAACGTCGCCGCGAGCACGAGTCCGGCCGAGGTGATGACGCCGCCGGTGATCGACAGTCCGCGGAGGACTCCCTCGCGCGTGCCGTGCGCGATCGACTCCTCGCGCACGCGCGTCATGAGGAAGATGTTGTAGTCGATGCCCAGGGCGACGAGGAAGACGAAGCCGTACAGGGGCACGGCCGGATCGGCGCCGGGGAAGGCGAAGATGCCGTCGAAGACGAGGGCGGAGACGCCGAGGGCTGTGCCGAAAGACAGCACCGTGGTGAGGATGAGCAGCACGGGCGCGAGGATCGAGCGCAGCAGCATCATCAGGATCAGCACGATCACCACGAGGATCACCGGGATGATGAGGTTGCGGTCGTGGATCGAGGCGTCGTTCGTGTCGATCGACGTGGCCGTGACGCCGCCCACGAGGGCATCGAGGTCGGCCAGCTCAGCGCGCAGCTCACGAACCGTCTCGGCGGCGGCGTCAGAATCGGCGGCATCCGTGAGGGTGGCCTGCAGCAGCACCCGCCCGTCGGCGACCGTCGGGTCGGGTGCGGGCGTGCCGGGAGGCCCCACGGCGGTGATGCCGTCGACCGTCACCGGCGCGGTGCCGCTGGGCGAGTCGGAGGCGGTGACGGCGACCGCGTCGACGCCGTCGTTCGCGAGCAGCACGTCGGCGGCATCCTGCAGGGAGTCCTCGGCGACCACCACCGAGGCGGGGCTGCCGGATCCGCCGGGGAAGTGCTCGCCCAGAGCGGTCTGGCCGTCTCGCGCGTCGGAAGCGCCGAGCACGAGATCGGACTGCGGCACCCCCTCGGCGTCGAGCTGGGTGAGCCCGATCGCACCGACGAGCAGCACGAGGGTGGTGACGATCCAGATCGCACGGGGGCGCCGCGAGACGAGGCGCGACAGTGCGGCCCACAGGCCGGTGGTGCGCATGCCGTGCTCGTCGGCCACGACCTCGGGCTCGAATCGCGGGCGGCGGGGCCAGAAGACGGCGCGACCGAAGAGCAGCAGCAGCGCCGGCAGAAGGGTCAGCGCCGCGAGCATGGCGAAGACGATGCCGATCGCCGCCACCGGTCCGAGGGTGCTGTTCGACTTGAGGTCGCTCAGCAGCAGGCAGAGCAGGCCGGCGATCACCGTTCCGCCCGAGGCGACGATCGGCTCGAACGAGCCCTTCCATGCCGCCATGATGGCCGCGCCCTTGTCTTCGGTCGACCGCAGCTCTTCGCGGAACCGCGCGACCAGGAGCAGTGCGTAGTCGGTGGCCGCGCCGATCACGAGGATGAACAGGATGCCCTGGGTCTGACCGCTGAGCAGCAGCACCTCGAACTTGGCCAGCCACCACACCACCAGCAGCGCGACGCACAGGGCGAACAGGCTCGTCGACAGCACCACCACCGGCAGGAGGAGCGAGCGGTACACGAGCACGAGGATGACGAGAACCGCCAGCAGGGCGACACCGAGAAGCAGACCGTCGATGCCCGCGAACCCGGCGGCGAGGTCGGAGGTGAAGCCCGCCGGCCCCGTGAGGAAGACCTCGACGCCCTCGGGCGCCGCGGCCCGCAGTGCGTCGCCCAGCTCGGCGGTGACGTCGCGCAGCTCGGCGTCGCCGTCGATGGGGATGAACGCCTGCACGGCGAGGCCGTCGTCCGAGACGAGCGCGGGGGACACGTCGTCGGCGACCCCCTCGATCGACGTGCTGTCGGCGACGGCATCCGAGATCGTCTCGACCTGCTGCTCACTGAGCTCCGTCTCAGACGTGAAGACCGCGATCGCGGGGATCTCGTCGCTGTCGCGGAAGTCGCCGAGCAGCTCCTGCACCTTCGTGGCGTCGGCCGACTCCGGAAGATAGGTCGTCTGGTCGTTCGACGACACCTCGTCGACCTTGCCGAACAGCGGGCCGCCCAGCGACGCGCCTGCGAGCCAGGCGAGGATCAGCACGACCGGCACGAACACCCGCACCCAGGAGTGACGGCGCGAGCGTTCGCGGATCTGCGGCGTGGAGGCGCGTTCGGAGGGCGGCATGCGAGGGCCTTTCGTGATGCGGTGGGTCAGGAGACCCAGGCCAGGATCAGAATCATCGTCGCCAGGAACCCCGCGACGTAGTTGAGGAGGATGAATCGGCGCCACGCGCGGTTCGTCCCGCCCGAGGTCTCATCGGTGACGCGCCACCAGGGCGCGGCATTGACGAGGTAGGGCACCGCGAGCAGGGCGCCGAGCGGCCCCGGCCAGGGGGTGACGAGCATGAGGACGCCCGCGAGCAGCCAGAGCACGAGCGAGAGGCGCACCGTCGCACGGGCGCCGATGACGGTCGCGATCGACCCGATCCCCGCTTCCCGGTCGGGCGCGACGTCCTGCACGGCGCCGAACGCGTGCGCCGCCATCCCCCAGAGGAAGAACGCGGTGAGGACGAGCACGGTGCCGGTGGAGAACTCTGCCCGCGCGAGGGCGAGCCCGACGACGGCCGGGGTGACGAAGTGCAGGCTCGACGTGACCGAGTCGAGGAAGGGGCGCTCCTTGAAGCGCAGACCGGGGGCGGAGTAGGCGATCACCGCGAACACCGACACCGCGAGCCACACGGTCGACCACGCATCGCCGACGACCACGAGATACACGAGGAACGGGATGTTCGACAGCGCCGCCGCCCACAGGGTGGGGCGGTGCATGCGGGGCGCGAGCAGCGCTCCCTCGATGCCGCCCTTGCGGGGATTGGCGAGGTCGGACGCGTAGTCGAACACGTCGTTGATGCCGTACATCGCGAGGTTGTACGGCACGAGGAAGTACAGGAACCCGATGACGAGCGTCGGGTCGAGCTCGCGTGTCGTCATCACGTACGCGGCGGCGAAGGGGAAGGCGGTGTTGATCCAGCTGATCGGGCGCGACGAGAGCAGGATCTGGCCGAGATCGCGTGCGATGGAGGGGCGGGCCGTCGAGGTCATGCCGCCTCCTCCTCGCGGCCGGCGTCCGCGGGGGCGGATCGGCGGCGGCGGAGCAGGGCCCAGAGCGCGGGCAGCAGCAGCGCGCCGGCCAGCGGGTAGGCGAAGTCCTCGATCGGTGCGAGGCCGATGCGGATGCCGACGAGGTGCTGATCGGCGTAGTGGAACAGCCCGCTGCCGATCATCACCGTGTCGAACACCGCGGTCAGCGCGAGCAGGACTGCGATGGTCAGCGCGACCGCGGCGGGACGAGGCCCACGACCCCGCGCCATCAGCCCCAACGCGATGGCGATGACGACCGTGGCTGCGAGGAAGCAGGCGGAGAGCTGCAGGTAGGTCATCGCATCCCTCCGGCGACCGCGGCGCGACGCCGCGCCAGCAGGCGCACGAGCCCGGTGTACACGACCATGGTGCAGACCACCAGGAAGAGCAGGAAGACGGGCTCCTCGAGCGGCATCTCCGGGGCGAGCACGATGCCGGTGGCGATGACGGCGTCGCCCCGCAGGAAGATGCCCGACGCGATGCCCGCGACATCCCAGACCAGGAAGAAGGCCACGCCGACGAGGGTGACCACCGTTGCGGCGAACGCGTCGCGCCAGAAGAACAGACGGAAGCGTCGGTCGACCAGCAGCATGCAGGCCGTCGAGATCAGCAGCGCGCCGAGGTAGACCGCTCCCATCATCGCGCCCCGGTAGCGGGTGTCGCCGGCACCGCGACCGGCAGGGGGCCGGCGCTGTGGTCGCCGCGGATGCGCTTGAGCACGATCTCCGCACTGATGAGGCACATGGGCACACCCACACCGGGTGCGGTCGTCGCGCCCGCGTAGTACAGGCCGCCCACGCGCTTCGAGGCGTTCTGCGCTCGGAACATCGCGCTCTGCGAGAGGATGTGCGCCGGTCCCAGCATCCCGCCGCGCCAGGAGTGGTAGTCGTCGCGGAAGTCCGCCGGGCCCAAGGTCTCGCGCACCACGACGCGTTCGCGGAGGTCTGGCACGCCGGACCACTCGGCGATCATGTCGATGGCGGCATCCGCGGTCTTCTCGACCTCGGCATCGCCCGCGCCGTCGGAGCCGCCGTGTCCGATGGACGTGTCGGCGGGCACGGGAACGAGCACGAACAGATTCTCGTGGTCGGCGGGGGCGACGTCGTCGTCGCTCGCGCTGGGGCGGCAGACGTAGATCGAGGCGGGGGAGGGGATGCGCGGATCGGAGCCGAAGATGGCATCGAAGTTCGCATCCCAGTCCTCGGTGAAGAACAGGGAGTGGTGAGGGAGCTCGGGGAGCGCGCCGCGCACGCCCAGCATCACGAGCACGGCACCCGGACCGCTGGTACGGCGCTGCCACCACGACTCCGGGTAGGTGCGCAGGTGCGGCGGCAGCAGAGCGGTCTCGGTGTGGTGCAGGTCAGCGCCGGAGACGACGATGTCCGCCGCCTCGAAGTGGCGCTCGCCCGCCGCATCCGTCCACTCCACGCCCTCCACCCGCACGTCGCGATCCCGACCGACCGTGCGGATGCTCGTGACCGCGGCATCCGTCACGATCCGGGCGCCCGCGTCGGCGGCGAGCACCCCGATGCGCTCCACCAGCCGCCAGAAGCCGCCCTGCGGGTAGCTGACGCCCTCGTCGAGGTCGAGCGCGCTCATCAGGTGGTACATCGCGGGGGCGGTGCGGGGGTCTGTGCCGAGGAACACAGCCGGATATCCGAGGATCTGCCGCAGCAGCGGATCGCGGAAGCGCTTCGCTGCGAACGCCTGCAGGCGGGTGCCGAGCAGCGAGAACAGTCGAGGCGCGGCGCGCAGCACCTCGCCGGTCGTCAGGGACGACAGCCGCGTGAACGGGTTGTAGAGGAAGTACTTCTCGGCCATCGCGCTGGCGTGGTGGGCGGAATCGAGGTAGTCCGAGAGGGCCTCGGCCGCGCCCGGCTCGCGATCCTCGAACAGGTGCGACACAGCCTCGCGTCCGGCGGGCACGGTGAGCTGCGACGGTGCACCCGCGCGGGGCGGCTGGAACACGCGGTAGCCGGGGTCGAGCAGGGTGAGGTCGAGCTGCTCGTCGGCCGAGGTGCCCATCATCGCGAACCAGTGATCGAACACCCCGGGCATGAGGTACCACGACGGGCCCGTGTCGAAGCGGAAGCCGTCGCGCTCGATGGTGCCCGCTCGACCGCCTATCCGGGCGTTCTTCTCGAGCACGACCACGTCGTGTCCGTCCTTGGCCAGCAGCCCGGCGGTGGCGAGGCCGGCGACACCCGCGCCGATCACGACGACGCGGCTCATCGGGGCTCCACCGCGGTGACGAGGAGTGAACGCATCGCGAGCAGTCCTTTCTGAGGGTCGGGCACGCGCACGCGCCGACGGTAGAGGTCGTCCACCGGGGTGCGGGCCACGCGCCGCGTGAGGGCGGCGAACAGCGCGAGTGCGCTGCGCACGGCGGCCCGCGCATCCTTCGGGAGCAGGGGGATCGATGCCCGGGCGTCGTCGAGCTGGCGCTCCACGGTGGCGACCCAGGCGTCGCGGTCGGCGTCGGTCAGACGGTCGGCGGTGCCGAGGTAGCTGCGGCCGAGTCGGTCGGTGTCATCCGCCAGATCGCGGAGGAAGTTGACGTTCTGGAACGCGGCCCCGAGCTGACGGGCGCCGTGCTCCAGCACCTCCCGCTGGGCGGCGGTGGGGGCAGTGCCGCGCAGGAACACGCGTAGGCACATGAGACCCACCACCTCGGCCGATCCGAACACGTAGCGCGCGTGCGCCGTCGAATCGTAGGCGGCCGGGGTGTCGGAGGGGACGTCGGCGAGCATCGACTCGAAGAAGGGCTGCGTGAGGTCCTCGCCGATACCGCAGGCCCGGGCCGTCTGGGCGAAGGCATGCAGGATCAGGTCGCTGCTGTACCCGGTGCGCATGGCGCGGTGCGTCTCGGCGATGTACGTCGACAATGCGTCGGCCTGCGCGCCGGCGTCGAGCCCGGCCTCCGCGGCGACGCCGTCGACGATCTCGTCGGCGATCCGCACCATCGCGTAGATGTTGCGGATGTGCTGACGGTGTCGGCGGCCGAGGAGTTTCGTCGCCATGCCGAACGAGGTCGAGTAGGCGCGGATCACGCCCGTCGTCGCGATCTCGGCGGTGCGACTGAAACGCCGGAGCGACGCGTCGTCCGCTCCGGCGGATGCGGCGCTCACGAGCGGCGTCCCTCGACTCGGGCGAGCAGGGTGCGCAGGCACGTCACGACATCGCCCGACATGGTGCGCGTCTCCTCGGCGGCGGTGAGGATCTCGGATGCCGCGGCCAGCTCGTCCGCGACGAGGCTCTGCACGAAACCCTCCGCACCGCACTCGCGGAGCACACCGCGCAGGTGCAGCCCTTCCTCGGTGGTGAGATCGGCGGTGCCGAAGCGCGGAGCGATCTTCGTCCATGCGGTGGTCATCCGCGCGTAGGCGATGATCGCCGTCTCCTTGCCCTCGCGCAGATCCGAGAACGGGTCCTTGCCGTGAGCCTCGGCGTCGCCGAAGATGCAGAGCAGGTCGTCCTGCAGCTGGAACGCGAGGCCGAGGTGTCGCCCGATCGCGGAGAGATCCTCCTCTACCTCGACGGAGGCGCCGGCGAGGACCGCCGCCGCCCGCAGCGGGAGCGAGAAGGAGTAGGTCGCGGTCTTGTAGGTGCTCATGGCCAGGATGGTGCGCAGATCGGGCACGATGACGCCGTCGGCGAGTCCGACGTCGATGTGCTCGCCGGCGACGGTCTCGACGATCGTGTGCTCGACGAGATCGAGCAGGCGCAGGCGAGCGGCGGTCGACACCCGTGAGCGAGCGAATCCCAGCACCGCGGTCGCCAGCAGCAGGTCGCCCATGAGGATGGCGCTCGACCGCGCCCAGTGCAGGTCGTCGCGTGCGCCGCCGTCGTGTGCGAGCGTGCCGATGAGGTTCGGACGGCGACGCCGATAGAGATCGCCGTCGATGACGTCGTCGTGCAGGAGAAACGCGTAGTGCAGCAGCTCGATCTCGGCGGCGATGCCCACCGCCGTGTCGGTGTCGCGTCGGCGGGAGTCGGGCGACAGTGCGCGGTGGATGTCGAGCAGCAGACGCGGCCGGATCAGCTTCCCACCGGTCGCGTGGGCAGCGGCCGATCGCCACAGGCCCGCGAACGGCTCTCCGTAGACCTCCGCGGCCGTGCTGCGCTCGGCGAAGCGGAGGCGCAGAGCCTCCTCGATGCGGATGCCCTGCTCGTCCTGCGTCGCGATCGCGGTCATCTCAGATCGTTCCGTTCGCTCGCAGGCGGGGGAGCTGCTCGGCGATCCAGGGGCTGAACGCGAAGGGCGCCGCAGCCACAGCGGTGGCGGCATCGGCGGCGTCGACCCAGGCCCATTCCGCCACCTCGTCGGACGACGGAGAGAGAGGACCGACGACGCGCGCGGTGAAGACGGGGCATACCTCGTTCTCGACGATGCCGCTCGCGTCGACCGCTCGATAGCGGTAGTCGGGCAGCGCTGACCGCACATCGTCGACGGGGGCGCCGAGCTCCTGCATGGCGCGGCGGCGCACGGCCTCGACCATGTCCTCGCCGGGCTGCGGGTGGCCGCAGAAACTATTGGTCCAGACGCCCGGCCAGGTCTGCTTCGAGAGGGCGCGGCGGGTCAGCAGGATGCGGCCCGTGTCGTCGACGATGTGGCAGGAGAAGGCCAGGTGCAGCGGGGTGTCGCGCGTGTGCACCTCGCTCTTCGGGAGCGAGCCGATCGCCGTCCCGTCCTCGTCGAGAAGAGTCACGTACTCCATGGCGTCCTCTGCGTTCATTTCACTAGCTTGGCGAGTAATTAACTTAGCATGAAATAGATCGTTGTGTAACATACTCGCATGGACCACGCTTCCGGCACCACCCCGACGACGGGGGAGTCGACGCGCGCCTCGACTCTCGAGGGCGCTGCCGGAATCGACGGTCTCCATCACGGCGCGATCTACGACGTCGAGGCGGCCGACCCTCGGAGTTCCCTCGTCGACCGCTCCGGCGTCGCTCCGGAAGACCTCGAGCAGATCTCGACGCTCATGGCGGCGCTCGGTGAACTGCGCGAGGCGGAGCAACGGCTCTCGCGAGCCTCCCGACGCTACATGCAGCTGAACGACACCGACATGCGCGCACTGCACTACCTGATCGTGTGCGCGAACGCGCAGGCGATCGCCACTCCCGGGGGGATCGCGCAGCACCTCGCCATCTCGACGGCATCGACGACCAAACTGCTCGACCGGCTGGAGAAGGGCGGGCACATCGTGCGCTCGCCCCATCCTCGCGATCGACGTGCCCTCGCCATCACGATCACCGACGAGACCCGCGAGGCGGCCATGCAGACCGTCGGTCGCCAGCAGGCACGTCGCTTCTACGCCGCCGCCCGGCTGACGCGCGCAGAGCGCGACACCGTCGTGCGATTCCTGCGCGATATGACCCAGGAGATCGCGCTTCCCGAGAGCGGCTGGGCGTCACCCGAGAACGACTGAAGGCTCCCCGGGGCGGAGAGCCTTCAGTGCAATTCTGCGAGGTCGTCAGTGTGCTTTGTTATACGCCTCGATGACGGGTGCGGGGATTCTGCCGCGCTCCGACAGTGAATAGCCGTTGTCATTGGCCCAGGCGCGGATCGCCGCGACCTCGGGGTTCCGCGCCGGGCGCTTGCGCGACGACGACGAAGAGGAGGAGGAGCGCGGAGCGCCGCCGGAACCCGCACGTCGCCCTGCGGCGATGTAGGGCTCGAGGGCCTCGCGCAGCTCTCGCGCGTGCTCCTCGTTCAGGTCGACCTCCCAGGCCTGACCGTTGAGGGAGAAATGGATCGTCTCCCCTTCGCCGACCTCGAGGACGCTGCCGTCGATATCGTCGACCAGCTGATGCACAATTCTTCTCGCCATGAGGAGGACAGTACCGCGCAAAAGGAAATGCGGCAAGAATTGCCGAGTATTCGTGCCGAAATACGTCGCGACATTAATGCGTTCCGAGCCGGAACGAATGCGGGGTCAGGGGAGAAGGCCCGCACGTCTCGCGCGTACCACGGCCGCATGACGAGTGGACGCGTCGAGCTTCGCCATCGCCGTGCCGATGTACGCCTTGACGGTGCTCTCGCGCAGACCCAGCTCGGCGGCGATCTCACCGTTGGTGGCCCCGAGCGCCGCGCAGGCGAGAACGTCGGTCTCGCGCGGCGACAGGCGCACGATCGGGACCGTGCCGGTGTGCGCGGGGGCGCGCTCGTCGTCCGCGAGGGCGAGCAGTCGCCGCTCGACCGCGGCGAGGCGAGCCCGCAGTGCCTCGTCATCGACGGAGGCGCTGATCCCGCGGAGCTCGGCGAAGGTCTCGCGCAGCTGCTCCTGATGCGGTGCCGTCGGGGAGGGAAGCGCGCTCGCCGCGCGCAGTCGGCGCTCGACCTCATCGCGGATCCGCAGCTCGTCGGCGAGGCCCTGTACGACCTGCATGGCGGGAGCGGTCGTGATCCCGGCGACGGGCTCCGTGTCCCATGCGCCCGCGTAGAGGACGCCTCGCGATCTCCCCTCGACCACGATCGGGAGGGCGAGAAGAGTGCGCAGCCCCTCACCGAGCACGAAGACGTCGTAGTCATGGGTGATCTGCTGCGACGAGCCGTAGTCGCTCGTCATGCGCGGGCGCAGTTCCATCATGGCCCGCCCGCCGAGACCGCGTTCGGGACGCACGCGCAGGCCGTCGAGACTGCGGGTGCGATTGCCGACGATCGTCGTCACATGCACGACCCCGTCGTCGAGCAGGCCGCCGAACGCCACCGGGAACCGCGTGCGCCGCGCCAGTTCGCGCACCGCGCGAGCGACGAGCTCGGCGTCCGAGTCGGACGCGGGGGGTGTGTTCATGCCGTCGTTCTCCGTGGTCGCGCTGCCGTCGGCGGAAGGCGAGCGGCCGCCGTGTCGACGCGAGAGTATCACCGCCCGCGCGGGTCCCGACGGCCTACTCGTCGATACCCGCGACGGGGGATGTCTGCGCGGCCGCTCGACGTTCGAGATCGACGAGGAACCGTTTGCGCTCCGGGTGCGCGCCGTAGGGACCGATGGTGCCGTCGGAGCGCACGACGCGATGCACCGGCACGATGATCGAGAACGGGGTCAGTCGGCAGGCGGTGCCCACCGCGCGGGCGGCGCCGGGATGGCCGGCGATGACCGCGACCTCGCCGTAGCTCATCGTCTCGGCCCAGCCGATCTCGCAGATCGTCTCGAGGGCGCGGCGGTGGAATCCGTCGATGAGCCTCCAGTCGAGGTCGACGTGGTCGTCGAACCGCACGGGCTCGCCCTCGAAGTAGCGTGCGAGCAGCGCTGTCACGTCGTCGGCGGCACCCGGGTCGGGTTCGGGCACGGCACCCAGGCGGCGGGCGACGTTCTCGAGCAACCAGGGGACCGTCGGGTCGTCGGCCTCGGAAAGGTCGAACCGCACGATGCCCTGGTCGGAGAACACGGCCAGCGCATCTCCGAAGGGGGTCGGGGCGAAGTCGTAGCGGAAGGTCATGCCTCCATCCTGTCGGGGCAGCTGCCGTGGCGCGGGGCCAGGACGAAGCGCCTCGCGGAGGATCGGAAGAAGAGGAGGTCGGATGCGGCGGTGCAGGACGAGTGCGGAGGGCGCGGAATTCGCCCGAAACCCGCCCGGGATACCGGTCGGCGCGCCGGTCGCGCCTAGGGTGGCAGTGTGTGGCGACGAGAAGACAAGTCTGCGGGTGACGCGGCAGCGGCAGCAGCTGTGACGCTCGGCGACCTGCAGCCCTCGAGCACCGGCGTGACGGTGCCGCACGCCGCCGACGCCGAGCGTGCGCGCCTGCGCGCCGAGGCGGCCGAGCTGGGAGGACCGTCGCCGCTCACCGGCTTCCGCGACGCGCCCGAATCGGGCATCGACATCTCGAAGGCGCATCCGGGCAGCCTGCCTCAGTTCATCACGGGCCGATCAACGCTGCTCTCCAACCTCTTCCGCGACGAGGTTGGTCTGCGCACCGCGCGCCTCGCGGCCGAGCGCATCACCGCGAAGAACACCGAGCTGCGCACCGTCCGCGGCATCGAGGCCGTGCACCTCGCCGTCGGCGTCGCGCGCTGGCGCATCGGTGGGGCAGCCTTCGCCGCGCCCGTCCTGCTCCGACCGCTGGCCATCCGCCGGCACCACTCCGACTTCGAGCTGAAGCTGCAGGGGGCCTTCACCGTCAACCCGGAGCTCGTGCGCATCGCGCGCGAGCACTTCGGCATCACGATCGACGGGGCCGTGCTCGCCGCCCTCGCCTACGACGGCGGCATCTTCAAGCCGCAGCCCGTGATCGACAGCCTGCGCGCGATCACCCGCACCATCGACACCTTCTCGGTCGAGCCGCGACTCGTGGTGTCGACCTTCGCCGACGTGGGCGGCGCGATGGCGCGCGACGGACACGACCTCGACCACCGGATGCTGAACGCCCTCGCCGGGCACGTCGGCGACCGCGAGCAGGTCATGGCGCCTCGCGCCGTGCCGCATCACACCGGTCCCGACGATCGGGCGCCGGCCTCCGACACACTGCTGCTCGACGCGGATGCCGAGCAGGAGGCGGTCCTCGCGCGGATCACGGCCGGCCACTCGCTGACCGTCGCGACGCTCCCCGGGACCGGGGGCACGCAGACGGTGATCAACGCCGTCGGCGAGCTCGTCCGTGCAGGCAAACGCGTGCTCGTGGTATCGGCGCGCCGGTCGACCCTCGACGGGGTTCGTCATCGTCTCGCCGGGATCGGTCTCGACAGCCTCGCGATCTCGCCGGCCTCGGTCCGGCGCGACCTCGTGCGGGCCATCGTGCGCAATGAGAAGGCCACAGCTCCGAAGGCGGGAGAGGTCGACGATGCTCTGGTGCGGCTGCGCACGGTGCTCCGCGACTACCGCGAGGCTCTGACCGCGCCGATCCACGGCACCCGGTCGTCGGTGCTCGACGCGACGCGCGAGCTCACGCGGCTCGCCTCGTTGCCCGTGCCTCCCTCGACCACGGCCCGACTCGGCGCGGACGCGCTGCGCCGTCTGGCCGAGGATCGCAAGGACGCGGCCGCCGCGCTCGCGCAGGCCGCGCGTCTGGGGGAGTTCCGTTTCGGGCCCGACGACTCGCCGTGGTACGGCGTGAGCTTCACGTCGACCGAGGATGCCCGTGCCGCGCATACCCTCGCCGGTCGACTGCACGGCGACAGCGTGCCCGCTCTGCTCGAGCGCGGCTACGAGCTGATCGCCCAGACGCGGATGCGCCCGTTCTCGACGATCCAGGAGTTGGGGGAGTATCTGCGCCTGCTCGAGGGCATCCGCGACTCGCTCGACCGCTTCAGCCCGACGGTCTTCGAGCGCCCGCTCGGCGACCTGATCCAGGCGCACGGCTCGCGCCGCGACGCCCCGGGCATGTCGTCGGCCAATCGCCGCCGCCTGCGCCGTCTGGCGAAGGAGTACGTGCGCCCGGGCGTGCACGTCACCGAGATGCACGAGGCGCTCCTGCGCATCCAGACGCAGCGCACGCAATGGCAGCGCTGCGTCGACGCGGGCGTCGCCCCCGAGATCCCGCTCGGTCTCGGTGAGGTCGCCGCGGCCTGGCAGCGCGTGGACGCGCAGCTCGCCGAGCTCGACGTCGCGCTCGGCCGGCGCGAGCCCCTCGTGACCCTCCCTGTCGCCCGCCTCGTGCGCACCCTCGCGGGCCTGGCCGCCGAGTCCGACGTGTTCGAGAATCTCGTGGAGCGGGCGCAGCTGCGCGACGAGCTCGCCCTGCTGGGCCTCGAGCCGCTGCTCACCGATCTCTCGGTGCGGCACGTGTCGGAGTCGCGGGTCGGCGACGAGCTGGAGTTCGCGTGGTGGCAGTCGCTGCTCGAACGCGCACTGCAGGAGAACCGGGCGCTGCTCGGCGCGAACACCGCCGTGGTCGACCGTCTCGAGCGCGACTTCCGCCTGGTCGACGAGGCGCACGCGGCGATGGCCGGACCGCTCCTCGCCTGGCAGCTCGCCAACCAGTGGCGCATCGCCATCGTCGACGAACCCGAGGAGTCGGCCCACCTGCGCCGCGCTCTCAAGCAGGCATCGACGACCACGGCCGAGCTGGTGAGCGCGGCGCCGACGCTCATCGAGACGCTGGCCCCGGTCTGGATCTCGTCGCCGTACCTGGTCCCCGAGATCCCCGACTCCGTCGAGTTCGACACGGTGCTGCTGGTGGATGCCGCGGCGATCAACCTCGCCGAGGCCGTGCCGGCCATCCGTCGTGCCCGGCAGGTGGTCGCGTTCGGCGATCCGGTGACGCAGCGTCCGAGCGCGTTCGAGACGGCGGTCGCCGCCGATGACCCGTGGGAGGCGGAGGTGCCGTTCGACGAGGTCTCGGTCTTCGAGCGCCTGTCGGAGCTGCTGCCCGTGATGACGCTGACCCGCAGCTACCGTGCCGGTGGCGAGGACCTCGCCGAGCTCATCAACGATGCCTTCTACGGCGGGGAGATCGTGTCGCTGCCCTGGGCCGGCTCCTATCTCGGTCGCGGCAGCCTCACGGTCGACTACGTCGAGGGCGGCACCGGTACGCCCGACCCGATCTCGGGCGCCGTCGAGAGCCCCGAGGCCGAGGTGGCGCGCGTCGTCACCCTCGTGGTCGAGCATGCGGTGCATCGACCCAGCGAGTCGCTCATGGTGGTCACGGCGAGCAGGCGGCATGCCGAGCGCGTGCGGGCCGCGGTCACCGCCGCCTTCGCCGGACGCTCCGATGTGGCGGACTTCGTGGCCCGCGACACCGCCGAACCCTTCGCCGTGCTGACCCTCGAGGAATCGGTCGCCGAGAGCCGCGACCGAGTGATCTTCTCGCTGGGCTTCGGCGTGACCCGGCACGGTCGCGTGCTGAGCGACTTCGGCGACCTCTCGACCCCCGACGGCGAACGCCTGCTCACGGTGGGCATGACGCGGGCCCGCCGCTCGATGGTCATCGTGTCGTCGATCCGGCCGTCGGCGTTCGACGACGGCCGCCTGGAGCACGGCGCGGCGACCCTGATGTCGATCCTCGGCGGTCTGGCCGGACGCGCGCGTGACGCGCGTCTCGAAGATCTCGCCGACCCCCTCACGCTCGCCCTCGCCCGGGAGCTGCGGCGCCGCGGAGCCTCCGTCGACGTCGACTACCGGGGCCTGCTCCCTCTCGTCGCCCAGCACAATGGCAAGGCCGTGGTCATCGAGTCCGACCCGGAGTCGCGGGGGGAGTCGCTGCGCGAGACGCTGCGGCTGCGTCCTCATGTGCTGCGCCGCCTGGGGTGGCACTACGTGCGCGTGCACGCGTTCGACCTGTACAGCGACCCGGCGACGGTCGCCACGCGTATCGCCGAGGTGCTCGGCATCTCGCCCTCCGCCGCACGGGCCGAGAACGACACCGAGCCGCTCGACCTCGACGGCGCGTGAACGGCGACGACGGCATCCGCCGCGAGGGCGAGCATCCGCCCGTCGAGCGACAGCACGTCGAACGCGTGCGGGGATCGCGACGTGCACGGCTCACGCCTGTGGAAGGCACCGACCCTTCGCCGGAGACCGACGGTGGTGCGCGCGACGACACGCGGCCGACCGGTCCCCGCGGGCCGAAAGGGCCGAACGACGACCGCCTGATGCAGGACGTCCCGCCCCACTACTAGAGCGGGACGGGACGGATGCTCTGCGCGAGGGGTATCTCAGGCGGGCGGGCGCGGCGCGCTGTTGCGCGCCAGCAGGTCGCGGATCTCGACCAGCAGCTCGGCCTCGGTCGCGGCCGCCGGCTCCTCCTGGGGCTCCTCGGCCGGGGTGCCCTTGCGGGCCTCGACACGCGCCTTGAAGGTGTTCATCGGCAGCACGAAGACGAAGTAGACGACGACGGCGACCGCGAGGAAGCTGATGACCGCCGAGATGAGGTCGCCGAGCGGGAACACCACCTCGTTGCCGTAGATGTTCGTCACCTTCGGGCCGAACTCGCCGGTCGCGCTGGCCTCGAAGAACAGGGCGACGAGGGGGGTGATGATGCTGGCGACCACGGCGTTGACGATCGCGGTGAACGCGGTGCCGATCACGACACCGACCGCGAGGTCGAGCACGTTGCCGCGGAGGATGAAGTCCTTGAAACCCTTGAGCATGGCGAAACCTCCGAAGTGGGGGGGGGACGATCAGGAAGCGGGAGTGCTCGACGTCGACGCCGGAGCGCTGCTCGTCGTCGATTCCTTCTTCGATGATGACGGAGCATCCGACCCGCTCGAGGATTTGGTGCGCGAGTCCGTGCGATAGAAGCCCGAGCCGTTGAAGGTCACGCCGATCGACCCGTACTGCTTGCGCAGCGCGCCGCCGCACTCGGGGCAGGTCGTGAGCGCGTCGTCCGAGAAGCTCTGCACGGCGTCGAACTGGTGCCCGCACGACGTGCAGGCGTAGGCGTAGGTGGGCATGGCGATCCTGGGGGTTCAGTGTCGCGTGCGCGACAGGGTGAGTGTCTGCGTCGGGGTGACGACGCCGTTCACCGGCTGGTCGTGCACCTCTCGGGGCAGGGAGTCGAGTATCTCGGAATCATAGATGACCGCGTAGACGGGCGGGCATTTCTCCATCGATCCGATGGTCTTGTCGAAGTATCCGCGTCCCCAGCCCATGCGCATGCCCTGACGGTCGACGGCGGCCGCGGGGACGATCATGAGGTCGACATCGTTGACGGCGATCGGGCCGAGCACCTCGCCCGTCGGCTCGGGAAGGCCGTACAGCCCCTCGGTCACTTCGCCGTCGTCGGTGGCGATCGCCCAGTCGAGCAGACCGTCGGCGCGCGTGACGGGCAGGAGCACGCGGATGCCGCGGCGCACCGCCCGCGCGACGAACTCGCGCGTGCCCGGCTCGGCCGTGGCGGAGAGGAAGCAGGAGATCGAGCGGGCGCCGAGCTCGTCGATCAGCGCGTCGAGGCGCTCGCCGATCGCCGTCGCCGCGCTCGCGCGCTGCGCGTCGGAGAGGAGCCCGCGCCGCTCGCGGAGTTCGGCGCGCAGTGCGCGCTTCTCGTGCTCGATGTCGTTCGACATGGCTCCGAGTCTACGGGGGTGCCCACCGCTAGGCTGTGGGAATGGGTAGTCAGAAGATGAAGGCCGTCATCCCCGCCGCCGGTCTCGGCACGCGGTTCCTCCCGGCGACGAAGGCGATGCCGAAGGAGATGCTCCCGGTCGTCGACAAGCCGGCGATCCAGTACGTGGTCGAAGAGGCGGCGAACGCGGGCATCGACGACATCCTCGTCATCATCGGCCGCAACAAGAACGCCATCTCCAACCACTTCGACTCGGTCCCCGAGCTCGAGGTGAAGCTCATGGAGAAGGGCGACACCGGCCGTCTCGAACGCGTCATGCGCTCGAGCGACCTCGCCGACATCCACTTCGTCCGCCAGGGCGAGCCGAAGGGTCTCGGGCACGCGGTGCTGCGTGCCCACACCCATGTCGGCGACAGCTCGTTCGCGGTGCTGCTCGGCGACGACCTCATCGATGAGCGCGACCCCCTGCTCACCGAGATGATCGCCGAGCACGAGCGCACCGGCGCCGCCGTGATCGCCCTCATGGAGGTCGACCCCGACAGCATCCACATGTACGGCGCCGCCGCGGTCGAAGAGCTCGAAGGGTCGGACGCGGTGCGCGTCACCGGTCTCGTCGAGAAGCCGGCGAAGGAGGACGCCCCGTCGAACCTCGCCATCATCGGCCGCTACGTGCTGCCCGCATCGATCTTCGAGATCCTCGAGCGCACCGAACCGGGCAAGGGCGGCGAGATCCAGCTCACCGACGCGCTGCAGGAGATGGCGGCGGATGCCGACGGCCCCGGGGTCTCGGGCGTCGTGTTCCGCGGCCGCCGCTACGACACGGGCGATCGCGTCGACTACATCAAGGCGATCGTGCAGCTCGCCTCCGACCGCGACGACCTCGGCCCCGAGCTGCGGCCGTGGTTGAAGGAGTTCGCCGAGCGCCTCTGAGGGCCGGCGGAGGTCGGGGCGCACGATGGATCTGACAGGGGTGGGTATGCGTCACGACAGGGTGTCGTTGCGCTTGATCCGCGCGCGCGATGCGCGTCCCCTGCAGAACGAGCTGCTCGAGAACCGGTCGTGGCTGCAACGGTGGGAGGCCACCGTGCCGAACGGCTCGGTGTCGTTCGACATGCGCCTGAGCATCCGTCGACTGCTTCAGCAGTACCGTGACGGAGGCGGCTATCCGTTCGTGATGGAGTACGACGGCGAGGTCGCCGGCCAGCTCAACGTCTGGGGAGTCTCGCGCGGATCGCTCTGCTCGGCGACGATCGGGTACTGGGTGAGCGAGCGGTTCGCCGGACGCGGCATCACGCCGACCGCCGTGGCCCTGGCGACCGACGCGTCGTTCGTCGAGTTCGGGCTGCACCGCATGGAGATCTGCATCCGCCCCGAGAATGCGGCCAGCCTGCGGATCGTGCAGAAGCTCGGGTTCCGGTACGAGGGGCTGCGGCGCCGGTACATCCACATCGACGGGGACTGGCGCGACCACTACGCGTTCGCGCTCACCCGGGAGGACGTGCCCCAGGGTGTGCTGGCGCGCTGGCTGAGCGGGCAGGTGCCGCCCGACGCCGCCGACGTGCCTCCGGCCGACCGACTCACCCTCTGATCGGGGCATCCGTCGCGCGCGATCGACCGCGACACGCGCCTCCGGCTCTGGGCGCGGCGGCTCCTGTTCCCTTACCGTTGTCCCTATGGACGGGCCGGTGCTGAGCGGGGGAGTGATCGTGCTCGTCGCCGTGCTCTTGTGGATGCTGTATCTGCTGCCCTCATGGCGCGGACGCTTCCAGTACAACGCCGCCGAGCGCAACGCGGTGCGGCTCAATCAGGCCCTGCGCATCCTCGCCGAGACGAGCGAGACGCCCGACGAGGTGCGGGTCGAGCTCACGGCGCGAACGGCCCTCGCACAGCAGAAGCTCGCGAAGCGCATGCAGTCGGAACGCGAGGCGGCCGAACTCGAGCGCCTGCGCGAAGAACTCGCTGCGACGCGCGCCGATCCCGTGATCGCGCGTGCCCGCGCCCGTCGTCGTGTACGGGCGACCGCGACGGTCACCGTGCTCCTGGGCGTGGTCATGGCCGGCTTCGGTGTCTGGCAGCTGTTGGCCGCCGGCTCGGCGCTGCTGCTGAGCGTGGCGGGTGCTCTCGTGCTCGTCGCGGGCATCGCGCTGCAGCGCATGGCCGCTGTCGCCGCGCGTGTCGCCCGCGCCGCCGCCCGCGCCGCGGCCCCCGTCGTCGAGCGTCGGGCCGCGCCCGAGATTCACGACCAGGGGCCCGCGGCTCCGACCACCTGGACGCCGCGTCCGCTTCCGGAGCCCCTGGTGTCGAAGGCCGGCTCCCGCGCTCAGACCGCGCGGGCCGAGATCGACGCGCAAGAGGCTCGTCGCAAGGCCGCGCGCCTCGCCGAGCTGCGCAAGCGCGCCGAGGAGATCGCCGCAGCGGATGCTCCGGTACCGCTGCCGACGCCGCGCACCGCACCCGCGGCCGAGGCATCGCCATACGCGCGAATGGGGTTCGTCGACGACGCCGAGATCGAGGCGCACGTCCGCGATCTGCTCGCGCGCCGGGCCGCCGGCTGACTCGCGCGTCCTGAGGCCGTCCCGCATCGTGATAATGTGGATCTCGGTTACGGGCCTATGGCGCAGTTGGTAGCGCGCCTCGTTCGCATCGAGGAGGTCAGGGGTTCGAATCCCCTTAGGTCCACCACCACAGAAGGCCCCGGGTTCTCCCGGGGCCTTCTGCTTTCCCCGTCAGACACCAGTCTTTGCGCGAGACACCAGTCTTTCCGCGAGACACCACTCTTTGCGCGAGACACCAGTCGTTCCGCGAGACACCACGTCTCTCGTGGTGTCTCGC
>JASCNZ010000040.1 GCA_029959905.1 Microbacteriaceae bacterium PS02344
AAACGGGCCGCGACGGGGGGGGGCCCGTGGCGGGGCCCGGTGCGGGGGCCAGCCGCCCCCCTCCTCGTCGTAAGACGGCCCCGTCGCGAACGCAGCCACGAGCCCCCGGCGGAGGGCGGTATGCCAGAATCGGGGGGAACCTGCTCGCCCTTCCCCGAGCTCTCCCGCCGATGAAGGCGACGGGGGAGCGGCCGCTCCCACACGGCCGGGGAGCTCCCCAAGGAGAGCCACTTGTCCGCTGACGCCATCCGCGCCCTCGTCGTCGACGACGACCCCGACGTGTCCCTCCTGGTGAAGACCGTGCTCGAACGTCGCGCGGGGTGCATCGTCGAACTCGCGGTCGACGGCCACGACGCCATCGAGAAGGCGATCACGGTGCGACCGGACGTCGTCGTCACCGACATCGAGATGCCCGGGCTGACCGGCCTCGAGTTGCTCGCCGAACTGCACCGCCAGGTGCCGGCGGTGCCGGTGGTGGTCATGACCGCGCACGTGTCGGTGGAGTATGCGGTCCAGGCCCTGCGGGCGCAGGCCGATGAGTTCCTCACGAAGCCCCTCGACACCGCGCGACTCGTCGATGTCGTGCAACGCCTCGCCGCCGAGGGGCGCCGTCGTCGAGACGACGGACGCCGCAAGGAGATCGTGCTCGCCGTCGGCGCGCACCCCGACGACGTCGAGATCGGCGTCGGAGGGGCGCTGTCCGCCCACGCCGCCGCGGGCGACGACATCACCATCCTCACCCTGTCGCGCGGTTCGCGTGGCGGCGATGCCGACAGCCGGCAGAACGAGTCTCTGGCCGCCGCCGAGATGCTGGGTGCCCGCCTCTTCCTCAAAGACCTCGTCGACACAGAGATCTCCGGCGGCGGTTCGACCGTGCGCCTGATCGAGGAGGTCGTGCGGCAGGTGCAGCCGACGATCGTGTACACGCACTCCCCGCACGATCGCCATCAAGATCACCGGGCGATCAACGAGGCCACCACCGTCGCGACGCGCAACGTCGGGACCGTCGCCTGCTACCAGAGCCCCTCGTCGACGATCGATTTCCGCCCCACGCGCTTCGTGCGCATCGACGGCTACGTCGAGCAGAAGCTGCGTCTGCTCGCCTGCTTCGACTCGCAGACCGCGAGCCGCACCTACCTCGACCCGGAGTTCGTGCGGGCGACGGCGCGGTACTGGTCCCGGTTCGGCGGCGGAGAGGCCGTCGAACCGCTGGAGATCGTCCGTGAGACGGCGGCCTTCGTCGGCGCCCACGAGCTCGTCAGACAGGAAACCTGAGCATGTCCCGCATCCTCGTCACCGGAGCCGGCGGCCCCGCCGGTGTCGCCGTGATCCGCTCGCTGCTGCGCCGCGACGACCTCACCGTGTTCGCGGCCGACATGGACGGCTGGGCGTCCGGCCTCTACCTCGTCCCGGCGGCGCAGCGGCGGCTCGTCCCTCCGGGCCGTGACGACGACTTCGTCCCCGCCCTCGCCCGAATGGTCGCCGACGACGCCCTCGACCTGGTGATCTCGACCGTCGACGTCGAGCTCGCCGCGCTCTCCGACCGCCGCGGCGAGCTGTCTCCGGCCGTGCTGGCCGCGCCCGCCGCCGACACGCTGGCCGTCGCCCTCGACAAGCTGCTCCTCGCCGACCGCTGCGCATCGACCGGGCATGCCCCACGGACGGTGCCCGCCGGCCCCGATGCGCAGGCCGTCTCCTGGGAGTTCCCCGCCTTCGCCAAGCCGCGACAGGGCGCGGGCAGCCGCGGCATCCGCATGGTCGCCGACCGCGCCGAACTCGACGCGCTGCCGCTCGACGAGGGACTCATCGTGCAGGACCTGCTGCCGGGCGAGGAGTACTCGGTCGATGTGCTCGCCGACGCCGACGGCCGCATCGTCGCCGCCGTTCCCCGTACGCGCGCCCGCGTGGACTCGGGCGTCGCGATCGCCGGACGCACCGTGCACGACCCCGCACTCGAGGAGACCGCGGCGGCCGTCGCACGCGCGATCGGCCTGGTGGGCGTCGCGAACGTGCAGCTGCGCCGCGATCGCGCGGGCGTGCCGAAGCTGCTCGAAGTGAACCCGCGGTTCCCCGGAGCGCTGCCCCTCACGATCTCCGCCGGAGTCGACATCCCCTCGCTCGTCGTCGACCTGTTCCTGGGCCGGCCGCTCCCTGAGCGGCTCCCGTTCCGAGAGGTGGCCGCCGTGCGCTTCCTCGAGGACGTGGTCGTCGAGATCGACGACGTGCTCGTTTCGGAGCACGCCGGGCACCAGGAGGAGTCGTGAACGACGGCATCCTCCGCGGCGATCATCACGTGCACTCGACGTTCTCCGACGATGCGGTCTCGACCCCTCAGGAGAACGTCGATGCCGCGGTCGCCGCGGGACTCGACACCCTGCGCATCGTCGACCACGTGCGCCGCGACACGGCGTGGGTACCCGAGTACGTCGCCGCGATCCGCACTCTGCACGTGCCAGACGGACTCACGGTGCTGACGGGCGTCGAGGCGAAGATCCTCGATCGTCGGGGAACCCTCGACATCCCGACGCTGCCCGCAGGTATCGACCGCATCCTCATCGCAGACCACCAGTTCCCGGGTGCTGACGGCCCGCTGGGGCCCACGGCCGTTCGGCAGCGGATGGCCGACGGATGGGCGCCGGCCGATGTGCTCGACGACTTCGTCGCCGGGGTGATCGGAGCCATGGAACGGCACCCGGGAAACCAGCTTGCTCACTGCTTCTCGCTCCTGCCCAAGATCGGTCTCGCCGAGCACGATCTGGGTGCCGAGCGGCTGCGCGCCTGGGCGGAGACGGCCGCCCGCACGGACACCCTCGTCGAGGTCAATGAGAAGTGGGGATGCCCCGAGCCCGCGTCGCTCGCCGCCCTGCGCGCCGCCGGAGCCGAGGTCGTCGCGTCGACCGACAGCCATGTCGCGACGGACGTCGGCCGGTACGACCGCGTGCGCCGACTGCTCGACGGGGAGGGGGCCGCATGATCGCCGACCTCGACTGGTGGCAGACGGCGATCGTCGTGGTCCTCGTGCTCTGCATCCTCGTCGGCACGCTGCCGGTCATCAACACGGGGCTGCAGTTCCTCTCGCTGCCGATGCACGCGTTCCGCAACCACTACGACCGGGCCGAGCCGTACCACCCGAACGTCGCGGTGATCATCCCGGCGTGGAACGAGGGTCTCGTCATCGGCCCGGCGATCGAGCGTCTGCTGCAGCTGGAGTACCCGGCGGACCGCCTGCGCGTGTACGTCGTCGACGACGCATCGACCGACGACACCCCCGACATCGTGCGGGCGAAAGGCCTCGCCCACCCCGGGCGCGTGCACCACCTGCGACGCGAGGTCGGCGGCGAGGGGAAGGCTCACACGCTGAACCACGGGCTCGACATCGTGCTGGCGGACGCCTGGACCGAGGCCGTGCTCATCATGGACGCCGACGTCATCTTCTCGCGCGACTCGCTGCGCAAGCTCACCCGTCACCTGGCGGACGACGAGGTCGGCGCGGTCACCGCGTACATCGCCGAGGGCAGCCGCGATCGCAACTACCTCACGCGCTTCATCGCCGTGGAGTACGTGATCGGACAACTCTCGGCCCGCCGCACGCAGAACGTGCTCGGTGCGATGGCCTGCCTGGCCGGGGGAGCGCAGCTGCATTCGCGCGCCAACCTCGAGGCCATCGGCGGACGCATCCCCACCGGGACTCTCGCCGAAGACACCATGACCACCTTCGAGGGGCAGCTGCACGGACGCCGGGCGGTGTTCGAGCCGCATGCCGTCGTGCTCGCCGAGGAGCCGCGGACGATCGACGCCCTCTGGAAGCAGCGTCTGCGATGGGCGCGGGGCAACGTGCAGCTCACCTCGATCTACAAGCACCTGTGGTTCCGGCCGAGCCGCGACCACAAGCTCGGCAGCTTCGCGTTCGGGCTGGGGTGGTTCACCATCCTGCTGCTGCCCGCGTTCATGCTGCTGGCCGCCGCCGCGCTGATCGCACTGCTGTTCTTCCACAGCGGGATCGCCGAATGGGTGTTCCGGGTGATGTGGATCGGCGCCGCGTGCATCTATCTCTTCTCGATCCTGTTCTCCGTGCAGCTCGACGGCCGGATCGGCCGGCAGTCGTGGCGGGAGGCGATCATGTTCCCCGGGCTCGGGGCGTTGGTCCTCATGGCGGTCGCCCTGTTCCCCTGGGCGCTCGACGACGTGATCCGCGCGGTCGGTGGAACGGTCGACGATCGGACGCTGCTCGGCTGGGCGCTGTTCTTCTATCTCTGGGGCCCGGTCTCGATGCTGGGCGTCTGGCTGGCCCGTGCCGTCGAGCGCCTCCCCGCCGGGCGGTTCTTCGCCGGCCTGCTGCTCTACATCTGCGGATACGGGTCGCTGCTCTGCGCGATCACCGTGGATTCTTATATCAAGGAGTGGCGTCGCGCCGACGCCGTCTGGATCAAGACCGAGAAGGTCGGACGGGTCGATTCATGAGCGACATCCCCACGCGCGAGCGGGAGACCGAGGAGGTCGCGCAGGACGCCCGGTCGGAGAAGAAGCTGGTGTGGCAGGCGCTCGCGGCTGCCGCCGTGGTGATCGTGGTCGTCGTCGTGCGCGAGCTGCTGCTCCGATGAGCGCGCGACCGCTGGCCCTCGTGGTGGAGGACGACCTCGACCAGATGGCCCTGCTGCGCCGGCACCTCGATCGGGAGGGCTTCGACGTGTACTCCGCGAACGACGCCGAGTCGGCGATCTCGGCGTTCCCGCACATCCATCCGTCGCTCGCGGTGCTCGACCTGCTGCTGCCGGGAATCTCGGGGCGGGAGTGCGCGACGCGCGTGCGGGAGGCGTTCCCGGACTGCTTCCTGGTGATCAGCTCGGTCCTCGACCGGGTGGACTATCCGGCGTCGGATGCCGCGCTGCCCAAACCGGTGCGCGGGGCCGAGCTGCGTGCGCTGGTGAAAGGCGTCGCGCGGTGAGCCCGTACTCCGGCCGTGCCGTCGTCGAACGGCAGTGGCGCAACTACTTCAACGATCCGACGCCGCTGATGAAGCAGGCGCCGACCGCCATCGCGGTCGGAATCGCCGGTCTGCTCGTGGTGGTGGTCCCGGGGATCGCCGTCACCAACGTCCCCGCGGCCGTCGCGGGCATCGCGCTCGTCGCTGCGATGACGGCGCTTGCCGCCGTACTCGCCGCCCGCCGTGTGCACGAGGGCTGGATCGTGCTGATGATCCCTGCCGTCGACATCCTCGCGATCGGCGCCCTGCGCGTCGGTACGGGAGGCACGTCGTCGCTCTTCTCGTCGTTCGTGCTGCTGCCCGTGATCTGGCTGGCGGCGGCACGCGGGCTGAAGCCGGTGTTCCTGATCGGCGCGCTGACGTCGATCGCCTTCCTGATGCCGCTGCTGCTCGACCCCGCGACCGACGACCTCGCGTGGTTCCGCGGCGTCGTGAGCCCCCTCGTGTTCGCGACCGTCGGCGCGATCGTGAACGAGCTGTCGCGACTGCAGCGCCTTCGCACCTCGCAGGCCGAGCAGCTCGTATCGGATCGCACGGCGGCGCTCGCCGAGAACCTCTCGATGGTCGAGCAACTGCGCACGAGCGAGAAGCAGTACCGCTTCCTGCTCGAGTCGTTCAGCAGCCTCTGGGCGTCGATCACCGCGCAGGCCGTGATCGCCACCGACCACGACGGCACGATCCTCGCCTGGAACCCCGGCGCCGTTCGTCTGCTCGGGCTCTCGGTCGACGAGGCGCTGGCGGGCGTGCGGGTCGATCGCTTCTTCCCGCCCCGCACCCTCGCGCCGTTCGCCGATCCCGAGGTCGTCGCCGAGCCCGGCGGGCTGCCCGCGGGGATGCGCACCCTCTTCGACGAGGCGGACGCCGGGAAGTTCGTCGAGGTCGACGTCGACGTGACCACCGCGGGAGGGTCGACCGTGCCCGCCCGTGTGACCGTGAGCCCCTATCAGGGGGCGGACGGGGCGCGCCGCGGCTACCTGCTCGTGCTCACCGACGAGACGCGGGCGGTGGAACTCGCGCGCATGAAGGACGAGTTCATCGGCATGATCTCGCACGAACTCCGCACTCCGCTCAGCGCGATCCTCGGCTTCCTCGACCTGCTCCAGAACGACCCGGCGCAGCCCCTCACCGATGACCAGCAGCAGTTCGTGAGCGTCATCGAGCGCAACGCCAATCGTCTGCTCACGCTCGTCGGCGACCTGCTCTTCACGGCGCAGGTCGAGTCGGGGCGGTTCCCGCTCGAGCGGGAGGAGGCCGACATCGGCGCCCTCGTGCGTTCGGCCATCACCTCGGCGGGCCCGCATGCCGAGAAGGAGGGCATCGCGCTCGACGTGCAGCTGCCCGAGATACCGGTGCGGGTGCAGGTCGATACGACCCGGGTCGGCCAGGCTCTCGACAACCTCCTCTCGAACGCCATCAAGTTCACCCCGCGGGGCGGTCGCGTCACCGCGAAGGTCGAGCCGGCCGACGGCCAGGTGCGCGTCTCGGTGCGCGACACCGGCGTGGGCATCCCCGCCGACGAGCAGGGGATGCTCTTCACCCGCTTCTTCCGCGCGTCCACCGCGACACGCAACGCGGTGCCGGGGGTCGGTCTCGGACTCACCATCACGCGAGCGATCGTCCTCGCCCACGGCGGCACCATGGACGTGGAGAGCGAGGAAGGCGTGGGGACGGAGTTCTGCTTCACCCTTCCGGTGCCCCTGCGCACCGAGGCGATGCGCCTGGGCGACATGCGGCTGGGCTGATAGTCTGATCGGCTCGCCGTCGGCGGGCGAAGGGACGTCCGCACGGTGGGGTATATCGATGTTTCTGGCGTCTCGTTGACGCTTCCCGACGGCAGGCCGTTGCTCGACGAGGTGAGCTTCCGGGTGGGGCAGGGCTCGACGAGCGCGCTCATCGGGCCCAACGGCGCCGGCAAGACGACGTTGTTGCGCATCATCCGCGCCGTCCAGCAGCCCGACCATGGCGTCGTCACGATCGACGGGGGCCTGGGCGTGATGGATCAGTTCGTCGGGCACGGTGCCTCCGACGAGACCGTGCGCGACCTCCTCGTGCGCGTCGCGCCCCGTCGCATCCGCGCGGCGGCCGAAACGCTCGACGCCGCCGAGAACGCCCTGATCGCGAACGACCACCACGACTCGCAGATGGCCTACGCGAGCGCCATCGCGGAGTATGCCGACGCCGGAGGGTACGAGCACGAGACCGTGTGGGATCAGTGCACCCTGGCAGCCCTCGGCATCCCGTTCGAGCGCGCGAGATGGCGCGACCTGTCCACCCTCTCCGGGGGGCGAGCAGAAGCGGCTGGCTTTGGAGGCACTGCTGCGTGGACCGGACGAGGTGCTGCTGCTCGACGAGCCGGACAACTACCTCGACGTGCCGGGGAAGAGGTGGCTCGAGGAACGCCTGCGGGAGACGTCCAAGACCGTCCTGCTCGTCTCGCACGACCGCGAGCTGCTGGCTCGCTCCGCAGACCGAATCGTCACTCTCGAGCCCGGCGGGGCGGGCGCGACCGCCTGGGTCCACGGGGGCGGATTCGCGACTTACCACCGCGCGCGCGAAGACCGGCTGGACCGCCTCGACGAACTGCGCCGCCGCTGGGACGAACAGCACGCGAAGCTGCGCACGCTCGTGGCGACGCTCAAGGTCAAGGCGTCGGCGAACGACGGGTTCGCCTCGCGCTACCAGGCGGCGCAGACGACACTGCGTCGATTCGAGGACGCCGGGCCGCCGGAGGAGCGACCACGCACCCAGGACTTCGACATGAGGCTGCGCGGCGCACGCACCGGGAAGCGCGCGGTGGTGGCCGACCGCCTCGAACTGACCGGGCTCATGAAGCCGTTCGACGCCGAGGTCTGGTACGGCGACCGCGTGGCGGTGCTCGGCTCCAACGGCTCCGGCAAATCGCACTTCCTGCGGCTCCTCGCCCGTGGCGGGACCGAACCGGACCCGACGCTCGGACACATCGCCTCGGCCGTGGAGCAGGTCGCCTCGGTGCCGCACACCGGACGCGTCACCCTCGGTGCGCGGGTCGTCCCCGGCCTGTTCGCTCAGACGCACGTCCACCCCGAGTTCTCGGGGCGCACTCTGCTCGACATCCTGCACCGCGGGGACGAGCGCCGGGACGGGCTTCCGCGAGATGCGGCGAGTTCAGCGCTCGACCGATACGGCCTGGTGCGTCAGGCGCAGCAGTCGTTCGATTCGCTCTCGGGCGGCCAGCAGGCGCGCTTCCAGGTGCTGCTGCTCGAACTGAGCGGCGCCACGCTGCTGCTGCTCGACGAGCCGACCGACAACCTCGACATCGAGTCGGCCGAGGCGCTGGAGGATGCGCTCACGCGCTTCGACGGGACCGTGCTCGCGGTCACGCACGACCGGTGGTTCGCGCGATCGTTCGATCGCTTCCTGGTGTTCGGTACAGACGGGGAGGTGTACGAGTCGGACGTCGCCGTGTGGGATGAGTCGCGGGTGATGCGCGCGCGTTGACCCCTCAGCGAGGCGCGGGCAGACGGAACGGCGCGGCGGCGCGGGCGGAATCGTCGAGCGCGAGGTCGGCGAGCGTGGCGCCCACCCCCGGGACGAATTTGAAGCCGTGTCCGGAGAATCCCGCCCCGACGACGATCCGCCCCCGGCGGTCGAGGACGAAGGTGCCGTCGTCGGTCGAGGTGTAGGTGCAGCTGAGGGGAACGGCCGAATCGGGGTCGAGACCGGGCATCCACGCCCGCACATAGGCGGCGAGCTCGGCCTGCCGGGTCGGACGATGCGGTCGATCGTCGGGATCGACCACGTCGCCCACCAGGTGGAAGCCGACCTTCACCCCCTCGCCGGGCGTCGGCATGCCGTACACCGTCGCGGGGAAGGCCGTCGGGTCGACGTAGTGGTTGAACGAGGGCCACTCCGCCGGGGCGCGCGGCGTGAAGTGCGCCGGAGTCTCCTCGGTGACCGTGAGCCGCGGGAGTCCGAGGTCGGGGAGCAGGGCGGCGCTCCACGCGCCGGCGGTCACGACGGCGGTCTCCGCTCGCAGTCGGGTGCCGTCGGCGAGCGCGAGCTCCACGCCGTCGCCGTGTTCGTGCAGGCCGGTCACCGGCGTGCTCCAGCGCACCTCGCCCCCGGCCTCGACGATGCGGCGTTCGAGTTCGAGGAGCGCGGCGGATGCCCGCACCACTCCGGCGTCGGCCGACCAGAGCACGTCGCGGTCGAAGCGCATGCCGGTCCAGCGGGCGCGGGCCTCGGCCGAGGACAGGATCTCCGCGGGGATGCCGCGATCGTGCAGTCGATCCCGGATGCCGTCGAGGTCGACGTCGCCGTGCGTGACGAGCCCGTGCAGGCGCAGGAGCGGCTCGCCGTCGACGAGCCCGAGAGCATCCCACCCCCGCCGTGCCCGCTGCAACAGGTCGAGATAGTGCTCCTCGGTATAGGCGTTGTTGAAATTGCGGGTGGCGCCGTGCGACGCCCCCTCGTGGTGTCCTCGCGCGAACTGCTCGAGCACGAGCGGCCGCACGCCGCGGCGGGCGAGCTCCCAGCCGGCGGCGAGCCCCATCGCGCCGCCGCCCACGACGACGACCTCCACGGCATCCGTTCCCATGCGTCCTCCCGACGTCGCCTCCCAGTCTCCCAGCCGTGGCCGCCTCGCGTGCCCGGTAGGCTGGGGTGGTGACCATGGAGATCGAGCTCGGCCGAGGAAAGCGCGCGCGACGCGCGTACACGTTCGACGACATCGCGGTGGTGCCCTCGCGGCGCACGCGCAACCCGGAGGACGTGTCGACCGCGTGGACGATCGACGCGTTCGGCTTCGGGATCCCGGTGCTGGGCGCCCCGATGGACTCGGTCGTGAGCCCGCAGACGGCGATCATGCTGGGCCAGCTGGGCGGACTGGGCGTGCTCGACCTCGAGGGCCTGTGGACGCGGTACGAGAACCCCGAGCCCCTGCTGGCCGAGATCGCCGGTCTCGGCGACGACGAGGCCACCGTGCGCATGCAGCAGCTGTACTCCGAGCCGATCAAGCCCGCGCTCATCACGCAGCGCCTGGCCGAGATCCGTGAGGCGGGCGTCACCGTGGCCGGGTCGCTCACCCCCCAGCGCACCCAGGAGTTCTACGACACCGTCGCGGCGGCGGGGGTCGACCTGTTCGTGATCCGCGGCACCACGGTGTCGGCCGAGCACGTGTCGAGCGTCGACGAGCCCCTGAACCTCAAGAAGTTCATCTACGACCTCGACGTGCCCGTGATCGTCGGGGGCGCGGCGACCTACACGGCCGCCCTGCACCTCATGCGCACCGGCGCGGCGGGCGTGCTCGTGGGCTTCGGCGGCGGTGCGGCGTCGACGACGCGCGCGACCCTCGGCATCCACGCGCCGATGGCGACCGCGGTGTCGGACGTCGCAGCCGCGCGCCGCGACTACCTCGACGAGTCGGGCGGACGGTACGTGCACGTGATCGCCGACGGCGGCGTCGGTACCTCTGGCGACATCGTGAAGGCTCTCGCCATGGGCGCGGATGCGGTGATGCTCGGCGTCGCACTGGCGCGGGCGACCGACGCCCCCGGGCGCGGATTCCACTGGGGTCCCGAGGCACACCACCCGAAGCTCCCGCGCGGACACCGCGTGCAGGTCGGCGGCATCGGCACGCTCGAGGAGATCCTCTACGGACCGGCTCCGGTCGCCGACGGCACGGCGAACCTCATCGGCGCCCTCCGCAAGTCGATGGCCACCACCGGGTACTCCGACCTGAAGGAGTTCCAGCGGGTCGAGGTCGTGCTCGCGCCGTACGAGAACTGATCGCCCCGCATCCCACCGTGTCCTCCGCTCCGCTGTTCCCGCCGACCCTGCGCGAGGTCATGCTGCGCGGGCGCTGGATCGGCATGCTCCTGTTCTGCCTGCTCGTCGCCGGTGTCTTCGCCTGGCTCGGGCAGTGGCAGCTGGAGCGCGCGATCGAGACCGATCCACCGGCTCCGGGCGCGACCGAGCAGGTGCAGCCCCTCACCGACGTCGTCGAGCCGGGGGAGTATCTGCCCGAACCGCTGGTCGGACAGCGGGTCGAGGCGTCCGGAACGTGGGTGCCCGGCGATTTCCTCGTGGTGGCGAAGCGGTTCAACGACGGTGCAGAGGGCTACTGGGTCACCGGCCAGCTGCGGGTGGCGGAACGGGCCTCGATCGCGGTCGCGATCGGATGGGCCCCCGACCGGGAGAGCGCCGACGCCGCGGTCGATCGCTTGAACGACGACGACGGATCGGTCGTCGAGATGTCGGGCCGCATCATCTCGGACGAGGGCCCGGCCGTGCCGCCCCGTGACGATCCGACGCGCATGGAGCGGATGTCGACGGCCGCTCTGCTCGGCTTCTGGCACGACACCGAGCAGCTCGACGTGTATCGCCCGTACCTCGCGGCGACGACGGCGCTCGGCGGGCTCGACGACATCGCCTCCCCGGCGCCGGCCGAACAGTCGCCGGTGAACTGGCTCAACGTCTTCTACGCCGCGGAGTGGGTCATCTTCGCAGGCTTCGCGTTCTACCTCTGGTATCGGCTGGCGAAAGACGCCTGGGAGCGCGAGGTCGAAGAGTTCGAGGACGCGGAAGCGGCCTGACGCGCCTCGCACGGGACCGCACGCGCCGGGTGAGCACTCGGTGACGAAACGGCGAACACCGTTGAGGATGTCGGAGCCCGTCCGTAGGCTCGCTGACATGCGCGCGTCCCGGCGACGACCCGGGTGGGCGCACGACCGGCCCCACGAGGGCCCGACGTCACCGAAATCCACAATGTCGAGGAGACCGTTCGCATGTCAGCCCCCCACGACGACGCCCGCACGGGAGTCGATCCGTCAGAATCCCGGAAGCGGGGGCGCACCGGCGCTCTCGCTCTGACCACCGCCGTCGCTCTCGCGTTCGGCTCGATCGGTGCCGCCCCGGCTTTCGCCGTCGACGAATCGGGCGAGACGCCCGCGCCGACCGCGACCGAGACCACCGCGCCGGAGAGTCCCGCTCCTTCCGCGCCCGCGACGGATGCCCCGCCCGCCGCGCCCACGACGGATGCCGCAGACGACGAGGCGGCCGCACCGGCGGCGCCCGCCGAATCGACGCCCGCCGAATCCGCGGCCTCGGCTGCAGCGGCGGCGAGCACGCCGGCCACGCACACGATCGCCGAGGTGCAGGGCACCGGCGGCACGTCGCCGCTCGCCGGGCAGACCGTGACGGTCGAAGGCGTGGTCACCGCCGACTATCGCACGGGCGGGTACAAGGGCATCGTCATCCAGACCCAGGGCTCCGGTGGTGCCGACGACGCGACGCCGGGAGCATCCGATGGCGTCTTCGTGTACCTGAACGCCCTCGCTCCGACCCTCGACCGCGGCGACCTCGTCTCGGTCACCGGCACTGTGAGCGAGTATTTCGGCCAGACGCAGATCAACCCGACCGCGCTCAGCGGTATCGAGGTCGTGACGGCCGACGCCGGCGTCCCCGCCCCGACGCCTCTCCCGAACACGGTGCTCGGAGCCGACCGCGAGCAGTACGAGAACATGCTCGTGGCGCCCAGCGACACCTACCGGCTGGCCTCCAGCCACCAGCTGTACAACTACGGGACGCTCTGGCTGAACGCGGGCGACGACCTGAACGTCAAGAGCACCGAGACCACCCGCCCGGGCGAGGAGGCGGCCGCGATCACGGCGGCCAACCGCGCCAACCGGATCCTGCTCGACGACGCCTGGTCGCTCCAGGTCAACAACAAGAACCACCCCGGCGAGCAGCCCTACTTCACGACCGAGCAGGTCGTGCGCAACGGCGACGTCGTCGACTTCAGTGACGAGGGCTACATCCTCCAGTGGGGCTTCGACGACTGGCGCCTGCAGCCGACGGTGCCGATCGACGATTCCTCGCCCGCCGACCTGAAGGTCGGGTTCGAGTCGACCAACCCGCGTCCGACCTCGGCGCCCGAGGTCGGCGGCGACGTGCAGGTCGCGTCGTTCAACGTCTTCAACTACTTCACGACGCTGAAGACCGAGGACTCGGATGCACGCGGGGCGGCGAACGCCGAGGAGTTCGCGATCCAGAAGTCGAAGATCGTCGCGGCGATCAACGGCCTCGACGCCGAGATCGTCTCGCTCATGGAGATCGAGAACTCGGTCAAGCTCGGCAAGCCGATCGACACGGCGCTGGCCGATCTCGTCGACGGCCTCAACGCGGCGGCCGGCAGCGACGTGTGGGCGTACGTGCCCACGCCCGACGCGCTCGACGACGCGTCGACGACCGACTACATCACCAACGCGATCATCTACAAGAAGGACGCGGTCTCCCCGGTGGGCGACAGTGCGACGGTGACCGACGAGACGGTGTGGGGAAACGCGCGCGAACCCATCGCGCAGGCGTTCGACATCGACGGTCGCATCGTGACCGTCGTCGCGAACCACTTCAAGTCGAAGTCCCCGCCCCAGGGCGCGGGTGCCGAGCCGGCTGACGGGCAGGGCTTCTTCAACGCCGACCGCGTCGCGCAGGCCGAGGCCGTGCTCGACTTCGCCGGCGAGCTCGAGCAGTCGACCGGCAGCAGCGACCTGCTGCTCATCGGCGACTTCAACGCCTACGGTCGGGAAGACCCGATCGACGTCTTCACCTCGGCCGGTTGGAGCGACCTGGTCGCCGACACGACCGACGGCCAGTACACCTACTCGTTCGACGGTGAGCTGGGCTCGCTCGACCACGTGATCGCGTCGCCGTCGCTGGCGTCGTCGATCACCGGCGCGGGCGTCTGGGGCATCAACTCCCCGGAGTGGAGCGACCGCGGCTACGCGTTCGGTGCGACCGAGGCGGGCACGCCGTACCGGTCGAGCGACCACGACCCGATCATCGTCGGCGTCTCGGCCGACGTGCCGCCGGTGAGCATCGACGTCGTCACGATCAACGACTTCCACGGACGCATCGAGGCGGATGGCGCCGCCGCGGGTGCGGCGGTCCTGGCGGGCGCGGTGCAGCAGTTCCGCGCCGAGAACCCGAACACGATCTTCGCCGGAGCGGGCGATCTGATCGGCGCCTCGACCTTCACGTCGTTCATCAACGACGACAACCCCACCATCGACGCGCTCAACGCCGCCGGTCTCGACGTGAGCGCGGCGGGCAACCACGAGTTCGACCAGGGCTGGGAGGACCTGCGCGACCGCGTGCAGGACCGCGCCGACTTCGAGTACATCTCGTCGAACGTCTTCCTCACCGAGACGGGCGAGCCTGCGCTCGCACCCGCCTGGGTGAAGGAGCTCGACGGGGTGAAGGTCGGCTTCATCGGGGCTGTCACCGAGGACCTCGACTCCCTGGTCTCGCCCGAGGGCATCGCCGATCTGGAGGTGCGCAGCATCGCCGACTCGGTGAACGCGGTCGCAGACGACCTCCGCGACGGCGACGCGTCCAACGGCGAGGCCGACGTCATCATCCTCCTCGTGCACGAAGGCGCCGAGAGCGCGGAGCTCGCGAGCATCACGCCGGAGTCCCCGCTGGGCGAGATCGTCTACGGGGTGGACGACGACGTCGATGCGATCGTGTCGGCGCACACCCACCTCGCCTACAACCACGTCATCGACGGCCGCCCGGTCGTCTCGGCGGGGCAGTACGGCGAGAACCTCGGCAAGATGAACCTGCAGGTCGACCCGCAGACGAAGGAGCTGCTCTCGATCGTCAACGAGATCAAGCCCCTCACCGCCAACGGGCAGCCGCTGTACCCGGCCGATCCGTCCGTCGCCGAGATCGTCGCGAAGGCCAAGGCCGAGGCCGACGTTCTCGGTGCGATCAAGGTCGGCGACATCACCGCGGACTTCAACCGCGCCCGACAGACGAACGGATCGGAGAACCGCGGTGGCGAGTCCACCATCGGCAACTTCGTCGCAGACGTGCAGAAGTGGTCCACGGGTGCCGACATCGCACTCATGAACCCGGGTGGGATCCGCGCGAACCTGACGTACGCGTCGTCGGGGGCATCCGACCCCGCGGGCAACGTCACGTACCGCGAGGCCGCCACCGTGCAGCCGTTCGCCAACACGCTGGTCACCCTCACCATGACCGGTGACGAGATCCGGCGGGTTCTCGAAGAGCAGTGGCAGCCGACGGGGTCGGCGCGTCCGTTCTTGAAGCTCGGCGTCTCGGAGGGCCTGGTCTACACCTACGACCCGACCGCGGCGCGCGGATCGCACATCACCGGCATCACGCTCGACGGGGTGCCGATCGACCCGGCGATGGAGTACACGGTCGCTGCGAACTCGTTCCTCGCGGGCGGCGGAGACAACTTCTCCACGTTCAAGGAGGGTGACGACAAGCGCGACACGGGCAAGATCGACCTGCAGTCGATGGTGGACTGGTTCGACGCGAACGGCACGGCCGAGCCCGATTACGCCCAGCGTGCGATCGGTGTGACGGTCAGCCCCGCGGATGCCGACGGCTACAGCGCCGGCGACCAGGTCACCGTCGCGCTCTCCTCGCTGGCGTTCAGTGCGGGGGAGCCGGCACCCGGCGAGGTCGCGCTGTCGCTGGGCGACGTCCCGCTCGCGACGGGCTCGGTCGATCCGACGATCGTGGACACCACCGACGAGGGCGGGCGCGCGACGCTCGTCTTCACGGTTCCCGACGGCGTCACCGGTGAGCAGCAGCTCACCATCTCGGTGCCCTCCACCGGGACGACGGCGCAGGTCCCCTTCACCATCACCGGTGAGGCGGAGTTCGCCGGGTCGATCGAGCTCGGGTCCTCGAAGGTCGCGGCGGGCAAGAAGCTCGTCATCACCGGCGAGGGATACACCCCGGGCGAGACGGTGTCCGTGCAGCTGCGACCGAAGAAGGGCGCGACGATCGAGGCGGGCACCGTGCAGGTCGGGGCGGACGGTGCGTTCCAGGCATCCGTCACGGTGCCGAAGAGCACGCATCCCGGCAAGTACACCGTCGCGGTCGCGCAGGCCGACGGAGACGAGGCCACGGCTACCGTCACCGTCAACCGCGCGGGCGGCGTCGGAGGGATCATCGGCGGCATCATCGACTGGATCATCGACCTCATCTCCGGATGGTGGTGACCCGCGTCGCGATGACGTGAGGCGGAGGCCGCCGGGGACACCCCGGCGGCCTCCGTCGTACCGGCGCTGGCCGCGCGGGCCGGATCGGAGGCGGCGCGGCGCCGACTAGACTGGTCGCATGCCCGAACCGAAAGTCGCCAGCTTTCCGGCGATCCGCGGTGCGCTGAAGTTCTACCAGATCGCCTCGATCATCACGGGAGTCATGCTGCTCCTGCTGCTCGCCGAGATGGTGCTGAAGTACACGCCGATCCACCTCGAGCTCTTCCTCGGCGGCTCCGGAGGGCCGCTGTGGTTCGCCGGCGTCATCGCCGGACCCGACTGCCAGTGGTGGTCGCTCTTCCTCCCCATGACGAACTCGTGCGAGATGACCTCGCTCGGCGACGGCTTCAACCTCTCGCTCGGCATCCTCGTCGCACACGGATGGTTCTACGTCGTCTACCTGTTCGCGTGCTTCCGCGTCTGGAGCCTCATGCGCTGGCCATTCAAACGCTTCATCCTGCTCGCCCTGGGCGGCGTCGTTCCGCTGCTCTCGTTCTTCATGGAGTCGGTCGTCGCCCGAGAGGTGAAGACCTACCTCGCCACCCGGGAGGCCGCCGCGGCCTCCACTCCCGCCCCGGAAGGTGCCCGTTGACCGAACAGTCCGAGACCCAGCAGCGCCCGGCGCTCGTCGTCGACTTCGGCGCGCAGTACGCGCAGCTGATCGCCCGACGGGTGCGTGAGGCCGGCGTCTACAGCGAGATCGTGCCGCACACCGCGACCGCGGCCGAGATCGCCGCCAAGAACCCCGTGGCGATCATCCTCTCCGGCGGGCCGTCGTCGGTCTACGAGGAGGGTGCGCCGCGCCTCGACCCCGAGGTGTTCGACCTCGGCGTCCCGACCCTCGGCATCTGCTACGGCTTCCAGTACATGGCGCAGACCCTCGGCGGCGAAGTCGCCCACACCGGGCTGCGCGAATACGGCGCGACGGATGCCGTCGTCACGGGCGACGGGGGCACGCTCCTCGCCGGTCAGCCGGCCGAGCAGAACGTGTGGATGAGCCACGGCGACCAGGTGTCGCGCGCGCCGGAGGGTTTCGACGTGCTGGCGACCACCGAAGCCACCCAGGTGGCGGCCTTCGCGAACGAGGATCGCGGCTTCTACGGCGTGCAGTGGCACCCGGAGGTCAAGCACTCCGATCACGGCCAGCGCGTGCTCGAGAACTTCCTGCACAAGGGGGCCGGACTCGCCTCCGACTGGAACAGCGACAACGTGATCGCCGAGCAGGTCGAGCGCATCCGCCAGCAGGTGGGGGACGCCCGCGTGATCTCCGCGCTGTCCGGCGGTGTCGACTCCGCCGTGTCGACCGCGCTGGTGCACAAGGCGATCGGCGACCAGCTGACGGCGGTGTTCGTCGATCACGGGCTGCTCCGCAAGGGCGAGCGCGAGCAGGTCGAGAAGGACTACGTCGAGTCGACCGGTGTGCGCCTGATCACGGTCGACGCGGCAGAGACGTTCCTCGGCCACCTCAAGGGTGTCACCGACCCCGAGGAGAAGCGCAAGATCATCGGGCGCGAGTTCATCCGCGCGTTCGAGAAGGTGCAGCTCGACCTCGTCGAAGAGGCGAAGGCCGACGGCGGCGCCCCCGTGAAATTCCTCGTGCAGGGCACGCTCTACCCCGACGTCGTCGAGTCGGGCGGCGGCGCCGGCACCGCGAACATCAAGTCGCACCACAACGTCGGCGGCCTGCCCGACGACCTCGACTTCGAGCTGATCGAGCCGCTTCGCGCGCTCTTCAAGGACGAGGTGCGCGCGATCGGTCGCGAACTCGGCATCCCCGAGGCGATCGTCGGACGTCAACCGTTCCCGGGCCCCGGCCTCGGCATCCGCATCATCGGCGAGGTGACGGCGGAGCGTCTCGAGATCCTGCGTGAGGCCGACGCCATCGCGCGCGAGGAGCTCACCAAGGCGGGCCTCGATCAGGAGATCTGGCAGTGCCCTGTCGTGCTGCTCGCCGACGTTCGCTCGGTGGGCGTGCAGGGTGACGGCCGCACGTACGGGCATCCGATCGTGCTGCGCCCGGTGTCGAGCGAGGACGCGATGACCGCGGACTGGACGCGTCTGCCGTACGACGTGCTCTCGAAGATCTCGAACCGCATCACCAACGGTGTCCGCGACGTCAATCGCGTGGTGCTCGACGTCACGTCGAAGCCCCCGGGGACGATCGAGTGGGAGTGACGGGCGGGGGCGTGCCCTCGTCCGAACCCGGCCCGGTCCTGCCGGATGCCGAGTACCTGGTGCTGTCGAGCAGGCTCATTCCGGGCCTGGACGGCGGCTACACCATCGCGACGCTCGCGCGCGCGCGGCAGCTCGCGGGAGCGGGTGTCGCCGGTGGGCGCGGCCCTCAGCTGCTGACGTTCGACCCGGGAACGGCCGCGGATCACGCGATGCACCGGGAGACGTTCGTCGCGCGCGGAGCGCTCACCGATGCCTCGCGGCTGCGCAACCTGTTCGACGAGGCCGTCGATGCGCGGGGCGGAGCGGCCGATTGGCTGCGGGCGGCCGCCGATCCGGCGCTCATCGCGCGGCGTGAGGTCGAGTACCGCATGATCGAGGACGCCGAGGGGCGGCCGTTCGTGGCGCTGCCGGTCATCTCCGGCAACCCCGACTGGCATCTGAGCGTCGAGCCGGTGCAGGTCTTCGACGGAAGCGGTCGCGTGCTCGGCGGTCTCGCCGGGTTCGGCGGACTCTACCGCGCCTGGCTGTCGCACCTCGCGGCGCAGCTCGGCGATCGTCCGATCATCGTCATCTGCGAATCGCGCCAGCTCGGCGAACTCATCGTCGGCTGGGCCGACCCGCGCGTGCGCATCGTGCACACCATCCACACGATCCACCTCGAGGCGCCCTACACGGCGGACGCCCCGATCAACGCGCTGTGGACGCGATGGTTCGCGATCTCGGACCGGTTCGACGCGGTGATCTGGCCCACCGCCACGCAGCGCGACGACGTCGTGGCCCGATTCGGCGACGGTGCGCGCAACGAGACCGTGCCCAACCCCATCCCGCCTGTCGACCGCCGCGACGACCTGCGGGAGCCCGGGCTGGTGGTCGTCCTCGGGCGTCTCGCCCCGGGCAAGCGCGTCGATCACGCGATCCGTGCGTTCCTCGCCGCCGACGTGCCCGGCACGCGGCTCGAGATCTGGGGAGGCGGGCCGGAGCAGGAACGTCTTGAGGCCCTCGTCGCCGAACTCGATGCGGGCGACCGCGTCGTCCTCGCCGGATACACCGACGACCCCGGCCGTGTTCTCGATCGGGCATCCGTCGTGCTCACCGCCACCGCGTTCGAGGGTCAGCCGCTGTCGATCGTCGAGGCGCTGCTGCACGGGGCACCGGTCGTGTCGTACGACGTGCGCTACGGCATCCGTGATGTGCTCGGGCGGGGCGGGGGAGTGCTCGCCCCGAGCGGCGACGGCGACGCGCTGGCCGCCGCTCTGCGCGAGGTGCTCTCGGATCCCGCGCTGCACGCCCGTCTGAGCGCCGAAGCCCCGACGGTCGCCGCTGCCTGGAGTCCCGAGAAGTCGCTCGCTGCCCTCACCCGAGTTCTCGCCGACGTGGTCGCCCGACCGCCGCGCGCCCGCTGACTCACCCCCCCCACCCTGCATCCTCCCGCTCCCGTCGCACTTCCTGTCGCTGCGGCGGCCGCCGGGCGACAGAGAATGCGACCGGAGCGGGGAAGGCCCGGGGATGCAGAAGGGCCCGACTCCGGAGGGAGACGGGCCCGGTGACGCGGGGGCTGAGGTCAGCTCCGCGCCTTGCTGTTGCGACCCACGATGAGGCCGTAGATCAGCAGCACGATGATCGAGCCGCCGATGGCGAGCAGCCAGGTGCCCAGATCCCAGAACTCGGTGAGCGGGCGGTTCAGAATCAGCGAGCCGAGCCAGCCGCCCAGCAGTGCGCCCACGACGCCCAGGATCAGGGTGACGAACCATCCGCCGCCCTGCTTTCCGGGCAGGATCAGCTTCGCGAGGGCTCCCGCGATCAGACCGAGAAGAAGAAAGCCGAGAAAGCTCATGGTGACCTCCTAGTACTCAGACGACGTTCGCCTGATACCTTCTAGTCTCGCCTCTCAGGGATTTTTCAGGTAACCCCTTGCGCCGAGGCGCCGGACATGGCAGAAGGCCCGCCTCCGAGGAGACGGGCCTTCATGCGGATGAGCCGATCGCGGGTCAGTTGTTGCCGCGGACGATCGCGATGATGCGCAGGATCTCGACGTAGAGCCAGACGACCGTGACCATGATGCCGAAGGCGCCGAGCCAGCCGAACTGGCGGGGAGCGCCGTTGCGCACGCCCTGCTGGATCTGGTCGAAGTCGAGCACCAGCGAGTACGCCGCCATGAAGACGACGAGCACACCGATGATGAGGCCGAGCGGGATGCCGGCGATCTCCATGCTGTAGAGACCGAACGCCTGGCCCTGGGGCAGCACCCCCGTCCACATGAGGATGAGGTTGAGGACCGAGAAGACCAGGTAACCGAGCATCGCGATCATCACGATCTTGGTCATCTTCTTCGACGCGCGCACCTTGCCGCTCGCGAAGAGCGCCAGCGTGACGCCGACGACGGCCACCGTCGCGAGCGTCGCCTGCAGCACGATGCCCGGCCACATGACCTCGAAGAACGCGGAGATACCGCCGATGAACAGGCCCTCGAATGCCGCGTAGGCGAAGATCAGCGCGGGGCGGACCTTCTTGCGCGACGTGAAGGTGATGACCATGGCGAGCACGAAGCCGCCGAGCGCACCCACCATCCACGGTACGAGCGAGACGCTCGCGAGCGAGTTCAGGTCGATGCCGCCGAGGGTCCAGACCCAGCCGACGACGGCGGTGACGAGGAGGATGCCGAACAGGCCGGCGGTCTTCCAGACCGTGTCTTCGACGGACATGCGGTCGGTCTCGAGCGAGCCGGCGGACGGAGCCGCGTACATGCCCTCGAGCTGTGCGTTGGCCGCGGCGTCCATGCCCGCGTGCTGGAACGACGCGGTCTGGGCTCCCTGAGCAGCCTGCGGCGCGCCCGGGTAGGTCGCGACGTTCCGCGGGTCCTGCTGCTGGAACGCCGGATTGTTGAAAGCGAAATTGCTCATCGGTGGGCCTCACTCCAAAAGGGGGTCGTAGGTCGCTTTCCTCCACGATACCCGCGCGGATGCCGAGTTGGGGTGGCTTACGCTGTGAGCGTGCCCAGGAAGAAGCCGCTCGTCATCGGCCATCGAGGCGCCCCCGGGTACCGGCCGGAGCACAGCCGGTCGTCGTACGAGCTCGCCTTCGCGATGGGCGTGGATGCGGTCGAGCCGGATGTCGTCGCCACGAAGGACGGCGTGCTGGTCGTGCGCCACGAGAATGAGATCTCCGGCACCACCGACGTGGCGCAGCATCCCGAGTTCGCCCCCCGCCGCACGACGAAGCGCGTCGACGGTGAATCGCTCACTGGATGGTTCACCGAGGACTTCACGTGGGAGGAGCTGTCGCGTCTGCGGGTGCGGGAGCGGCTGCCCGCCCTGCGACCCGACAGCGCGCGCCATGACGACACGGAGGGGATGCTCCGCCTCACCGACCTGCTCGCGCTCGTCGACGCCGCCTCGGAGGAGCAGGATCGCGAGATCGGCGTCGTGCTGGAGGTGAAGCATCCGACCTTCTTCGAGTCAGGGGGAATCGACCTCGTGCCGCTGATCGAGCGCGATCTGCGCGCCGCCGGGTGGGCCGACGGCACGCGTCCGCTCATCGTCGAGTGCTTCGAGTCGACAGTGCTGGGGCGCCTGCGCGAGCGCGGCATCCGGGGGTCGTACGTCTTCCTCGTCGAGGCATCGGGCCGGCCGTACGATCAGGTCGCTCTGCTCGGTACCCGGGCGAGGTCGTACGCCGAGATGGTCGCGCCGCACGGACTCGATGCGCTCGCCGGAGCCGTCGACGGCGTCAGCGTGAGCAAGAAGTTGCTGCTGGCCCCGGGGGCCTCCCTCGTGCGGGATGCGCACGAGCGCGGGCTGCAGGTCTTCACCTGGACGTGCCGGCCGGAGAACGCCTTCCTGTCCCGACGATTCCGAGGCTCCGGGGGAAGAGCGGCCTTCGGTGACTACGCGGGGGAGTGGGCGGCCATCGCCGCGCAGGGAGTGGACGGAGTCTTCGTCGACCACCCGGACCTCGGGGCGGCGGTCTTCGGCGGCTGATCGCACGGGTCGGCGGCGGATGTGCGCTGCCCCTGCAACGGACACCTTCCGTTCACCTCGCAGGCACCGGGCCGACGCGTGTCGTCCACGAGTGCCCGGTGGTGTGGGCGGGTACCCGTCCTGCCCGCCGTCGGGCCGATCCTGGAGTCCCCATGCCCCGTCTGCACCCTGCAGCGGCGATCGCAGCGGTCTGCGCCCTGAGCGCCTCCGTCCTGCTCGCCACACCCGCCGCTGCCTCGTCCGTCGGCATCCTTCCCGTCGAGGTCGCCCCCACCGCAGCCGCCCCGGGTCTCGTCCTCAACGAGATCGTCTACGACGATGCCGCGACCGGCCTCGCCGACCAGGTCGAGATCTTCAATGCCGGCGCCCAGAGCATCGACCTCGCCGGCTGGACGATCGCCGACGACAAGCGCGACAGCACCGGGGCCGCTCCCGCCGGCACCGTGCTCGCGCCGGGGGAGTACGTGGTGCTCGTGAAGGACCTCGACTTCCCGTTCGGGCTCGGCAAGGGTGATGAGGTCGCACTGTTCGACCCGAGCGGAGCGCTCGTCGACTCCTACGCCTACGACAACACCGCCCCGCTCGGGGCGTGGGCGCGCTGCCCCGACGGCACGGGAGCCTGGGCGCCCGCGACCGTCGTCACGCCGGGAGGCTCGAACGACTGCGCGATCGCTCCGGTGGCGGGCTCGATCCTCATCAACGAGGTCGACTCCCAGCCCGCCGACTGGGTGGAGTTCCACAACCCCGGTACCGAGGCTCTCGACATCTCGGGCTACGAGGTCCGTGACAACTCCGACGACCACCGGTGGAGCTTCCCGGCGGGCATCCGAATCGCTGCCGGCGAGTTCCTCGTCGTCGATGAGGCGACCGTCGGCCTGGTCGACGGTGTCGGGACCCCCTTCCGCGACTCGATCGGCATCGGCAGTGCCGACCGCATCCGGCTCTTCGACGCTGCGGGGGAGATGATCGACGACACGCTCCCCTGGGAGGCGCACGCCGCGATCGACGGCGATCTCGCTGCCGCCACCTATGCGCGCTGCCCCGATGGGATCGGGGCGTTCGTGCTCGCCCATGCCACGCCGGGCGCGGCCAACTCCTGCGTGCTGCCCGACGTCGCGATCAATGAGATCGAGTCAAACGGCGACGCCACCGACTGGATCGAGATCGTCCACACGGGGAGCACCCCGATCGACATCTCCGGATGGTCGGTCATGGACGACGACCCCCTCGGGCATGCGTCGCAGACCACCCCGCTCCCCGCGGGGTCGATCCTCGAGCCCGGAGCCCACTTCGTCTTCGATCAGTTCACCCACTTCGCGTTCGGCCTGGGGAACGGTGACACCGCCACGCTCCGCGACGCGAACGGGCTCACCGTCGACCAGCACACCTACTCCGCGCACGCCGCCGGCGTGCTCGCCCGCTGCGCCGATGGCGTCGGAGACTTCGCGGACCTCGCCACCTCGACCAAGGGTCAGCGCAACGCCTGCGGAACCCCCGTGCGCATCAACGAGGTCGAATCCGACGGGGGATCCCCCGACGATTGGATCGAACTGGTGAACCCCACGTCCGCGCCCCTCGACGTCGCAGGCGTCGTCGTGAAGGACGACGACGCGCATGCCTACGAGATTCCCGCCGGCACCGTGATCGCCGCTGGGGGATACCTCGTCATCGAACGCGCGGCGCTCGGCTTCGGGCTGGGCGACGGAGACCGGGTGCGGCTGTTCGATGGTGCTCTCCTCGTCGATGAGGCCGTATGGGGTGCGGGGCACGCCGTGCCCACGTGGGGTCGTTGCCCCGACGCGACGGGCGCGTTCGCAGCCACGCGCGCGGCGACGAAGGGTGCGACGAACGTCTGCGTCGGCGAGATCGCCGTCTCGACCTGGCCGGGTTCGGCCACGGTGCGCGTGGTGGACGACGCTCCGATGTTCCTGGAGGACAGCTCGGGACTCGACGTCCAGGAGACCGCAGACGGAGCGGTGCTCTGGGCGGTCGACAACGGCGAGGGACGGATCTGGAAGCTCGACGCCCGCGCGGACGGGTCGGTCTCGAAGGCGGACGGATGGGATGCCGGCAAGCGCGTGCGCTTCCAGAAGGATGCCGCAGACCCCGGGGCCGCCGGTCCCGATACGGAGGGCATCACGGTGGACGGTCGAGGGCGCGTGTACGTCGCCTCCGAGCGCGACAACAATGCCAAGGGAGTGAACCAGAACGTGGTGCTGCAGGTCGATCCCGACAAGGCGTCCAGCGACCTGATCGCAGACCGCGAGTGGGATCTCACGGGTCTGCTGCCGGCCGTCGGGGCCAACCTCGGCATGGAGGCGGTGCAGTGGGTGCCGGACGCGGCGCTCGCGGGCGCGCTCTTCGACGACCGCGCGGGGCGCGCCTACGACCCGGCGGACTATCCCGGGCACGGTGACGGCCTCTTCTTCGTCGCGGTCGAGGACAACGGTCACGTCTATGCCTTCGCGCTCGGCGATGACGGTGGGGCGGTGCTCGTCTCGGAGATCGCGCCCGGCCTGCCCGGCGTCATGGCCCTCGACTACGACAGTGTGCTCGACGTGCTGTGGGCCGTGTGCGACGACGGATGCCAGGGTCGTTCGGCGCAGATCACGCTGAACGGGACGTCCGAGCCGAGGGGGGCGCCCCGCCCGCGCCCCGCCCGGCGGCCCCCCAGCAAAAAAGACGGGGTCGCCCCCCCCCCGGCGTCCCTTGCCGTCGACGGGCAGCGTGCCGTGTGGTGGTTCGCCGACGGGTTCGGTGCGGAGGCGCTGCGCTCGGGAACCCTGCCGGCGCTCGTCGCCGGGCCCGGCGCGGGAACCCCGCCGAGCGGGCCCGGGGCCGGTGCCGGGACCGGTGCCGGGGCCGGTGTGTCGGGTTCCGGCTCGCGCGCCGACGCGGATGCGCTCGCGGCCACAGGGTCGGCGTTCCCGGGCGTGGCTCTGGCCGTCGCTCTCGGACTCCTCGCCGGAGGGGCGGGCGTGATGATCCGTCGGCGCCGGATGCTCTGATGCCGCGGGGCGGGGGGGGGGGGGCCCCCCCCCCCCCCCCCGGGGGGGGGGCCCCCCGGGCGCCGCCACACCCCCCCCCCCCCGCCCCCCCACCGCCCCCCC
>JASCNZ010000041.1 GCA_029959905.1 Microbacteriaceae bacterium PS02344
GCCGCCCCCGCCCCCCCGCCCCCCCGCCCCCGCGCCGGCGCGCGGCGCGGGCCCCCCCCCCCCCCCCGCGGCCGGATCACTCGACGGTGACCGACTTCGCCAGGTTGCGCGGCTGGTCGACGTCGAGGCCCTTCGCGGTGGCGAGAGCCATGGCGAAGATCTGCAGCGGCACGACGGCCAGCAGCGGCTCGAACATCGGGCCCGCGAGCGGGATGCGGATGACCTCGTCGGCGAAGGGCAGCACGGCGGCGTCGCCCTCTTCCGCGATCACGATCACCCGGGCGCCGCGCGCGCGGATCTCCTGGATGTTCGACACCACCTTGGAGTGCACCAGGGCGGAATGACGCGGCGACGGCACCAGCACGAAGACCGGCTGGCCGGGTTCGATCAGCGCGATCGGGCCGTGCTTGAGCTCGCCCGCGGCGAAGCCCTCGGCGTGGATGTACGAGATCTCCTTGAGCTTGAGCGCGCCCTCGAGTGCGATCGGGTAGCCCACGTGGCGGCCGAGGAACAGCACCGAGCGGGTGTCGGCCATCCAGCTCGCGAGCTGGCTGACGTGGTCGTTCTCCTCGGCGAGCACCTGGGCGATCTTCTCGGGCAGGGCGGCCAGCTCCGCCACGTCGACCGAGGCGTCGGCGACCGCGCCGCGGACGCGTCCCATGTGCAGGCCGAGGAGCAGCAGAGCGGTGATCTGCGCCGAGAAGGCCTTGGTCGAGGCGACGGCGACCTCGGGGCCGGCGTGCGTGTAGACGACGGCATCCGACTCGCGCGGGATGGTCGCACCCTGGGTGTTGCAGATCGACAGCGTGCGCGCTCCGCGCTCGCGTGCGTACTTGACTGCCATGAGCGTGTCCATCGTCTCGCCCGACTGGCTGATCGACACGACGAGGGTGTCGGCGCCGATCACCGGGTCGCGGTAGCGGAACTCGTGGGCGAGCTCGACGTCGACCGCGACGCGCGCCCACTGCTCGATCGCGTACTTGCCGACCAGCGCCGCATACGAGGCGGTGCCGCAGGCGGTGATGATGACACGGTTGATGCCGAGGAAGAGCTCGTCGAGACCGTCGAGCTCGGGGATGACGACGCTGCCCTCGTGGATGCGGCCGCGAATGGTGTTCGCGACGGCCTCGGGCTGCTCGGCCACCTCCTTCGCCATGAAGCTGGGCCACCCGCCCTTCTCGGCCGCAGCCGAGTCCCACGAGACCTCGAACGGCTCGGGCTGCACGGCGGTCCCGGCGAAGTCGACGACGGTCACCGCATCCGGGGTGATCGAGACGATCTGGTCCTGGCCGATCGCGAGGGCCTTGCGGGTGTGCTCGACGAACGCCGCCACGTCGGAACCGAGGAAGTTCTCGCCCTCGCCGAGGCCGATCACGAGCGGGGAGTTGCGGCGGGCGCCCACGACGAGACCGGGGTGGTCCTGGTGGACGGCGAGGAGCGTGAACGCACCCTCGAGACGGTTGACGACGCTGCGGAACGCGAGTTCGAGGTCTCCCCCGTTGCCGGCGTATTCGCGGCCGAGCAGGGCCGCGGCCACCTCGGTGTCGGTCTCGCTGCGGAAGGCCACGCCATCGGCAGCGAGCTCGGCACGCAGGGCCGCGAAGTTCTCGATGATGCCGTTGTGGATCACGGCGAGCTTGTCGTCGTCGGCGAGGTGCGGGTGGGCGTTGACGTCGGTGGGGCCGCCGTGCGTCGCCCAGCGCGTGTGGCCGATGCCGGTGGTGCCGTCGGCGAGCGACGCGTCGGCGAGCGAGTCGCGCAGGGCGCTCAGCTTGCCGGCTTTCTTGCGCATGCCCAGCGCGCCGTCCTCATCGATGACGGCGATGCCCGCGGAGTCGTATCCGCGGTACTCGAGACGGGCGAGCCCGGCGAGAAGGATGTCCTGGCTGGGGCGCGGCCCCACGTATCCGACGATTCCACACATGGGATCAAGAGTAGGTGCGGATTTTTGCGAGCCGTCCGAACAATTCTGGCGGCGTTCGTCGACGTCAGAGCTTGCGCAGCATCACGCTCTCGACCGCGTGGTCCGGCCCCTTGCGCAGCACCAGACGCGCGCGATGCCGCGTGGGCATGACGTTCTCGACGAGATTGGGCATGTTGATCTCGTTCCAGTACCCGAGCGCCGTGGCGACCGCCTCGTCATCGGTGAGGTGCGCGAACACGTTGAAGTACGACGACGGATTGCTGAACGCCCCCTTCCGCAGGGCGAGGAAGCGCTCGACGTACCAGTTCGCGATGTGATCGGCGTCTGCATCGACGAAGATCGAGAAGTCGAAGAGGTCGCTCACCGCCACGTCGTTCGGCGCGGGCGGCGGCTGCAGCACGTTGAGCCCCTCGACGATGACGACGTCGGGGCGCCGAACGACGACGTGCGCGTCGGGCACGATGTCGTAGCGCATGTGCGAATAGAACGGCGCACGCACCTCGGGGGCGCCGCTCTTCACCTCGGTGAGGAACTGCAGCAGGGCCCTCCGGTCGTACGACTCGGGGAAGCCCTTGCGGTCCATGAGCCCGCGCCGCTCGAGTTCGGCGTTCGGGTAGAGGAAGCCGTCGGTCGTCACCAGCTCGACCCGCGGCGTGCCCGGCCAGCGGCTCATCAACTCGCGGAGCAGACGCGCGATGGTCGATTTGCCGACCGCGACCGAGCCGGCCACACCCACCACGAACGGGGTGGTGCTGTCGTCCTCCTGCAGGAACGAACTCGTCGCCGCGCCGAGCTGCTTGGTCGATGTCGCATAGAGGCTGAGCAGACGGCTGAGCGGCAGGTAGACCTCGCGCACCTCGTCGAGACTGAGGCGATCGCCGATGCCGCGGATCTCGACGACCTCGGTCTCGCTGAGCGGCTGGTCGAGGTCGGCGGCGAGCCGCGCCCACTCGGAGCGGCCGATCTCCCGATACGGCGACAGCGGCTTCGTGGGGTCGACGGTGGTCACCCCACCATGCTAGTGGCGCGGGAGTAGTCTCGACCCGTGCGCCTGGGAGTCCTCGACATCGGTTCGAACACCGTCCACATGCTCGCCGCCGACGTGCGCCCCGGGGGTCGCCCGCTCGCCACGACGAGCGATCGGACCGTGCTCCGTCTGATGCGCTACCTCACGCCCGACGGGGCCATCGCCGAGGACGGCGTCCGGGCGCTCGAGACCGCCGTCGCCCAGGCACGGCGGGTCGCCGAGGAGCAGCGAGTGGACGCGCTGCTCGCGACCGCCACCAGCGCCGTGCGGGAGGCCGCCAACGGCCCCGAGGTGATCCGGCGGATCGAGGAGGCGCTCGGGCAACCACTGCAGGTACTCTCCGGCGAGACCGAGGCGGAGCTGACGTTCCTGGCCGTGCGCCGCTGGCTCGGCTGGTCGGCCGGGCAGATCCTGCTGCTCGACATCGGCGGCGGCTCGCTCGAGATCGCGGCCGGCGGCGAGGAACTTCCGGATGCCGCGGCATCCGTCCCTCTGGGTGCCGGGCGCATGACCGTCGAGTTCCTGCCGAACGATCCGCCGGGCGAAGACGATGTGGAGCGCCTCCGCGCGCATGCGATGGCGACCCTGGAGCCGGTGCGTGCGCGATTCGCCGCGCTGCGGCGCCCCGACCACGTGGCGGGATCGTCCAAGGCCATCCGCTCGCTCGCCCGGCTGGTCGGGTATCCGGCTCCGGGGTGGTCCGGTTCGGAGCGGATGCTGCTGCCCCGCACCGAGCTCGGGTCGTGGATCCCCCGGCTCGCCCGCCTGCCCGCCTCCGCGCGACAGGAGCTTCCGGGGATCACCCCGGACCGCACGTTCCAGATCGTCGCCGCCGCGGTGGCTCTGCACGCCGCCATGACCGCGCTGCGCGTCGACGAGCTCGAGGTGTCGCCGTGGGCGCTCCGCGAGGGAGTGCTGCTGCGGTACATCGAGCAGCTCGGCGAGCGACGCGACTGAGTCCCACCCACCCGGAAGCACGGGATCCCGCCGCGCACCGCGCTGATCCGAGGATGAGAGCGGTGCACGACGGGATCCGTCGCGACGCATCGGTCAGAGAGAGAGGCGTTCGCGCACGACGTCGGAGAGTCGGTCGGCGTACGCCTGCGCCGACTCCGCGTCGGCGGCCTCGACCATCACACGGACGAGCGGTTCGGTGCCCGACTTGCGCAGCAGCACCCGACCGGTGTCGCCGAGCTCGGTCTCGACCTCGCGCACGGCGGCCTGCACGGCGTCGTCGTCGGCCACGCGGTCCTTGTCGACGCCCCGCACGTTCACCAGAACCTGCGGGTAGACCGTCATGATCGACGCGAGCTCGGCGATCGACTTCTTCTGCCGCGCCATCTCGGCCACCAGGTGGAGTCCGGTCAGCAGACCGTCACCGGTGGTCGCATACTCGCTCATGATGACGTGCCCCGACTGCTCGCCGCCCAGTGCGAAACCGCCGGCGTTCATGTCCTCCAGCACGTAGCGGTCGCCCACCGCGGTCTGACGCACGGTGATGCCGTGCTCGCGCATCGCAACGTGCAGACCGAGGTTGCTCATCACCGTCGCCACCAGGGTGTCGTCGGTGAGTCGGCCGCGCTCCTTCATCGATACCGCGAGGATCGCCATGATCTGATCGCCATCGATGACGTTGCCGTCGGCGTCGACGGCAAGGCACCGGTCGGCGTCGCCGTCGTGCGCGATGCCGATGTCGGCACCGAGGCGCACCACGGCCTCCGCGAGGTTGTCGAGGTGCGTCGAGCCGACGCCGTCGTTGATATTGAGACCATCGGGCTCGGCACCGATCACGGTCACCTCGGCCCCCGCGTCGCGGAACGTCTCGGGCGAGACACCGGATGCGGCGCCGTGGGCGCAGTCGAGCACGACCTTGATCCCGTCGAGACGGTGCGGGAGCGAGGCGAGCAGGTGCACGACGTAGCGGTCCTCGGCATCCGAGAACCGGTCGATGCGCCCGACACCCTCGCCCGTCGGACGCAGCTTGTCGCCGTCCATCGCCGCCTCGATGCGCTGCTCGACGACGTCGGGCAGCTTCACACCGCCGCGCGCGAAGATCTTGATGCCGTTATCGGGTGCCGCGTTGTGCGACGCCGAGATCATCACGCCGAAGTCGGCGTCACGATCGGCCACGAGGAACGCGAGCGCCGGAGTCGGGATGACGCCCGCCTCGAGCACATCGACGCCCGAAGAGGCCAGACCTGCCGCGACGGCGGCGGTGAGGAAGTGGCCGGAGACGCGGGGGTCGCGGGCCACGACTGCGGTGAGGCGCTTGCCCTCGGCTTTGCGAGCCTCCGCAGTACGGCCCTGGCCCAGGACGACAGCAGTCGCCTGGGCCAGGGTGAGCGCCAGGTCGGCGGTGAGGATGCCATTGGCGAGTCCTCGCACGCCGTCCGTGCCAAAGATCGGCATCGGAGCGGTGGACCTTAACGCTTCGAGTACTGAGGCGCCTTACGGGCCTTCTTGAGACCGGCCTTCTTGCGCTCCTTGACGCGAGCGTCACGGGACAGGAAGCCCGCCTTCTTGAGGGTCGGACGGTTGTTCTCCGCGTCGATGCCGTTGAGGGCACGAGCGATGCCGAGACGCAGCGCGCCGGCCTGGCCCGAGGGGCCACCACCCGAGATGCGCGCGATGACGTCGTAGCCGCCGGCGAGGTTGAGCACCGTGAACGGGTCGTTGATCAGCTGCTGGTGCAGCTTGTTCGGGAAGTAGTCCTCGATCGTGCGGCCGTTGACCGTGATCGTGCCGGAGCCGGGGACCAGACGCACGCGGGCGATGGCCTGCTTGCGACGGCCGACAGCGGCACCCGGGACGCTGAGCACGGGGCGGGGAGCCGCCTCGGCCGCGTCGGTCTCGGGGGTCGACGTCGAGTAGTTCTGGGAAGTGGTGTCCTGGATGTCAGCCACGAGTATGTCCTTAAGTCTGTACGGCGCTTACTGGGCGACCTGGTCGAGGGTGTACGGCTGGGGCTGCTGCGCGGCGTGCGGGTGCTCGGCACCGACGTACACCTTGAGCTTGGACAGCTGCTGACGGCCGAGGCTGTTCTTGGGGAGCATGCCACGGATGGCCTTCTCGACAGCACGGACCGGGTTCTTCTCGAGCAGCTCGGCGTAGTTGACGGCCTTCAGCCCGCCCGGGTAACCCGAGTGGCGGTAGGCGATCTTCTTCTGGAGCTTCTGACCGGTGAGCGCGACCTTCTCGGCGTTCACGATGATGACGAAGTCACCCGAGTCGATGTGGTTGGCGAAGGTGGGCTTGTGCTTGCCACGCAGGAGCGTTGCCGCGTGCGAGGCGAGACGGCCGAGAACGACGTCGGTGGCGTCGATGACGACCCAGTCACGCTGGACCTCGCCGGCCTTCGGGGTGTAAGTGCGCGTCACGATAGTGCTGCTTTCTTGTGTCGAACGGAGGAGTTCGTGAATCCCACTCCGGGGTGGTTCTTCCCGAGAGGGAGGAACACGCCAGTGGAGGGCTCACGTTCGGACGGTACCCGCGCGTCGAGACGGGACAGGCACCAAAGAGACAGCATACGCCACGGGCGCCGCGTCTTCAAACCGGGGTGCCCGGCCGCTCCTCTCCCGTCAGTGCGGGCGAACCCTGACGAGGATCGGTCGGTGGTCGCTGCTGCGCTGCGGCAGCGTGGTGATGCGATCGATCTCGAACCCGACCGAGGTCGCGAAGTCGTAGTGCCCGCGGAAGACGCGATAGCGCGTGTAGGTGTGGTCATCGCTGAGCGTCAAGGCGTAACCCTGCTCCCGCACGGCCTGACCGAGATTCTCCTTGAACACCGGGTAGTTGTAGTCACCCACCATGAGCAGCGGCAGTCCGTCGCCGAGCTCGGCGAGGGCCGTCAGCGCGGCGCGGATCTGATGCCGGCGCAGCGAGTTGAGGGCGGTGAGCGGCGCCGCATGGAACGAGGCGACGATCAGGTCGCGCCCCTCGTCGATGTCGGTCAGCCGCACACCGAGAACGCGCTCGTGCGCGGGCTTGAGCATGCGATCGTGCAGCGACTTCTTCAACCCGATCGTGCGCATCTCCCGCACGCGGAAGCTGCTCGCGCGGTAGTAGAGGGCGAGCCCGAGCCGATTGCCCTGCGTCGCGTCGGCGAGCGCGAGCCCGTCGATGCGCTCGGGCAGGTGGACCACGTCGCACTCCTGCAGGCACAGGATGTCGGGATCGTGCTCGGCGACGAGCTCGGCGAGCTCGCCCGCGGCGCGGTGCTTGCGGAGGTTGTACGAGATGACCTTCATGACCCGGGTCACGCTACTCCGGTGGGCTGTGCGCCGACTCCGGGTTGCGCCGCCGACCGCGGGTGGGCTAGGTGCCCCGGCCCGACCGCGCCTTCTTGGTTCGGGGGGCGCCGCCGTGGCCCACGGGGTGCGGGACATCGCCGGGCGCGCACGCGTCGCGCACGTCCTGGCGCTCGCGACGCCGCGACGCCGCATCCACCAGCCCGAACGCGAAGCCCCCGGGGAGGAGAATGACGGTCGCCCAGAGCAGAGCGTCGGCGTCGAGGAGCGTCGATTCGGCCGCGAGGGCCGCGAGCGCGAGCACCGTCGCAGCGGCACCGACCGCCGCAGCGGCCCGGTGCACGCGGACGAGCGCTCGCGCCCCGGTGATGACCGGCGTCACCGCGTCGACGTCGACTCGGCGGGTACCGGCATCGCGAGCCCACCGCGCCAGCACTCCCTCCCGCACACGCAGCAGGATGACGCTGCCGACCCAGAGGACGGCACCGACGGTCGCGCAGCAGGCGAGGGCGACGCCGCTCGCCAGACTCAGGACGTCGATGCCGCGCTCGATCGGCTCGACGTAGGAGATCGGGTCGCAGTAGCGGCACTGCTGCCGGATGTAGACCGAGACGATGAACGCTCCCAGCGAGACGACCAGGGCGATGACGGCGAAGAAGACGATGCGGGCGCTCACGCGGGCGCTCGGCACGGTGAGGACGCGCGGGAGGTCGGAGGCGGGTGCCGCCTCTCGCCGCCGGGCATCCGCCCCGTCGACCAGCGGCGAGAGTCGCTTCCAGCGCTCGTGGTGGTGGGCCACACGGTCTTCGCTCCGACGACGGAGGCGGTGACCGAGGGCGCTCAGGGCCGCCTCGACGACGGCGAGGGCCACGATCACGCCGAACGCCGACCAGGCCACCGGGTCATCACGCAGGTCGGTCACGAGAAGTGCGATGAGGAAGAGGGCGCCGAGGCCGCCGAGGCACCAGGAGGTGATCGCTCCCATCGACTCGAGCCGCGCCGCGGGCGCCTTGGCGAGCGCCTGTCGGAGCGGCCGCGGCGGGATGCCGTCGGGGTCGGCGAGCGCCGCACGCTCGACGGCACCGAACGCCGCGAAACGCTCGGCCACGAAGACGGGCGGCACGATGAGGGCGAGAACCGCCCACACTGCGACGATCACTCCCATTCCCGCACGGAAGACCGGGTCGAGATCGACCTCGCGGTAGAGAGCGCCCAGCGCCTCCTCCCCCACGATCGCGATGACGAGGATGCCGACGAACGCGTACAGCGAGCCGACGATCAGGCCGATCCCCGTGTCGAGGCAGGCGCGCCAGAACGTCCACCCCGCCGACGACACCTCGACGATGCGCGCGGTCATGCGTCCGAGCCCTCGCGGTCGCGACGAGCACGCGTCTGCTCCGCCCGAGCGGCCAGAAGGTCGTCGGCGGGATACCCGACCTCCGTCAGCGTGAGCCCGCGGGCGGCGAGCACCTTGAACTCGCTCGTGCGGGTGAGCGCGTCGCGCAGCACGACGAGGTCGTCGACGTCGAGGCGCCCCTCACCGACGGCGGCGCACGCCCCCACCAGCGCTCGCACCATGCTGTGGCAGAACGCGTCGGCCTTGACCTCGGCCACGAGCACGCCGTCGTCGTCGCGCATCCAGCGGTAGTCGAGCAACGTGCGGATCGTCGTCGCCTCCTCGCGCGGCTTGCAGTAGGCGGCGAAGTCGTGAAGACCGATCAGGGTCCGGGCGGCGGCATCCATGGCGTCGACGTCGAGCCGCCCGCGGATGACGGTGGTATCGAGCCGTCGGAGGGGATCGAACCCGGCGACGTCGTCAGCGAGGCGATAGCGGTAGCGTCGCCACACGGCCGAGAAGCGAGCGTCGAATCCCTCGACGGCGAGTGCACTGCGATGCACGGTCACGTCGGGATAGGCGCCGAGCACCCCGCGGATGCGCCCCGCGAGAGACGCCGCGGGGTCGGCGGTGACGCGACCGTGGCGCGAGGCGACCCGTTCCCACTGGGCCTCGTCGAGGTCGACATGGGCGACCTGTCCGGAAGCGTGCACACCGGCATCGGTGCGGCCGGCGACGACGAGGCGCGTCTCGGATCCGACGATGCGCGCCAGGGCATCCTCGATGGTCCCCTGCACCGTGCGCAGCGCGGGCTGTCGAGCCCAACCGCGGAAATGCGTGCCGTCGTAGGCGATGTCGAGCCGGATGCGCACGACAGCCAGCCTAGGACACCGCTGTCGGTCGATGTGCGCGTCAGATGCCGCCGTCGATCGACCGGATCGTCGCCGCCGGCTCGTCGGGCACCATCACCTGCGTGTCGCGGTTGAGGCTCTCTCCGCGGAAGAACCGCTTCGACCGCGGGAAGAGGTACCAGAGCACCATCAGTACGAGGCCGATCGCGAGCGAGCCGATGCCGATCACGAACGTGCCGCCGATCCCGAAGAGCACCGTGTAGCCGTAGTCCACGTCCCACATGTCGATCGCCGACTGCACGAAGGCGCCGGTCAGCAGCAGACCGCCGACGAGGGGGAAGAGCCCCTTGAAGAAGAAGTCCCGGGCCGAACGGAAGATGTCGGCGCGGAAGTACCAGACGCACGCGAAACCGGTGATGGCGTAGTAGAAGGCGATCGCGAGGCCCAACGACAGGATGGAGTCCTGCAGGATGTTGTCGCTGATGAGCGTCATGCCGACGTAGTAGAGCGACGCGACGACGCCCATCACGATGGTCGAGAACGACGGCGTGCGATAGACCGGGTGCACCTGCTTGAACCGGGCGGGGAGGGCCCGGTACACGCCCATGGCGAGCGTGCCGCGGGCGGTCGGCAGGATGGTCGTCTGCGTCGACGAGATGGCCGAGATGATCACCGACACCACCAGAACCCACCCGAAGGGGCCGAGCAGGCCGTCTTTGATCGCCAGGAAGAAGTCGTCAGCGTTCGCCTCATTGCCGAGTCCCGTCCCGTCCTCGCCGAGGCCGGCGTACATCATCGCGGCGATCGTCACCCCCACGTATGTGAAGAGGAGGATGACCGTCGTGAGGAGCGCGGCGCGACCCGGGATGCGCTGCGGGTCCTTCGTCTCCTCGTTGAGCGCGAGACAGGTGTCCCAGCCCCAGTAGATGAACAGCGCGAGCAGGATGGCCTCGGTGAAGCCCGACCAGTCGGAGAAGCCGAACGGGTTGAGCCATGCGATGTCGAACGGCGTGGGGTTCGGGGCGGTGCCGGCGAAGAACTGCCAGAGCGCGGCGACGACGAAGATCGCCAGTGCCAGGTACTGGATGGCCAGCAGGATGTTCTGGATGCGCTCGCCGATCTCGACCCCGCGCCAGCTGACCCAGGTCATGGCGGCGATGAAGGCGACGGCGACCACGACGACGCGCCAGTCGTCATTCGCGAGGTCCTGGCCGATCAGCGACCAGAAGTAGACGGAGGCGATCTGCGCGAGATTCGCGAGCACCACCATGCCGGCGACCGCGACACCCCAGCCGCCCATCCAGCCCACCCAGGGACCGAACGCCTTGGTGCCCCACGTGAATGTAGTTCCGCAGTCGGGCACGGCGTTGTTCAGCTCGCGGTAGGCGAAGGCGATGAGCAGCATCGGCACGAAGGCGATGATGAACGCGATCGGCGCTTGCGCTCCCACCGCCAGCACGACGAAGCCGAGCGTCGCCACGAGCGAATACACCGGGGCGGTGGAGGCCAGACCGATGACGGTCGATCCCCAGAGCCCCAGGGTCCCCGCCGCCAGTCCCTTGCCGTCGGGCCGTTCCCACTGGATGGGCGTCGTTGCTGCCATGTTCAGACAGTAGGGCTATTGCTGTTATCGCGTCAATGACTTTCTGTTCGCCACTGATTCCGCCTCCCTATCGGTATCAGACGACGAATTCCGCAGGACTCAGCGGCGGCCGAGCATGTCGTCCGAGTGCTCGGCCACCCATGCCACGAGGGGCAGCATGCGCTCCATCAGATCGCGGCCGAGCGAGGTGAGGCTGTACTCCACGTGCGGGGGAACCGACGGGTAAGCCTCGCGGTGCACCAAGCCGTCGTCAGCGAGCGTGCGCAACGTCGACGCGAGCATCTTCTCGCTGATGCCGTCGACCTCGCGGCGCAGTTCGCCCCAGCGACGCGTGCCGTCCGACAGAGAGGAGAGCACCAGCACGCCCCATTTGCTCATGATGTGGTCGAGCACGACCCGCGTGCTGCATCCCTGCTCGAAGATCGCGGGTGCGCTCTCGCGGATCTGCGCATAACTGACCGTCATGTGGGTACCTTACTTCAAAGTGGGTACCCCCGAGATGGAAGGTATGACGACGACCGCCGGTTACGAGTGCTGTCATCCCTACGAAAGGAATCCCATGACCATCCTTGTCACCGGTGCGACCGGACACCTCGGTCGCCTCGTCATCGACAGCCTCCTCGCGCGCGGCGCCGCCCCCGACGACGTCGTCGCCGGGGTGCGCGACCTCGACCGGGCATCCGATCTCGTCGATCGCGGGGTGCGGGCGGTCGTCGTCGACTACGACCGACCCGACACGGTCGCGGATGCGCTGCGCGGGGTCGACAGTGTGCTTCTCATCTCGGGGTCGGAGGTCGGTCGGCGGGTCGAGCAGCATCGCGCGGTCATCGACGCGGCGGCGGCCGCCGGCGTGACCAAGCTCGTCTACACGAGCGCCCCGAAGGCGACGACCAGCGGTCTGGTGCTCGCCCCCGAGCACAAGGCGACCGAGGAGCTCATCTCGGCGTCGGGAGTGCCCGCGGTGATCCTGCGGAACAACTGGTACACCGAGAACTACGCGGGCACCGTCGAGCAGGCTCGGGCCACCGGAGCCTTCGCGGCCAACGTGGGCGATGGCCGCGTCGCCTCGGCGAGCCGACGCGACTTCGCCGAAGCCGCCGCCGTCGTGCTGCGCGAAGACGGACACGTCGGACAGGTGTACGAGCTCGGCGGCGACGTGGCCTGGAACTACGACGAGCTCGCCGCGGCCATCTCCGAGGTGATCGGTTCCCCCGTCGAGTACCGCCGCGTCAGGGCGGACGAGCACCTCGCCATGCTCGCAGAGGCGGGTCTCGACGAGGGCACGGCCGGCTTCGTCGTCGCACTCGACGCCGGGATCGCCGAGGGCGCGCTCGCCGACAGCGACGGAACGCTCTCCCGCCTGATCGGGCGGCCGACCACGCCGCTCGTCGAGGGCCTGCGCGCGCTCTGAACCGTGGCACGGCGGGTCGCGGCGTCCCTGACGCCCGACCCGCCGTTCGTCAAGCCCCTGGGGTGCGCGATGGCCGCACCGCACGATGGATGCATGGCCAAGAACGTGCGAACCATGGACTGCAGTCCCGCAGACGTCTTCACGGTGCTCGAGAACGGATGGCTCTACCCCTCATGGGTGGTGGGTGCCTCGCGCATGCGCGAGGTCGAGGCGACCTGGCCCCAGGAAGGCTCCCAGCTGCACCATTCGGTGGGCGTGTGGCCCGCGCTGCTCGACGACAGCACGGTCGTGGAGGAGTGGGACCCGCCGCGTCGCATGGTGATCCGCGCGAAAGGTTGGCCGATCGGCGAGGCGCGCGTCACGTTGCGGGTGCGGCCGTGGGGCGAAGGATCGATGGTGCGCATCGACGAGGAGCCCGTCAAAGGGCCGGCGACGCTGATGCCCGGCTTCCTGACCGCACCCATGCTGAAGTTCCGGAACGCGGAGACCCTCCACCGGCTCGCGTACCTCGCCGAGGGCCACGCGAAGTGAGCGCGCCGCCCGTCGGCGCCCTGTGGAGCCGGTGATGCCGAGGCTGTGGCCGTCCGTCGGCGACGGGCTGCGCGCGGCCACGAAACCCGCGCGCCTGCTGCTGGTCGCCAAGACTGCGATCGCCGTCGGGCTCGCATGGACCATCGCCCCGCACATGCCGGGTGTCGTCGACGAGTACCCGTATTACGCTCCCCTCGGGGCGCTCGTGAGCATGTATCCCACGCTGATGGGCTCGGCGAAGTCGAGCCTGCAGACGGTTCTGGGGCTGGCGGCCGGCATCGGTCTCGCCAGCATCATCGTGCTCACCGTCGGACCGACCTGGTGGTCGATACCCCTCGTCGTGGGGCTCGGAGTACTCGTCTCGGGAACGGGATGGTTCGGCGTCGGTCAGGAGTACGTCCCGATGGCGGCCCTGTTCGTGCTGATCATCGGAGGGCAGAACGCCGACGACTACTCCCTCGGTTACCTGTCTCAGATGTCGGTCGGCGTCGTGATCGGCCTCATCGTGAACCTCGCGATCGCCCCGGCACCGCTGACCGCGCAGGCGGCAGCGCAATTGGAGAGCTTCCGCGCACGTCTCTCGTCGCACCTGCACGACATCGGTGACGCCGTGACGGACTCGTGGCCACCGGAGCGGCAGCAGTGGGCCGATGACGCCGTCTCGCTCGCCGAGACCTCACGCTCGGTGCGCGCAGCTCTCGTCGAGGCCGACGAGAGTCTGCGCGGCAATCCGAGAGCGTGGCGGCGGCGACCCTCCACCGACGATGCGCACGCACAGCTCGAGGCGCTCGATCGGATCTCGCAGCAGATCCGCGACATCTCCGAGACCATCGCCGACACCATCTGGGACCGCCCCGGTGCGATCGACCTCGACCCGGCACTCCCCCACCCGCTCTCCGCCGCCTGCCATGCGGTGGCGGACGCCCTGGCCGTCGACGATCGCGAATCCCCCGAGGCGCATCGCGCCCGGGGCCATGCGGCGCGCGCCGTGCGGGGGCTCGTGGAGGCGGTCGACGAGACGACCCGCGCTGCAGGGCGCACGATGGGCCCCGGCGTACTGGCGGCGATGCACCTCCGCCGCATCCTGATCCTCAGCCGCCCGCGCACCGGTGAAAGCCCTGCGGATGCCCCGGAGACCGAGGAGCCCCGGGCCGACGAACGGGGGTGAGTACCGCTGGCCCTCGCGGGCAGACGGGCGTCCGCGTACATACGACAAAACCCCCGGGGAACCGGGGGTTTCATTCTGTAGCAGGAGCGGGGCTTGAACCCGCGACCTCACGATTATGAGTCGTGCGCTCTGACCAGCTGAGCTACCCTGCCGCGACGCATCCGCGTTCTGCAGGCGGTTGCTGCGAGCCCCGAGTCAGGATTGAACTGACGACCCCTTCCTTACCATGGAAGTGCTCTGCCACTGAGCTATCGGGGCGTGCTGCCCCTCGCGGGGCAACCACACGAGAATACCATCACTGTGGCGTCCTCATGAAATCGAGTCGGTCAATACTCGTATCGACCGGCGTTCGCCTTGAGCCACGGCATCGGGTCGATGGTCGAACCGTTCACGATGAGCTCGAAGTGCATGTGCGCGCCGTACGAACGACCGGTGTTGCCGGTCTTTCCGATGACCGTGCCGACCGTGACCTTGTCGCCGGTCTGCACCTGCAGCGAGCCGTACTGCATGTGCGCGTAGTGGCTCGTGATGACCTCGCCGTCGATGACGTGGTCGATGTAGACGGTGACGCCGTAAGCGCCGCCCTGCTCGGTGGCGATCCGCACCGTGCCGTCGGCGATCGCCTGGACGGGTGCGCCGTTGCCCGGCACGAAGTCGATCCCCTCGTGCAGACGTCCGCTGCGCATGCCGTAGCCGTAGCTCATGCCCACACCCACGAGGAACGGCCACTGGATGGCAGCCTCGGGGTCGTTGGTGAAGATCTCGTTCGAGTAGTTGATGCCCTGCTCGGCGGCGACGTCGACCATCGAGATGGTGCTGAAGGCGTCGGATCGCGTGAGGGCCTCGTTCTTCACATCGGACGAGGTGACGAACGCCTGGATCTCGTCGTCGGCGGCAGCCTTCTTCGTGTCGGCCGCGACCAACGATGTCGACGCGGAGGTCGTTCCCTGCACGGCGGCGACGGCCTCGGCGGGGAGGGTCATCGAGACGGCGAGGAGCCCAGCGAGCCCCATGACGCCGACGGTCGCGCCGAGCGTGACGACCTTGCGGAGACGCGTGCGACGACGAGCGACGTGCGGCTTCGAGGCAGCGGCCTCTCGGGCAGCGGATGCATCGTCATCGGCGTCGGTCGACGTGGATGTATCGGTGGCCAGCGACTCCGTCGAGGTCGCTGCCGGGCCGAAGGCCGACCCGCGCAGAGCGGCGCATGCCTGCTCGAACGCGTCGACGAGGCTGCTCTCCGCCGAGGCGGGGGTGTCGTCGGGTGCCGCGGTCTCGGCGTCGGGGACGTCGGCCGGCTCGGGGCTGGGCGTCTCGAGCACGCCGACGTTCTCGATCTCGTCGACGACGTCTTCGCTGGGCGCAACGGCCGGCGGGGTCACCGAGGTGGCGAGGGCGGCGGCGATGAGTCGCTCGCGCGCGGCTCGGCGGGAGCTCGGCGAGGCGGTGGGCTCGGACGAGGATGCTGTCGCGTGCGTCGTCGCTCCCGCCGCGGGGGCCTCGACGGCCGCAGTGCGGAGTCGGCTGGAGCGGCGCGTGGGCGCGGACTCAGCCTGGGGATTCTCGAAGGGCAAAACGATTCTCTCGGGGTCGTACGTCAAGCTCGGGGGGCTCGTCTGGTCTTCCACCTTCGGGTGGTGAAAATAACGATCGGATAAACCCTACCCTGCGGCGGCTGGGAAAGCCATGAGTTGTTCAACTTTGGACGATCCGCGCCAGGATCGCGTCGTGCAGCGCCGCGGCACCGGCCACGAGCAACGGGCGCGGCGTATCGATGTCACTCCGCGAGACGACGCCCCCGGCCTCACGGACGAGCAGGGCCCCCGCGGCGAAGTCCCAGGGCTTGAGTCCTCGCTCGAAGTAGCCGTCGAGCCGACCGGCCGCCACGTAGGCGAGGTCGAGCGCAGCCGCGCCCATCCGTCGCAGGTCACGAGCGATCGGCATGACCCGTCGCACACTGGCAATGTCACCGTCGTGGGTGGTCGGGTCGTAGCCGAACCCGGTGGCGAGCAGTGCGCCGGCCTCGTTCTGCGGCGACACCTCGACACGAACGCCGTCGAGCCAGGCCCCCTCGCCCACCGACGCCGAGAACATCTCATCGAGGGCCGGGGCGAACACGGCGCCCGCGAGGTGCTCCCACGTCGCCGGATCCGTTCCCCCGCGCACGGCGGCGATGCTGACGTTGTAGGCGGGGATGCCCGCTGCGTAGTTCACCGTCCCGTCGATCGGGTCGACCACCCAGGTGATGCCGCTGTCGCCCGCAGAGGCGTCGGACTCCTCGCCGAGAAAGCCGTCCCGCGGACGCTCCTCCGACAGGCGATGGCGAATGAGCGCCTCGACCTCGCGGTCGGCCTCGGTGACGATGTCGGCGAGGGAGCTCTTGGTGGCCGCGAGACGGACACCTTCGCGGCGTCGCCGTCGCGCCAGCTCGCCCGCCTCTCGCGCCACGTCGATCGCGAGGTCGCGAAGTGCGACGGGGGTGTCCGCGCTCATCGCGGGGGCAGTGGAGCGGGCGGCGGCGGGAACGCCCCGGGCTCTCCCGGCCTCGGCTCCGACGACGGGGCCGGTTCGTGGAGCGCAGGGGCCTCCGGGCGCGGCGGCACGATCGGCGACGAAGACTGCTGCGGCGCCTGCTGCGGCATCGGGGGCTGCTGCGGCCACGTGGGCTGGGCCGGCATCGGCTGCTGACCCGCATGCTGCGGATCCATGTACGCCGTGGCCGGAGCGGGAGGCTCGGGCGCGACCGGGAACGGCGCCGTCGGTACGGCCGGGAGGGCGGCCTGAGCGGCGAACGGCGTGGGCTGACCCGTGTAGTACGCGTTCCAGTCGGGCGACCCGTCGGGCAGTGCGGGCAGCGGGGTCACGCCGTCGGCGTAGGTCGGCCAGGCCAGTGGCGCGCCGACGCCCGGGGCGGTCGTAGCGGGCTTCTTCGGGGCGAACAACGCATTCAGCAGCGGCACAAGCGTGGTGCCTACCGCGGCGAGGATCGTGAGCGCCGTGACGATGCGCCAGTACAGCTCGGGGTAGTCGAAGTTGTCGGGGAACGTGAGGTAGAACACGAGCATGCCCACGAGCGCGCCGAGGAGCACCACCGTGACGATGTGGATCACCCGGTTGAAGGTGCTCGGGTGCCGGTAGGCCGCAGGGGTGAACAGTCGCACGTGCAGCAGGGCGAGCTGCAGGATGCCGACGACCAGCAGCAGCTGGAAGAAACGACCGGCGCCGTCGAAGTAGTAGCCCTGCTCGGGGAGCCAGATCTTGAAGGCTCCGACGATGAGCGCGAGGATCCACGTGACCATGCTCGTCAGCGCAAGCCAGTCCGGGCGCTTCGGGGCGAGGCTCGCCTCGAGGATCGCGATGCCCGCGAACCCGGCGAAGAGGACGATGGTGAGGAACGCGCGTCCGATCAATCCGTCCTGGTCACCGATCAGCACCCAGACGACGCACACGAGCGCGGCGGCGATCAGCGCGCCGATCGCGATCCAGATCGCTCCCCGTATCAGCAGGGATGTGTTCTTCTTCTCGCTGGCCACGGTCTCCGGCTGGGACATGACGATCCTCTCGTTCGGCGGCGATGCCCTCATCCTGCCATGCGCGCCGCGCGCCGCGCGGCCGCACACCCGGCAGCGAAGGAACTGTCCCGGAAGAGAGGCTGTGGAGGATGAGTCAGCTTGCGCGGCGTGCCGAGGCGGCCGCGAAGGCGGCGATGCGCGCTTGCGCGTCGGGCGTCTCGAGCGACGCGCCGATCGTCTGCGCCTCGACCTCCAGCTGCTCGGCGAACGTGCGCTCGGGCCGTGCCCGCACGAGCTGCTTCGCGCGGCCGTAGGCCTCGGCCGCGCCCCGCAGCCAGAAGCGCGCCACCTCCTCGGCTCGCGCGCGCACGGCCGCGACCTCCGCTTCGGCATCCGCGCCGGCGACCTGCTCGGCGACGAGGCCCCACTCCACGGCCTCCTCGGCCGAGAGCAGGCGATCCTGCAGCACCAGCTGCAAGGCACGGCGCTGGCCGACCGCCTGCGCGAGCTGCGCCGAGACCGAGAGGTCGGGCGTCAGGCCGATGTTCGCGTAGAGGCTGCCCAGCCGCGATCGAGACCCGACGACGGCGTAGTCGCTGCTGAGCAGGATTCCGAGGCCTCCCCCCGCGGTCGTGCCGTGCGCGGCAGCCACCACGGGCACCGCCGACTCCGTGAGAGAACGGATGCCTTCGTTGATGACCCGCGCCAGGGCCGTGATCTCGTCACCGGAACCCCCGCGCGACGCCATGTCGATGACGTCGCCGCCCGCGCAGAACGACGGACCCGCGGCATCGATCAGCACCGCCCGAACGTCGTCGCGCCCGACGGCCTCGGCTGTCGCATCGCGCCACCCGTGCGCCAGGTCGGCGTTGAAAGCGTTCAGCCGTTCCGGCCGGTTCAGGGTGAGGCGGGCCAGCCCCTCATCGATGGACAGCAGGATGGCATCGCTCATGGCATCTCCTTCGAGCACGGGACGGTGCCTTCAGCGTATCCGCGATCAGGACTGCTCCCACACGTGCGAGACGAAGGTCTCCATGCGCCGCCGCGTGCCGTCGAGGCGGAAGTCGACCTGGCCCGCGGCACGCACCTCGTTCGGGGCGAGGGGATGCGCGAGCCGCACGTTGTCGTGGCACGACAGATCCGCGCACATGTACGTGCCGAACGAGTTGCCCCGCTCCCCCGCCTCGCCCGCTCGACGGGCCGAGAAGAGGGTCACCTGGTTGCCGGGCTGCATGATCCGGCAGATGTTGCACATCCCCGAGCGGCTGCGTCCGGGATCCGAGGCGCGCAGCACCACCCCGACCACCCGCCCCTCATGCGGGATGAGCACGTAACCGCGGCGGGAGGCACCCGGGTCGCGCCAGGCGAAGAAGTCGAGGTAGTCCCAGTCGACGAGAAGGAAGTCGTGCGGCATCTCCATGATGCGGAGGTCTTCGGCGTCCGCATTCACGAACGAGGCACGGACGTCGGCTTCGGTGAGCGGTCGCATCCCTCCAGTCTAGGAAGTCCGTAGCGGGGCCGGGGCCGACCTCCGTGGGTCGCCCCCGTCGAACCGATCGACGGCCTAGCCTGGACGCGGAGGCACACACATGGCACACGCTCTCGTCACCGGGGCATCCCGAGGAATCGGCCGGGCGACCGCGATCGCCCTCAGCGCGCGCGGCGACCGCGTGGCCGTGCACTACGGCCGGGACCGCGACGCCGCTGCGCAGACGCTGTCGATGCTGCAGGGCGAGGGCCACCACCTCGTCGGCGGCGACCTCGCCGACCCGGAAACGGCGCAGGATGTCGTGGATGCCGCCTCCTCCGCCCTCGGCACGATCGACGTTCTCGTCAACAACGCCGCCACTGCACCGAGTGCGGAGACCTTCCACCGCGTCGACGGCATCGACTATGCGGGGTGGCAGCGGGCATGGCGGCGCATGATCGACGTCGACCTGCTCGGCGTCGCGAACGTCACCTACCTCGTCGCCGACGCCCTGATCGCGGCGAAGCGGCCGGGCGCCATCGTCAACGTCGGTTCCCGCGGCGCCACGCGCGGCGAGCCCGACTTCCCCGCCTACGGTGCGGCGAAAGCCGGACTGCACGCCTTCGGTCAATCGATGGCCGTGGCACTCGCTCCCCACGGTATCTCGGTCGCGACGGTCGCCCCGGGTTTCGTCGCCACCGACCGGCAGCAGGAGCGCCTCGCCGGCCCCGACGGCGACGCGGTGCGCGCGCAGAGCCCCTTCGGCCGGGTGGGCACCCCCGAGGAGGTCGCCGCAGCGATCCTCTATCTGAGCTCCCCCGAGGCGCAGTGGGCGTCGGGAGCGGTGCTCGACCTGAACGGCGCCTCGCACCTGCGGTGACGACGAAGCCCGGACCTCGCAGGAGGACCGGGCTTCTCGATGATGGTGGCGAGTGAGGGATTCGAACCCCCGAATGCAGTGCAGTCTGATTTACAGTCAGATCCCTTTGGCCGCTTGGGTAACTCGCCAGAGCGCACCCGTCCGACTTGAACAGCCAACCGGGGGCACGAGAATTCATCATACCCGCCGAGGGCGAGCAGATGAAATCGAGAGGTCAGCTGCCGAAGACGCCGCGCTCCGACTCCGCCAGCGACTCGGGCGTGCGCAGCAGGCCACCCTCTGAACGGCAGGTCGCGGCGGCGACGTCCATCGCCCGCACGAGCAGCGCACGCCAGTCGTCCGGCGCCTCCGGGGGCGCCGACACGAGCCCGGCGGCGACCGCCGCGAGGGTCGCATCACCCGCGCCGACCGTGTCGACGATGCGCCCGGGCAGCGGCGAGATGGGGGCGGCCGCGGTTCCGGCATCCGTCTCGATCACGGCGCCGTCCGCACCGGCGGTCGCGAGCACCGCCGCCACGCCGGAGTGCCGCAGGCGCGTGCGCAGCGCGTCGAGATCGCCGTCGTAGAGCAGCGCCGCGTCGTCGGCTCCGACCTTCACGAGCGCGGCCGACGCCGCGATGCGCTCGAAGCCCCGCACGAACGCCTCGGCATTGCGCAGCATGCCGGCGCGAGGGTTCGGATCGATCGCCAGGCGGGTGCCGTCGATCACCTCCGCGAGCGCCTCCACCTCGTCGGCCTCGTCGAACGGGAAGCAGCTCACGGCCACCAGCGCGGCCTCGGCGATGGCCCGGCGGGCGTCGTCGGAGTAGCGGATGCTGCGGTTCTGCGCCGCCTCATTGAAGACGTACTGCGGCTCTCCCGAGGGTGAGCGCTCGACGATCGCACGCGAGGACCCGTGCGGGGCCTCACCCGCGATCAGGCGCACGCCGTGGTCGTCGAGGTACTCGCGGATGTGGTCGCCGGCCTCGTCGTCGCCGACCATCGCGATCAGAGTCGTCGGCACGCCCAGCCGGCGCAGGCCGACCGCGACGTTCAGCGCCGCGCCGCCGACCAATTCGCGAATGCCCGATGCGTCGCGGATCTCGTCGATCAGCGCGTCTCCGATGACGACGGCCGACCCCGGGGAAGTCTCAGTGCTCACCCGCCGACACTATCGCGCCGCGCGGGTACGACGAAGGCCCCGGGCAGGAGCCCGGGGCCTTCGTTCACATCGTCACCTCCGAGGAGGCGCCGTCACTCAGTTGTACGTGCCGGGGGTGATGTCGTCCGTCGAGAACGCGTCGAAGTCGACGTAGCCGAAGTCGCCGTCGGAGTACGCGCCGTCGGATGCGAAGATCCGGTTCGGGTAGCGCTCGCTCTTGGCTTCCTCGGTCGCCTCGACCGTGACGTTGCGGTACTTCGAGAGACCGGTTCCGGCGGGGATGAGCTTTCCGATGATGACGTTCTCCTTGAGACCGACCAGCGGGTCGCGCTTGCCCTCCATGGCGGCCTGCGTGAGCACGCGGGTCGTCTCCTGGAAGGACGCGGCCGACAGCCACGACTCGGTCGCGAGCGACGCCTTCGTGATACCCATCAGCTCGGGGCGACCCGACGCGGGACGCTTGCTCTCGCCCACGGCTTCGCGGTTGATCTGCTGGTAACGCTTCAGATCGACCATCTCACCCGGGAGCAGAGTCGTCTCACCGTGATCGACGACCGTCACCTTGCGGAGCATCTGGCGAACGATGACCTCGATGTGCTTGTCGTGGATCGGCACACCCTGCGAGCGGTACACGCCCTGGACGCCGCCGACGAGGTACTTCTGCACCTCACGGGCACCCATGACACGCATGACCTCCTTGGGGTCGAGCGTGCCGACCTGCAGGGGCTGACCGACCGTGACGTGCTGTCCGTCCTCGACGAGGAGCGTCGCACGCTTCAGCACCGGGTAGACCACTGCCTCGTCGCCGTTGTCGGGCGTGAGGATGACCTTCTTGGCCTTCTCGGTCTCGTCGATCGTGATGCGGCCATCGGCCTCGGCGATCGGCGATGCACCCTTGGGGGTACGCGCCTCGAAGAGCTCCTGCACACGGGGCAGACCCTGCGTGATGTCATCCGCCGATGCCGAACCACCGGTGTGGAAGGTACGCATCGTCAGCTGGGTGCCGGGCTCACCGATCGACTGGGCCGCGATGATGCCGACGGCCTCGCCGATGTCGACGGTCTTGCCGGTCGCGAGCGAACGGCCGTAGCACTGCGCGCACACACCGACGGCGGAGTCGCAGGTCAGGACCGAACGGACCTTGATGGTCTCGACGCCCGCGGCGACCAGCTTGTCGATGAGCACGTCACCCACGTCGTCGCCGGCTGCAGCGAGCACCTCGCCCGCCGCGTTGACCGCGTCGGACGCCAGCGTACGGGCGAACACCGAGTTCTCGACGTTCGCGTCGCGCACCAGCTCGCCCTGCGAGTTCGGAGCGGCGATCGGGAGCTCGAGGCCCTTCGACGTGCCGCAGTCCTCTTCGCGGATGATGACGTCCTGCGAGACGTCCACCAGACGACGGGTCAGGTAACCCGAGTCGGCGGTACGCAGAGCGGTGTCGGCGAGACCCTTACGGGTACCGTGCGTAGCGATGAAGTACTCCGCCACCGACAGGCCCTCGCGGTACGAGGAGATGATCGGACGCGGGATGATCTCACCCTTGGGGTTGTTCACCAGACCACGCATACCGGCGATGTTCCGGATCTGCAGCCAGTTACCACGGGCACCCGACGACACCATGCGGTTGATGGTGTTGTCCTCGGGGAAGTGCGCCTTCATCGCGGCCTGCACCTCGTCGGTCGCCTCGGTCCAGATCTTGATGAGCTCCTGACGACGCTCGGCGTCGGTCGTGAGGCCCTTCTCGTACTGCGACTGGACCTTCGCGGCCTGCTTCTCGTAGCCCGCGACGATCTCCGCCTTGTTCGGCGGGGTGAGGATGTCGCTCAGCGCGACGGTCACACCCGAGCGCGTGGCCCAGTAGAAGCCGGCGTCCTTGATGCGGTCCAGCGTCGCCGCCGTCTCGACCTTGGGGTACTCCTCGGCCAGCTTGTTGACGATCTGCGACAGCTTGCCCTTGTCGGCCTGCTCGCGCACGAAGGGGTAGCCCTTCGGCAGCGCGTCGTTGAAGATCGCCTGACCCAGCGAGGCGTCCACGAGACCGTGACGCTCGTAGCCCTCGGGCGCTTCGCCCTCGAGGAACGTCAGACCCGGGATGCGGATGCGGACCTTGGCCTGCAGGTCGAGGGAACCCTCGTCCTTCGCCAGGATCGCCTCGGAGACCGAGCCGAACGCACGACCCTCACCGGCAGCGCCCTCCTTGACCGTGGTCAGGTGGTGCAGACCGATGATCATGTCCTGCGAGGGCAGGGTGACCGGACGGCCGTCCGACGGCTTGAGGATGTTGTTCGACGCGAGCATCAGCACGCGGGCCTCGGCCTGAGCCTCGACCGACAGCGGCAGGTGCACGGCCATCTGGTCACCGTCGAAGTCGGCGTTGAACGCCGCGCAGACGAGCGGGTGCAGCTGGATGGCCTTGCCCTCGACGAGCTGAGGCTCGAAGGCCTGGATGCCCAGACGGTGCAGGGTGGGGGCGCGGTTCAGCAGCACGGGGCGCTCGCGGATGATCTCCTCGAGCACGTCCCAGACCTCGGGACGGGTGCGCTCGACGGCGCGCTTCGCGGCCTTGATGTTCTGCGAGTGACCGAGGTCGATCAGGCGCTTGATCACGAACGGCTTGAAGAGCTCGAGGGCCATTTGCTTGGGCAGACCGCACTGGTGCAGCTTCAGCTGCGGGCCGACGACGATGACCGAACGGCCCGAGTAGTCGACGCGCTTTCCGAGCAGGTTCTGACGGAAGCGACCCTGCTTGCCCTTGAGCATGTCGCTGAGCGACTTCAGGGCACGGTTGCCGGTACCGGTGACGGGGCGACCACGGCGGCCGTTGTCGAACAGCGCGTCGACGGCCTCCTGCAGCATCCGCTTCTCGTTGTTGACGATGATCTCGGGGGCACCGAGGTCGATCAGACGACGCAGACGGTTGTTGCGGTTGATCACGCGGCGGTACAGGTCGTTCAGGTCGGAGGTCGCGAAGCGGCCACCGTCGAGCTGCACCATCGGACGAAGCTCCGGCGGGATCACCGGCACCACGTCGAGAACCATCGCGGCCGGGCTCATGCCGGTCTCGAGGAATGAGCTGACGACCTTGAGGCGCTTGATCGCACGGATCTTGCGCTGGCCCTTGCCCTCCGAGATCTGCAGACGCAGGTTCTCGGCCTCGGCGGCCAGGTCGAACGACTCCAGGCGACGCTTGATCGACTCCGCGCCCATGTGGGCCTCGAAGTACTGACCGAAACGGTCCTGCAGCTCGTGGAAGACGTCGTCCTCGGGGCGGAGCGCGCCGACCTCGAGCGTGCGGAAGTCCTCCCACACGCGCTCGAGCTTAGCGATCGCGTCGTCTGCACCCTTGCGGATGAGCGACATCTCCTTCTCGGCGGCGTCCTTGACCTTCTTCTTGGCGTCGGCCTTCGCACCCTCGGACTCGAGAGCGGCCAGCTCCTCCTCGAGGCGCGCGAGGCGCTCCGCGATCTTCGAGTCACGGCGGTCGCCGAGCGTCTTGATCTCGAGGCGGATGTTGTTCTCCTGCGTGCCCAGGTCGCGGTGACGAGCATCCTCGTCGACCGAGATCACCATGTACGCGGCGAAGTAGATGACCTTCTCGAGGTCCTTCGGCGCCATGTCGAGCAGGTAGCCCAGACGCGAGGGAACACCCTTGAAGTACCAGATGTGGGTGACGGGGGCGGCGAGCTCGATGTGGCCCATGCGCTCACGACGGACGGAGGACTTGGTGACCTCCACGCCGCAGCGCTCGCAGACGATGCCCTTGAAGCGGACGCGCTTGTACTTTCCGCAGGCGCACTCCCAGTCGCGGGACGGTCCGAAGATCTGCTCTCCGAAGAGGCCGTCCTTCTCGGGCTTGAGGGTGCGGTAGTTGATGGTTTCGGGCTTCTTGACCTCGCCGTAGGACCACGCGCGGATGTGGTCTGCGGTCGCCAGGCCGATGCGAAGCTCATCGAAAGTTGTGGACTCGAGCACTAGTTCTCCTGTGTCGGAAATTCTGTTTGAGAAGTCTGCGCCGGTGGGGGGGGGGGGGGGGGCGGGCGCCCCCCCCGGCCACGACTGTGGGGGCTCGGGGTGGCCCGCCCCGCG